>CAWDOQ010000015.1:0-117880 GCA_963804085.1 Chlamydiia bacterium | reverse complement strand
CGAGCAGTAGATGGAGTTGAAATGACGATTCGTGCTGTTTTTCAGAATTTGAACCATTTCAATAATTCTGCATCGAAAAGAGCAGCCTCTTCTCGTTGCGGGGTGTGACCGCTTTGTTCAAATATTTTGATGGTTAAAGATTTAAAATTTGAACGGATGGGATCCCATGCAGAAGGTGGTGCTATGATGAAGTCATAGCGCCCCAGGGCCAAAAATACAGGCTTGTCGAAAGTTTTCAAGCCTTGGGTGATGTCAATGTCTCCAAAAAGAGTGCCCCAAACGTATTCAAAAATAGGCAAATTAACATGGACTCCTTTCCATAACGGGGTTGCATCAAAATTGAAATCATACCAAATCTGGGCGGAGTGACGAATGTAGTCCCAAATGAAACGTTTGCTCAAAGGAATCTGCTCATACTGTGAATTAGGAAACTGCTCTAAACTTCTTTCTAGGATTGCTTTTCTATCCTGCGATGCCGACTCTTGCCAATATTGATCAGCAGCTTCTTTACTCTTCGGGCTGAAATCTGGCGCAGTGCCAATCATAACGACATGTGAAACATGTTCTGGGTATTTTTTCGCATATTCAAGCGCAAGAAATGCGTTTCCGGAATGGCCCACGATGATAACGCGGCCAAGATTGAGTTTTTGTCGTATATTTTCCACATCTTCTAAAAGTAAATCTAATCCAAATGTCAAAGAGCTTTCAGAATCCTGAGGGGGAGCAAAAGCTCTCATATCGGTGAAAATGAGACGTAGGTATTTGCGAAGATTTTCTGAAAAAACCCGAGGATAATAAATGGAACTGCCAATCACTAATGTATTTGGCCCTGTTCCTTCTATGCAATAGCCAAGAGCAAATCCTTTGCTCTCTATGATTCCACTGTTAGCCATCTCTGATCGTCCTTGTACAAATGGGTAGTAGATAGCGCAAAGAACAAATATGAAAAATGCACTTCTCATTAAACCACCAATCATAGAATTACAGGCAATGAAATCATAATCAAAAAGTGAGTATCGTGCCAGTGCCGACCTTGGAAAAATTAGAGCCATAAGCATCTTGCAGCATACGGATGAGGTGATCGCCCGAACAGTGACAGGGGGCCACTTTTTGGACGTTGAGCGCCTGAAGTTGTTTTACAATATCCTGGCACTTGTTGGCTGGGCTGAAGAGGTGATGAAAACCTCCTACTACAAAGTTGATATCAGATTGAAGGTGTTCTTGTGCCTTTTTTAGAATATGAATAATTCCCGGATGTGCGCATCCTGTGATGATCCCGAGACCCTTTTGGCGTTTTTATGACCAGAGAGAGTTCGTAGAGCCAAAACCCGCCTCTAAGGACCAGAGCATAGACATTGGGAGCAATTTCTTCGAATGCATGCACGATCTTTGTTTTAGCAAAGCGAGCGGAACCACTTTTCAATAGAAGCCAAGGAAATGTCTTAGGCACGTAAAGAGAAGTGCCTTTGCCCATCTTTTTAGCGATCTCTTTAAAACCAGCGATATGATCCCAATGTCTGTGAGAAAAGACAAGATGTGTGATTTCACTTAAGGAGAGCTGCAAGCGTTCCGCATTTGAGAAAAAAGATGCAGGATCGCCACCCGTATCAAAAAGGATCTTGGACCCATCGTGCTCAATCAAGAGCAGAAAATCCCCATCCTTCTTGCAAAGAGGGATCAGCACACCGATTGTCGTATAGAATCGTAATTTTCACAGACATAGGATTACCTCAAAAATGTCTTTTGGAGTAGTAGCGCCAAAGTGATAGATGAGGCGCCATATGCCCTCCATCATCTCCGATAATCACAGCTACCTTACCTGCAGGTTGGTTCGCCTTAAGTCGTTCGATATAAATTTCATCGTCACGATTGGAGATGATTTCATCTTTTTCTTGGAAATGAAGCAGCATATTCAGCGATAACCCGTTTAACAGTTTGAGCGAATCGATAGGTCTAAGTTTATTACTTCTGTAATTTTTGGCTAAAATTTCCAACTCTTCTGTAGACCCTCTAAAGTCGATGATCTCCTCAACGGATTTTAGCGGGGTATCTAAAATCACAACTCCATTCTGAATGGCTGAGCGCAACCTCATTTTTTCTTCTTCACCAATTCCAATTTTTTTCAGATTTGCATCATAAATTGAGCTGTTAAGCACTCCGATCACATTGATAAGAGCGCCACCACCGGCAGAAAAACCATAGAGGTCAATCGAGTCTAAACCTTGATCTAGAACTATTTGCTTCAAGACGTAGAGCGCAGGTAGTAGTTCGTCAATCGTGCCGAATGAGGCTTTTTGTGGATCATATTTTCTTCCTTGCTTGATGTCATACTCGGGAAAATTAAAGCTGACGAGTGTTGCCTCTATACAGTTCAGCTCCTTGAGAGCTAAAGCAATCTTGTAGTTATCTCCGTACCCATGGAAGCATATCATCACGCGCTCGTTGTTTCCTGGCAGAGAAAAGAGATGGAGATCGTAATCAAAAAGAGGTTCTGAAAATTGTCCAAAACTAGTGAGAGGGAGAAGAAACAACATAGCGATCAGTTTTTTCATTCGGTTGGAGAAAGATTTTCGATGGCCACAGGCTTAATTTTTTTCATGGATTCCTGATTTTTAATTTTACCCGAAGCCAAATAGCTCCAATCAAGATTATTGTAGCAAAGCCAATGTTGAAGTCAATCGCACTATGAAAAGCGGGCAAAAATGAGGTTTGAACCTCTACAGCATGGAAAACAGCCGTACTTGTTGCCAAAAGTATAGAACCAACGATATTCCAAATCGTCGAAATCGTTCCCAAAGCAGCTCCCATTTTACGAGGAGAAATCACCTGATTTACTGCTGTAATCATTCCTGCGTTACTCAAGCCCCAGTTGATCCCTAGAAGGAAAAAGGGAAGGATCAAAAATAAGAGAGGAGTATGAAGATAGATAAGTCGATGTAAAGAAACGGCTAAAAAAGCCGCTATCACTGAGGCAAAAAGCAGGTTGGTCACTCCAAACCATCTTACCGATCGTTCAAAGACAAAAGAGATGAGAGCTTGCGCCGCAGGAATGACAGCGATGAGAAGACCTATAAAAAAAGGAGATAGTTCACGCAAAATGCGTAAGTAAAGAGGGTCAAAAAACATAAATACTGTGGATACAACTCCTGCAAGAGCACAGCTGAGTGCTGCAAGAACAATCAAGTTGTCTTTGAAAATGTGAAGATCAAGCAGAGGATTTGAGCGTAATTCATCCAGAATGATCAGGAGAATAAGGGCTCCTATCCCCGTTCCTAGAAAAATCCAGGCTGAGATCGATTTCCAATTTCCCTGAGCCCCTGCTGTGATTCCATACATCAAAGCTCCCAAACCAAAAACCAGCAGCATGAGGCCTAGCCAATCAATTTTAACTACGTGTTTCTCATGAACATGGCTCTTTAAGCTAAAAAAACAAGCTCCAAGACCAGCAGCAATCAAAGGCAGATTGATCCAAAATACCCATCGCCAGCCTAAAAGAGCGATTAAAATTCCCCCGAGAAAAGGGCCAATCATAAGTCCAAAGCCAGTAACCCCGCCATAAATGCTAATGGCCCTTACTCGCTTATCTTCCGGAAACACATCCGATAACAAAGCGGCCGAAGCAACAAAAATTGTCGATGCACCAAGTGCTTGCAGCCCGCGAAAGAAAACCAACATTTCTACCGTCATACTTAACCCGGCGCCAAAAGCTGCAATGCCGAAAATAAGCACGCCGATATAGAATACTTTTTTTCGTCCCCATAGATCTGCAAATTTCCCTATGGCAATCATCGTCATACTAAGAATGATCGTGAAGATGTTGGCTATCCACTGGAGTTGCAGGATATTCGCCTTTAATGCGGTTTGGATAAAAGGTAGAGCCGTATTGACGATAGTGGCATCTAGGAATGCTGTAAATGCGAGCAAAGAAACTCCAAACAGAGCCCACCATTTAAAACGAAAACGATTGTGTTCAACCATGTCTATAGTTTTTATTTTTAGAAATATAAGAAAAAGCACTTTAGATCAAGCATCGAGAGCCTCGCACCTACAGATGTTTTTGTGAATGTATTACTCCCGAGAAATCAGATTTTCAATGGCCACAGGCTCAATTTCTTCGCTTAAAGGGAATTGGAGAATTTTAGAGAAAAAATAGAGTTGTCTTCTAGAGAGCGTTGAATGCTTTCTGCTTTGTGAAAGCCATGGCCCTCACCCTCATAAAGAAGATAAGCTGTCGGTATTTTGTGGGCAACAAGCGTGCGGGCGGAATGGGACTGATCTCCGGACGAAAGGCATTTCAAAAGCCGATGAAAGAGGGGATTCAGCTGTTGCATGCCATCCAGGATGTTTATCTCTGTAAGGAAGTAACCATAGCCTGATCTTACCCTTGCCCCTGCCCTTTCCCATGCCCTTGCCCGATCCGGATTAATTCGGGCAAGGGCAAGGGCAAGTTGTTAAGAAGGGTTGAGAGCGTGGGTGCCTGCAAAGACATAATGGAAAAGGTCGATCGTCTTTCGGATGAGAGCGTTGATCGCGACAATGGTTGCGAGTATCAGAAATAGAGGAAACGCCGCTATCTGATGAAGAATCGAAAGAATAGTCCGTAGCATTTTCTGATTTTCAAACACAGTATTCACGCGCAGAAGCAGCGTAGGCTCGCCTCCAAACATACGCATGTGGCTCGAGTTTGTGCGTATCACTTTTACCATCTGTAAATTGTCAGAGACAGGATGCGATCCCAAGAGGCTCACGGGATCGCTCGGATCAAAATAGATCGTTCCTTCAATGGAGCACTCCTCTTGGATACAAGCACCGGGAGGAGCAAAGGCGTTAATTTCGACCAGTTTTGGAGAATCAAGAGCTGTGTAGTAGGCAAGCGCTCCACCCAAACTCATTCCGAAAATGCGCACTCTGTTTTCAGGTGAACCGACTTTTTCGATCCAAGTTTTAAGGTTGTCTTTGCCCAGGTAGTAGAGCGCTTTTCCTGCAGAAAAACCGGGTGTAAAGTCTACAAGCCAAGAGAGTGTTCCGCGTGTGGCTCTAAAAAGAAGAAGAGGCGGCATGCCGGGCTCATTTGGCTCTAAGGCAATGCCGGGGATGCTTTCGCCCAGCCACCAAGGCGTGAGCGGGATAAGATTAACAGTGTAGGAAACTTGCTTCCATTCATCAGCTACTTTTACCGGCACTGTGACTATATCGTTTGCTTCAGGAAATCCCATAAAAGCGTAAAGAGACAAGGCTTCACCGACGAGCATCTCTGTAGGAAGATCGCAGGGTTTATCTTTAAGCGTTTCGGAGAGTCTGCGTAGAAGATAACTCACTTCATTGCGACTTCTAGTTTGAAGATCTGCGCTCACACACTCATCATTTAGTGCGTACTGAAGAGAGGAGCAGGTGGTGATGTCGCAATTGAGAGGGATATCATGAAGCAGGTATTTAATTAAGTTACGCACATCCTCTCCGGCAAAGGTCTCTTTCGTGCCGTAGGGCTGGATGCCTTGAGAGCTCACCCCTAAAACTACTTGATTTATCTCTTCAAAAAGCTCGCGTATCGTCGACCTTTTGTACATCCAGTGAGCATTCCCCAGATTCTCTTTTGCCTGAGAAAAGATGAGCTCCCAGTGGCGCTCGACCTCTTTAGGGGTGAAGTGGAGAGAGACCTCTGGGACACTTAAAAGTTTCTGTTTAAATAGGTTGTTCAGCCGCTCATTGAGTGCCTCATGCGTGGAATAAGTGATCTCTTCAGCATAGGAGGGATCGTAGAGCGCTGTTTCAAAAGAACCCAGATCGCGGAAATGAGCAATGTTAAAAGGAATAACTGCGTGTGCCATGGCAAAAATTTTACATGATTTTGGCTATAAAATCGATAGTTAACTTGTGATTAAAGTAAAAATTTTAGTTACACAAAATAGACAGGATGAAGAAGGAAAAAGAATTAAAACAGGATGGGCAGGATAGACAGGATGAAGAGGGAAAAAAGCTAAAAACAGGATTCTTTCTTCATCCTGTCTATCCTGCCCATCCTGTTGTAACTCTTTGCTCCCGATGATGCCTAAGCGCGCTTGACGCTTTTCTTTATCGTGCCCGCTTCCGCGCCCGCGTGCGCGCCCGATCCGGATTAATTCCGTATATGTAGAAAAACATGAAAAGAAAAAAGATCGGGCACGCACGCGGGCGCGGAAGCGGGCACGATAAAAAGAGAAGATCTTTGCGGTTTATGTTATCTTAGGACTTTGAGGAGCTGCTTGAGGGGTTTGTCCCCTTTTTTGATCTTATTCTTCTTTTTGAAGGAGCTCTTTTCGGAGGTCTCTTTTTTGCGCAGCTTTCCGCTGGGTTTATTGGTCTCCCACGGGAAGGGGTGTTTAGCAGGAGGGGCAGAAGAGTCCAGGTCGGGTAGGACGCCTAATTTGCCAAGAACGTCGCCTGCAATGCCGGGCAAGAGCCCGCCGGAGCCGCCCAAACCCTTTTGCTGCCAAAGAAGCAGCGCGGCAATCTTGGTGGTCGCAGTTCCCGTGCTGAGCTGGACGTCATTCATTTTACCTTTCATTGGGATCTGCATAACATATTCGGAGGGGAGGTTTTGGATGCCAAAAGCTTTACTCAAACACTGAGCAGTAAGGCCGAGGATCATATCGACATAGTCTTTGGCAAAGTCAACCTTGCCCCATGAGGCGATCTCATAGGTGTCGGAGACTAAGATCTCCGTTCTTTCGATGTTAGCAACGCCTGCCTGCACATGGAGGTCTATTGGAGCAAACCAGAGCTGGAGCTGCTTCTCTTTGGCCAGCTGCTTGGATTTGAGCAGTCCCAATGTGATGTTCAAGGCGCCCTCGTTATGGCACGAGATCTGTCCCAGCTCGATCCGCGCTTTAGGAATTATGACTTTGTTTGCATCAAAGGGAAAGAGAGCAAGAGAAAATCCTTGGGGTGCGATCTCTAAAGTGAGCGGGTGCTGGGCCGAGATTTCGCTGATCGAAAGGGGATTGATCTCTTTTAAAAGATACTTGCTTAGCTCGGGTGTCATCTTAACTTGTGCGTAGACCGGCTCAAGAAGCGAGAGGATTCCCGCTTTAAAAGATCCGGAAAGCGAGAAGCGTGTGTTGGGTGAGTGGAGATTGATGCTGACTGGGCCGCTGGCCTGTTTTAAACGAAGAGAGCACTCTGCATTGACATTCTCGCCAAAAAGAGGGGAGAGGGGAGAGGAGATGCCGGCTCCTCTTGCTAAGATGTCGAAAACAGAGGAGGGGAGCGCTTTAAGTGTCATGGTAATATCGAGGGTGCTATCGGGGAGCTTGCCAAGACCCTTCTGGGTAAAGAGCTGATCGACTTTACCATCCATTTTGATCACACCCTGCTCTAGGCTATCTAAAGAGCCTAAGCGAGAGGAGAGGGAGGAGTCGAGATGCCAGCTGAGGAGTCCTGATGCGGGAGACTTTTGAAACTGGAAGTGGAACTGATCGAGCTTTACGATGCGACCGCTACCTTTTTCTAAGAAAGCGAACTTGTCGACTGCGACCTCCCCTTGCATATCAAGCGCAATCAGGTCCAAGTCAGCAAGGGAAAAGCCCGAAGTTTTTTTTTTCGCAAGAGGACAGTTTAAGCGTGATAGGGTCAAACTAAAAACGCTGGGCTCTTTGAGCTCGTAGGGGATACTCCCTTTTTGGTTTTTTGCCTGCATACGATCGAGCGCGGCATATCCCTCTTTAGTGAGCGTGAAGTAGAATTCCATGGGCGTGCGCGCACTCGTCAAAAAGAGGCGATCATCTTTTACTGTCACGGCACCTTGTGCATTTAGCTGCGCGCTTGTCGCTTGGATCTGGACGCTCTTTTCGGCTTTCATGCTCTTTGCAGCAAGCGTAAGCCGCAGCTCCGGGCCTATGAGGGCGCCGAGTGTTCCCGCCTGATATCCCAAAAGAAGATCGGCAAAAGATGTGGGCAGGCTCTCTATTTGCAGACGTCCGCTGGCAGCAAGATCGCTAATAGGTCGGTGGCTATAAATCTCATCTACATGCAGATCCATTGCGATATTGCTCGCTCCCGCATCTTGTAAGCGAGAGGTGAGTTTAAGATCCAAGCTCTCCTTTTTTCCGCCCATTTCCATGGTAAACGCTGTGTCGGCAAGCGCGGTGCTTCTCTTTTTATCTGGGCTTGTAAAGACAAACGTAGGAAAGAGCGCACTTAGCTTTAGCTTGAAGAGCTCTCCCTCTTTTTGCAAAGAGCCAACGCCTGATCCTGTGACGCTGGTTCCTTTTACATCAAAGGCGATCTTCTGCAAGGTTTGCACTGTAAGGTTTCCATCTGTTGCACCCCAAAAAAGGTTGGATAGCGTAAGAGCCGGTGCTTTCCATTTAAGAGAAAGGGCAAGAGTTTCCCACTTGTCTAAAGAGGCAAGAGAGAGGCTCTCTAGCGTAATCTGGATCGGCGGTATCTGTTTTTCTTGCGCACCAAAAGTTTTAAGAAGTGTGGAGGAGGGAGTATAGGAGAGGGTAGCAGGTGCTGCGAGTGTTGCGCGTTTTGCATCCCAAGTAAATGCAAGAGAAGAAAGTGACAGGTTTGGCGTACTCAGTTGTAGGGTCGCTTGATTTTTCTCTTTCGACGTTACGAAATCCAGCTCTGCATTTAGACTCTTTCCTAAAAAATCGACCAGCATTCCCTCTTGTTTAAACATCTCATCAAGCAGGATTAAAGAGAGCTCTTGTGCTTCGATCTTCCCAGTTCCGGAAGGAGCTCCGCCCCCTATCAAGTTTTCCAGCTTTCCTTGCACCTGGATGCGGCTTTGCATCCCGTCGATTTTCGCGACTGTGCTCATGTCTACATCCACTCCATCTTGCAGATCGCTTGTAGATAGAGAGGCGCTTAAGGCGTCGAGTGAGATCTCTTGGGTAGTGATGGTCGAGAGCAAAGTAGTAGGAGCAAGCTTTAGATCGAGCTGGAACTTGGCACGGTTTATATCTAGCCCCTTTTCAGAAAGAGGAAGAGCAAGCGAGCGCAAAGAGAGTGCTGCTTGCACCTCTTTTTTTAATTTTAAACCTTGGAATAGAGATATTCGTTCGGCGATCTTATCTGCAAGAGCAGGGGTTATGAGAAGCTGGATATTGCCGGGATTTGCAAGAGCGACATTTCCCTCTTGCCACTTGGTCTGGACGCTGCCTTGCAAGTTGGTAGAGCCGATTTTAAAATCGCAGTCGAGTTTGTCTTTTGAGATATCTCCATGCAGTGTGAGATTGAGCGTGGGGCCGATCCCTTCTACGAGAATCCCTGAAAAGTTAGGGTTGAAGATGCTGGCGATCTGATCGAGAGCTTTTATGGGAAGATCGACTAGCTCTATTTGCACATCTAGAGAGGGATTCTGGGATTTAAGATCACTCAGAAGCGTGCAGAGAGTAAAGTTGCCCTTTTCGTTCTCTTGAACACTTGTTCCCCAAGCGCGAAAAAGAAGAGATGACCGCTCGCTTGGAATGAGCAGTTCTCCTTCCAGACCTTCGAAATCGGTTTTTAAGATGTTGAGACGTCCGCCGGATAGTGTGAAAGTTCCAGAAAAGCTTAAAGGAAAGGGATGGGTCAAGTCCGGCCTATTCCAGAGAAGGTGCAAAAGTGAAGCAGACGAGGTAAAAGTGTTTGCACTGAATGTGAAAAGACCCGAGCGCTCTTGCACCTTGATCCCTTCCATTTTTTGCTGGCCAAACCAGCCGAGCGATAGCTTTTCTACGGAGAGATTTAAATCGGGGTTCTTTTGACCAAAACGCTGTAAGAGAATCTCTTTTCCTGCATTTGTTGAAACGAGCGTTGGCAAGAGCAGAATAGAGAGAACAAGAAGAGAGAGCAGTGTGCCGAACAGATACTTAATAATCTTCACGTTGCCTCATCATTTACAATTGTGTAGACGGTTACGGGCTCTGCTCTTCCGGGAAGCGCGAGAGGCCCGAGGTTTTTACATTTAAATTCGTCGGGTTTAAGCGCTTTAAACGTCTCTTCGCTGAACAAGATAGGTGCATTTAGTATTTTTGTCGCAAATTCAAGACGTGAAGCGACATTGACCGTATCTCCGATCGCTGTGTACTCCGTTCTCTTTTCAGATCCGATATTGCCAACAACAGCAAAGCCTGTGTGAACGCCGATGCCGATAGAGATCTTAGGCTTGCCCTCTTTTTCCCACTCTGCACAAAGGCGTTTGATCTCCTTCTGCATTTCGATAGCCGTTAAGATTGCATGCTTTTCTTGCATTGCATCTTCTAAAGGCGCGCCAAATTCGACCATCAGCCCATCGCCCAAAAACTTATCCAAAGTCCCATGATTTTTAAAGATCACTTCGATCATCGTCTCAAAATAGCGATTTAAGATCGAGACGACCTGCTCGGGAGATAGCTTTTCCGATAGCTTTGTAAATTGACGAATATCAGAGAAGAGAACGGTGATCTTGCGCCGCTCGCCTTCTAGTTTTAAAGGAGTCTCCGACTCGAGAATTTTCTCCATGATGTGGCGCGAGACGTAGCGGGCAAAGCTCATTTTGAGGCGCTCTCTCTCTTCTAAGCCTGTAGCCATATCATTGATAGCAATTCCCATGTCACGGAACTCATCATTCGTATCTAGTTGTGTGCGAGCTTTAAGATTTCCTGCGCCGATCTCCAGAACACAGGCGGACAGGGTGCGTAAAGATCGTGTCACCTGTCTTGCTAAAATGTAAGCTAGAACCGTGGCAATAATAGAGGAGCCGATGAGCGCCAAAATGCCAAAGCGCATAAGTTTGTGCAGCTCTGCAATCACATTTCCTGCCGTAATATCGACTTCGACGGCTCCTACGAAGTTGCCCGCTTTGTCAAGTATTGGGGCAGTTGCCATCAGCCACACACCCGTCTCATCACGGATGAACTTTTTAGGCATGTAGTACTTCTTGATATGCTCCGGCAGTTGGTAGATCGCAGCTTCTTCGTACACATCGTTCGGAAGACCAATATCTTTAGTCTTCTCCTCTGTATCTACAACATAGAGGATCTCTTGAGGATTCTTGGGAGAGACTCTTAGTGTATATAGGTATTTGACATAGACGTCCTCGCGACGGTTGGCATCGCGGTCCTTGCGCAAAGTATCGCGCAGAATGCGGTAATTTTCCGAATAGACATCCTCTTTGGACTTAATCGTCTTTAAAAGATCGCCATCGACGCTTGCAGCAGCAGTCGCTGCAATCGAAAGCACTTTGCTGCTATACTCATCTATAAACTCCTGCTTTGTCTCGTAATAGACAAAAGCAAGAGCCGAGAGGATACTGGCAATCGAGGTTCCCCAGAGCGCTAAATAGAGTTTGGTGCGGTACTTCATGTTGAACCCAACATTTGGACAGGTTCATCGCACTTTAAGACTCTTCTTTGATTTTCCGCAAGCTTAAGCCTGTGCCCGTGCCTCTGCCCATGCCTGATCCGGATTAATGAAGAGAAGATCAGGCACGGGCAGAGGCACAGGGTGCTGAGTTATTAGTTATGAACGAGAGGAGTGATAGAGAGCTTGTTCCAATTCGGATCATTGGATACAGGCTCATGAGGTATACGGTGAGCCAGGAATGCTCCAGCAGCTTCGGTAGAATCGAAATGCTTAATGCATGCCATATGGTTTGCATCGTTTGCACGATTTGCATGAGAGTCAAAATAGAGAACTTCGGTAACATCAAGTGTTTGACGATCTCTATGAACGACCAGACCCATTGTTTCGCCTCTGTTTGTCAACGCAGCTGCAGATACAATTTGGTCTCTGCCCAAAGCTTCTAGCTGCTGCGCATAAAATTCTGCGATTTGAGAGTTAGGAATATCCAAATCAGGTATTCCCATGTTGGGCTGTGCTAGATTTGGAAAATCACCAGCCATAGGGATTTCCGCGGCACTTACGTGTGCAGGTGCTTTGCCCAGAGCTTGTCTTATTCGGGGCAGATTAAGCATATATTTTTCTTGCCCCTGCTTTACAATATCATCGATGTTGGAAGTAAGAGCCTCTATAAGGTCCTTACCATCATCATAGTGTGCCTTTATCGCTCTATCGGCCATTTCGACAACAATGTAGGAGCAGGCAGATTTGGCAGCAGGATTTTCTTCTGCATACCGAGATGTGCTTTGGCTTACACTGCCTTGATACGTTTGGATTAAACCGGGATGGGCAAAGGGCACATAGGGATTGCAGCCAAGAGACTTTAGAATCTGAGGGTTTTTAAGCTTAGCTACAATAGGAGCAGCTAGCTGATCCGTGCGTTTGTTATAGGTAACGCGACTTTGCTTTGCGTCTACTTCGAAGTGGCTGATAAAAGAGGGGCTAAAGTCCCCATCGTTATCTGCTTCGAGCTGCTCGGCAAGCGCCTTCATAGCATCAGCCTTGGTCTTCCAGACATCTTCCGTATGGGCTTGTGCTTTTCCACCAACCATGTCTGTGATGAGGTAGGTAACCCCATTCACTTCCATGAGGGTGTAACTCTTTGGAGCTGCAGGAGGCCTTGGTTCGAATCTAATATTTACATTAGGAGTAGCAGAAGTCATTTAAAACTAACCTTTTTAATGTTTAATAGGTTAATTATAATTAAAATAAATTTTTAAATCAATTAAATAATAAGTTGTTGATAATTAGCAAGTTGTGAAGTTAAAATATATATTGTTATAGGGGACCCCTATAAGCTATATAAGGCATAGGGGGAAACATCGAATGAAGACAGCTGCCATGCTGCTACTCTTGCTAATCGTTGGGGTTACCCTTTTTCCAGAGGATCCCTCCTCCAACCGAACAACGATCAATAAAGAGGTTAGGTATTTAGAGGAGCTTAGATTTAAAGGCCCAGGCAAAATCATCATCACACAGGGGGATCACAGCGCCCTTGAAATTGAAGGGGATAAAGAGATCCTTTTCGACACTAAAATCAAACTCTCCGGAGGGCTCCTTGAAATCACCCGAAAAGGCAACCTCTTCCAGCCTCCAACAGAGCACTTTGTATGCAAAATCACCGTAGATAACGATTTCAATAAGCTGATTCTAGAAGGATCGGCCCAGCTACAGACCGAGCTCTTAAAATTACAAGATGTGCATGTCTCTGTTCACGACACTGCCTCTGCAGAGCTTCTACTCCAAGGAGATGACCTTCTTTGTCAGGTTTTTGATCAGGGCAAACTCTCCGTACGCGGTAAGGTGGATACCCAAAAAGTGCTCCTCAAGGATCAGGGCAGTTATCAGGCGGCCAATCTAGTCAGCCGCAACGCTTCGGTTAAAATTGTAGGCCAGGGTGAAGCTGTCGTTCAGGCCGACGATGCTCTCACGCTCTTTGTCGTAGGCGATGGCAAAATCTACTATGTCAAAGAGCCCAAAGAGCTCTCTAAGAAGATCTCAGGCTCAGGCCAAATCACATCCAAATAAAACCTTCGCGTCTTTGCGACTTTGCATCTCTGCATTAAATTTTTTAAAATGAAGAAACTCCATCATTGAATCAAATGGATTGAGCCGCTAGACTTTTTGGTCAGAAATGCAGTTTGTTTATTATTGAGGAGAAAAATATATGACAACATTAAGCGTAGCATCTGTTGGTAAAGCATCCCCATCATTAACCTTGGCAAAACCCGTCGACTTTCCCGCACCTCCCTCAACTCCCAAGGCCACTCCTACTGTTAACACCCTCTTGACCAAAGCCAACGAACTCCTCAAAATGCCTGTCATTATAGGGGATAGAGAGTGTTCTAATCTTCTCTCAGGAAAAGTTAATTGTCTCCGCAAGCAATACAACACGAATAGCCCTCTTTCTGCTCCAAACCAAGAATTTTACGAGTGTCTAGGGAAACTCCTTGATCCCGCAGGAAAACTCTCCAGCATCGTCAAGCAAAGACTCTCCCGGATCGTCGTCGAGCAAAGACTCTCCCGGCTATCTGTGGCAAGCTCAGCTGATGTAGTTCGAAGTAAAACAAGTGAGAAACCAACTGTGCAAAACGTTCTACAAAACCCTCCTTCGAGAGAAGTTTGGAAAGTGAGCGAAGATTTCCATCTGGGCGTAGGATTGGGCATTAGCAAGGCTCCAGCAAGTTCTCCCACCGCAAACAAATCCGTAAATCCTCTGGATATGCGTATAGAAATTTCCCAACCACAACCCACACATCGTGAACCCGCGCTTGTCCGAGAAGCTAATGGGACAGATTCAGGAGTGGGATTGGGCCTTAATATAGCGAATAATTCCGGCTCTAATGGAGCAAGTTCTCCCATCGCAAACAAATCCGTAAGTCCTCTGGATATGCGTATAGAAATTTCCCAACCGCAACCCGCACAGCGTGAACCCGCGCTTGTCCGAGAAGCTAATGGAGCGGCCGAAAACAACGCAGAAATTCGCTATCCGAGTCGATTAGATGGACAAAAGCACGTAAGTGCAGACTTATGGGCAATCACACTAGTTCGTCAAGCAAACAAAAACCACACTCAACTCGCGATTGAAGGCGTCGAAAATAATCAACCGTTTTTACGAGTCGCGCACTTTGGCGGCAAGAATTCTGTTTTGGGAATAGTAAAATATTCAGATGTTCCTCCAGAAAAGTTCAAAGTCGGTGGCCAGGATATAACCCATCTTATTCCTCGTGAACCTATGCAAAACATGATCGATGAAATAGTAAGAGAGAGAGACGACTCAGCAAGAGAAGAAGTTCGAAATGAGCAGGGAGAAGTACAAGAAAAAGATCGAGTGCCAATAA
This sequence comes from Chlamydiia bacterium, assembly GCA_963804085.1. Classification (GTDB taxonomy): domain Bacteria; phylum Chlamydiota; class Chlamydiia; order Chlamydiales; family Rhabdochlamydiaceae; genus CAWDOQ01. Next base: position 103,190 of record CAWDOQ010000015.1, on the reverse strand, counting down.
CAAATAGAAGATACCCGCGTGTGTATAGCAGCCTAGGTCATCATTCTAAATATTCGCCCCCTGCAGTCTATGTTGAGGGGGAAGGATTAAAAAGAATTTCTGCATTTTGGTGCTCGGGGGAACCAGAGTTTTACGAGGTTGAAGCAGAAAGATTAGTTGACACGTGGTCGCGCGCTGGATACAGGACAGCGATCCTCGACTCTCATAATTGTACGAGTTGGGCGATAGAAAAAATGTCGATGCTGCGAATACCTGTTCCCCGCACGAACTTAAGTGACTTTGCTAATTTGCCGCAGTACGGGACCAATGAAAGCGGTTGGAACATAATACCCACTGCCATCAAATCTTTGTTCAAACACAAGACCTAATGGTAAATGAGTTTATTCGACGGTGACGGATTTGGCGAGGTTGCGCGGCTGTTCGATATCGGTGTCACGCTTTTTGGCGATGTAGTAGGCGAGAAGCTGCGATGGCAAAATCTACTATGTGAAAGAGCCCAAAGAGCTCTCTAAGAAGATCTCAGGCTCAGGCCAAATCACATCCAAATAAAACCTTCGTATCTTCAAAATCCGCAAAGAGAGTGGCCCAGTGGACAATGGACGAAGTCCACTCCGTCCACATGAGTCCATTTCTTGGCGCTATTTTTTATTCGACGGTGACGGATTTGGCGAGGTTGCGCGGCTGGTCGATATCGGTGCCACGCTTTTTGGCGATGTAGTAGGCGAGAAGCTGGGATGCCACTCCATAGGGAATGCAGGCGAGTTCATCGATTACAGGAGGGAGCCAGATCACATCATCTGCAATCTGGGCAATCTGTTCTGCGCCTTTAGGTGCAAAAGCTAAGATGGGGGCTCCGCGTGCTTGGATCTCCATTAAATTACTCAGCATCTTGTCGTAGGTGCGTTTGTTTCCACACATGCCAACTACAGCCAAATGGGGATTAACAAGTGCGATAGGGCCATGCTTCATCTCACCGGCAGGGTAGCCGACAGCATTGAGGTAGCTGATCTCTTTGAGCTTTAATGCTGCCTCTAGGCTGGTTGTGTACATGTAGTGGCGTCCCAAAAAGAAGAAGTGTTCGAAGGCAGCATACTTTTCTGCGATCTTTTGAATTTTATCTTTTTCGTAGAGGATCTCTTGGACGCGGTCGGGTAGTAGCTGGAGTTCGTTTAAAAAGAGCTGTCCCTCTTCTTTGCTCATGTGGCGTAGGCGTGCCATCTGCAGAGTAAAGAGTGCAAGCACTGTGAGCTGGCTGGTAAATGCTTTGGTGGAACAGACGCTGATCTCTGGGCCTGCGCGTAAGAAGATGCAATGGTCGGCTTCGCGCGTGAGAGTCGAGTTTCTAACATTGCAAATACCGAGAACTTTTGCGCCTTTGCTTTTGACTTCGCGAACAGCTGCGAGTGTGTCCAAAGTCTCTCCCGACTGGCTGATGGCGATCACGAGTGTATTTTCAGAGATGATCGGGTTCTTATGACGGAATTCTGAGGCGATCTCCGCTTGCGTGGGGATGCGCGCCTTATCTTCTAAAAGAGAAGCGGCAATCGATCCTGCATGCCAAGAGGTGCCGCAGGCCAGGATCAGGATTCTTTTTACGCCTAGTAGTTCTTGCGGGCTTAAACCAAAGTTTTCAAATTCAGCCGTGCCAAAATCGGGGATGATGCGGCTATGGAGCGCTTGCTGGATCGTCTGAGGCTGCTCAAAGATCTCCTTCATCATGAAGTGCTCAAAGCCATTTTTGGTGATCGTCTGGTTTTGCACACCTAGCTTTTGCATATTGAGCGAGACGGGTGCGGCAGTCTGGTCGAATACTTTAATTCTATCTCTTGAGACAACGGCGATCTCATCATTTTTTAAGAAGAGCACATCTAGATCTTCTGCGGCTACGAAGGCGTTAGCATCGGAGGAGAGAAAGGCCTCGCCATTTGCCTGGTGTAAGCCCACTGCAATCGGGTTTTCGCGGGCAGCTGCAATGATTAGATCGGGATGGTTTTTGTGGATAATCGCAAGACCCCAAAAGCCTTGTAATAGGCCAAGTGATTTTTGGACCGATGCGAAAAAATCCCCCTCATAGAAGTGGGCGATTAGCTGAGCGATCACTTCAGAGTCGGTATCCGATTTAAAGACGATCCCTTTTTGCTTGAGCATTTCGCGCAGAGCAAAGTGGTTTTCGATGATCCCATTGTGGACGACTGCGACATCTCGGTTCTGGTCAAAGTGGGGATGGGCGTTCTCTTGGGTGGGCTTGCCATGCGTTGCCCAGCGCGTATGGGCGATGGCCAGATCAAAGGATAAGGACTGATTGGAGAGGCTATTTTCTAGAACCTGTAGCTTTCCGATCTCTTTGCAGCCGATGAGCTCGCCATTGAAAATGCCAGCAATACCCGCCGAGTCATACCCGCGGTATTCCAGATACTTGAGCCCCTCTAAACAGACCTTCGCAGAGTCGCGCGGTCCTACATAACCAAATATGCCACACATAATCTTACATTGGCACTTTATCAGAATCACACTTAATGCTACTTATAAAAAAAATAGTTGGTGCAAAATGGAAGCAAAAAAAGTCAGCGATTCGGCAGTGGAAGATCATACCTACAAGGTCTTCCCCAACGACCTGAACTCGAACAATACCGTCTTTGGTGGACTTGTGATGTCGATTTTAGATCGGATCGCCCTCGTCGTAGCAGAGAGGCATAGCGGTAGGACCTGTGTCACTGCTTCGGTCGACGCAATGCACTTCCTCGGCCCCGCGACCAAGGGAGACATCCTCCTCTTTCGAGCTTCGATTAACCGCGCCTGGCGCACCTCCATGGAGGTCGGCGTAAAAGTCCTATCCGAGCACTACCGCACCCAAGAGAAGCGGCATATCCTCTCCGCCTACTTCACCTTCGTGGCGGTCGACGACCAGGGAAGACCCACCCCGGTTCCCACCGTCATTCCCGAAACCCCCATCGAAAAGCAGCGCTATCAAGAGGCCGAAGCCCGCCGCACCCGCCGCAAGCAAGAAGCGCTGGAGCGCAAGCGCTCCCGCTCTATCACTTAAGCGTCTTCGCACTGTTCACTAGTTTTAACTGTTCAATATATAGTGAACAGTATATTTTAGTGAACGTATGAGAGGATATGAAGGGCGATTTCTGGTGAGTTCTGAAGCAGATCTTGCAGAGCCTAATATTTATGCGGATAAATCGGCCCTTATTCTCGGTTGGCTTTTGAGGGAGGGGGCAACTAGAACAGGATTTTCTATAAGAGAAGTTGTTAAAGAGACGGGGGTAAGTTTAGGTTTAGTGCAGCGTGTTTTTGGAGTCTTAATACTGAAGGGTTTCTTGAGACACAAGGGATAAGAACAGCCAAGAAGTTCATTTTTAAGAAGCCAAAGCCCCTTCAAAGATTGGCTACAGCGCTATAGCATTGTAAAAAAATGCAAGATGTGGACTTATATTTCTCCGTTTCAAGGAAAGGCTCAACTTCTTGTTGTGCTAAAAAAATCTAAATTAAATGCAAAGGTTGCGTTGTCTTCATTCTGAGCAGAAGCCACGGCTATAAAAATACCAATCTGGATACTCTGGAAATTTATTACTCTTCCATCTGCAGTTCAAACTTGAAGAGGCTCATTAGAGTCCAAAGAGAGAGGGTATGAAGTTTTGCTGATCGAACCTTATTATGAAAGCCTTCTTGACATTGTATAGAAAAAGAGGAATGGAATATTGCGGATTCTATTAACTTTCCTAGATCTTTACCATTTCCCTTTGCGCGGACAGGAGCAAGCAGAATTTATGGCAGAACGTAATCCCGAACTGAAACGTATTTATAAACAATGAAGCAAAATCAAGAAGATAAAATCATCTCGGAATTTTTGGAGTCAATAGGCCCATGGCGTGAATTTATTGTAATTGGAGGCGGTTTTGCTCTTTTCGTTTACAAACTTTATTTATCTGACCCAAAGCATGAGAATTCTCCAGTGGGAACGCGAGATATTGATTCGCTCCTTCCTAGAAGGATTCCCGAAATATCCAAGAAGAATATCGCCAAACATCTCAATGAAGCAGGATTTGCTCCCATTTTTAAAGATTTGGAAGTGCCAGCAACTGAAAGTTATGTAAAAGAGATCGATGGAATTGAAATTGAGATTGAGTTTTTGACACATTCCGCTACACGTAATGACAAAAGTAAAAATATTGTCATCGCAGGTGTGGTGGCTCAACCGTTGAGCTATTTGACATTGGGTTTAAAGAAGGCTATGGAGTTTCAAACATACTCACAGAAAACTGGTCAGGTTGTCTCTCCAGGAGCATGGATATTTCACAAAGGACTTACTTTTACAAGACGTAAGAATTCTCTAAAGGTGCTCAAAGACCTTTATGGGATTTGGTATGTAGCCAAACAATTAGGGGATTTTTCCGACAAGGCACTAGTCGAGTTCGATGGTCTAAAGCGACAGCATGCGAAATGGTTTGAGACTTTTAAGAAAAATCTAAAGCGCTGGTTGGCAAATGCGACACCGGAAGAATGGTCGAAGTTAGAAAGCCAAGACCCTGCTGGTAAACTCAAAAGGCTCAATTTCGAGCGGATGGCAAAAGGGCTGTTAAGATCTTGAGCATGCATTTCCTTAGTTAGAACAAGAATCAAGCTATGTTTTAAATGAGGAAAAGGGTGCTCTTGATCTTTATTCCTACCGTTTACTACGATGGGTTTTATAAGTGGATCGGGAGTTCCCGATCGGCGTCTAACCTCGGCGTAAGCTGGGGTTTTTCGCTTTCTAGAGGGTGGCATTTGAAGAACTCCTGCGTAAACGCAGGAATGAAGATCGGGCACGGGCACAGGCACGGGCACGTTTAAGAAAAGGCTAGCGCTTTTTCTTGGTCGGCATGTCCGGGTAGTCGACCCAGATGGGCGAGCTCCAGGCTGTGTGGCCGTTCTCTTGAAGGACGCGCAGGTAGTAGTAGGCGAAGGGAGGGCGCTCGTCAGGTGAGCTCATCACCACTGATTCGAATGGCTCGCTATCATCAAACTCAAAGTCAAAAGAGTTTGCTTTGGGGTGGAAGGTATGGAAGGGTTTCCCGTTCCGGATGATCACGATCTCTTTAATCTGATCTGTGCCTGCGATGAAGCCGGTGATGTGGCGGTTGAAGGCAAGACCTGGCTTTACCTTCGTCGAAAGCTCTGCTCCCATGCCGGCTCCTGCGATTGCAAAGCCGACGACGATGCGCTCGCCGGTTGTCGCATAGCAGGTGCGGTTGTGGAGGGCTTGGTAGAGTGCTTCGCGCGTCTGTTCGATCGCGTAGATTGCGGTGAGGCCCGGGCTGTATTGGACCTGGTCGCTTTCGAAGAAGTCGTTAAATATGCCGCGGTCGTCTAAGCCGCCGGCTACAAATCCAAAGCGGATGTTGCGGTTGAGCGCTTTTATAAGCGATCCTTTGTCTGTCGAGCCAACTCCTTTTTTTCCATCGAAGGTGATGGGTCTTAAGTTGCCCTCTTTTTCTGTGCACTCAGAGGAGCCCCAAGCGTTGTAGATCTCGACGACTCGTTCAAATTCAGGTGTGAAATCTTCAAAGTTGGTCTCAAAGCCTTTACCCATTGTAAATGAGGGGATAGCTAGAAGCTCTTTCGGATTATGGCCCTTGTAGATTTTTTTAAGCGTGTTGGTTTTGGTGTCTTTTTTGCGCAGAAGTGGACGGCTATCTTTAGAGTAGACGATCTGGCGCAGTCCCTCTTCGGGAACTTCTGAAAACCATTGAAAACCTAAGAAGGTGGTAAATCTGCTCTCTTCGTTGAGCTCTGCAACTTGTGTTGAAAGTGTTTTCCACAAGTCGTTCGATGTCTCTTCAACACTCTCAAAAGGGGATGTGCCAAAAAACTGGAGCGCTTGCTCATCGCGGAAATGGCGTAGGCACGCTTCGACATTTTCTGTAGAGTCGACACGCTCCGACTCTCCATGCAAAAGACCCCAGTAGAGGTTCTTGTCGCTGTCTGCAAAGCATTTGATCGGTGCGGAGTAGTACTTCTTTTGGGTGTTTGTGTTTAGAAGCTGAATCTTGTAGACGCCGGTCTCGTTAAAATAGAGGTTGGGGAGGCTTAAAAAGCCTGTCTCTGGCACGAACAACTTCCAAGTGAGGTTTTCTCTGAGCTGTTCGTAGCTCAGTTCGATGAGGGTTCCTTCTTGCGCGTTGTTGGTCAAGTTGCCATATGCATCTTCGAACCGGACAATAACGTCAAAACGCTTATTTTTTGAGACGATAGAAGGAGCGATGATGCGGATGTTATGCAGTACGTTTCCGCGGACATCCATCGTGAAAATCTCAGGCTCGCGAAAGTCCCCTTTGCCTTTTGGGTCGATGAAGAGATGAAAGGGGCGTCTTCTCTGGACGATTGTCTGAGAGCGGTTGCCTCCCTTGTGATCCTTAGTCTGCTCTGCCGAGCCGATATGGATAGAAAATGTGTCGCCTGCTTTGATTTCAGAAGGAAGGGTGAAGTCAAATGTAGGGACAAAAGAGTCGGGAGTTTCGACTGCGCGGGCAGCAAGAATTTTGCCATCGGCAAGCTGCAGCCAGATCAGGTTTTTTTTCTCTTTTATATTGGTCTGAGGGACCTCCCAGTCGATTGAGCGACCTTTACTCAGCATATCAAATCTGAGACGGGTTCCTTTTGGCAGGGGAGTAGAAGTGGTATAAGAGAACTTCCAGGTGCCAACGTTTCCGGCAAGAACATTGCTTGGTTCACAGACTGAGATCGAACGACGCATGAGGGGTACCTAATACTTGAGGTTTGTGGCCAAGATTGTGCCTGCTCGTACTATTCTTTTGCAAGAGAGTCTTTAGATCGTGGAGAGATGCGGATCTTGTCGATAGAGCGCTCATCTGAGCTGAGCACCTCCAGGTCAAACTCATCATGGTGGATGCGCCAACCCTTCGTTGGGATCAAACCTGCCCTATGGACGATATAGCCGCCAATCGTGTCATATTCGGGGCTGTGCGGGATCTCGATTCGCAGCTCCTCTTCGATGTCGATGATCCCCATTTTACCGTCGACCACCCAGCCTCCGCTCGGGAGCACGGAGAAGAGCACCTCCTCGTCGATGTCATACTCGTCCGCAATTTCGCCGACAAGCTCCTCTAAAATATCTTCGATAGTGACGATCCCTTCGGTGCCTCCCCACTCATCGACAACGATGGCGAGGTGGATCTGCTTATTTCTAAATTCTTGTAGGAGGTGAGAAATTTTTTTGGTCTCAGGTGTGTAAAGAATGGGCTTAAGCATGCCCTCGATTGGCGCTGTGAGTAGCTTTGCGCTTGCATGATCTTTTGTAGATTTAGCGTAGATTTTCAAGACATCTTTGTAGAGAAGTACGCCGATGATGTTGTCGACGCTTTCACGATAGATCGGGATGCGGCTGTAGCCCTGACTTAAAAAACTCTCTGCAGCTTCTTGTATCGTCGTATCGGAAGCAAGACTAAAGACATCGATACGCGGCACCATCACTTCACGGACGATCCGCTCCTTAAATGAGATAACGGAGAGGATCAGCTTCTGGTCATTAGGATCGAGGTAGGGGGCGAGATCCGAGTCGTGTAAAATCTGCAGGATCTTGTCACGCAATTTGATGCCTGACGCAACCTTGCGGCGAGAGGGGGGTGGAAAGAGGATGGCCAGAATTTTACGCAGAGCGTCGATTAGCATGTTATTTCTAAATTATGTTTTTTAATTAATACCATACATCGCTTTTCTTCGGCGCGCATCTTTTTGCGCTCTATTGGTTTTTGGTCATCGTGGCCCAAGAGATGCAGGAGGCCATGGACGAGGTAGAGCGTTGTCTCTGTGTAGGGGTCGGTGTTGTGTTTTTTAGCATAAATAGATGCCACTTCGGGGCAGATGAAGATCTCGCCTAAATGGCAAAAGCCGCTTGCTTTTTCTTTAGGTTCATCTATGGGAAAAGAGATGCAATCGGTCGGTGTTGGATCTTCGAAAAATTGAGCATGCAGTTCTGTGATCTTTTTTTTTGTCACAAAATGGATAGCAAGCTCGTCGCACTCCACTTTGAAATGCTTCAAAAGAAAGTGCGCCAGCTTTTTTACAGAAGTTGAAGAGATGGGAAGCTTTTTTTGGGTGCTTTTGACCGAGATCACGACACGCGTGTTTTGGGCAGGCCGGTCACCTTTTTATTCTCTCCATCTTTCCAGCGTCCCAGACTGCGGAGCACATCAACGCGCTCAAAGCGTTTTAAGACGTTGCGCTTTTTTGCTGTTCCACTAGATCTTCCATAGCTACGGTGTCGCGACATAAGAGAGGGGTCCTTTATAATTATTTAATTTTTGGGATGAATGCAGATAGAGCCATATCTCCCTGCACTGCATTGGCGTGCGGCTTAAAGCCTTTGGGAAGATTGTCTTTAAGAGCGCCGGTCTTTGGAGAGGGGGCTCTGCGTGCCTTAGGGCTGCGGCTTCTAATCTCAGCTTGTTTACTAATGCGTACCATTGTGAAAAACTCCGTTTAATGAAGCCATATTATAGAAACGGAAGTGGTTAGATGCAAGCATCTTTTTAACGTGCCCGTGCCCCTGCCCGTGCCCGTGCCCGAATTAATCCGGATTTCGGGCAGTGGCACAGGCAAGGGTACGCATGCTGTTACCCATATCTTTTCACAAGTACTAAATTACAGGATAAACAGGATCGGCTTCGCCGGCAGGATATGCATGATGCAGGAGAATCCCCTGCAACCCCAATTGAAATTTATCCTACTTATCCTGCCGGCGAAGCCGATCCTGCTTATCCTGTTATTCTCTAGAGAACACTAGACTTATGGGTAACAGCATGTGGGCATGGGCACGACAAATAAATTTTCTAATATGCAGATTATTAATACTTCCTCAGGCATAATTATCGCCTATGTCCATAGCTAAAATTAGTTTTGAAGAAAAAGCCCCCATTCTAATGCAAGATCCGCCCTGCTATGCAGAGCTGATCAATTGCATTGCAGCGATCTGGAAAAGAGTTTGCGCCTGGATAAGCCAACTTTTTACAGAAAGAGTGGAAAGCAGGGAATATCTCTCTCAGAGCTGCCCTCATGGCTTTCAGTACATGTTGAAGTTTCTGCAGCCTGAGGAAGTTGCGCTGTGTGAGACGGTTTGTAAATCCTGGCAGCTTACCGATGAGATATGGCAAAGAAAAGCTAAGCAGTATGATGTAACCGCTCGGCCAGAGAGCGGACGTTTTAAAGATATATTCGCCGTTCCCAAAATGGCTTTTGGGCCGCGCGAGTGGCTGGAGCATTGTTGGGGAGATCCCGGCCCTATGCCTCGGCTTCCTCCAAATATCTATGAAGAGGTCGCAAGAAGAAAAAATACGCATACGCTCACTCTGATTCCAGCTGCCTGCGATGGTGAGCCTGTTTGTTTGGATACTTTTGTCGTGCTTGCTAAGGCAAGCAAAGTGGAGCTCCGTATCGATGCTGATTTTCCTAAAGACTTGAGAGAGGAGTCCGAAGCTACTTCTCGCTGGGTATGGATGCAAAAGGCAGCAGATCCCGGAAGCGAGAATAAAAGCCGAGAGCAAGCAGAAAAAGATTATCCGGAGCAGCTGGGAAAAACCCTTTGGATAGTTGTCAGTATTGTTGCTCACTTTGCCCGCACAAATGAGTGCCTCTTTGATCATTCTTTACCTATTAATAAAACACGTGCAAGAGAGCGGAGGGATGTCAGTTTTCCGATAGATCCTTCGATAATGTTTCCACGTTCTGCCTATGTAGGCGCGATTAAATTGTTACGTAGACTGAAGTCGAATGGGACCGTGCTGATATTGTAGCGACTTTAGGTGTAGCGCCTACATTTTCTGCTTAATAAACATCTTTTTAACGTGCCCTTGCCCCTGCCCGTGCCCTTGCCCGAATTAATCCGGATCGGGCAGCGCACGCGGGCGCGGATGCGGGCACGTATTAATTCTTTGTCTGATCGTCTGGGTGGTACCGGAGGTACCCGGCTGGGCAGTTCCGCAGGAAAGCAAAAACTTGAATGCGTCTTCGACACTGATGTCGACCTCTTTAATGCCTTTTTTGGAGGAGAAGAGCATGTACCCCGAAAGAGGATGGGGAGCAGTGGGTACGAAGACTGCCTTGTCGATTTCAGGAACTTTTTCTTTGAGAATGGCGGGTGCATCAGATGTGATAAAGGCAAGAGTGTGCACATTTTGATGGGGGAAGGGGACCAGTACTGTCTTTTTAAAAGCCTTTGTCTCTTGAGAGAAGAGCGCTTTTGTCACCTCTTTTGAGATCCGGTAGACTGATTTGACAAAGGGTATGCGCAAGAAAAGCAGGTTTGTGTAGCGCAGGAGTGTGTTGAAGAAGTACTTTCTTCCGAAAAAGCCGAGGATAAGAATGATGAAAAAGAGAAGCACAAGAGCGGCTCCGCGACTTACAAAGAAGACCAGAATCTGATGACTTTTTAGGTCGATGTCATAAATCACAAGAAGGTTTTCAACCAGATGAGCCAGAGGCAGAGTGAAAAAGTTAAAAAGCCAGGAGACGATCATGAAGGTAAGTGCTATTGGAAGGAGTATGATAAAGCCTGCGAACAAGTATTTTTTCATGATTTATCCAAGGGGATTTCAGGGACGATCACACCACAGGAGATGATGAACTTGATCGCCTCTTCCGGTTTCATATCTACGTAAATAAGGTCCTCTTTTGGGAACATGAGGAGAAAGCCTGAGGTCGGATTTGGCGTGGTGGGAATGAGCACAGAGATGAGCTCCTTTCCTACTTTTTCGCTGCAGGTAGCGGGCGCCTCTTGTGTAGCAAATCCTAGCACGTAAATTCCGGGCGATGGAAAGGGGATCATCACCACCTGTTGAAACGCGCTCTTGTCTTTTGCAAACAATGTTCTGATGATGTCTTGCATCATCTTATAAACGGTTTTAACGAACGGGATTTTATGCAAGATCCTATCGCCTAAATGGAGCAGGCTCTTTCCAATAAAATGGCGGGTGAGCATGCCCAAAAAGACTGTGAAAATAAAGAGCAAAATAAGGATGAGGATTTGACTGCCGTAAGTGAGCGTCTGCTTGGGCGTAAGAAAGAGAAAGCCCTGTGTAGCGATACCGAAGCGCGCAAGAAAGTTAGAGACAAGACCGATGAAGGGGTCTGTGAGAAGATTGATGAAAAAGCTAATCACAGACACTGTGACTGCAAGCGGAAGGAGGATAGCGAGGCCGGTAAGAAAGCTCTTCTTCATACACCTCTTTTAATCGAAAGCGCCATGGGAGTAAAGCATCTTCTTCTAACACCCCGTTTCCGTTACCGCTGCGAAGATTTAACGCAAAGACACGGACAAAGACCCCTAGTGGACGAAGTGGACAGAAGAACAGTGGACTTTAGTGGACGAAGTGGACGGGGATCTCTTCCGGCTCTTCTTCTTGGCGCTGTCCACAAAGTCCACCTCGTCCACCTCGTCCACCTCGTCCACTAAAGTCCACGGATTTGCGCCTCTTTATCTTCGGGGACGACGCTTCTTAGGGGTGACAAGCTCCCACTTGCTCTCGAGCAGGATAAAGTCGACAGCCTCCGCCTTCACCTTGATAGCTTCGCCTAAGAAGTGCTTCTGGCCGGTTTTATCGCCCACCAAAATGCTCCTTTGCGCATTGAAGACAAAGAAATCATCTTCGAGCATGGAGATATGCAAAAAGCCTTCGAGCATAATGTCGGCGATCTCAAAAAAGATGCCAAAGGGTTTGATGCGTGTGATGATCGCGTTATACTCTTTTTCCGGGTCCTCTTTTAATAGCCCTTTGAGGAGCCGGAGTTTTTTGAGCAGCTTGACAGACATCTCTGCGCGGAAGCTAACGCGCTCATGCTCTGAACATGACAAAGCGATCTTCTCAAGAGAAACCTTAGGATCCTCTTCGTTGAAGAGAAGACGTTGCGTGATGAGGTCGGTGTAACGCCTAATGGGACTCGTGAAGTGGCAGTAGTATTCTAGCGCAAGCCCGTAGTGCCCGACGTGTTCGGGCGAGTAGTAGGCAAGCTTCATGCTGCGGATGAAGGCGACAGAGAGCTGCTGGGCAAAAGGGCTCTTTTTCGCTTTTTCAAAGAGGAGCTGCAGCTCCTTGTTGTCCGGCTTTTGCGAAAGAGCAAAACCGAGTGAGCGTGCAAGTGTGTAAAAGTCTTCGATGGTATCTTCGGAGGGCTGCTCGTGGATGCGATAGAGCACGGGCCTGTCATTTTTTGCAAGATGCGTCGCCACCAGCTCATTGGCCTTTAACATAAACTCTTCGACTAGTTGGTGGGTGATATCATATTCCACTCGCTTCATGCCTGTAGGCACGCCATCCTTATCCACTTCGATCACAAGGTCGGGTAGTGAGAAGTCGATGCTGCCGCGCTCATAACGCTTTTTCTTAAGAAGCATGCACATCTCGACCATCAGATGGAGCTCATCTTTGTGAGGACTTTTAATTTTACCGTCGAGCACCTCTTTGGCCTCTTCGTAAGTGAATCGTTTGGCGCTCTTGATATAGCTTCTTACAATCTCGTATTTGAGAAGGGTGCCCTCGCTATCGAAATCCATCAGAACAGAGACGGTGAGGCGGATTACCTCTGCTTTCAAGCTGCAGAGTTGATTGGAGAGCTCTTCAGGAAGCATCGGGAGACAGAAGCCGGGAAAATAGGTCGAGTTACAGCGCAGCGTCGCTTCCTTGTCCAAAGCAGAGTGAGGAGGGACGTAGTGGGCAACGTCTGCAATGTGCACACCCAAATGGTAGATCCCTTTTTTGTCTTTTGTGAGCGAAAGCGCATCGTCATAGTCTTTAGCAGTCGTAGGATCGATCGTGAAGGTGGTGATCGTCGTCAAATCTTTGCGCTTCTTTAGATCGCTTGCTTTCACGTCACTGCCAAAACTCTTGGCCTCTTGCAGCGCCGTTTTAGAAAAGAGATCAGGCAGGTCATACTCCTCAATTGCGGCTTTTATGTCGCACGAGGGGTCTGAGATATGGCCGATGTAGTGGGACATTTCGGAAAAGGTCGGGCTATTTTGATCGCCCCACTCCTCGACCTTCATGATGATCCGATCTCCCACTTTTAAAGCGTGCTCAGGGGATCTTGCGATCACAGTCTTGCTTGTGCCGAGAAGCGGCACGTGCACATAGATCATTCCTTGAGGAGAGATATCTTTAACTGTGCCCGCAAGGTGGGTCCTTCCTCTCTTTAAAATGGCGAGGATGCGTCCGTCTGGCCCCTTCTCCCAATTGGAGTCGGGATTGATCGCCACTTCCACATGGTCGCCATCGACCGCATGGTCTGTTAAGTGTTTGGGGATAAAGACATCGTCTGGGCAAGTAGAGGCATGATCGGGAACGACAAAGCCAAAACCACGCGGGTGCATACGCAAAACACCGGTGATCAGCTCTTCAATTTTCTTTCTAATAGGATTCTTTTTAACTTGGGCTTTCTCGCGACGCGTAGATCTTTTTTTAGGCATGGGCTAATGATAAACTACGCAAGCGGAAACAGCAATCGTAAAAATGAGGTTAGAGTTTCTTTAATCCAGCAGAAGCAGGCGTAGAAGAGCTCTTGTGCTTGCTCCCAGAAAGAGAGAGCTGGCGGTGGGGGCATGGGTGTGGGTTCTAGCGGCGGAGCGGCTAAAGGTGGTGCTGCAACGGCTGCTGCCTGAATGTCAGGGTTGTCGCGGATTTTGGCTACCTCGCAGGTTTTAAGTGCTTCGGGTACTTCTTTAAGTGGGTTAGCACTACTTGCGAACACTTTTAATTTCGTCAAAGAGACCAGCGTTTGAGGGAGTGTTGTAAATTTGTTCCAGGTGATTTCAAGAGTTTCAAGATTCTGTAACTTGCCGATTGAGTCGGGAAGAGAGGTGAGCTGGTTATTATGAACGTCTAAAGATTTTAGCTGGGATAAATTGCCGATATCGGGAGGTAGCTGCGTGAGGTTATTTCCCCAAAGATTCAGATGCTTAAGCGAAGTAAATTGACAGATGCCGGTAGGAACAGAGGTGAGTGCATGTTCAGTTATACTTAGTTCGGTTAACGCTTTCAGATCTCCCAAATTTTCAGGAAGAGAGGTCATTCTCCCCTGATTCATCTGAAGACGCTGCAATTTAGACAAACCGCAGATTGTGGCGGGAAGGTGAGTGAAATGGTTATAACCCAAATCGAGGTAGACTAAATTCTGCAGGCTACCGATTTTAGAAGAGAGCGCTATTATTTTGACATTTCGGAATATAAATTCAGTCGCTCCGGAAAAAAGCTCGATCTCATCCGGCATCACATATACAGGATAGTCCTTGTTAACGCACCAGAGCGATGTGCGTTTTTCAAGCAGCGGTTTGTTTGCATGCAGCCAAGCTTTTACTTTTTCTGCTTTTTGCGGATCCTCCTCTTTGAGAGTGGCTAAAAAGGCTTCTGCTTCAGGGATCTTTGGAGCCAGCTGTTTTAAGAAGTTTACTAGGCTTATTGCTCGGAGCTCTTGGTAAAAGCTAAGGCGAGCAGGGGGGTAGAGAGTACGTGGAGAGTATGTTTTTCACACCACATGGTATCTTCGACGATCTCTTTAAAGAGCGCGCCCATGCGAGCAGCTTCATTGGGAAGGTGCGCAAGATAGCTGATCTTTTCTGCAAGAACCGGCTCTTGGGCGTAGCTGGTTAGAAAAGCAGCGAAGATATTCTCGTAGACTTGTGCTTTCCAAGCTTTGGACGCACAGGCAGCATGAGCGAGATCCTCAGGCGCGCCTACAAACTCCCCAATTGCTCTCCAAATGTGTCTGTTAATAGATGTAGCTGTCATAAATGGCTTAACATTTTATCAAATAAAACCATTATTCTCAATTGGTAATTAAAAATTTAATTATTAGATTGAAAGCGATTTAAGAGGTGCTCAATCGTCTTTTGGCCGTAGTAGGAAAAGAGGTAGGGGATGGCATGCTTGTTATGCATGGGTTCGACGAGCTCCCAGGTGGGGTCGACGAGCCATATTTCTTGGGTGCCATCGGGGATGAAAAGGGTCCAGGCGTGGGCGCCGCCGCTTTTAACGGTGGGGACAATGTCGCGCACGAGATGGGTGCGTCCGGGTGGAAGAAGAGAGGCGTTCGGGCCGTTTGCGATCTTATCTAGTATGTAGGCAGCGGCAAGCGCGATATGGCGGCAGACGCCGACTCTTGCTTGTGCAAACTCATCCAGAGGGATCACAGGAAAATAGTCTCCTCCTTTTGTGACAGTGAAATCAAAGAAGGTGCGCTCTTTATCTTCTGCCCACGCTTCTTTAAATGTGTCGATAGAGGCCTCGTAGCAAAAGGTAGGAGAGAAGAGTTCGTTTTTTAAATATTGAGCGATGAGGTAAAGAGCATGGTGCAGCGGGATCTGGCCTTTTCGAAAGGAGCGGGCTTCTTGCTTTAAGCGCACAATGAGCTCTTCGCAGTGCCTGTCTAAAGTCGGTGAAGATGAGGGATCGAGCGAGATGATCTCGCGACATAGTGGGTCTGCTGCGACAAAGGCGATGGGTTGTTTTGCAATGTGGCCTAGATCACTATTTAGAACTTGGAAGGAGATCTTGTGATGATGGAGGATAGAAGCGTGCGGATCGTAGCTTAAGAGAATGCCTTCGTTTAAGTAGTGCATCATTGCGAGCGTTAGGGCGCTGTCTGTTATGGCATAAAGAGGAGAAATTAAAAGAGAAGAAAGAAGGAGAAAAAGGATTGGCTGTATTCTTTTCGCGCCCGCTTCCGCGCCCGCGTGCGCGCCCGAAATTAATCCGGATTCGGATTTGGATTTGGATTCGGATCGGGCGCGCACGCGGGCGCGGAAGCGGGCGCGAAAGAAGATGAAGAAGTTATGTAAAGGTCTCAAATTACATCCTTCTCTGGTAGCTAAGAAGGGTATTAGAGAGGAGCATTGCGATTGTCATGGGGCCAACACCTCCTGGAACGGGTGTGATGTAAGAGCAGAGGGGTGCTACTTCATCAAAGGCGACATCGCCAACGATGCCGTTTGCTGCGCGATTGATGCCGACATCGATTACGACAGCTCCTTTTTTCACCATCTCTTTTGTGACAAAGCGGGGTTTGCCCATCGCGGCCACCAGAATATCTGCCGTAAGACAGAGCGCGGGAAGATTTTCCGACAAGCTGTGTGCAACAGTAACAGTTGCGTTGCACTGACTACTCTTTTGCATGAGGATCGCAGCGAGCGGCTTTCCGACGATGTTGCTGCGTCCGATGATCACGACATGCTTGCCGCTAATCGGGATCTTATAGTGATTGAGCAGAACATGGATCCCGTGGGGTGTGCAGGGAAGAAATCCGTCGAGCTCTCCCAAAAGCATCTTGCCGATGTTTAAGGGATGGAAGCCATCCACATCTTTAAAAGGAGAGATCTTCTCCATCACTTTTGTGGGCGAGATATGTTTGGGTAGCGGGAGCTGCACCAGGATTCCATCTACAAGGGGATCGTTATTTAGCTTGTCGATCTCAGTCAAAAGTTGCTCTTCAGTGATCGTCTCGGGAAATTCACGGTCAAAGGATGTGATGCCCACCTCTTTGCACTTCTTCTTTTTCATGTTGATGTAGCTGCGAGAGGCGTAGGCATTTCCAACCAGGATGAAGGCAAGACCTGGCGCACGGTGTTTGAGGTGTTTTAGCGCCTCTTTTATACGCGCATCTATCGTCTGAGCTACTTTTGTGCCTTCGATTAGGATCATGAAAGAGCCAAGTATTTTAACATCTGTTTATGCAAAAGTCCGTTTGTAGCAAGAAGCGGTCCCGCTTCGTAGATCCCTCGAGGCGATCCATCATAGTGGGTGACCTTTCCTCCCGCCTCTTCGACGATCAGCTTTCCTGCTGCCATATCCCAGGGTTGTAAGGTGACCTCCCAATAGGTGTCAAATCTTCCTGCTGCGACATAAGAGAGGTCGAGTGCAGCCGAGCCTAATCTGCGAATGGCAGCCCCTTCGTGCAGAAGCGTGGCGAGCCTATCGATGCAGTGCATCGGATTCTCGTGCACGTTGTAGGGAAAGCCTGTGGCGCAAAGTGCATTTTCCAAGTTGTCAGTAGTGGAGACACGGAGTGGGCTTCCGTTTAAAAAGGCACCATTGTCCTTTTCTGCGACAAAAAGCTCGTTTGTCATTGGCTGATAAACGACGCCGCAGAGCGTCTCTTTTTCTGTGCATGCTGCAATGCTCACCGAAAACAAGGGGACGTTGTGAGCAAAATTTACTGTGCCATCAAGAGGGTCTATCACCCATACGATGGAGGTGCCCTTTTTTTCTCCTCCCTCTTCAGCCAAAAAGCCATGATCGGGGAAAAAGCGTGAAATAGCAGAGATGATCGTGCTTTCTGCCAGCTTGTCATATTCGGTGACAAGATTTTGTCTGCCGGGTTTTGAACTTATCTCAAAAGAGGTGCCAAAGCCCCTTCGTAAAAGCGCGCCCGCTTGCAGTGCAGCTTGTATTGCGACGTAAGATAAGGAAGGGGATGTAGAGAGGGATGTATGCTTATTCATCTTTTTTAACTATTAGGTTGCGCCAGCCCACACGCTGGACATGTTGGTATAGCTTTATAGGACAAGTAAACCACACAAAAGCATAAAGTGCATCTAAAAGCGACATCCCTAAAAGATCTGTAACTACCCAAAGGAAGCCCAGCTCTATCTTATTTCCAAAAAGATAGAGCATCACCGCCTGCACAAGCGTCGCACTCGCCGCGATAAGAGCCGTAAAAAGCGAAAGGGCGAGGGGCTTTTCATCGAAGAAGTGGCGCTTTTGCTGATATAAAACAAGTGTGACGAGAGAGTAGGAGAACGCATACGCACCGAGTCGCATCTCCGAGGAGAGAAGATCGATGATGAGGCCGCATAGAGCAGAGATCCAGAGCGAGGAGAGAAGAGATCGTTTGGTATAAACGATCGCCAAAAACGGTGCAAAAGCAAAAAGGCGCACAGTTGGAAAAAAGACTGTACCCCATATGGCGATGGCGAGCGCGAGAAAAAAAGGGAAGCTCAAAGGGACTTGCTTCATAGAGGCCATAATGCAAAATTGAGGTTAAATCTGTCTATAGCTATAGTAACTATCTAAATATGAGAAAGCGTTTATTTGACATTTTTTTTAGCGTTTTTATTCTTGTGATAACAGCGCCTATTCTGCTCTTTGTAGCACTTGCGATTAAAATCACGTCGCCCGGCCCCATTTTTTATTACTGCACGCGGCTTGGACGCTCTGGCCTTCCCTTCACTTGCTGGAAGTTTCGCTCCATGCACAAAGACGCCGAGAAGAAGCTGCAAAACCTACTTGCAAGCGACCCTGAGCGCAAAGCCGAGTGGGAGACCTATTGGAAATTAAAAGATGATCCGCGCGTGACACGCGTAGGCAAGCTTTTGCGCAAAACCTCATTGGATGAGTTTCCTCAGTTTTGGAATGTCCTGAAAGGAGATTTGAGTGTCGTGGGTCCGCGTCCGGTCACTGCGGAGGAGATCGAGCGCTATTATGGTGGCAAAGCGAGCAAAATCCTTTCGATACGCCCTGGCATCACAGGCATCTGGCAAACCTCTGGAAGAAATCTGATCTCTTTTGAAGAGCGCGTACAGCTCGAAGAGAACTACGTGGACAAACACTCCTTTTTGTTAGACCTCGTTTTGATCGGTAAAACTATCCCTTCGCTCTTTTATTCTAAGGGAGCTTTTTAATGCAGCAGCATGTGCTTGTGACTGGCGGCGCAGGATATATCGGCGGCCATGTCTGTAAAGCTTTGCATCAGGCAGGGTTCATTCCCGTGACTTACGACAATTTAAGCCAGGGGAAGCGCTCAGCTGTAAAGTGGGGCCCGCTTGTGCAAAAAGATCTGCACGACAAAGAGGCGCTAATAGATGCGATGCGCGTTTACAAACCAGTAGCAGTGATCCATCTTGCATCGCTAATCGACGCACGCGAGTCTCAGAAGGAGCCAGCCAAGTACTACCACAATAACGTGACAGCCACACTGGTCCTGCTTGAGGCGATGCGCCATTCTCATGTGTTCTACTTTGTCTTTTCTAGCAGCGCAGCAGTCTACGGAACACCCCGCTACGTGCCGATTGACGAGCAGCATGAGAAAAATCCGCAGAACACTTACGGCAAAACCAAGTGGATGGTCGAAGAGATCTTACAAGACTATTACCGTGCCTACGGCCTCTCATCGCTCTCTTTGCGCTACTTCAACGCAGCAGGCGCAGATCCTGATGGCCAGCTTGGCGAGACGCACGATCCCGAAACCCATCTCATCCCGCTGACCATCCAAACAGCACTTGGAATACGCCCCTCTCTCTCTGTCTACGGCACAGACTTCCCCACGAAAGATGGAACCGCAATCCGCGACTACATCCATGTGAGCGATCTTGCAGATGCGCACGTTCGAGCTCTTAAGTATCTTTTCGAAAAAAAGGAGTGCCTTGCGCTAAATCTTGGCACAGGCAACGGCTACTCAGTGCGCGAGATCATCACCGAGATAGAGAAGATCACAAAGAAACCGCTTCCCCATGAGCTATCACCTCGCAATCCCGCCGACCCCTCAGTCCTGATCGCCGACGCCAAAGCAGCCACCCATCTCCTCGCCTGGCGCCCCCGCTTCAGCGACCTACCCACGCTCCTCTCCACCGCGCTCTCCTGGCACAAAACTCAGTAAGAAAGAAGGGCCTAGTGGACGAGGTGGACTGAAGAGTTGTGGACGAAGTGGACTCAATGGACGGCCCCGGAAGAAACTCAAAGTGCAACTTGCAAAATTTTGCGTTCTGCATTTTAACTTTTGCATTGATTTTGTAGGCCCTGTCCACTGCGTCCACTTAAGTCCGCTAAGTCCAGTGTTCACTGGGCCGTTTATGTGGTGCGGAGGAGGAGCTGGTCGGTGAGGAAGAGAAGAGCTGGGGCGGGGACGGAGAGGGAGGAGAGGGCGCGGGTAGCTTTTTCGGAGAGGTCTTCGGCCCAGGCGCGGGCTTCTGTTTCGCCTAGAAGCTGGATGGCTGTGCCGCTATCGAGGATATCGTCGATGACTTGAAAGGCGAGGCCTAAATGCTCTCCGGCGAGGGCAAGCAGCTTTAGATCGCGGGGGGATGCGCCACTTATGGTGCCGCCAAATTCTAGGGCAGCACGGATCAGAAGCGCGGTCTTCTTAAGATGCAAAAATTCTAAAAGGGGTAGGTCGATCTCTTGTTCTTGTAAGCTAAGGTCGACTGCTTGGCCTCCGACCATGCCATCTGCTCCAGCTGATGAGGCGAGGATGCGGACTAGCTCTATCTTTACATCAGAAGAGATAAGAGGAGCTCTTGCAAGCAGCTCAAATGCAAATGTGAGAAGAAAATCTCCTGTGAGTGTTGCGTGTCCTTCGTTATATACCTTGTGGAGCGTGGGTTTGCCGCGCCTCTCATCATCGTCATCCATGCAAGGAAGATCGTCGTGGATCAGCGAATAGGTGTGCACAATCTCTAGCGCGCAAGCAGGATCCAGAAGCTGCTCTATAGGTGCTCCAAAAGCTTCGCCTGCAGCAAGTACAAGCAGAGGGCGTAATCTTTTTCCTCCGCTTAGAATCGAGTAGCGTGCAGCAGAAAAGAGATCGCTCTGGTAAGTCTCTTCCTGTTCGGGAAAGAGAGCGTTTAGTCTCTCTACGATTTGCTCTTTGCGCGCATCAAAGTAGTGCTGCATCGTTCACCTTTGAAAGTTCTGGAATGCCGATGCCAAAGTAGTCGAATCCTCTGGTTTGCATCTCTTGCGCTTTGTACTGGTTGCGTCCATCGAAAAACGCAATGCCTCGCATGGTTTTAAGAAGGGTATCAAAATCGACAAAGCGAAACTGCTTCCACTCGGTAACAAGCGCGATCGCGTCTGCATCTTTTGCAGATGCGTACTCATCCTGGCTCCACTCGATCTGCTTGTTTTGGGCAAGGAGTGCTTTTGCTTTTGGCATAGAGATAGGATCGTAGAGCTTTAGGTTCACGCCCGCTTTTAAGAGCTGCTCGATGAGTGTTAGCGAGGGCGCTTCGCGAAGATCATCTGTGTTGGGTTTAAATGATAGTCCCCAAATCGCGACGGTTTTTCCAATAGCTCCACCGTTCTCTGCAAAGTAGGCTAAGATCTTTTCGCCAAGCACCTTTTTTTGTCGCTCGTTTATTACTTCGACAGCTGCTAGCAGGGGAGCGTTATGTGCGTTTTCTTGGGCAACGCTTTGCAGCGCGCGGATATCTTTGGGGAAGCAGGAGCCGCCATAGCCTGCACCTGCATACAAGAAGTGGTAGCCGATGCGATTATCCGAGCCAATACCCACGCGCACTTGATTGATGTCTGCTCCCACCTTTTCGCAAAGACCTGCCAGCTCATTCATAAACGAGATGCGAGTAGCGAGCATGGCGTTGGCTGCATACTTGGTCATTTCTGCGGAGAGAATATCCATCACAAGGATGCGATCATGGCTTAAAGTAAAAGCAGAGTAGATCTCGCGCATGATCTTCTCGGCACGTAAACTCTCCACTCCTAAAATGATCCTGTCGGGCTTCATGCAGTCGGCAACAGCTGAGCCCTCTTTTAAAAATTCGGGATTGGAGACCACGTCGAAATCAATGGATGCTTCTCGTTTTTGGAGGATATTACGGATAGATTCTTTGATTTTTAGCGAGCTTCCCACTGGCACGGTCGATTTACAGACGATCAGTGCATAAGCGGAGATCTCGTTTGCAATTTTGGATGCGGCATCTAAGACATAGGAGAGGTCGCAAGAGCCATCTTCGTCAGACGGTGTGGGGACAGCTAAAAAGAAGACGCTCGCATTTTTGACGCCTTCTGAAAAGTCTGTGGTGAAAAACAGGCGTCCTGCTTGCGTGTTTCTGTCTACTAGCTCTTTTAGCCCGGGCTCAAATATCGGAAGGATGCCCTGCTTTAAGTTAGCGATTTTTGTCTTATCGATATCGAGGCAAGTGACATGGTGTCCCATTTCGGCAAGACATGCTCCTGTCACGAGGCCAACATACCCGGTTCCTACGATTAAGATTTGCATAAAATTCCATCCTTTAGAATGAGCGTGCGATCACACAAGGTTGCCAGATCCGGGTCGTGTGTGACAACAAGAAGTGTCTTCTTCTGCTCTTTTGCGCATGCAAGGAGGATGTCGTGTAGTTTTTCGGATGTTGCATTGTCGAGATTACCGGATGGCTCATCTGCAAAAATAAGAGGCGGATCATTGCAAAGAGATCTAGCGAAGGCGACGCGCTGCTTCTCGCCGCCGGATAAGAGTTTTACGGGAAAATGCGCCCGATCTTTTAGCCCAACCTGATCGAGCAGCAAAAGCGCACGCTTGTGTGCCTCGCTTCCCTTGTGGACGGGGATGCGTGCAATCTTTGCGGGCATCAGCACGTTTTCTAAAGCCGTGTAATCGTCGAGGAGATGGAAGAATTGGAAGATGAAGCCGATCTTGCGGCTGCGCATCTCGGCTAAGTTGCTTTCTTCTAGCTTCACGCCGCAAAGTTCGATCTCTCCCTTGCAAGGCCTCTCTAGTGTGCCGAGGATATGTAAAAGTGTGCTCTTGCCCTCTCCCGATTTTCCCATGATGGCGACACGCTCGCCCTCTTCAATCTCTAAAGAGACGCCATTTAACACGCATACTGGGGCGGGTGACTTGTAGGATTTGTGCAGGTTAGTAGCGCGTAAGATCTTGCTCATTCGGACCTCAAGATTTGAGAGGGGCGAAGCCTGCACGCTTTGATTGCGGGAACAAGGCCTGCTATTAGCGAAAGAAGGGGTGTTGATATCAGCACAAATAGTAGTGCATCGTGGCTAAAGGTATTGGGGAGTGATTTTCCGTAAAATGCGACGTTAAAGGCGTCATGGCCTTGCAGGAAGCTCAAGAGATGAACAACCGAGTCTATGTTGTGCAAAGTTAAAAGCGCTGCGCCTGTGCCGATGAGGCAGCCCAAAATGCCCATGGTCACACCGCACGCACCGAAAATAGTGGCGATGCTGACCCCTTTTGCTCCCATCGCTTGCAGTATGCCGATCTCTTTTTTCTTGTCGTTCACCAAGATGACTAGAAGAGAGATGATGTTGCAGCAGGCGACTACCAGAATGATAACGCCCAGCAGCGTGAAAAGGTACTTGTCGCTTTGAAACTGTTCTAAAAGATCTTTTGCAAAGTCATACTCACGGAATGTCTGCACCTTCCAGTAGCTTTGCACACCAGCATCCTGGAGTGCGCTTTGGAGCTCCATCTTTATCTTCTCGGCGCTACTCAGATCGGAAAACCAGACTTGGATCCCATTGGAGGCGGTCTTGTCTAAAGAGTAGCTGCTGTTAGAGCTGTTAATCGCACGCAAAACAGAAGCGGGTGCTAAGATGCACTTGTTTCCGATAGACATGATGCCCGGATCGTAAAAGCCCGCCACGTGAATGCTCAGCCGCTGCTCTTGGAAAGCGCCTGTAGTCGGTGCAGGATAGGAGAGGTAGCCCATGTCGCCGACTCTAACTCCATTGTCATAAAAGCCTTTGGCAAGAAACACCTTTTCTCCTTTTTGTCCTAGAGGAGCTGGCGTCTCATCTTTTACCAAAAGCGCGTCGATGTAGGGGTTTTTCTCAGGAAGCGTTGCCAGGTAGGAGGCCTGTGTTAAAAATGTCTGAGTCCTTTCGCCGGGATTAGATTCTCGCAGAAGCTGCAGGCGCATCAGTGCACCGCTTAGCTCAAACTCTTCAAAGAGCAGGTCTGTGTGCTTCTCTTGCAATTTTGTAAAGGCAGAATAGATGCTTTTCACAGGGTCTTTTAGACTACCGTCTGCTGCAAGATCGGGCTTGGGCATGTGAGAGGGGAGTGCAGCGTCCTCTTCTATGGCAAAGGGGTCGCTAACTTGAGCTTGCGCCTTTTCTCCAATTGTCTTATCGCGGAAGTGGGAGCGGGAGCTCTGCCCATCAATTCTATAGTAGTAGGAGTCGTAATAGGCGGGAGTCGGCGTGATGCGCATGGGCGCATTTAACGAGGTGAGCTTTTCTAGCCACCCCTTTTCGATCCCTTCCATGACAGACAAAAAGACTAAAAGCAGCCAGACCACCAGTGAGATCACCACGACAGACATCGTTGCGATCAATGAGACGGAGAGCTGCTTTTTTTTCGGAATCAGGTACTTTAGTGCGACAGATAGTTCAAACACCTACTAAGTCCCTATTTTGCTTCTTTAAATATGACATGCCTTTTCAGCTTTTTGTCATATTTTTTAAGCTCGATGCGCTCTGTGACAGTGCGTTTGTTTTTAGTTGTCCAGTAGCACTCAGAACTCTCTGTGCTTTTCAATTTGATATTTTCTCGGGCGCCTTTTGCCATATTAATTCTCCTTACTTTTGAGAATGCACATTTTAGGGGTATATACTAAAAATCTCAAGAGATATTACGTGCCAATATCTACGTGCCCGTGTGCGTGCCCGTGCCCGTGCCCGAATTAATCCGGATCGGGCACGGGCACGCACACGGGCACGGGCACGTTTAAAAAAAGCAAATAATACTGTAAAAATTTCACTCCATCTATTAGATTCTTGGTTCTGATGCGGCTTTTAAAATTTTTGCTATTTATAGCTCTGCTTTTTCCGCTACTTGTCTTCCCAAAAGAGAGAAGATCGAGCTACCCCTATCTTTCGGGAGATAGCTGGAGGCTTTTTTGTGACTGGCAAGTCAGTAAAAAGGTTCAGTTTGATCCAAAAAAGGTCGGTTTAGGAGATACCGTATTTGTCGAGTATGACTCGCTAGAGCGTTTTGCGAAGAGATACCTTCCCAAAATTCAACATAAATTTATTCTCGTCACCGCCAATTGCGAAAGGGGCGGGACAGCCCGATGCCCGGAAGGTTTGCTTTTCTTTTGCAAAATGATAAGATCGTAGCTTGGTTTGTACAGAATTTGGATTGCTGCTCTTCGGATAAGCTGATGGCAATTCCGATTGGTCTTGCCAATAGCTATTGGGAGCATGGGAATACAGAGCTCTTAGATCGCGCTATTCCCGTGGCACTTGCAAAAGATAGGCACGAAAGAGATATATTTATTTACGTGAACTTTTCTGTGCACACAAATCAGCGTGAAAGAGAGGGGTGCTTTAAACATTTTGCTCAGATGGAAAAGACGCACACCGCGCATGTCAAACCCTTTGGAGCCTATTTGGATGACTTGGCGCATTCAGTTTTTGTGATCAGTCCGCCTGGAAATGGCTTGGACTGCCACCGCACTTGGGAGGCGCTGCTCATGGGCTGCTATCCCGTGGTAAAGAGCTCGACTCTCAATCCACTTTACGAGGGGCTTCCCGTGGTCATCGTAAAAGATTGGAGCGAAGTGACGGAGAAGTTTTTAGAAAGAAAGCGGAGCCAATTAGATGCTAAGGTCTACTCTCGAGACAAGCTCTACGCCGCTTACTGGTTTTACAAAGTACGAGAGATACAAAAAAAATTGAAGGAGCAAGAAGTATGAAACACACATGGTTACTTTTGACGATCGTCCCTTTTGCAGTTTACGCTGATATGGCGGAGGAGCAGACAGAAGAGAAGAAGCTGCCCTCTTACGAAAGCCTTGCAAAACAGAGCCTGCGCCAAAGAGCAGCAGAACTATCTGCTCTTTTGCAAGATGAAGAGAAGAAAGAAGTAGCAGCTGGCGAAGAAGCAGCTCCTGTTGAAAAAGAAAACAGCAATGAGGTCGCACAAGAGACCGCCGAAGTTCAAATGACAGGGCATAAACGCTCACCCCTTCGCACACAACAAAAAAAAGAGCAGCGCACATCGTCCTCTCAACTTGAGAAGCAAGAAGAGCCGCAACTGAAGCCTGCGCACGAAGCGCTCACACCCAAGCGCAAAGAGACCCAGCAGGCCGCAGCAGCTGCTGAAAAGCCCGCAGAGTAATTGTTTTATGGAGAGCAGCGACAAGTCGCTGTCTATGAAAGCGCTGACAAGTCAGCGCACTCCATATAAGAAGGATAAACTTTTGAGGGCTAACAATTCTTATGTGGAGTGCGGTGACTTGTCACCGCTTTTTCTGCTGCGACTAGTCGCAGCACCCATACAAAGTAATAAATAATACTACCCATTGTTTTAATGTTTGGTCATTGATAAAATCGTCATAATTTATTTCTTAACAAAGAAAAATTATGACGTTTGTAAAAGGCTTGCACTTTCCAGCCATACCTAATACGGCTACACCCGCAAAAAATGAGCGCTCTTCCCTGATTGAACAGGTGATCCATGTAGCTAAAAAGATCGGGTTTACTAATAGAGAAATCGCAAGTCGCCTCCGTCCTGCTGCTGCGTTGAAGGATAGAGAGGTGGTCTGTTTTTACAGCACAGAGGGCTCTATCAAGTGTAAACAAATGAAAAGCCACTTTAGAAAGTGCGCCGTATTGAAAAAATGCATGTTTGTTACGGAAGATCTCTATCAAGATACCAGCGTTTTTGTGCAGAAAAAATATGGTAGAAACAATCCGGGGTTTCTCTATGGTTTGCAGACAGAACATGAGATGATGCGTCGCAAAGTATTTGGCTTTTACTGCTTTTTATTGGAAGGGGACGTAAATGATCATAAACAGTGGGAACGCTTTTTCACTGCCTGTGTAGATAATCCTGTTCTTCTCAAACTCGCTACGACTTCTGACAAAACTAGAAAAGTTAAAGATATGCTCGAGTGGCATCAATTGAAGTGTTTTCAGCACGGTATTTCAGTGGATGAGGAGCAGCGTTTAGAGTGGGTCTCTGTTGCTAAGAACCTGCTAGCGCATGCATTCGCAGCGTGCTCACCAGAGGTGCAACAAGCACTTTCTATCTATTTAAAAGATGAGAAAGAGCGTGATTGCAAAGAGTTTTTAGCTGCTTGGCAGGCAGAAAGAGAAGAAGCATACGCAAAAACTGTCGCATCTCTATTGGCCCGTTGTGAGAAGCCTTATGTTCTGGTTTCTTTAGACGACTCCCACCAAAAAGAGCATCACAAAGGCTGTCTTGCAACACGCTTATGCTTTGGACCTTTTCCTAAAGATAAAGACGAGCAGAAGAAGGCTTAAAGAGGTAAGCGGGGGAGGCACTCGAGATCCAGGCTATCGCCTTTCGAGCCGTGTGCTTGGAAAGTGTGGTAGCCAAGTGCTGCGATCATCGCGGCATTATCCAAACAAAGGGCTTGTGGCGGCCAGAAGAGGGGAAGAGCGGCTCTGCGCTCCTCAAACATCTTGCGCAGGCGCTTGCTTGAACTTACGCCACCTCCCAAAAAGATCGCTTTGCAACCAAAAGTCTCGGCTGCTTTTAACGCTTTATCTACGATATCCGAAAGAGCTGTCTCTTGAAATGCGGCTGCAATGTGTGCCTTTTCAACTTCTGCGATGCAGGAGGGCGCATCGCGCTTAGCATTGTCACCTTTAATCGTATAGAGGAGGTTGGTCTTAAGTCCGCTAAAAGAGAAGTTCCAGGGGTTGTCTTTTACGCGTCCTCTTTTAAAATGGTAGCGCGTAGGATCGCCATTCATTGCAAGCTTTTCGATTGCAGGGCCGCCGGGATAGGGAAGCCCTAAGAGCGCAGCCACTTTGTCAAAAGCTTCACCAATGGCATCATCGACAGTTGTGCCGATGAGCTCATATTTGCCCACGCTTAAGATGCGGACCAAAAAGGTATGTCCACCCGAAATCACTACGCCGAGCGAAGGGAAGGGGATCTCCTCTAACTGCATCATAGCAGCATAGAGATGGGCTTCGACATGGTTGACCCCGACAAAAGGTTTATCCCATGCAACCGAGAGAGCTTTGGCTGCATTCATGCCGATTAAAAGCGAACCGATAAGCCCCGGGCCCTTGGCCACTGCGATCAGATCGATCTCCTCATACGAGATCCCCGCTTGGGCAATCGCACTCTCGATTGTGGGGATCAGGTCTTCGAGGTGGCGCCTGGAGGCTAGCTCCGGAAAGACCCCGCCGTACTGCTGATGCAGGTCGATCTGAGATAAAAGCACATTCGAAAGAATTTCTTTACCATTGCGGACAAGGGCGCATCCCATCTCATCGCATGTGCTTTCTATTCCTAATACAATCATAGTGCATGCAATTTAGATAGAGTTACTTAATTTTACAAGTTCAAATATATCGCTTTTTTGCTATAATTTTTGTTATTTTTTAAGGAATTTTAATGGCATCTGTTTTACCGCTTCATGCGTCAATTATAAAATTTATTGGTACTTTTTTAGATGCGCCGCAGATGCTCTGTCGTATCTCTAAAAAAGAGGCCAAGATTTGGGATTTGATGCGCGAAGGGTGCTATGAGCAGATGACCCGTCGGTCCCTAGTACTTCAGCCCTATGTCAGATATATCCGCGTAATGCGAGAAGGCGAGCTTACGCCTTATGGCATTTATAGATTGGTCCATACGCGTCTTGCAAAAGAGTGCCGCTTTTTGCGTATAGAGCGCTCCGGCCTATCCTGTTCTCTTTTAAGACAGGATGTTGAAACAGTAAACCTGTGGAATTTTTTTCATAAATGTATGAAAAGCTGCGGGCTCGTCCGGTACAAATTCGATGCCACTTTTAAGCTCTTTCGAGATGTCACTGTGCTCGATATTAAAGAGGATCACTCGCCTCTCACACAGCTCCCTTCGCTCATCACAGAATTTGTCCATCTAAGAGCTCTACGTGTTACAGGGCATCGCCTCTGGACGCTTCCCCCTGAAATCAAAGATTTAAAAGAGCTGCGCGTGCTCCATGTCGTAAGATGCGCTCTTGCTTTTCTTCCCGATGAGATCGGCGAGCTATCACAATTAAAAACGCTTGTTTTGCGCGAAAACAACTTGCGTGCGCTGCCTCTAACTATTTGTCAGCTAAAGCTTCTAGAAAAACTGGATGTGAGCTCCAATCCAATCGCACACCTGCCAGAGGAAATCACGCGCATGCCCTCACTAAAACAACTAATAACAGGTGAAAAACAATGACAGTTGGCATACAAGGACACAATTTTCCTGCCCCTCTATTTCATAAAATAGGCGAATATACCGGTCTTCCCTATGTGGCAAGACAAGTGAGCAAAGAGTGGAAAGGTACAATCGATCAAGATACCAATCAGCGCTGGTGGGGAGCTCTTTTTAATGCCTATGTGCAGCATCCTTTTTTTGTTCTCTACACCAAGCGTGCGCTAACTTTGGGCGGTTGCCATGATAAGACAATGCGCGAGTGTGTGAAAGAGGTCTTTAGATTCGTGGTGCAAGATGCAAAAGCAATAGGTGCTTATAAGCGCTGCGATGAGCCTCTTAGTTTGGCTGCGTTTGAGACGCTTTTTGCTAAAGATCAGAAACGTCAAGTGGGGATGGGTATGAGGATGGGCCTTATACCTCTTCAGAACGGATATAATAGTCCCGAACAGTTAGCTAAGATTCAAGCCCCGCAGAATGGTTTTAAGCATCCACTTGAGATCCACGACTGGCTTTATGCCAATCAAGCGTGGTTAAGAGATCGCGGAAGAGATCTAGGAGAAGATCAGTGGAATAGGGAATTTTATTTTACCGGCGGAATGGAGGTTCTTTTCCCGGAGATCGGCTTTTTCCATCAGCTCGTCACGTTGGATCTCAGTCATAACAATTTCACCCACCTTCCTTATGAAGTCAGTAAACTCACAAGTTTGCAGACTCTGAATATCAGTTACAATAAATTTACAGAAGTACCTGCTATTGTCTTTCAACTCGACACCTTAACTTCGCTTAATGTGAGAGGTAATTATTCCCTAAAAGATCTTCCTGAGGCATTAACCAATTTAAGCGAGCTCCAATCTTTTGACTGCGGCAATACTGAAATTAGTGCCTTTCCCAAAGGGTTTGAGAAGTTAAAACAGCTCCATGATATCCAGTGCCCATCAGAGCTTGCAGGTATCTTGCCTACAGAGAAATTTCCGAAACTATACTGGTTGAATGGTGACAAGATTATTCGGAAAGAGATCGCTGCGGTCCCAAGTCTTGCAGATCTTGCTTTGCCCGCACCTGTTCTTGCAGCCAAAGAAAAGCCGTGCAATCAGCAGCTCTGCGAGTTCTTCTCACGCTGCTTTTCCTGCATCGTCGAGACGCTCTCCTCCTGCCTCGCCTGGCTCATAGCAAAGTTTAATTAAACTTTTCCTTGCCCGTGCCCGAAACCTAAGTGAGAGAAGAGAAAAGAAAGATCGGGCAAGGGCACGGGCAAGGAAGCGTTCGCAAGAGATCTATTGACAAATTCGTAGATATTGCGGATTTTTCAAGTTATGCTAGTAACTTCTGTGTACCAGTGGGTCTTCTTCCATCTGCTGATTCTCTTTCTGCTCTATGTGGATTTGCGGCGCTTTGAGAAGAGGATGCATGAGATCAAGATGCGCGAGGCTCTTCTTTGGAGCGGCTTTTGGATCGCGCTTTCGCTTCTCTTCAATGGCTACATCTACTTTCAGTATGGAAAAGATGCGGCTTTGGAGTTTCTTGCAGGGTATCTTGTTGAAAAGTCTCTGAGCGTGGACAACCTGTTTGTTTTTCTCCTAATCTTCACCTATTTTCAGACGCCAAAGATCTACCAGCACAAGGTTCTTCACTATGGCATCTTAGGTACTCTTGTCACGCGTATTCTATTTATTTTAGGCGGCACCGTTCTGATCAACCGGTTCCACTGGACGATCTACCTGTTCGGCATCTTCTTGTGCATCACGGCTTTGCGCTTCTTGATTGAAAAAGAGAAGAAGATGCAGCCCGAAGGTAACTTTCTCATCCGGTTATGCAAAAAGATGCTGCCCGTGGTCAACGACGGCGACGGGAAGATTTTTTGTAAGAAAAAAGGGGAGGCTTTTTGTCACACCGCTTTTTATAGTGTTGCTTGCGATTGAAGGCACAGACATTCTCTTTGCTACAGACTCGATCCCTGCGATCTTTGCGATTACAACAGACCCATTTCTTGTCTACACCTCGAATATCTTCGCCATCTTGGGACTGCGTTCTCTCTACTTTGTATTAGCCCAGTTTATTAGCAGATTCTACTACCTCAAACAGGGGCTGGCAGCCATCCTTTTGTTTGTAGGCGCGAAGATGCTTTTCTCCTCTTTCTACCCCATCTCCATCGAGCTTTCTCTTGGAATTATCTTCTCTATTCTGCTCATCTCCTCTATAGCTTCTCTTTTAAAAAAATAATTTTTAAGTCTCATTTTAATGCTGTATTACGCATAATAATTGCAATTTATATGAGGAGTTATGGCTTTGAAAATACAAATTAATCCAAAGCAAAATTTTACCCTTGCCGAGCAGGTGCTATATGCGCGTGATCCGGGAAGGCTAATCTTTAAATGTTTGGAATATATAGACCAGGATAAAGCCAAACGCGTATCTAAAAGATGTTTGGACACCATCACTACTTTGCAACGCGAGGATATATTAAGGGATTATCCTCCCGCGCATCTGAATTTGGTAGGAGGAAGCATAGAAGCTTTAAAACGGCTGCCTATTCGCAACATTCCCAATCCAGCGCACTTCCCGCAAGGTCATAAATTTCCCAATCTTGCAGTAGGTTGGACGAGAATTAAGCCGGAAAATGAAAATGAATCCACCACCTGGAAATTGCACGTCTATAAACAAGAGATGTCGGTTGATAAGACGGCCAAGAACATGGTAGCCATCTATTTTAACAAATTAAACACGGAAAAAGAGCTGCCTGAAGAGCAGCCTCCTCAGAAAAAGGAGGTTGCACAAACGCCTTTTGTAGGGATATGGGGAGTGGAAAGCGCCTGCTGTTCTCGAGAGAAAGCATGCTGCTGCACTTCCTGCACCGGGTGGGTTTGGAAACCCTTCACATGTATTCTTCAGCTCGCCTTTTTTTGCGGGTGTACGACAACTCTAACTGTTAGGGAAGATTTTCATCAAAAACGTTCAATGGTAAACTTAGAGCCGATGCCGGCTGGTAATGGTTACTATTGCAGTTACAAGGGAATGAATTACATTCCGATCTGTTTTGCTGCTCGACGAGTCGTATTTAATGACGCTGTCAACCCAAAAACACGGCGCAATTCGGATGCCAAACTCGTCATCCTCGTCATCCGCGATGTTTAAATCTAAGGTTGCCAAGAGGCAAAGTAGAGAGGAAGAGCATCGAGAAAGTTAGCGTGAGCAGGCGCCCAGCCTAAAAGCCTGCGGGCGCGCTCATTGGAGATCTTCTGATCGGCGTGCATTCCTTCGGCTGCATGTCCATAGAGTTTTATCGCATCTTTCAAAGAGAGGTTGCGTACTTTACCCGGGATCCGGGCATGTTCTGCGATCTTTTCTGCAATCTCGCCAAGTCTTAGATGGGTCCCATCATTGACGTTTAGCACAACTCCTGAGATCTCCTTTTCTGCAGCTAGCACATAGGCCCGCGCAAGATCCTCGATATGGACCATCGACCAGTGGTTTTTCCCATCGCCCACAATGGAGACGGCTCCTTTTTTTGCACCTGCAAAAAGAAGGGAGGTGAGGAGTCCCGCACCTCCATACACGCAGCCGGGACGTATCACAAGTGTGCGCAGGTGGCGGCTCTCTGCTTGGAGCACTAGCTCTTCATGTTTGGGGCGCCATTTGACGATCTCTAGGGGATTAACCGGACTTGCTTCGTCGACAACACTTCCATGCGTATTGCCGTAGATCCAGCAGCCGGAGGTGTAGATTATCGTCCGAGGTAGTGGGGCTGAGCGTGCGGCTTTGATCAGATTTTCAATCGTATTCCAGTCGTGTTGTACGCGATTTGATGATGAGTCGGATGCGCAGTGGACGAGCACCTCCGCTTTTTCTGTGAGCATCAGATAGCTAGAGGGGTTTTCCATCTCTCCAATAACAGGGACGATCTCTTGCCGCCTGAGAAGGTCTGCACCCTTTTCCGAACGCACAAGACCTGTTACATGGTGGCCTGCACGCCTAAAGGCGCAAGCAACCCCATTTCCGATATAACCCGAAGCACCTGTTACAAAAACTCTCATATTAACTCCTAAGTAAGGCTGCTGCTTCATCTAGAATCCAGAGCGCTTTGTGCTCTTTTGTCCCGACCTTCTGGACGGGGAGTTCTTCAAATTGATTGGGAGAGTGAAGGACTTTTTCCACCATCTGTTTTTTGGGAGCGCCCAGCACATAGAGGGCAATGTTTTCTGAATGGTTAATGCAGGGAAAGGTGAGAGTCATGCGCCAGCAGTTTTTTTGCGGAATCTCATTTGCAATCGCTAGCCTCTTCTCCTCTTTTAGTCCGCGTGTGTGAGGAAAAAGGGAAGCGGTGTGACCATCTTCTCCCATTCCGAGCATCATCAGATCAAAAGGGCGGTTTTTTAATGTTTTTTGAATGCATCTTTCATATTCGAGTGCATTTTTTTCGATCTCACTTTCTGCATGCATCCGAAAGATCTGCGAGCCGGGTATAGGAAGTTTGGAAAAGCCTGAATCCATCGCCATCTTGTAGTTGCTTTCAGGATTGTCTGGAGGGACCGTGCGCTCATCGCTCCAAAATAGGAAGACTTTGGACCAGGCGATCTCTTGGGCGTGAGGGGAGGTGACAAGACGTTCGTATATGGCTTTGGGAGTGGAGCCGCCAGATAGCGCGACGAAAAAAGAGCCATGCTTGCGTATCGCGTCTTTTGCGGTGCTAAGAAAATGCTCCACGCAGAAAGCGAGGGTTTGCGTGTAGTCTCCCGGCACGATCAGATCGCGCCTCTCATCAAAATTGTGGCTTTTCATAGGTTAGTTTGTTTTAACAGCAAGAGGACATTCATGAAATGTTCCGATGTTCCATTGTGGCAGATCTCTTTGACGAGAGATTGTCCAGCTGCACCTTTAGCAAAGAGAAAGTGGGAGGGAAATTCGCAAAAGGTTTTGGTAGAAAAGGTGACTGTGATCTGCTGGGTGTTCTCGGGAGAGCGCAAAAAGGAGTAGTGCGAATCTTGGTAGGTCTTTAACTCCAAGGAGAGGATCATCCCTGCAGGAAGTGCTGCTTGGTTTGTGGGGATAAGCGAGATCGTCACATTCTCTTTTTCTTTTGCACACAGAAAATTAAGACTCTCTTTTTTCTCGTCTACTT
Source organism: Chlamydiia bacterium (assembly GCA_963804085.1). Taxonomy (GTDB): domain Bacteria; phylum Chlamydiota; class Chlamydiia; order Chlamydiales; family Rhabdochlamydiaceae; genus CAWDOQ01. The sequence goes on along the minus strand of CAWDOQ010000015.1, from coordinate 69,187 downwards.
TTTTTATCTTCCAACCGAGTTGGCTTGTAAGCCAGCTCGCTATGTAGATCGACTGGATTCTGGTGTGGCAGAAAAACGATGATTCGCGCGCGTTATAGACGATCTGGATTGTTTGAGCGTCCTTGAGATCTGCAAGCTTTTCTTGCGCATAGAAGGTGGTGGAGAGGACATCGCGCCAGCTCTCCGTGCGCGCCCAATTTAAGTCGGCGATGTCGATACCATGCTTCTCTTTCCTCTCTAAAAGCGTGCTAGCAAAAGAGGGGAGGTTGCATGTCGACTCTGAGTCGAAGATGATCCGTGTTGCAAATTTCTCCAGCTCACTTTCAACCGGATCTTGCAGAGTGGGATCCTCTGCCCAGAGGAGGTAGACAGGAAGATCGGGCAGGATGTGGGGAAGGATCAGATGGGGGATGCGTTTGCAGGAACCGGAGACCTCAAATTCGATAAAATCGCACGCAATCTCCGAGTCCTCACTGCCGACAGGAAGGACCGCGACCTTTGAGCGCACGCTCTCCTCTTTTGCATTTTTGTCGGCCGAGATAAAAAGGATGCGTGAAGGGAACTTCTCGATCACTGCCTGTGTGATCTTCTGGACGTAGGGCGCGCGAGGCCCCTTCTCTGTGTAGAGGATAAGATTAAAGAGGCTGGCGCGCATCTTGCGCGCTTTTTCTAAAGAGTTCCAAATGCGTCCAAGCGTCTCTGAGATCTTGTCAGGAGCGACACTCTCTTCCAAAAGCATTACAGGAGCCTCCACTTGCGCCCATCTTGCTTCATCATCTCCTCGGCTTGCAAAGGTCCCCAGCTTCCCGCGTTGTAGTTGGGAAAGTCGCTCGGCTTCTCGTTTTGCCAATGCTCCAAAAGGGGAGTGATGAGACGCCAAGAAGAGATCACCTCATCTTCGCGCGCAAAAAGAGTGCTGTCGCCCAAGATGCAATCGCAGATCAGCCTTTCATAGGCTTCAGGTGCTGCCATACCAAAGTAGGAGCCATAGCGGAAGTCCATCTTCACGGGCTGTATCGGGCTGCTAGGCCCTGGCACCTTGCAGTTGATCTTAAGCGAAATTCCCTCATCAGGTTGAATGCGGATAGCCAGAACGTTCGGCTCATTGCGCTTTCCCGGCTCTTGAAATAGCACGTCGGGCGGATTTTTAAAGGTGATGGCGATCTCTGTTGCACGCTTAGGAAGACGCTTGCCTGCACGGAGGTAGAAGGGGACGCCTGCCCAGCGCCAGTTTTCGATTGCGAGACGAAGGGCGACATAAGTTTCTACTTGAGATGTCGGATTGACATTCTTCTCCTGACGATAGCCGATGGCTTCCTGGGCGTTTACAAGACCCGGTCCATACTGGCCCCGTACAACTTCTGTGTGAAGATTAAAGTTAAGTGGCCGTATTGCCTGCAGCACTTTCACTTTTTCATCGTGAATCGCATCTGCAGAAAGGCTTACGGGCGGCTCCATCGCGACTAGAGAAAGGAGCTGCATCACGTGGTTCTGGATCATGTCGCGCACAAGCCCTGCCTCTTCAAAAAAAGCGCCGCGCGTACCAATGCCGATCTCTTCTGCCACAGTGATCTGGACATGGTCGATGTATCTATCGTTCCAAAGAGATTCGAAAAGAGAGTTGGCAAAGCGAAAGACCAGAAGATTTTGCACAGTCTCTTTGCCGAGGTAGTGGTCGATGCGGAAGATCTGCTTTTCTGTCATGAACTGCAGAAGCTCTTTTTGCAGAGCAAGAGCTGAGTTTAGATCGTGACCAAAGGGTTTTTCGACGATGACGCGCGACCACTTGTCTTTGGTTGTTTCTTCGTTATAGAGGAGTCCGGACTTATGCAGCTTTTCGCAGATCAGCGTAAAAAAACTAGGCTGCGTCGAAAGATAGTAGACGCGATTTCCCTTTGTTCCGAAGCGAACATCTAGCTCGTCTAAAAGCTTCTTCAGCCTTTCGTAGCCTTCATCTTCATGGAACTCGGAAATGTGGTAAAAGATTTGCTCTTGAAATGTCTTCCAAAGGGATTCGTCTAAGGGCTTTACCCGCGAGTATGTCTGCACCGCCTCTTTCATCTCTTTGCGGAAATCATCATGCGACTTTTGACGCCTTGCAAAACCGACACAAACAAATTGAGGCGAGATCTGTCCTTCGCGTGTCAGGTTGTAAAGAGCGGGCATTAGCTTGCGCGCAGTCAGATCGCCCGTTGCGCCAAAGATGACGAGGATGCACGGATCGGGAAAGCGTGTCGAGACGCCTCTCTCTTCGAGAGGATGAGAAGTTGTTTCTTGCATGCTCTAGTTATATAAAAAGCAGACAATAAGTGTCACTTCTTCTCTTGTGTTTCACGCGCCCGCTTCCGCGCCCGCATGCGCGCCCGAATTAATCCGGATCGGGCACGCATGCGGGCGCGGAAGCGGGCGCGAGGAAGAATTTCAGGGCTCGTCACAGTCACAAGGGAGATGATTCAGAACATCTCTATGGCCATTGGTGAGGGCAAATAGGCGGCAGTGGTTGAGTACATTAGCATCGAAGAAATCAAGCCTATGGGATTTTACGAAGTTGAATAAAAAGAGAAGGGTATCGAGCTGTCCGTGTGCGGCAGCGCAGATCAAGCAGTTTCTAAAGATCTCCTTGTCTATGAAATAAGAGGTGACGCTAGCCACTTTTGTAAATAGAAAATCAAGGACGGGAAGATGGCCGTTACACGCAGCAGAAATACACGAGGTGTTTAAAAGCGCGTGGCTGATCAGCGTATAATTTTTGGGGAAGGCTTTGAAGAATAAAAACTCGACGACTTCGAGCTGTCCATGCGCTGATGCGCAGATAAAGCAGCTGTTTAAAATCTCATCGTTTACAAAAAAGGTGTGCTGGGGAAAGGCCTTTTTAAAAAGAAACTTCAGCACTTTGACATGTCCATGAGCAGCTGCTAATACAGAGCAGTTATTTAAAACTTCGCGGGTCATAAAACGCTTGCTCTCCGGAAAGACCTCATCGAACAAGAAGATCAGCACTTCCTTATGTCCATGCATGGCTGCAGCAAAACAGGCATGGATCAGAATTTCGTGATCGAAGAAGCAGTTTCTTTGGATCATCTCTTTAAACAGAATTTTGATCAGCTCCAGATCTCCGTGAGCTGCTGCTGCAATAAAGACGTTTCTCTTCATGTGCGCAGGGATAGTAAGCGAGAGGCAGCGCTGCGCGACGATCGGAAAAAACAACACATCGTTTGTGTGGGCGAGTACGGCTAAGACATCAGGGTGCGGCGGACAGTGAAAAGAAAAAAGCACAAGGGAGAGAAGAAAAGAGGATAAACTGGATAAGAAAGAAAGAGATTTAAAACAGGATGGACAGGATAAGCAGGATAAGAAAGAAAAAATGTCTTTCTTCATCCTGCTTATCCTGTCCATCCTGTTCTAAAATCTTCCTCTTCTCTTCTCTTCATCCTGCCCATCCTGTTCTAATTCTTTTTCTTAACGTGCCTGTGCCTGTGCCTGTGCCTGTGCCCGATCTTTGTCTTTCTTTTTCAGGCACGGGCAGAGGCAGAGGCACCGTTAAAGAGTTATGCAACGCTTATCCTACGTATGGTTTTTGTCTAAAAAGCTCTGCAGGAGAGTAGAGGCGGCAACTGCATCGATCACTTTGGAGCGTTTTTTTCGTGTCATGTGCTCTTTTAGCGCACGGTCGGCTTGAACGCTTGTCAGCCGTTCGTCGAAGAGAACCGTGCGGATTCCGGAGAGCTTTTCGAGTAGCTCTGCGAACGCCCTTACGATCTGGGACATGGGGCTCTCTTTTCCTGTCATAAGCAGGGGAAGGCCGACTATGATCGTTTCGATCGCTCCGAAGGTGGAGAGCTTCTCGCAAATCGCTTTGACGCTCTCTTCCAAGTTTTTATGTGCAGGCAAAACGCAATTGGGAAGGGCGATTACTTTGCGCTCATCAGACAGTGCTATGCCGATTCTGGCCATTCCAAAGTCGATTGCTGCAATGCGTCCCACTCTGATAGATCTCCTATCTCTTTTTTTGCATTATTGCTGCGATAAAGTCGCGGAATAGAGGATGAGGAGCTGTAGGTTTTGATTTAAACTCGGGATGAAACTGCACGCCTATCATCCAGGGATGATCCTTGATCTCAGCAATCTCACAGAGCTGTCCGTTTTCTAGAGTACCAGAGAGTGTGAGCCCCTTTTTTTCACAATCCTCTTTAAACCGGTTGTTGAATTCAAAGCGGTGACGGTGGCGCTCGGAAATACGCGTTGCACCGTAAGCTCTCTCTGCTTTTGATCCTTTTTTAATCACGCAATCGTAGGCGCCGAGTCTCATCGTGCCTCCGAGATTTTCGATTCCTTGCTGCTCGCTGAGTAGCGAGATAATCGGATGAGGTGTTTGTGGGTCGACCTCGGTGGAGTTAGCGTCTTTTAAATCTAAGACGTGGCGCGCAAATTCAATGCACATGATCTGCATCCCAAGGCAGAGTCCAAAGTAGGGGATCTTCTTTTCACGGCAGTATTTGGCAGTTAAAATCTTCCCGATCCAGCCGCGCTCGCCAAAGCCGCCAGGAACTAGGTAGCCGTCGCATCCGCCAATCTCTTTTTCCACATCCTGTTCGGAATGGATCTTATCCGATTCGAAACGGCGTATTTCAATGTCTACTTGATTGGCGATAGCGCCATGTTGGAGTGCTTCGAAAACAGATTTGTATGCGTCTTGGTGCTGCATATATTTGCCTACGATGCCGATCACCACCTTGCCTTTGGGATGGCGCATGCGATGGAGCATATCTTCCCATGCTTTGATGTTAGCAGTCGATTCGGGAAGCTCGAGCATCTTGCAGATCTTGCTGTCCAAACCCTGTTTTTGCAGGCTGATGGGCACCTCGTAGATGCTGAATGCAACATCGACCTCATCGATCACAGCCTCTTTGGGAACGCTGCAGAATAGGCTGATCTTATCTTTCATCTCCTGCGTTAGGCTCTCTTCGCATCTGCAAAGAATGATGTCTGGAATGATCCCGATCCCTCTTAAGATCTGTACCGAGTGTTGAGTGGGTTTCGTCTTTACCTCTCCTGCTGCTTTCAAGTAGGGGACATAAGTTAGGTGGATGTTAATGCAGTCGCGCGGCCTTTCGTAGCGGAACTGGCGGATCGCTTCGAAAAAGGGGAGAGATTCGATATCGCCTACAGTTCCTCCGATCTCGACGATCACTACGTCTACGAGAAGCTCATGCTTCGACGCTGCTAAAATTCTCTGCTTGATCTCGTCGGTAACGTGAGGGATTACCTGGACTGTCTTTCCTAAGTAGTCACCGCGTCTTTCGCGTTTGATGACCGTGTCATAGATCTGGCCTGAAGTTGCATTAGAGGCGCGAGAGAGAGGCACGCTTGTATAGCGGAAGTAGTGGCCGAGGTCTAGGTCGGTCTCTGCGCCATCATCTGTCACATAGACTTCGCCGTGCTGAAAGGGGTTCATGGTGCCAGGATCGACGTTGAGATAGGGATCGAGCTTCAAAAGGGCCACTTTAAGGCCTCGGCTCTCTAAGAGCATTGCAATTGAAGCTGAGGTCAACCCTTTGCCTAAAGAGGAGACCACACCGCCACTTATAAAGATAAATTTTGGATGCATATACGATACCACCTGGTTTAGACGAATTTTAAAAAATTGGAAGATAAAAGCAAAGGCTTGAATTGAAATTGCATAACCCTTTAAATGAGGGGCGTTTATGACGTACAATCTTTTACAAAAAAAGCGACAAGAGTACCAACCGCCCCTTCCTGCAATTTTAAAAAATTTAAAGGGGGTCACCCTTGTGAAGGGGAAGGCCATGCGGGCTGCCCCTGAAATCGCAAAACTCTTCCCGCATACGCATAATCAACCTCTTTTAAAGACGGGCAAAGGGAGCCTCCCTTCCGCCCCTCTTCGCATAGGAGTTGTCTTCTCAGGAGGCCAAGCTGCGGGCGGACACAATGTGATCGCTGGGCTCTTTGATGCCCTAAAAGCTCTTCATCCTAAGAGCCGTCTCTTTGGATTTCTAAACGGCCCAGGTGGCATCATAGGCGGCAAACAAAAAGAGATCACAAAAGAACTACTCGCTCCCTACCGCAACCAAGGGGGCTTTGATCTGATCGGCTCAGGTCGCGGCAAGATCGAAACAGAGGAGCAGATGCAAGCTGCTTTAAAAACCTGCAAAGAACTAGATGGTCTTGTCATCATTGGCGGCGATGACTCCAACACCAATGCGGCTGTTTTGGCCGAATACTTCCTGGCCAATGGCTGCAAGACAAAGGTGGTAGGTGTTCCAAAAACTATCGACGGCGATTTGAAAAATGCGCATGTCGCTATCTCGTTTGGCTTTGACACTGCTTGCAAGACTTATGCAGAGATGATCAGCAACATCGCACGCGATTGCATGTCAGCCAAGAAGTACTACCACTTTATCAAGCTTATGGGTAGATCTGCTTCTCACATCACTCTCGAGTGTGCGCTTTTAGCACAGCCAAACTTGGCTCTTATTGGCGAAGAGATCGCTGCAAAGAAGATATCGCTTGCTAAGATCGTTGACGAGATTGTCGATCTGATCATCGAAAGGGCAGAGGTGGGCAAAAACTACGGGGTTATTTTGATCCCCGAAGGGCTCGTAGAATTTATACCTGAGATGGCGCTTCTTCTTTCGGAATTAAACAAGAACCCCGATACGAGTAAACTCTCTTCCAAATCGGCACGCTGTTTCCAGCTACTTCCGGAAGCGATACAGAAGCAGCTAAACTTTGAGCGCGATCCGCATGGAAATGTCAACCTCTCTCTCATCGAGACAGAGAGGATGCTCATTGAACTTGTGACAAGAGCTCTCACTATCAAAAAGAAGCAGGATAAATTTAGCGCACAACCCCATTTTTTTGGCTACGAGGGAAGAGCTGGTTTCCCCTCGAACTTCGATGCTCATTACTGCTATGCGCTCGGTTATGTGGCAGCTCTGATTGTAAGAGCGGGCTTTACGGGTTACATGTCCGCAGTGGATGGCTTATCCCGGCCGGTAGACAAGTGGAGCGTAGCCGCTGTGCCGCTCGCAGCGCTTCTAAAGCTCGAGGTGCGCAAGGGCAAAACCAAACCCGTTATAGAAAAAGCGCTGGTCGATCTTAAAGGCGAGCCATTTACAAGATTTGCAAAAAAAAGAAATAGCTGGCAGATAGAGGATGAATATCGATTTGTAGGACCGATCCAATTTTTTGGGGATACGGCGCTTATCGATGCAACTCCAATATCGCTATGTTAAAAAAATTTTTCTCCAACCCTTACGAGGGACATATCAAGCGCGCACTATTTGAGTTTTTACTTTGGCAGGTCGGTTTCTACAAGGATTCGCATACGCTCGTCCCTGTACCTGAGGGCTTTTCTTTTCCCATCCCCAAAAAGCCGCTGGATAAAAGCGCGCCTACTGCCACCTGGATCAACCACAGCACCTATCTCATTCAGATAGAAGGGATCCATATTTTGACCGATCCGATCTTTAGCGAGCGCTGCTCTCCCGTAGGCTTTTTAGGCCCAAAAAGACACCATCCGCCCGCTCTTCACTTGCAGGAGCTGCCTCGAATCGATTTTGTCCTGATCAGCCATGACCATTACGACCATCTAGACAAAAAGAGTATCCGGACGCTTCACAAGCTCTTTCCCGATATCGTCTGGTTTGTGCCAACAGGAGTCAAAGCCTGGTTTAAACGCCATGGGATCGAGAAGGTGATCGAACGCGGCTGGTGGGAAGAAGCGAAGATTGTGCATGGGAAAATGAAGCTCACAGCGACTGCTGTTCCCGCTCAACACTTTTCCGGAAGGCTCAGCACTAACTTGAACAACACTTTATGGGCAGGTTGGGTGGTCGATTTCGAGTATGAGCACAATGAGCACCATAAGGAGCATCATAAGCACAGCGGGACAAAACGCCTCTATTTCGTAGGAGACACCGGCTATAACCCTGTCGATTTTAGAGATATCGGAAAGAAGTGGAAGCATATGGATTTAAGCTTAATTCCGATAGGATCGTATATGCCGCGCAAATTCATGTCGCCTGTTCACATCGAGCCTGCCGATGCGGTGCGTATCCACCAAGATGTCCGCTCCAAAAAGAGCCTTGCCATGCACTGGAAGACGTTTTGCCTCTCCGATGAGCCGATGCACCAGCCTCCCTTCGATCTGCTTCTTGCGTTAGAAAAAGAGGAGATCGACCCCGCCACATTTTTAGCAGTAGAACCTGGCCATGCGATCAATTGGTGAACAGTTCTGTACCTTTTTTCTTGTAAAGCTCCGCTCCTGGCAAGAAGAGAGAAGAGTCAAAAAACGTTATTCTAAGAACACCCTCTTTTGCAAGTTAGATAGAGCACTTAAGCGTGCCTATTTTTTACAAAACCCCTACCAGATCTCTCGTAAGTTTATGACCGAAAGAAATGAGCAAGAGGTGCATGTCTACGGAGAGACGCCGCTTACAAGTTTAGAGATCATCGCCAAAAAGTGCGGCCTCTCCTCAAACGACCATCTGATCGATCTTGGCTGTGGCCGGGGAAGAGCCCTCTTTTTTCTCGTCTCCCACTTTGGCTGTACGGGCGTTGGGATCGACTGGGTGGCTACATTCATTCAAAAAGCTAAAAATATCGCAGAAGAGATAGGGGAGAGACGTGTTACCTTTCATTGCAAAGATCTCTCCGAGTGCGATCTTTCTGATGCAAGCGTTGTCTACTTAGCCGGCACCTGCATGGAGGAGAGCTATATTGAAGCTGTCCTACGCGCCACAGAAAAGCTCAAGAGCGGCGCTAAAGTCATTAGCGTTAGCTTTCCAATAGATGCGCCTCATCTACAGCTACAGGAGCAGTTTGAAGTGCCCTTCCTTTGGGGCCCAGCTGTTATCTTTCTTCACGTTAAAATTTAGATTAGAAGATGCTCTGAATCAAGGCCTTAGGATTTGCGCTTTCGAATGGGTTGATTTCTTATATTAATATAATTAATTTTTAACAATTTTAAATTAATTACTTTAATAATTAATGGTTAATTGCTATATTAAAGATAAGAGGTCATTTTCCAAGGCGAAACCTCGGGTGGCGGTGATTGGTAGAGAGTTCTCTCCACTGTCGCTCAATATATGCCAAGGAGTTCTCAGGGTACCAAAGCCTCTCAGAGAGGCATGAGACGATTAGCCGTGCTTCATTAGCAGCTTTTCATCCAATAGCCTGAGAAAAAAATGACTTCCTACCTTCCAGTCATCAGATCTATGCGGATAGGTCGATGAATATAAACTGGAGGGTTTTTTTTTATCTGGATAGGGCTTCTTTTAGCGTGGTGTGCTTCTGCTGGAAGGTCTCTTCGTACACTTGGCGCTCCACTTCGTCGCGAATAGCAAAAACAACAGTTTTAAAACAGCCGCGAAACTCTTTTTCTAACACCTCTTTGTAGAGCTTTGCGATCTCTTTTGTTGCAAAGTCTCCGCCAAAAGCACCGAGCACTAAAAGATCGTGCTTCTCTTTTTTGGCTAGGCGAAATTGAAGGCGTATTTTATTCCGCGTAGTCTCCAGATCGTCTTTGTTTAAGTTCATCTGCCCATGCGCGTCTATCTCTCTATGAGGCTTCTCGAGAGGGGCAACGGTTGCAAAACCGACGTTTGCTGTGTCTAAATACGCATACTGATATTGCTTTTGAGCGCGTAGAATGAGCACACCTTTGGCGTAAATTCCTTCGTTTTCAGCAAGCGGATACTTGATTTTTGAGTAGCCTAAGGACTCATCCAAAACAAACGCAAGGGTGGTTCTGCGCATGATCTCCTCTTCTCTTCCGCGCATCCCTTCTTTATAGCCTCCTCCTGGCACTTTTGGGTTGCCGGCATTTAAAGCCATAACTGAGCAGCCTCCTGCTTTTTGTGCATGAAAGGCCATGTCGAGAAGGTCTTCTTGGGAGATCACCACTTTAGTCTTGTGAGCTCCCTTTCTGGATTTTATAGGTTGAGTTGCATCAAGCGCCCACTTGTAGGATTGGCTTACAGAGTATTCGATGTTAGGAAGGCAGAGCTCTTTTGCGGTACTTTCTGTCTGTTGCCAGATCTCTTTACGATACTCTCTTCTTTTAGCAGATAGGCTCTCTTCAGTAGGCGAGAACCAGGAACTCATCCAATCTGTAATCATGCTTACCCAAGTACATATAGTTGTATAAACCCACTCGAAGCAGGAGAGCTCTGCATAAGGGGCAGCAGATGTTAATGTTGACGCGCTCTGGGCACTAGTGGGATCTCCAGCCCTTTTTTGTTCTTTTGCATTGAGACCTCTTGCCGCTAGAGGGGACTGAGCTCCATTTTTTGGAGTGATTGTTACAGGGGTTGTCATAGATTAGCCTCTTTAAGAGCAAAGAGAATACTCTGCGCTGCTTTTAAATTGGGCAAATAAAAAAAATTTAGCGTATCCAGTCCGGCTTTCGAAACTGGTGGATGATCAGGGGGATAGCGATCATGATAAGAAGACCGACAATCAAGAAGGAGTCGTAAAAGACTAAGCTGCCGACTTGGAGCTGAGAGGGCGGGAAGAATCCGACAAAGATGGTAAAGGCGCAGGCTAAAATGCCGATGCAAGAGACGAGCCATATGCCGGGAGCAGAGTAGGGGACGCGGTAGGCGCGCGGCACATGAGGTTTTGAGTAGCGCAAGCGAATCGCTGCGATGAACATTAGGATGTACATGACAAGATAGCTTTGAGCGCTAAGGGCGCTTAAGATCCAGTAGTAGCTGCTAACGGTTGGCATGTAGAGAATGGCGCAAGAAGAGATGCTGACGATCACTGCTTGAAAAAAGAGGAGATTTGCCGGAGTTCCATGCTTGTTGAGCTTTTGAAAGAAGGGAGGGAGGTTGCCATGGATCGATGTGGAGTGGAGTCCCATAACCGGTCCCACAATCCACGAATTTACTTCTGCAATTGCTCCAATGATAAGCAGAATCGCCATGATGGGCAGAATCCAGCCGAGGCTGTAAAAGTCGAAAAAGGTCTGAAAGGCTTCTAGAAGACCTGAGACGATGCTGATCTGTTCACGCGGGATAACAATAGCAATCGCAAGAGATCCCAAGAGAAAGAGGCCAAAGGTGATGCCTGCGGAGAGGATGATGGCACGCGGATAGTTTTTCTGAGGCTCTTGCACATCAGATGCCAAAGCAGCTGTCACCTCAAGTCCAGCAAAGGCCAAAAACAGACCCGCGAGAAAGACGAGATTGTTAATGCTGTTAAGATTTGGAAGCAGGGAGTCCAACGTAAAGGTGATGTGAGCGGGATTGCCTTGGCCCAGCCATGTTATCCCTAAGCCGATGATAAATAGCCCCGGCAGAATCGTTCCTAAAATAACACCTGCAGTGCTAAAAAGACTCGATGTTCGAATGCCCAAATAATTCAGAAGCGTCATTCCCCAGAAGCTAAAGAGGATAACACAAAGAACAAAGATCTTATTGGTGGCTAGCGTGGGGTAAAAGACATAAGCAAAGGTAGTCGCGACAAAAGAGAGGATAACAGGATACCAGGCAACATTATGTATCCACTGCATCCAGATCGCTAAAAAGCCCCAGCGATCCCCGAGCGCTTCGCGCACCCATATATAGATCCCGCCGCCTTTGGGCCAGCCCGTAGCAAGCTCGGCGGATACAAGCGCACAAGGAATAAGAAATCCAATTGCAACGACAAAGAAATAGAAGATAATGCTCAGGCCATACTCGGCAACAAGAGGGAGATTGCGCAAGCTTGCCATGATCGAGACGTTGAGCATCGCCAAGATAAAGATGCTTAAAATACGTCTGGGCTTATTAGCAGAAGATCCGGGTAGCATTAGAGAAAACGCCTTTTTTAAAACAACCCCTGGTTGTACCCGATTTGTGCAAAGTTGAAAAGCACTATTAATGTGTCACTATTAATGTGTCTCGAGCCAGTCGATTACAGCAGCAGCACCATAGATAGCTTCATCCTCATCGTCGATAAGACAAGGGACTCTGGCTTGGCCTCCTCTACTTACTAGCTCTTCTCTGGTTTCAGGATCCAAAGAGACATCTTTCATGATTAGAGGGTGTGGGTTCTCTTCCAGGTATGTGAGCACCTGCCTCGAATAAGGGCAATAGGGAAGATAATAGAGCGTGGCAATGGCTAGTAGTAAGAGTTGACGTAGCATAGTGTCACATTAGACGAACGCTGATTTTATTTAAATCGTGCCCGTGCCCGCGTGCGTGCCCGTGCCCGATCCGGATTAATTCGGGCACCGGTACGGGCACGCACACGGGCACGAGAAAAGAAAGCTTGTCAGTTTTTAGTTTGTTAAAGTATAAGCATTACTCATATGCGAACACTTATTACCCTTATAGTAGTTCTACTTTGCAATGCAATCCACGCAGGAGAGGCTCCCATGAAGTTTTCTGAACCGACAAAAGCGCAAGCCTTTGAAAAAGGAAAGAGCTACCTGGCAGTGATCCATACAAGTAAAGGTGATATCACTTGCGAACTTAACACAGAAAAAGCACCCCTTTCCGTCACCAACTTCATCCAGCTCGCACAAGGCGGCTTTTATAATGGCTTAAAGTTTCACCGCGTTGTTCCCCAATTTGTGGTGCAAGGCGGAGATCCGGATGGCACTGGCAGGGGAGGACCTGGCTACACAGTCCCCGCCGAAATCGGACTTCTCCATGAAAAAGGAGCTCTTGCATGGGCGCGTCTTCCCGACCAAGCTAACCCACAAAAACGTTCTAGCGGTTCCCAATTTTACATCACCTTAGAAAAGGTACCTTATCTTGATCGCGAATACACAGTATTCGGCAAAACCATCTCCGGTTTTGATGTCGTTACAAAGATCGCACAAGGCGATGTTATTCAAAGAATCGACATAGTTGTTAAATAATTCTTTAAAAAAAATCTTTTCATCCCTACATTAAAGTTTGTCGCCAAAAAAAGTAGGATGGTTAGGTTTTAATATGATCGCAGCACAAAGAAAAATAAGAATAAAAGTTACACATAGAAATCCATTAGCTGAAAAGTTAAAAGCGAAGAAAGCAAATTCTCTTCTAAAAGTGCGTATAAAAACACGTATTCTTTCTCCTTCAAAATAAAAATTTTTTACAAGCAAATATAGCCTCAAAACTATGCTTGTAAAAAATTTTTATTATTTTTTAATTCGGAAAGTAGTAGAGTGACATTATGAGATGAAAAAGACTTGTAAGGGTTCTTTGTAAAAGAACCAAAATTAAGCTAGAACATCTCATTATCAAACAAGGAGATAAATATGGCAAAACGTAAAGCATCTAGAAAGTCTGCTCGCAGATCTACAAAAAAATCTGTTAAGCGTAAGACTACTTCACGCAAACGCAAATCAGCTGCGCGCAGATAACCTGAACAGTTAGCTGTTTTTTAGCTAAGCGTGATTAAAAGTGTCGAGCAAGCTCAGGGCTTGCTCGATTTTTTTTATCTAGAAAAGATTCTGAAGGTTTTAGGTCTGCGGCCAAATGGTTTGATAAAATACCTGAAGTGCGTCACCGGCTCCATAGTAGGCTTTATCCGCAGCAACTACGTCAGGAGGGCTCTTTTCTGCAGCAGTCACGCAGTCTTGCATTTTCTTGTTAATGCTAGAAATCGCATCGTTGCATGTTTCCGCCTGTATTCTAGGGAGTGTTTGTGGGGGAGGCCAACGCTTAGGATCAGAACAGTAATTTAGCCAACTCTGCAGACCGTCTTTTCCATCTATTGCATCGTTCAATGCGGCTAGATCCGTATTTAATTGATCAGCGCTAGCAGGTGGCGTGCTGTGAATATCACTGTAGATCTTAGACATCGCATTGTGCACTCTATTAAACGCATCTCTCAATTGATCTGGAAACCAAGATGATTGAATAGGGCTAATTGGATTATAGGGGGGAGTTGGGGGGGCATTACCTATACGCATAAATTACCTCATTATTATCTGTCTTTACATAGTTGATTATATAATAATAAGTTTTATAATACAATTTATTTTAAAATATTGGTAATTAGACAGTTAGGTTAAACGTAGTATTGGGCGTATTGGGCGATAAGCAGGGCGAGAGGCTTTGTGATTTGCCAAAAGTGGACAATTTTGCCTGATACATTACGTATGCGCGAGAGCTGTCGCATCTGTTCGTACGCGATTATTTTGGTTAGCTCCTGGCTAGAACCGTAGGGACCTCTCATTCCATTGCTAGAATATGCGGATGGAAAAAGAGGCTTTTCTTCAGGTTGAACGCCTGCGGCCTTTACGAACTGTTCAAAATAGGAGTAATCTAGATTGGAATTTTGCATTGTAGCTGCTAACTCGATGCAGCTATCACCCTCTTCGTTAGCTCCGAGTCTAACGTTGGGATCTGCACCCCATTTGCGCAGTGTCGTGTAAGCTGCAAAAGATCGGTCAAGAACAGCAACGTGAAGGGGGGTAAAGGTGCGGTGGATGCCAAATCGTATGCAGGCATTTGGATTGGCACCTAGTTGAAGCAATAGCTCTGTTTTATTCTCCTGCTTACTCATCCAATAAGTAGCAGCCAAAAAAAGTTCATGACTTGTCTCTAGGCCTTTTTGAATGTTATCGAGCTGTTGTTGAACAGTTCCTTGGAGAGGAGAATGGTTGTTACTCAAATGCATATACTGCTGGACCAGGATCTCTCCAGATTCTCCAGGCTCGCCGGAGAGGTAGTATTCGCCGGTTAGTTTCGAAGAAGAAAGAGAAAGTAGATCTCCCAAAGCCGCATGAATGAGGTTTGCAATCTTGTCGACCTCATAGCTAAGCATCTGCTCTACATTCTCTATGAGGCCGAATTTCTCCTTAGATTTGAACTCGATTGGTAAATGCAGCTTCAAATCCCAATAGACGGTATTTAAGAAAGTATGAAAATAATCGGCAACCGTCTGCTTGGATGCAAGCATCTGGTAGGCCAACTCGATGGGGGTATGCTTTGCAGCATGATCATTATCAGCATGTCTAATCCAAGGATTGGCTCTATGCTCACGCAAAGTTTTGTAGGCCAAAAAAGAACCGGTCAGGACAGCGCAATGAAGCGGGGTGTAATTGCGGTTGATTCTGCCATTGGGATCTGCGCCTAGTTTGAGGAGTAATGCTGTCCGATTGGAGCCTGTTTCTGATGTGTGCATGGGATTAGCGACAAAATGAAGTAAAGATATAGATTTAATCGTCGCTTTAATTGCTTTGGCTCTTTCTTCAATGGAACGATCTACGTTCACGGCGCCATCGATCGATCGTCCATCATAATTTGTAACTTTGACTCCAAATGCGCTGTCATACTCTCCAACTATAACTTCCAGAGGTGTTTCTAGCTTTTGCTTAGGTTCGAAAGCAGGAAGAGGTTCTCGCGAGGTAAATAGCTGGCTCATCCAGCTTGTGATCCAGGCGCAAAAAGCGCTCCAGATTGACTGTATGCGGTCGATAAGATAATCAGAGCAGCTCTGTTCGGCTGCGGTTGGATCTGCTTGGATCTGAGTTTTATTTAAAGTTAATGCTTGCGTCATTTTATGAGCTAAAATGATACCGGCAGACAGAGAAAAAATGAATAATAATATTCTTTATGCGGCGGGGGGCTTGGGCAGTTGGAACTTGCCTTCCATGATCACCTCATTGAGGGGCTTTCTATCTGAAGGAAATTCGCGCTTTTGGAGCTCTTCGGGAAGGTTTTCTTTGGGGGCGCGCTTGCCGATGGCAAACATCGCTTCGACCTGGTAATCATCGGGGATTTCGAGAACTTGGCGTGCGCGCTGGTAGTCAAAGCCTTGCATGCCATGGACGACAAAGCCGCGTCTAGAGCCCTCTAAGGCGAGGCTCATCCATGCAGCACCTGCATCATAGCTATGGGTAACAGACGGTTTGTTGTTCTGCTCAAATGTTTTTCGCGAGATGACGACACCAATCACAGCTGCGTTCTTTGTCCAGCTCTTGTTAAAGTCGATCATGAGATCGAAAAAGTAGTCCCACTCTTTTGTGTTGCGCTTAGCAAAAAGAAAGCGCCAAGGCTGTCCGTTGTAGGAAGAGGGTGCAAAACGCGCCGCTTCAAAAAGCGGCATTAGCTCTTCGTCCGTCATCCGCTCTCCCGTCATCGAACGGGGCGACCAGCGGTTCTGGATTATGGGTGTATGGCAAAGTTGGTCTTGCGATGCTGTTTGATTTCAGGGGAAAGCTTAGTCCATGCAATGGATGTTATCGTAGATCCATTAAATTACCGCAACTCGCGCAGGTTGGATCGGAAGAGCCGCTTCTGTCTTTTTCTTTCTGTTTTCCAACCAGTTGATTACGCAATTGGGCAGGATCGCTTTTCTAAATGAGAATCCCCAGTTTTTTTCTCCCAAGGTGCCTTGCGCATACATGTAGGCAAGCGTGATGAGAATGCCCGCGATAAGCAGAAGTAGAACGGGGGCAAGATGGAAGCCCAAAGCAAGGATCGTGAGCACAATTCCTATCATTCCCAGAGTGTGGATAAGCAGCTTCTTCTTTGCTTGTGTTGCGACTTGTGCAAGCAATTTTGTAGCCTCAATGCTTACTTGTGCACGTGCGCCTCCAACGAGAGGTGTTGATCCTCTGCAGATAAGAAGGAACATTGGCTTGCACTTCATTTGCACACCAGGGCATGACTCTACGCACAAGCTTTGCACGCTTAACAGCAAGCAGCTCTTCTTCCAACTGCTCATGTGTTTTTGTAGTTCCTCTTGCAAAAATCGCATCGATCTTCGCCTGATCTTTTTCGTCTAAAGTGAGATACTTTGCATGGAGGTATTGCAGATCGTCTCTTACCAATTTATCGCGGATACTTGCCAAGATTGGTTCAACATCTTGCAATAGAGCTCCTTCTCTGCGTGCTCTACTCAGCAGCTCAAGTTCTTGGGCCCATTGTTTGGGATCTAATGCATTATCGCGTATCCAATCTCCGACTGCTTGTGCGCGCTTTTTCTCATCCGGAATCGAGAGAATATTAGTCAGCCTTTCGATTTGTGAGACGTGGAGGTTGTTTAGCAAAGTAAGTGCGCGCTTTACGTGTACGCCTTCGAAGCCCAGTTCCAGCACACAAATACCAAGACCTATCACTAGCACAGGCACGGCGATAACAGCAACTAGGGGAAGCAACCAGCCGCTCCATGCAGCGATATGCTCTGCAGAGAGAAGAGCAACGGATGAGGCTGCTTGGAAAAATGTTGCGGGAGCTGCAAATATCCGTATCGAGGCGTCTCTCTTTCCCTCCCCATCTCCAATTTGGCGTGCTTGATGTAGAGCATAGGCTGCCTGTACAGTATCGGTTGTTGCGTAGAGGAGGTTCAACGGACTGGGGCCTCCAGCTCCAAGAGGGCAGCCGGGTCCGCCGTAAGGGTCGTAAGAGGCTTTTCTGTTAATTGCGTTTGTTGTCGTCATATAAGTAAATTATTAAATAATATGTAACGATTATATAAACAAATATTAATTAACACAATACATTTAATATTTTAATAATAAGTATCTTGTGTAAATAAATTTTTTAATAGATTTAATTCTTTAGGCGTATATAGTTGTAAATGAACGACTTTTACTCTGCGAGGGGCTATGTTTAAAATAATGTTTATATGTTTGATGTTCATGGGGATAGGGTTAGGCCATGCGGCGGGAGAGAAAAAACCTGTCGTCAAAGTCCCTATTGACTACCAAGCCAAAGACTATTCGAACCTCTTAGGGATGAGTGGCTTTTCTGATGCGCTTCTAAACATGCATTTTGAGCTCTACCAAGGCTATGTGAAGAACAGCAATCTTTTACTGAGCATGCTGCGCGATATGACGCTTCATGGCAAAGAGGGGAGTCTCGAATGGGCGGGCCTTAAGAGACGGGTCGCTTGGGAATTGGATGGGATGCGTTTGCATGAGCTCTATTTTGAGAACTTAGGGGGAAGCGACTCGATCGACAAGAGCTCTCAGCTCTATGCGCGTATAGCTAAGGATTTTGGCTCTTTTGAGCAGTGGAAGCGGGACTTTGTAGCCACTGGCATGATGCGCGGCATTGGCTGGGCTATTCTCTATAGAGACCCTCAAAATGGCAGGCTGATGAACATGTGGATTCAAGAGCATGATTTAGGTCATTTGGCTGGCGGAACGCCACTTCTGGTCTGTGATGTATTTGAGCACGCTTATATCACAGAGTATGGGCTTAAAAAGGCGGATTATATCACTGCTTTCTTTGATAACATCAACTGGGCTGAAGTGCAAAAACGTTACGAAAAATGAGCCAGATTATCCTTCCCACATCTGATGAAAAGTTACTGGATGAGTGTCTAATTTCGACCTTTCGCGCAAGCGGCAGTGGCGGACAGCATGTCAACCGGACCGATAGCGCCGTTAGAATTAAACACCTGCCGACTGGGATTGTCGTAAGCTCGCAGCAGGAGCGCAGCCAGTATTTAAACAAGAGGATCTGTTTAGAGAAGCTGCGCGAGAAGGTAAGAAAACTCAACTACAGGGCTCCTCCGCGTGTCGCTACAAAAAAGCCCAGGGCCGCAAAAGAGCGTGTTTTAAAGGCAAAATCGAACCGTGGCAAGGTAAAGAAGCTACGATC
Organism: Chlamydiia bacterium; assembly: GCA_963804085.1. Lineage (GTDB taxonomy): Bacteria > Chlamydiota > Chlamydiia > Chlamydiales > Rhabdochlamydiaceae > CAWDOQ01. The sequence goes on along the minus strand of CAWDOQ010000015.1, from coordinate 50,630 downwards.
GTCGCGAGGCTTTCTTTCGGAGTGAGACCACAACAAGAACGAGTGCAAGCAGGGTTAGCAGCGTAAAGAAACCTGAAGGGAAAAAGCTGAAGGTCTTTAAAAACCGGAAGGTGAAGAACCCATCGAGGAGCAGAAGCAGGCAGATGGCTCCATAAGCTCCTGCTGCTTGCTTGCGGTATAAGAGGTAAGAGGCGCCCAGAAGCAGGATTCCAAAGGTAATCCCCATGACCAGTGAGGCGCAGCTAGCGGCTTTGATGTGCCCGATAATGCCCCCGATAAAAATGAGTAGGCCATAGACGGCTGTAATTATACTGGCGGCTTTCATATAACTCCTTGGTAGTTAAGATCTTGCGATCAATTTTTTATTTTAAATCCCTTGACAATCAATAGTTAATTGGTTATATTAAAGTACTTAATTTTTAATTGTCTATTTTTATGATTAAACCGATTCGCCAAATTTATGATTGGGCAACACAGAAGGCCTACTCCACGAAAGCGCCCCTCTGGATTGGCGTGGTCTTTCTGCTTGAGCTGATTCTTTTCCTGCCGCTCGATGCGCTTTTGATGCTCTTTTGCTGGGAGAACCCCAAGAAGCGGTTTATCTATGCGGGTATTGCAACGCTTTCCTCGACCGTAGTAGGCCTTGGGGGTTACCTCTTCGGCCATCTCTTGTGGGATTCGATAGGGCCGTTTGTGCTCGCTCACCTGATCTCTCCTGCCTTTTTTGAGCGCCTTGCAGCTCACTACCAGAGCCATCAGAATTTAGCGGTGATGGTAGGCAGCTTCCTACCTATTCCGTTTAAAGCGGTTACTTTGTCGGCTGGCTTTTGCCATCTCTCTCTTTTGCCTTATTTGGCGTTTGTGTTCATCGCAAGAGCTGCCAGGTTTTTCTTAATCGCACAGATGATGTACCTCTGGGGAGACAAGATTAAAGCTTTTGTCGACCGCCACTTCAATCGTATTCTAGTCGCCATTGGCGCTAAGATTGCGCTTACGTTTACCTTCTTCTGGGCGCTTGCACAATGAACCTAGATGGGGCTGTGGAGCTATTAAAGGCGGGAGAGATCGTCGCCTTTCCGACGGAGACTGTCTATGGTCTCGGAGCTCTTCTTTTTGACGAGAAGGCCGTTTTAAAGGTCTTTCAAGCCAAAAAAAGGCCCCAGAATAATCCTCTTATCGCGCATATCGCCACTTTAGAGCAGCTTAAAGAGTTAGCAGTTGATATCCCTCCCGATTTTTATCTTCTTGCAAAAGCGTTTTGGCCGGGGCCTCTTACGCTCATTTTAAAGCGCCATCCCCAAGTACCGGCCAGTGTATCTGCCGGGCTAGATACGATTGCAGTGCGTATGCCGAGCCATCCTATTGCACGAGAGCTTCTGCTAAAGGTGGGAGCTCCGCTTGTTGCTCCTTCTGCCAATCTTTCCGGCAAGCCTAGCAGCACAGCGCTTGAACATGTGAGAGAGGATTTCGCAAACAGCGTTGCTGTTTTAAACGGAGGAGAGTCTCCCATTGGAATCGAATCGACTGTGCTCTGTCTGGTGTGTGGTAAAGAGCCGCTTCTTTTAAGGCCCGGCACCATCACAAAAGAGGAGATTGAAGCAGTTTTGAAAAAAGAGGTGCGCCTCTTTTCCAAAAAACCTGGCGCGAATGAAACACTTCCATCGCCGGGACTTGCGCATCGCCACTATGCACCCTTGGCGCAAGTTAAATTATTTATGGACTGGCAAAGTTTGGTGACTTATGCTGCTTCCTCAAAGTTAAAAAAAATGCTGCTCGAGTCGCCAAAAGAGGAGACTCTCTATTCGCTTTTGCGTAGGGCAGATCGCGAAGGATACGAAGAGATTTTAGTTTTTTGTGATGAGACTGTAGTTAAGAACCTTGCATTAATGGACCGTTTACACCGCGCCGCGCTACTCGACTAAAACTATTAGGTTTTTATGCCCACTCACATGTCGCCCACCTCTTGGGGTCTTTACAAGTGCTATACACCCAAACATCAAGCTAATGGGACAGAGCCTAAGACATTAAAGCACCGTCTTCCAATTCCCTTTCCCTCTTTGGACTCGACGATCGTCTCTCAAGCAAAAGTAAAAGATGATCCCTCTTGGTTCAGCTGGGGTCTTGCGCTAGCAGGCGACGCTTGGGAGACACTCTCTACTTTTTTCGTAGATCTCTTCTGCTTCATCACCTCCTTTTTTTGGGAGGAGCAGTATGACTTGTCACCCTTTAAAAAGTTGCTCGAGCAGCCGGCTCTCTGCTTAAAGCCAAATGGCGACAACTCTAAACTTTTGTGGGAGTCTTTTGGTCTTTTCGAATCTTCTGCAAATAGCTTTGATCGCCAAGGGTTCGACAGAAGGGGCTGGCTGGAAGGGAAGATGGTGAATAACCTCACGACCCAGTTTCCTCCTGCTACAAGTCCTGTTCTTCGTTTTGTTTCGCTAAAACCGAGTGGGCTTTTGCAAGAGCTCATACTTGTCGGTCAGCTGCTTGAGAAGGGGTATAAAAAAATAGAGATCGCTTTCAAAGGTGCTACTGCAAACGATGAACTCACCCTTAAATTTAAGGGGCTGCTTTCCCAGTTTGCAAAAGAAAAGGGGGCGCGCGTTCTCTTTTTCGAAACAGTTGCTCCGGATGTAAACATACATGCTGCCTGTGCAATCGGCCTTGAGAATTTTGCTGCACATGCCCTAGAGCTAGTTGCGCTCCATAACAGATTGGAAAAGAATGGCTACCTTTACATCGGGATCGATTCGGCAACTTATGTGATCAATCCCAATCGGTTGGATGTGATGAAATCTTCTGGTTTAGATCTCTTGCGAGCTGATATGTGCCATCTCAAGGTGGGTTGGGATTTTGATGATACAAAGGGCGGGCACTATCTGGTTCTAAATCCGCTCAATTTTTTTGAACTCGATTTTGCGCTTTTAACAAAACTTGCGGAAAAGACTGACAAGAAGATTCATGTCATCGTGCTGGGACTCGAGGGTCACAAAGAGATAAAAGAATGGCTAAAGCTGCTTTCGCCTCAATACGAGGAAGTGTTCACTATCGAATTTATAGAATCGCTCGATATGTGCAAGGAGAAGGTTGATTTTATCACCGCCTTTTCCTGCTTGGATTATCCGGAAGAGACAGAAGAGCTAGAAAAGATGCTAAAACCCTGGGGTAGTCTTTACATTGCCGATGCGACGCTTGGCATCAAGAGACGAAGCGAGAAGCGGGGCGAGAAAGTTTTAACTACTTAATCTATGTGAGCGAGTTTAAGGCCGATGATCCCGATGATGATCAGGAAGATCGAAAGAAGACGGATGATGTGGTAGGAGTCGCCAAAGAAGATGATGCCGCAAAGCACGGTTCCTGCAGCGCCGATGCCTGCCCAAACAGCGTAGGCGGTTCCAATCGGAATCGTCTTCATTGCTTGAGAGACGGAGAAAAAGCTAAAGACGATAAAAACTACTGTGATCAGGCTGGGAACAAGTTTGGAAAAGCCTTGGCTGTATTTGAGGGCGATGGTGAAGCAGATCTCAAAAAAGCCCGCTAAGAGTAGGAAAATCCATGCAATTGACATATTAGTGTCAGCATAGCGATTTCATGTTAAAACGGAACAAAATTTCTTTTCGTGCCCGCTTCCGCGCCCGCATGCGCGCCCGATCCGGATGAATTCGGGCGCGCATGCGGGCGCGGAAGCGGGCACGATTTGAAGATTTCAGACAATGTGATTTATTCGATTCCACATCTGGATAACCCGAGCGTTATGCTCATAGCCTAAAATCGAAATGGAAGCGGGAGCGAGATAAAAAAGCCTGCCTTCCGATGCGGGGAGCGCGAGATAGCGCGCTGTTAGCACGCGCAAAATATGTCCGGAAGAGAAGAGAGCGATATCACCTTTTTCTTGTTCGCATCTTTTTAGAACACGATCGGCGCGGGATGAGATTTGAAGGAGAGTCTCACCGCCTATTGCGCCATCCTTAAAAAGGTTCCAGTTGGGATTCTGTTTTAAAATCTCGGCAGTTGTTAATCCGTCATAAAGACCATAGTCCCATTCTACCAGATCGTGTACGGTTTCTGCTTTTTTTCCAAAGCCTGCTAATATGCAGGTCTCTTTTGCACGCTTCAAAGGACTACACAAGACGCACGCAAAGTTAAAGCCGCTTAACGCCTCTTGTAATAGGGCCGCCTCTCTCTTTCCCTTTTCGTTTAGGGGAATGTCTGAAAGCCCCGTGTGTCTATCTGTTTGCGTCCAGTCGGTCTCTCCATGGCGAATTAAAACTAGTCGCTGTGTCATCTTTACCCTGCCTCTCTTTCTTGGTAGAGCTGGCGTGCTAAATTATCGAGATAAAGAGCGAGCGAGTAGCGCGCATCCGCCTCGCATGCCGCAACTTCTATCGAAAAAGAGGAGGGGAGGTGCGTTCTAAACACCGCATCGAAATATCCGGCAAAGGGCTGGTCGGCAATGGCAAGACAAGAGCCGGGCGCAGGGTTTGTTTTAAGCCAGGCAATGATTGTGTCTGCTGTGTTGGGTCGCTTGCCGTTTTGCAATGGTGTGTCGATCACAATAAGAGGGAGATCGCGCAGCTCTTGTGGCATTTTATGGTTTTCGAAAAGATGAAGAAACATCTCAGTTTCGCTGGTAATTGTCTGATGCGCCGTTTCGCTTTCATCCAGAGTACGCTTGCCTGTAAGCATTATAATCCTATCAAACCGCACTCCCTTTTTCCAAGTCTCGATGAGGAAATTAATACGCCTTTGCATGCGCGGCGTCCAGCCGCCTAAGAGAAGTGCGTAGTTGTAATGCTCTTCTTGCGCCTCTATCGGCAGAAGACAGCCCAGCTTCTCTAAAAGCGCAAATGCTTGTCCCTCTTGACCCGGATAACGAGGCTCCAATTGCCACCTCTCTCTACCCGCTTGGTACCACTTTTTTTGGGTGAGAGTGATAATCTCTGAAAAGCTAGTAGCTTCTGCATCCGGCTCCAAAAGCTCAACCAGTTCTAGGAGCTCTGGAGTTGGTCTCTTCTTTTCATCGATCAGATAGTGTTGCATAGCATCAAGCGCAAAAGTTTTTACAAGCATTACAAAGAGTAGCCATCTCATTCTTTTATCTCCCTCTCTTCTACGGGAGGGGAGCGCACATACCAGTAGGTCTTGCCATAGTCGTAGGTGAGCTCTTCTCCCACTGCGATCTCTCTTTTTGCCAAGAGGATTAGGTGGTAGATCCCCTCTATAAAAGCATAGACCGGCTTTAAGTTAGCGCTCGTCTTATGGTTGACAAAGCGGATGAGATTTCCCTCAGTCGCATCGATCACATGGCTTCTTCCGATATAGTCGGGAATTGGATATTCGTACAAATAATTATTCACGCTCAGGTGGTCATCGTTTTTTCGTACGCGCCCTGTGTACTCGCCCACAAAAGCCTCTTTTTTAAGCGGCTCTTCAGCAAAAAGACCCGAGCCGATCTTCTCACTACAGAAGCGCACGGATACTTTGGCGATGGTTCCCTTTTCGATCTTGTCTTTAAAACGGTTGCCATACTCCAGATGTTCTTGTAAAACTTCGCCCGCCTCTTGCTTTTTTATCCCCATTTCTAGGAGGCTATGAAAGAGTTCTTCATCTTGAAAACACAAGTTTTTCATGAACAGCATATTAACATTTCAAAATGAGAAAGTCTTTCAGAAAATCTGCAAGATGTGCAAGCGCGCTAGTGAGAAAGGAGAGATCACGACCAAGCAGAAGTGGCTTGGTATCTTTCACGCCAAAGAGATCAGAGATGGCTTTGCAATTCCCCATACAATTGAAAAGATCGACGATGAGGTCGGCTTTGGCGTTTTTGCCAAAACAGAGATCGCACCTTTTAGCTACATCGGCGAATACTCAGGTCTTGTAAGAAAACGCGCACGAAAAGACAAATCAAACGACTACTGCTTTAGCTATTTCATCGGAGAGGGGATTGAGACGCCATTTATCATCGATGCAAAAGAGGAGGGCAGCTTCACGCGTTTCATCAACCACAGCAGTAAGCCCAATCTTACGCCTCTTTCAGTTCTTGCCGGCGGTGTGATGCATCTTATCTTGGTTGCAGCATCGCCGATCAGTGCCGGTACGCAGCTCGTCTATGACTACGGCGAGGAGTACTGGGCTAAGCGCAAACCTCCTCGCGAACTAACGAAATAAGGAAGAAAAGAATTAAAACAGGATGAGAAGAAAACGAGTTTAGAAAAACAGGTTCTTTCTTCATCCTGCCCATCCTGTTTTAACTCTTGCTCTTCTTAGGTTGTTTACTGTTGGTTGATCGAGAGCAGTTCCATTTCAAAGCGGAGCGTGCTGTTCGGGCCAATCTCTGGACCAAAGCCCATCTCGCCGTAGGCGAGGTAGGAGGGAACAAAGATCTCCCACTTATCTCCCACTTTCATGTGTTGTAGTGCTTCTGCCCAACCGGGAATGACACGGTTGACGGGGAATGTTTGTGGCTCGCCACGCTCGTAGCTGCTGTCGAAGACGCGTCCATCTAGGAATCTTCCGCGGTAGTGCACGGAGACGACGTCTAAGAGAGTAGGGGAGGCGCCTGTGCCTTTTGAGAGGACCTTGTACTGGAGGCCGCTGGGGAGTGTAACGACACCCTCTTTGCTCTTATTTTCAAGGAGGAAGGTCTCACCCGTTTTTTTGTTATCTTCGGCAAGCTTAGCGATGAATGCTCTTTCTTGCTGCTCCATCTGGCGGCGGATCGCCTCTAAGACAGTGCGGATCTCTTCGGGGGTGAGCTTAGGTGCGCGCTCGCCAAGTCCGTCTTGAAACCCATCCATAAGAAGCGCCGGGTCAATATCTTGAAACTGATCTTTGATGTTTTTGCCGGTCTGTAATCCAATGCAGTAGCTAGCCTTTTCTTTGTTCGTTTTCATGAATCCTCTCCTAGTTGTTTAAGACTAAAGAGTTATAGCTCATCTTCTAACGCTCGGTCCACTAAAATTTGAGTGTCTTACAACTTGTTGATTATCAGTATGATAATTTTTTAGGTTTTTTTGTCGACAAGAGAGGGAGGAATGTCAAAGGTGCTCATGCCGTAAGCAAACTGTTCAGAGACAGACATGTAGCCAAATTTGAGAAATAGGCCCAGCGGATCCATCTTGGCGTTTTTGAGCATTTGAGGATCGATTGCAAAGGGAGAACCGGGTTTGTCTTCTTGCAGCCAGTTTAAAAAGGGTTCGTTTGATATAGGATACTCTGCGAGCCCTTCTCGAGAGAGATAGAGCCAGGCTCTTTGACAAAGAGAGTTATGTAGCTCTCTAAAGTTGTTCTCCATGGTGCCTTGTTGGTAGAAGCGAGCTGTGTACTCGGGCGCCACTACATCAGGGTATTTGAACTCGCACTTATCTCTATCCCAGACGAGATGTCCCTTCATACGCTGGTAGATTTGCGCAACCTGTAAAATAGCAAAGCCTTGGTAGGTCGCAGAATGCACTAACAGAAGTGCATAACTCCGTGTATGGATTCCAAATGTAGAGTTTTTGCCCTCTTTAGTTTCATACTCCCACTCCAGATCTGCCGGTAAATTTTTAAGCGTCCAGTAACCGATTGCATAACCGAGGTATAGGCAGCGTTTGGCAGCATCTTTGATCTTCTCATCTTCAACAGTGAGATGCGCTAAGGGATTTTCAAAATCACGCCGTGCTTGTTTGTAAAGAGTCATCATCTGGCGCACTTTGCGATTGATCGGGTTGCTCGCGTCCATGGAATATAAGCCGCAAAAAGGGGTGCTCGCACCGGCTTTTTCCAGCTCGGCATCTGCAAATGCAAGCGCCTCTTTTTCCAATGCGGTCGGCTCGGGCATCACAGGCCCATCCGTGGTGAGCCAGGTCCAGAAGTAGACAAGAGAGCTTGCCACCCATTCAAAAAAGCTGATCACACTAGAAAAGCAAGATGTGGCGCATTCCAAGGAAGAGGGGGTTTGGCCTATGCCTGGAGCTGTACGAGTAGCTTGCAATGCAGCAGGAGCGCTCTCTTTTATTTCAGGTGTTGAGCCAACGGGTTTTACTGACATATTTATTTAAGCCTTTTTTTCAGGAGCTGCATCAGCGGCCTGCATGTTTAAAAAGTCATAAGGAGAGGGGAGGGCTTCTATTGCCTTAATAAGCTTCTCTTTCGCTCCTTCTTGTTTTATTCTAACGTTGTCAGCCATCCCAAACAAATCATTGAGCTTTGTTTTGTCGATATAAGATTGGGTTGTTGCGGAAGACTGCGTAATGAAGAGTAATAAAATTCCTCACTGCATGGGGTGCCAGCACAGCGTCTGCTTCGCGTAATATTTCCAAGACTGTCTCTTTGTCTTTTGGAAACTGGTCTATTATGACTTGGTTACTATAAGAATTGTCCTGCTTTTTTACTGGCTGAGAGCTAGGTTGTTTTACATGGCCAGTATCCAGAGTGGTAGTAGGCGCTAATGGTTTGTCTTCTTTTGTAGGAGTAGCTTCTTTAGGAACAGGAGCCTCTTCGCTCTTAGGTCTCTTCTTCTGCTTTTTTCTCTGGGACAGCTTTGTTTCCAAAGAGAAGGTTATAGATAAAGGCACAAATGGAGCAGATCCCATCTAAAACGGCGGACGCATAATACTTAACACACGCCAAACAGTCGAAAGAGTCATCGCTCTTTGAACCTGCGCTTTTTAGGGTCGATTCGCTGTGAGGAGCAACGCTTTTGTGAGCGGCTGCTGCAGCTTCAGGTAATTTAAACTCATTTTTTAACTTAACACCTTCTACTGGCATAACGTTTTCTCCTTAATTTGATGGGGAAACTATATATAGTTTTAAGCAAAAAAGCAATGGCATTCATAGAGTTAATTAAATTATTTACTACTATCATCTCTGTGTTGGACAAAAATTTGGAAAAACAAAGAATTAAAACAGGATGGGCAGGATAGGCAGGATGAAGAAAGAACCCAGTTCAACTCTTTTTCTTTCTTATCCTGTTGATCCTGCCCATGCTGTTTTAACTCTTTTCTTTCTTATCCTGCGCTTCTATGGTAAAATGGCCGCTTATGGAAATTGTTGTAGAAAAAGATTGTACACTTTTTGAGCTTCTTGCTCTTAACTACCCGGACAGCTCTAAGAACACGCTCCGCTCCTGGTTGGAAAAAGAGAGGGTTGCGGTCGAGGGAAAGAGCGTTAAAAAGGCGAGTCACCTCGTTAAAAAAGGGGAGCGTGTATCAGTTGGAGCCAAGGCGGCCTTTCTCGATCAAGGAATCAAGGTCCTTTTCGAAGATACGCACCTTGTCGTGCTCTACAAACCTGAGGGATTGCTCAGTGTTGCAACCGACTTTGATAACTCCTGGAGCGTGCATGCAATTCTAAAACGACGCTTTCACACGCAAAGGGTCTATCCGGTTCATCGTCTCGATCGCGAGACTTCTGGTGTCATGGTCTTCACATACACGGAATCTGCTCGCAACGGGCTAAAGCGCCAGTTCGAAGCACATAGCATCGAACGCAGCTATGTCGCCATAGTCGAGGGGATCGTTAAAGAGAAGAGCGGGACCTGGCAGAGCTTACTTGCTGAGGATAGCAACTACTTTGTCAGAAGTTCAGAACGTGGCAAGCTCGGCATCACGCACTTCACCGTGCAAGAGTTTGGAAAAGATTGCACGTCTCTCTCGTTTAAACTCGAGACCGGCAGAAAAAATCAGATACGCGTCCACTGTAAAGAAGCGGGACACCCGATTATCGGCGACAAAAAATATGGCAGCACGCGAAGTGCCGAAAGAATGTGCCTCCACGCCGAAAAGTTAGGATTTGTCCACCCGGTCACAGAAGAGAAGCTCTCATTCACAGCTCCCATTCCCCAATCGTTTGCAACTATTCATCGAAAGCTATTTTAATTAAGTCTGTAAAGATTTTATTGCCCCTGTGGACAAAAGATTAGTGGACGAAGTGGACAGAGAGTGGACTGTAGTGGACGGGGTTCTCTTCGCGCTGTCCACATAGTCCACTCTCTGTCCACTTCGTCCACTTTTAGTCCATTTCTGCGCGCGTTTTAATTAAGTCTGATCATGCGGCCGTAACCCAGCTGCTCGCGCACCCAGGTGGCGATTGGGATAATTCCTATTACAAAGCAACGATTTAGAAGGTAATGAAGCCACATATACGATGTAAAAACAACTGTAACGGCGTACAAAATAGGTAGTGCGCAAACTTTCAAAACCCAATGGATTTGATCAAAATATTCGAACACCGACTCTAATATTTTACTTTCGACAGATTCACTTAATATTGGATCGAGCCTCTCTAGATACAAAGAGAAAGGTATTTCTCTGAGATTCGATTCGTTAAAACTAATCCCGCTTGAGGGGTAGACCTCACGGAAAGTAAAACCTGATATCCACTTACGCCAAGTGTAACAATTACGATATGCTGATTCAGAACATTTTGTTATTGGATTTTGATTCAAACGAATATGTTCGATATTTGGTAAACGCACCTCGGGAACGCTATCTATTAAACTTTCCTCCATGTTTATCTCTTTCAATAAAGAAAATTGCGCAAACCAATCAGGCAACTCGCGAATCGCGTTACTTGAAGCAATGATTTTTGTTAAGAATCGACACTTTGCAATTTCGGGAGGAAAAGCTGTTAACCCAGAATAGCAAACATTCAAGCAGTCTATCGTATCTAAATGAACTTGGTTTTCAGCTGCATTCATCCAAGTGCGGATCTCGGGCACACTTTCGGGGGGAGTATCTCCCAACTGATTTCGAAGTAGAGTTCTCAATCCAAAATGCGCACTCCAGACTTGCCATAAATTGTACTCTTGCTCTCTATCTACTCCGATTATGATTTGTTCGGCTTTTTCAAAGCGTGCTGGGCTGTAGGAGCCTACTTCTAGGCGTTGAAGCCGGGTAAATGCATTAAACCCGGCAGGGGTACGCTCGGCCAAGCCGCGCTGTTGATCGAGAAGCAACCTAAAACAAATGGGTGAAAAATCGCCTGCTGGAAGCGCACTGATGCGCTCAGCAAGTAGTGGATTGCTCTTCATGGCTCTCCACTCCTGCTCCATCGCTTTCTCTTGCAAGCTATGCAAGGTTTTGCTCACAAACGCGAGGGCAGTAACCGGCGTGTAGGATAAGATCTTTACAGCCAGTGCCGGCGGTAGCTCGGAAAAACGGGTAAATGTTTGTATGGTCGCTGTACTCATAAAGTGCAAAAATTTTATCAGAAATAGGGGAGGTTTACAATGTTAGAAACGGTGTATAGTAAAGATTTTATTTTCCACGGACAAGGGACGGCCCCAACGGACAGAAAGAGGCACGGACGGAAATGGACATGAAACGGACGAGAACGGACGGGGCCCAAGAAATCAACTAGGGTTTGGGGGCTGTCCGTTTACGTCCGTTGCTTGTCCGTGCCTCTTTGTTGTCCGTTTTCGTCCGTTTAGCCCCTGTCCGTTGGGGCCGTCCGTTATTCTTCGAAAACAGTTTTAGTGAGGATGTTAGTTTCGCCCTCAGAGCGGGCGACAAGAATCGCACAGCAGCTGTCAGAAAAGACGTTGACTGTGGTGCGGCACATATCGAGCAGTCTGTCGACTGCGATGAAGAGGCCGATGCCCTCTTCGGGCAGGCCAATCGCTTTTAAAATGACGATCACAGCAACTAAGCTTCCTGCAGGAATGCCGGCAACACCGAGTGAGGTGATCAGTGCTAAAAATACGACCAAAAATTGGGTGAAAAACGAGATCTCAACGCCATAGACCTGCGCCACAAAAATGGCCGCTACGCACTCGTAGAGAGCAGAACCGGAGAGGTTGAGCGAGACGCCTAGTGGTATGACTAAGCTTGAGATCCGGTTGGAGACGCCGGCTCGCTTTTCTACGCAGTCTAGTGTGACGGGAATGCTTGCAGAGGAGGAGCTTGTAGAAAATGCGGTGAGCAGCGCGGGGGCCATTGCACGGAAGTGGTTTATGGGATTCACTTTGCCTACGACTCTGAGCAAAATAGGCAGCACGACGAACATGAAGAAGCCCAAGCTTGCGATCACAGTGATGAAAAAGAGTACAAGAGCCTTTAATGAGCCCAAGCCGGTCGTCGAGAAAACTTTAGCCACAAGACAAAAGACTCCAAAGGGGAGCACCTTCATAACCATGTGGGTGATCTGAATCATCGTTTGGAAGATGCCTTGCCAGAAGCCTAGCAAAATTGAGGAGGGGTGGGGCTCGATTTTAGTGATCCCATAACCAAAGAGCATGCTAAAAAAGATGAGTGCGAGCATCTGGCCATGAGCAAAAGCATCCAGGACGTTAGAGGGGACTATCTGCAAAAGAATGTCTCTGATCCCATTGAGTTTGTGCGCTGCAAGCTCATCTTTAAGATGTGCTAACTCGCGTGCCTTCTCAGCCAAACTTCCGCTTGGCGAGATGCCTGGATCGAAGAGGTTGACGAAGATTAGACCGGTCAAAATCGCAAGTAGCGTCGTAGTGATATAAAACCCGAAGGTTTTAAGTCCCAGCCTACCGAATGCGCCTTCGCCCCCAATCCGTGCAATGCCCGTGATGATAGAAGCAGACACGAGGGGGACCACTATGAGGGTCAAAGCTTTAATAAAAAGCGTTCCAAAGAGGTCGTAGATGGAGTAGAAGGTGATGCCAAAGATCCCGCTCTCAGTCCCGCTTAGGGTGCCGGCGATCACAGCCAAAATAATGGCTAAAAAGACCATCCAGGGGGATTTTGCTTTCTTTTTCGCTTGTGTCATAAATTTTCATCTTAATTCTTTTCTCTTTCCTTTTCCATAGACTTTTTTTTCGACTTTGCATTTATTACAAATATGAACGGAGGAATTATGGGCAAGAACGTGACGCAAAAGCTAATCGAGAGCCATCTCGTTGCAGGTGAGATGGTTCTAGGAAATGAGATCGGCATCAAGATCGACCAGACTCTTACACAAGATGCGACAGGCACGATGGTGATGCTGGAGCTGGAAGCGATGGGGCTAAAAAAAGCGCACACAGAGATCTCGGCGCAGTATGTCGATCATAACCTTCTTCAGACCGACTTTAAAAATGCAGATGACCATATCTTCCTCCAAAGCGCCTGCAAGAAGTTTAATATCTGGTTTAGCCGCCCGGGAAACGGGGTGAGCCATCCGGTCCACATGGAAAACTTTGGTAAACCGGGCAAAACCCTGCTCGGCTCCGATAGCCATACTCCGGCAGCAGGATCGATGGGAATGCTCGCCATCGGCACAGGCGGGCTTGAAGTGGCTCTTGCGATCGCAGGCGAGCCATTCTATGTGCGTATGCCCAAAGTAATGGGGGTCTATCTCACGGGCAAGCTACCTGCTTGGGTCAGTGCAAAAGATGTGATCTTAGAGATGCTGCGACGCCATGATGTGGATGGGGGAGTGGGGAGAGTAATCGAGTACTATGGCCCGGGTCTTAAATATCTCACAGCCATGGACCGCCACGTTATCGCAAATATGGGAGCAGAACTGGGAGCGACTACTACTGTGTTTCCATCCGATCAAGAGACGCGTAGATTTTTAAAGCTGCAAAAGCGGCTCAAAGATTGGAAAGAGCTTGTAGCCGATCCAAAGCCTAACTACGATGAGCACGAAGAGATCAACCTCTCCAAACTCGAGCCTCTAATCGCCTGCCCCAGCAGCCCCGGAAATGTGGTGCCTGTCTCTCAGGTGGCAGGAAAAGAGGTCTATCAGACGATGGTCGGTTCTTCTGCAAATCCTGGCCTGCGCGACTTTGCAATCGCTGCGCAGATTGTGAAAGGCAAGCAGATCAATGAGCATATCTCATTTGACATCATTCCCACATCGCGCCAGATCCTCGAAAATTTAACCGAGATGGGACACATTAGCAGCCTAGTCCATGCAGGTGGAAGAATCCATCAGCCCGGCTGTAACGGCTGCATCGGCATGGGACAAGCACCTGCTACCAATAAGATCAGCTTGCGCACAGTACCGCGCAACTTTCCCGGAAGATCCGGGACTAAAGATGACCTGGTCTACCTGTGCAGTCCGGAGACAGCAGCAGCTGCTGCACTCACCGGAAAAATTACAGACCCGCGCAAATTAAAGATGAGCTACCCCAAATTTAAAGAGCCTGAAAAGCTGATCTTAAATCCCGATGCGATGCTTGCTCCTAAACACGATCCCAACACCAAGTTGGTAATGGGACCCAATATCAAACCTCTTCCCATGTTCCCGGCGCTTGAAGACCACATTGAAGGGCCTGTTCTATTGAAAATGGGGGATAATATCTCTACCGATGAGATTTCGCCCGCCGGTACCAAAGTGCTCCCTTTCCGCAGCAACATCCCTGCGCTTTCCGAGTTCACCTTTTCGCCAATCGATGAGAAGTTTTATCAGCGCGCTATGAAACATCAAAAAACCGGATCGATTCTCATCGCCGGCTCCAATTATGGACAAGGCTCGAGCCGCGAGCATGCAGCGATATCGCCTAGATTTTTGGGCGTACGTTGTGTGATCGCAAAAAGCTATGCGCGCATCCACAGAAAGAATCTGATCAACTTTGGTATCTTGCCACTTCTTTTTGACGATGAGCAGGATTTAAATCGTATCGACAGAGATGACATCTTGGAGATCCGTGATATTAAACGAGCTCTCAAAAGCGGCAAAGAGATCAAGGTGGAGAACAAGACAAAGAAGAAGACGATCTTGTGCAGACACTCTCTTACACCCCGCGAAATGGATGAGCTAATGGCCGGCGGCCTGATCAACCACATTTTGGCTCGCAAGAGAGGCGCGTGACACCACGCCTCTCGCTCCACTATCAAAACAGGGTCCCATCGGCAATACGCCTGACTCAGATCGAGTTTTTGAAGCGCACCGATAAGGTGGTAGCTATCAATACCGCCATCGGCAATGTCTCTTTGCCTATGCATCCGGCAATGTGCAAGCGGATGTTTGCGCTTAACTCTCCAGATAGCCCCTTTCGTCAAGGCGTGGTGAAATATTCGACAACTGTCGGCGAGCCTGAGACAACCCGAGCCTTTTTGCATCTAATCGCAAGTAGCGGCTTTTCTACGAAAGGTTTGCACTGCCAAATAACCGACGGAGGCAGCCATGCGATGGAGCTCGCCGTTCTGGGCGTTTGTGGACCCGCAGGTTCCGGCGCAAAGCCGCTCCTCGTCATCGATCCCACCTACTCCAATTACCTCTCTATGGCAGAGCGCACAGGTAGATCTATTGTTTCTGTGACGCGAAGATTAGAAGACAATGGCAAGTTCACGCTACCCAAATTATCTGTCATCGAAAAGGTGATTCAGGAGAATGATCCCGCAGCTCTTCTGATCATTCCCTACGACAACCCGACAGGCCAGTTCTTTCCTCAAAAAATCGTAAATGAGATGGCTAAGCTAGCAGTTAAACACAACCTCTGGCTGATTAGCGATGAAGCCTATCGCGAAGTCTTTTACACCAAGGGTGAGGCGAGTAGTGTCTGGGGTGTCACTGAAAAAGAGGTGCCGGGCATTACCGGTAGACGCATCAGCATCGAATCTGCATCCAAAATCTGGAATGCATGCGGACTGCGCACAGGAGCGCTCATCACTGACAATTTAGAGTTCCATCAGCAAGCAGTTGCAGAAAACACGGCAAATTTATGCGCTAACGTAATTGGTCAGTATATTTTTGGCGCTCTTCTTCATGAATCCAAAGAGCAGTTACTTTCCTGGTTTGAGCAGCAGAGGAAGTATTACCGCGAAATGGTGCGCTTAGTGACATCGGGACTTAAAAAACAGGTGCCAGAACTAATCGTCTCAGAACCGGACGCCTCTTTGTACACGGTAGTCGATGTGCGCAATATTTTTGGCTCCCGATTTTGATGCGACAGAGTTTGTCCTTTACTGCGCTCAAAAAGGTGCGGTCGCTATAGACGGCGTCAAAACCACACTGCTCGTTGCACCAATGGCCGGCTTTTACTCTCCAGGTCCTTTCCAGGCAAATCCTGGCAAGACACAGATGCGCATCGCTTATGTCGAACCACCAGAAGTAATGGCTAAAGTCCCCAAGTTATTTGGAGAGCTTTTAAGCGACTTTAAGAGATCACACACTTCTCACCGACAATAAGCATTCCCTGCTCAGCATGAAGGCGCTGTAGTTTTGGCAGAGATGCGCCAAGTTTTTCTAGTGTTTTAAGAGAAACAGAGGAGCCTCTTATATCCAGATGCGTGAGGTTTTTAAACCTGTAAAGTTCTCTCGGCAGATAAGTGAGTCCCAAACCAGAAATGTCTAGTGATTCAAATGAAAGCAGATGATCGGGAGTTTGATATCTGCGGAAAAACCAGTAGAACATTTGATAATTTGAGCGATCTTCGATCTCTAGACGCTCTGCCAGCTTGCCCCAGATCTTTTGCAAATTAACTGCTGAGCGCGTTGTAAATTCGCAATCATTCATTTCGCAAAGGCGCAGCTGAGGAGCTGCCTCTTTAACCGTACGTTTAAATTGGAGTTGTATCGCTTTATGAATCGGGTTATTTCTAAGATCTAGATATTCCAGCCTCTTGAGGCAGCCCATCTCTTTTGGTGAGGGAGGGGAGGAGAGGTTGTTATTTGAAAGATTCAGCGCTACGATCTTTTCAAATTTATAGAGCAGAGGGGGAGTGTTACCCCATCCCAAATTAGAAACATTAACGGATCTGCGCACCGACATGACCTGGACCATGCACTTTTGGACTTTCTCATCCTTTTTGCCCCACACCAAAAAGAACTCTCTCCAGCTTCCTAGGTGAAACTCAAATTCTAGATAATCCTTGAAAGAGAGTGAGCCTAAAAAACTCTCAAAAATAGAAGAAAAAGTAGCAGGGGCAATCTTTGCTTTTAAATCCGCTTTGAGTTTTTGAAAAAGTAGTAAGTGATTCGTTTCGGCCGGTTTGACAAAAGGCGCAAGCAACCCCGCATTTTCACAGAGCCCATTCCAGTTTTGTTTTAAAATAATGGGGCTAAAGAGGGTCCATTGCCTCTGCCAGAGCTTGCATACTTTTGCTATGTTAGTGGCAGGAGCATATTGAAATATGGCGCCGGCGCAGTCATTGGGCAGGCGTGTTATAGAGCCCTTTGTTTGAACCGTCATAGTCACATCACCACACATTTGCTTTTTTCAGTTGTTGCTGCGGGAGCAGCCCAAGCAACTGTAACATGCGGTCTCTCTTCTGGCTCGCGTACAAAAGAGCCGATGTCTAAAGATAGCTTTTGCAATTTAGGGAAATTTGCGAAAAAATTCTTTGCATAATGAGTCTGCAGCTCAGCTGAGATATTGTTATTTCTTAAATCTAGCAGCTCTAAATTTTGGCAATGCAAGAGCTCATTGGGCAAATGGTTGAGGTTTCTTCCACTTAAATCCAATTTAGTGATACTCAATAAGCGAACATGGTTGTTTTCATCAGTAAACCAGGTTGCGAAATGCAGCTCGGGAGTAGAACCCAAAGCCTGACAAATAACAGGCCATACACTGCGCAAGTCCCGCCCAGCATACGTAGAAAAACTGATTTGATTCATTGTGCATAAGCCTAATTTAGGAAGGACTTTTGGCAACTCGCTTGCTATCACTGTTTCTTCCTCTTTCGAAATAGACGTTGCACTAAGATCTAATGAAAAGAGCTTAGGTAAGCCAGCCATTTTATCAATGGGTAAACGTGTAATAGGGTTGTTTCTAAGATCCAGTGTGACAAGATTTCTAAATTTAAAAAGTGCTTCAGGGAAGCGCGTGAGTTTTAGACTGCGCAGATCAAAAGCTGCAAACGTATCTAATACTGCTTGACTTTTCGAGGCTTTAAACCAAAGAGCGATGTGGAAATTCCGCTGCCCATTATCAGGAAGTTTGACATGAGTATAAGGCTCAATCCTATTCCAAATTTTTCTAAGCTCATTTGTTGTTTCTACCATCTCTCCGAGTGCGATAAAACGCTGATGAGAAAGTGAACCTTTAAATTTTCGAGAGATCGCCAAGTACTCAGGAGGATTATCCGGTTTGAACTCGGCAAGTTTCTGATGCAGCTCGCTAAATAATTTATAGCTATTCGGTGCATGTTCGGCGTATTTTTTATCAATCTCTTGCATCAGGCCTTGAACAATTGCGCCGCTTGCGGTTCTGAGCTTCTCCCAATTGCTTTGCAAAATAGTCTTAAGGCCTTTGTTTGAACGCGTAGTAATAGGCTGGCTAGCAAAACAGGCAATATGGTCTGCAATCAGACCTGGCAGAGGGGCTACTTTGTCAGATAAAATTTTATTGCTCATTAATTTCTCCTTTAAAATTGCAAATAGTTTAGCACGGCAATTCAATTTATTAGAATTACAAACAATTATTTAATAATTTGAATAAATAAGACTTCTTCAATATGATCTGTTTCAAAATTAATTGGAGGTTTTTTGTGAACAAGAAATTAGGCGCCTGTTTATTTAGTCTTGTTGGAATGTTTGTAATTTTAACAAGCATGGAGACCTACAAAGAGCGCTCCCTCGGCGGACTCACCAGCACAGAAGCCGCATTCTCAAAAGAAGCGCAAGGGTTAAACGTCGTCGCCAAAACTTACACGCCGGGTGAAAGCCGAAGTTTCCTTCAACGCAATCTGATCAAGAGCGGGTATCAACCGATCCAAATCACAGTTCAAAACAACACCTCCAATTCGTATAACCTATCTGCAGAGGGGATTAGCATGCCAACCGCAAGTGCTGGCAAAGTGGCAGGATCGGTCAGCAAAAAAGCCCTCCCAAGAGGCATCGCCCTTAAGATAGCAAGTTTGCTTTTTTGGCCCTTTATGATCCCCAGCACCATTGATGGTATTATCACTCTTAAGACCCACATCTCGCTCCACAAAGACTTTTCTGCAAAAAGCGTCAAGGAGAAGCAAGAGATCGTCGCCCCCTACTCGACCTACAACCGCGTAATCTTCGTACCGTTAAAACAGCTGAAAGATACGCTCACAGTAACCCTCATCGACCAAGACAGCGATGAGCACTTAAGCTTCATCAGCCCAGTCACCAAAAGCGACAAGAAGCTCACCCTCGACCCCATCGAGTGATGCAGCGACTCACTTCCTCGCGAATTTCTTCTTCTTGAAGCAGGAGAAACTCGTAATTTTCTACGACCAAGTTCCCATTGATATACACACTATGCGGCTTGAGATCGGGAGCATTATAAATCAACGCCTCATCGAATTTCCCATGTGCCAAGGGAACAAAAGCATTTCTTTTAGCGACCAGAGTAGCAAGTCTGCTGGCTCACCAACCGCGATTGCTCCCTTCTGGCCTGTTCCAATAATTTGATGGCCTTGCGCCGTTAGCCAATTCATGAGAGTGCTAGCAGGTAGAAGAGCGGCGTTTTGTTGGGACGCAGAATGGATGAGCGCTGCAAAATAGGCCTCGCTCAGGATGTTATTCGTGTTATTGTTGCTGCACGCGTCGCTGCCCAAGCCGATTCTAACTCCCAGCTTCATCAGCTCGATGATGGGCGCGACACCCACACCCGTCTTAGCGTTGCTCACAGGACAATGGATGACCGAAGCCCCATGTTGTGCGATGAGCAAGAGTTCATCAGGATCCAAAGTCACTGCGTGAATTAAATTCCAATGGGGACCCAAAACATTCAACTCCGACAATAAACGGACAGGTGAACACCCGCGCGATTTCAAACAGGATTCCACGGAATCTCTTCCCTCACTTACGTGAATATTGACCTTGGTTTGATGCTGCTTTGCTAAGCGATCGATTAAAAGTAGAAGCTCATTAGAAGCGCTCTCGACAGAAGCAGAGCCTATGTGGATCGCAAAATTCTCGCTCCTACGTTCTATTGCACGCGCAAAGTCCTCTTCAATCGCTTTCAGTAAAGAAACAGCCGGGGGAGCACCAAAACCTTCCCACTGGTCGTTGTAGAAGCAGGTGATAGCACCCTTTACACCCAAGCGCTTGTAGGCATCGATAACAGGAAGGGGATTGCTCGCAACAGCATAGATCGTAGTCGCACCCGATTTGATCGCTTCCATCAAAACAAAAAGCGCCTGCACATACCGATCGTAATCTGTCTTTTTATAACCTGTATGCATGCCATGCAGAAGCTCGGAGATGTTCAACCCATCCAGCAACCTGCGGTCCAAAAGCTGATTGGGATGCAGATGAGCATTGACAAAACCCGGCGTGACATAAAAACGCACACCATCCAATTTCTCTAAAGAGCGATCCAGGATCTCAATCTTTTGAATCCGCCCATCCTCAATAACCAGATCAGCCCGGCAATATCCTTGAGGATCGCGGATGATGACATTCTCTAGGCGGTTCATACAATAACCGACCTGAGAAAAACATAATAAAATTACGAGAATTATACATTTGCTCATGGTGCAAAACTATACACGCGAAAATCCTGAGTTGCTATAGTTTTGGATTCTTTCCGGGGTGTTCAATGAAAAAGTATGTTTTTAAGCCCTATAGCAACATTTTCCCCGAACTTTTTAGTAAGGAAAAGGAGCGGATTGCTTCTCGAGTAACGAAAGTCATCGCGATCGAACATGTCGGCAGCACAGCGGTTCCGGGCCTTGGCGGAAAGGGCATTATCGATATTGCGATTGCTGTACCGAAAGAGGAGATCGATTCTACCATAAAAGAACTGCAAAGCCTTGGGTATGAATTTCGACCCTCTTTTAGTACGCCTGATCGAGCCTATTTTGTGATCTTTTTACCAGATCCTGAAGAAGAAACCAGAAGGTATCACGTCCATTTGACCTTTCCAGAAAGTAGTGAGTGGGAAAATCTGATAGGATTTAGAGATTACCTCAGAGAGCATCCTGAAGAAGGTCTGGAGTATGCCGAGCTAAAACGCAAAGCAGCCCTCGAAGCGAATCATGAAGGTGAAAAATATCGAAAAATAAAAGAGCCGATGTTCAAGAAGGCTCGTCAAAAAAAACGTCATCCGTAAAGTTGATCCATCATTGACAGGTTTTTCTTAATCTCTTAGATTCTTCACCTAATTTTTAACTCGAAGGTATTATGAGTCTTCGCATTGCAAGATCAGCTTTTCACTCCATGCATCCAATTTTAGGGATGAAACGATTCGCGACTGCTTCCCTAAACCCAAGGATTAGAAATGGTCTGCCAATATCAATAAGACAAAGATTGGGTGTTCAGGGTAGCACAGTTTATAGGTCGTATGGGAGTGATAGATCCCATAGGCCAACATTTTGCAATATCTGCCCCATGCGATTGGTTTATGCGAGAGAAGATAGTAATGCTCATTCAAGCACATCTCAAAAAACACATGTAAAAGCCGTTGCGATGCTTGGACTCGCATTTGGGTTAACAACGTATATCATGCAGAAGATCAAAAGAGCGAATGAATCCAATACTTCTCCGAACTACGTAAAAAAACCTCCAAGAAATCTTGTTTTCAAAGGTGGCGGTCAAAAAGGTATCGCGTATCCTGCTGCTCTAAAAGAGCTGGAGCGTCAGGGAGCATTAAAAGAGATTAAAAGAGTAGCTGGAACTTCAGCAGGAGCCATCACAGCAGCATTGGTTGCAGTTGGCTATTCTCCCGATGAACTTGAGCAAATTATTGACGAAAGTCCTTTGGAGAGTTTTCTAGATCATCCTGGTTCTGGTGTGATTAGCAAGGAGGCAGCTGTTGGTTTAAAAACGATCCAAAAGGCAGGCGCTCTATTCTCAAGTGCTGACGATGCTATTCATGCCTCAGTTGTGCACGCATCTTTTTGGGGTATTCAGAAAGTAGCTGAAGTTATTTTGCCTAGAAGAATAACTGTCTACACAGAACCTTTCGTTAACTATCTCGGTGATCAAGCTGCTAATAAACGGCAACAAATTCTGAGTGAGTTCACAAAATTACCTGCTCTTTGTCCCGGAGAGAAATTTCGCAACTGGATGGAAGATAAGATAGCGCATAAAACAGGTATCAAATACTGCACCTTTGGAGAACTCGATGCACTTGCAAAAGAAAACCCTAAAAAATACATGGAGCTATATGTATTTGCAGTCGAGCTAAGAGGAATGGATGGAGGGAAAATTAGACGCCTCGGAACTATCAGCAAAGATCCAGAGCTTCCGTGTAAAGATCTGATTATTTCAGATGCGGTGCGCTGCTCGATGTCTATACCTTTTGTATTCGCACCTCACGCCTTGCATTATAAAAACGCGTTGGGAGGTAGGAGTCCATATTTAAAAATTGGGAAACTGGTAGATGGAGGTCTTTTAATTAATTTCCCCATAGACATGTTTGATGATCCTAGCAGAGAAACTAACCTGAGAACTTTAGGCTTAGGATTTGAAGTGCAAAAAGCAAACTCAGCTCCCATGGAACCGACTATTCATGGGGTGGCTTCTGCATATTATAATTTCCAAGAGTCTTTGGACGACATACGTCCGCACAATACAAATCGCATGATCCTTCTTCCAACGCAAGGTGTTGGGACGATTCCCAAACCGCTCTCATCAGATAAGAAGAGGGAAGTAGCTGAAGGTGCACGCAAAAGGGTTCAGGAGACATTCGCAAAGTTTAGAGCTACAAGCGATTCTGGACTGTCGAACGAATGGCTTTATTTCTCCGCATGAAGCAACATAAGATCAATTATCAGACGTTCTATGAAAATTGCAGATTGAAAAACTTAAAAAAAGGAGGTCAAGATATAGAGAAAGCGATTTTAATAGCTCCATCCACATTTTTCATCGATCTCATAATCCACCTCTCCCAATTTTTGCTTAAGGCGGGATTGATCGACAGCTCTGCATTGATTTAACATTACTTTGCCTGGCTTGGAATCGACGGAAAGCTTTACTTCAAATGGGTAAATATTTTTGATTTTGCTTGTAATTGGCGCAATGATCACAACATCAGATTCTTCGTTTCCAATATGATTGGAGAGGATTAACCCTGGTCGCGTCTTTTTGGTTTCTGATCCTATGGGAGGACTAGATTGACCCAGTAAATCTCTCCTCTGCGACTAAATTTTTTTACCATGTACCAGAACCATCTTCAACGGCGTTATCCCACTCTTTAGCTTCAGTTGCCCCTGATCTTTACGGGAAGAGCGATAAGCCTTACGCAATTCTTCTTTTTTGACTTCTATTTCCTTGCGAATTGCTCTAGCTACAAATTCACTTCTTTCTCGTGATCTAACATAGGTATGCAATTCCATAGAAACTTCACGAGGTAGAGAAAAAGTTTGGTTGATTTTCTTTGAATGATTCTCTTTCATGACCTTATTCTGCCATTGAACGGCTTTATTGTAACCATAATTAATAAATAATAAATCATAAACCATAAGCATTTGATTGTTAGTTGCTTACACAATATGATGATTATTGGTCGTCAACTGTCATATGCAAGGCATATGCTTTGAGAGGTCGTGTTTGACAATAGATCCATATTCGAGTCCTACAATGACGAGGTTGCCCCTCAAGACGAGGCGGTTAATGCCGCAAAAATATTCATAGATAGTCTTGCTTTCGCCCGTCTTCAGGTTCCAGAGTCTAAGCGTTCTATCCTTGGATCCAGTTACGAGTATGTCTCCCTGCAAACGCATGCAAGTGATCGTGTCTGTATGCCCTTTTAACATTCGAATGGGCATTGAGTCATCTTTAAGATCCCAAACGGTGCAGGTCTGATCATCTGTAACAGTTGCAAGAGTATTACCTTCAAACTCGAGAGCAAGCACCTCGCCGCCATGCTTAAACGTTTTCAGTAGCTCGCCTGTTTCCGGATTCCAACTTTTGCAGCTCTTGTCAGAAGAGCCGGTAACAAGTTTTCCATCTGATAATTGCAAACAAGAGATCTCCGCGGTGTGCTCTCTTAAGACGCGCTTGCATTTACCGGTGCTCACGCTCCAGATGCGACAACTGTTATCTGCAGATCCTGTTGCGACAATAGCATCATCGATAGCGATGCAATTAATAGGAGCTATGTGACCGCTTAAAACATACTCTCTTGCGTATGTTTTGAGATTCCAGATGCTTGCTGTAGTATCCGAAGTCCCGCTGACCAAGGTATATCCCTGAACCTGGATGCAGTTAACAGAGGTCTTTCCATGGTCTAACGTTTTAATAGGATTGGTTGTATCGAGATCCCATATTCGACATGTGCCATCTACAGATGCTGATATAAGTCGGTTTGAACAAAAATCCAGACTAGTGACTACCTGTTTGTGTCCAACAAACCAGGCTCCAGCGCTTGTGACAATATCTACTTTGAAGACAGCCCAATCCCAATCGCCGGGAGCATTCTTTGCTCCGACCACTGTATTTCCTAAAAGCTTCATTGCAGTAAAAGGAGTTGGAGAAACCCCATTCGGTAGAGTTTTTGAAAAAACTCTCGGTTTATATGAAATTTCCGGTTTAGCAAAAGTTAACTTGCGCAAGGAATTGCAAACTAGACGCGAAGAGGACGTTTCTCTAACGCACAACGGTCTCAAAAAGCTCGGTTGAAACACACGTGCAAAACGATTGGCGCACACTGCAAGAGATCTTCCGGACATTTAGTTTTCCTCATGTTAAGAACAAGGAAAGATCATAAGCCAACTCTTGCAAACTTTTCTAGAAAATTTCTATGATTAGAGTGGAGTTGGCTTGTGCTGCAGATTTTAGTGTAAATAACGTAGAAAGGCGTGTGTGGTGCTCGTAAAAACTCGCGCAAAACAGGAAGCTACACAAACTGCTGCCCTCCCCGCTCTGGTCTCTCTGACATAACGTTTTACAGCGCCAATTTTGTTAGAAACCTTAAGGCAAGGAGAAGTGCGCATGGCTCGTTCTGCGTACGCTATACATTTCACGCGTGTTCCATTGCAGAACGCTCGAACTTCCGGGATTCTTTCATTGATATCAATAGCGCGTAGAATTGCGAAGCCACCCCATGCGATGTTGTCCATTGCTAATTGAGGGTGATTTTGGTAAAGAAGCGTTCCTTGGATTACCTTTATTCCTCCTACCGCAATAAAGGAGATTCTGAGGAAGCGAGAACTCGATGTGAGATTATAATAACATCTATCCGAAAAAAATAGCGGAGTACTTGTTGCTACTGTAGCGATGCGGTCGCCAATGGGGCCTCCTGCTATCGCTGCGCTTGCCACAACTCCTAACACGATTCGCAGGGTCGCAGGTGGATCAAAAATGGTTGGCAAACTTTTAATCCAAGCTTCGTTTACTCGCATTGAGAGCCCTTTTTCAAAAGCAAGATCTTGGATCTGTCTTAAAGGAGCAGTGTTTCCCCAGAGTAAAATCCCTTGAGAATTGACACGTCTGCGCCACGCTTGCGCGGGAATCTCTGCAACCAATTGCTTATTGGAGCTGGAAGTGTTTGCAAAGCTCATGAGATCTGCATTTCCTAAGAAGCTGCAGACCTCACGATTAAGACTAACTGGAAGATTTATAATCGACATTGGTTATTCAATTCGGCCGTCTAAGTAAAAGTGCTGCGTTCCATCCTCTCTACAGATGAGGTTAGGATTATCATGGCAGCAATGCTTTAAGAAAAAGTTCTTAAGTTCATTTCCGCCTAATTGGATAAGCTCTCGCTCTGACCAGTCTACTAATGAATTGGAGACGATACAGCCAATTGTGCCACAAAACTTAACAAAAAGCTGATAGAATGTCCAAGACATGTTTGTTCCTGCCATCAAGCAATCTTTATTGGAATCCAGCCTAACTTCAAATGCTATATACTGAGAGCTTTTCTCTGGGATCCACTCGGGTCCTGTCTTAAAGCCTAAAGAGCTTAAGTAGTTTGGTATGTTTACTTCACATGGTGTTGTTGTTGACATCTGGTTTCTCCTTGGTTTTGGTTTAAATTAAAAGCCGAACATAATTTAATTACACAATTATACTAACTCCAACTTTTAATGCGAATAGTTAAGATTTTTATATATAAAGCAAGTTATTTATAAATAATTTATATACTGTAAAAGTAAAGATAAGATTTACCTATGGAGGATTTACAGGATGAGGAAGACAAGAGAAGAGGAAGAATTTAGAACAGGATGGGCAGGATCAGCAGGATGAAGAAAAAGAGTGAGGTCATCTAAAGCTTTCTAAATATTGCGCAGGGCTTGTGCCCCTTAGCTGAGCAATGGTTCCACCTTCGCTGCCACATAGATGAATCCTTCGTAACTTGAATGCAAATTCGAGTTTCCGTGGTCTTTGTGTGCATTGAAAAAGCTTTGTAGTTCATTTTTTCCAATTTGGATCAGTTGATTTCTCGCCCAATAGAATGTGCACTCCACCCGGGTAGAGTAAGAAAGATGCGCAATCAGTTTCACAAAAAGTTGGTAGACTTTTGTAAGCGAAAACGACCAAGGCAAGTTCTGTCCTGCATTTACGCAATGCTCTTCATTTCGAAATTCAACATCATAAACTTGAAAGACGCCTTCAGATAGCCCTGCCCTCTGAGACCTAAGGCCGAGGGAGTCTAGATATTGGGGAATGTTAACTTCGCATGTTGTTGACATAGGGTTGCTCCGTGTTTTTATCCTACAGTGGTGTAATAAATTGCATTAATTTCATTTGATCTCTCGCAATTGCTCTTATGCGCTTGGTAAAATTCTTCCATGGCTGCTTTTCCAATGGGAGCAAGCTCTTTACTTGCCCAATCGTAGCTAGCCTCTGTCAGATGGAGTTTAAGCACAGCAGTTAAAAAGAGTCGGTAGATTATTCCGAGCCCTAACGACGAGGACAACGAATAATCCAATTGTGTTGCAACGCTGACCATCTTCTCATCATGCCACAGCGGGATCACGTACGTTTTGCCTGAGAAGAAATCTAGATCTACTGGTTGAGCATTAAACCCTAAGCCTTCTAAATATTGTGCGGGTGATGTCATGGTTTTTTCCTTTACTTGGTTTGTATTGGTTGCATTTCCATATCTTCGATCATCTTGGACTGGTTCCCTTGTGGGATGCAATTTGCAAGAGTAGAAAGTAGTTGTAGGAAGAGCTGGTAGATTTTGCTTAGTAAAGAAGCTTCGGGAAGCTCAGCTTCCGGGAGACGAAAGTAGACTTGCTCCGGAATGTTTGCGCTAAAAATATCTGGATAGGAGGTCACGCATAATCGCTTTAATGTCTGTGTACCAACATCTGCAAGATCTTGTCTGCTATAGGCATTAGGATTGATCTCGCTATGTGCGCGAGAGATAGCAAGAACTACCCGCTCCCCTGCTCGCACCATCTGATTTTCATCTGTAAAATCGATCGCTCTTATGCACTTGCCTTCAATCTTTCCCAGGCCAATGCCTAAGTAATCGAGGGTGCTATTAAAGTGCAGATAGTTGTCTAGTAAAGATTGTGTCATGCGTTTTCCTTATTCATGGTTATCGGGTTTAGATGGCTCGTCGTTCTCGCCATAAAGCTTAAGATCTTCAAAGCTACACTGCAGCGCATCTTCAAGTTCGACTGCTTCTAGCTCTTCTTTCTCATCAACAGGATCCATAAAATAGGTGATGCTACGTGATTCTTCTATGACAAGCTCGGAGGGCTGGACTAATCCTTCATCGAGACATCTTTTAAATAGCTCAATAAGAGCCATCTTGGCGTCGCTTGCAAGCTGTCCTTCGATAAAGCGGCTAACTCCTACATCAACACAAAATGCGGAGGGTGCTAATTCAAAAAGCTCTCGGATCAGCTCGCGGATAATCTTTAAAAACACCCGGTTAACTGTCCCGGGAAGCTTAGAGGCAAACCCAGCCAGCTGCTCGTCATTATTCAGGTTCACAACGAAGGTGTTGTGATGCTTACCGGTAGTGGGATTGAGTTGTACTACCTCTTGGCAACCAACCGCTTTTAAAGTCGCAGCAATTAATTTAGTATTCATAAATATCTCATTTAATAAATTACTGCTAATTATAGGAATATTTAATTTTAATGTAAATATTAAACATTTCTATATATAAAATAAGTTGTTTTTAAAATAATTTATACATGATAGAAGGGTGGAAAAAGGGGATTAAAATAATGTTTATATTGTCGCTTGGCGTCTATGGGGCTATTGGGGCTGTAGCTGGGGTCCTAGCGGGCCTACTCGGTATTAGCGGGGGTGTTGTGACCGTCCCCTGCCTCTATTTTATGTTTAGAGGCCTTGGGATTGCCCCCGGGCTTGAGATGCATCTGGCAATAGGCACCTCCCTGGCTTCTATGGTTATAAACGCCCTGTCGGCTACCTATGTCCACGCCCAAAATAGGGCTGTTATATGGGAGATAGTCAAAAGAATGACCCCCGGGATCGTTTTAGGATCGATTATAGGGGCTTTTATGGCCGATCTGCTCTCTGGGGTGATTTTGGAGATGCTCTTCGGATTCTTTGCCTGCCTGCTAGGGGTCTACTTTTTACGTCCATTTACTCATAAAATTGATAGACCAGAGCCTATGCCCTCTTCAGTCAAATTAAACGGGGTGGGGGCTGGTATCGCGGCTATTTCGAATATTTTGGGGATTGGGGGTGGCATTCTCACTGTCCCTGCCCTGCTACACTTTAAAGTGCCGGAAAAAAAGGCGATTGGCACCGCTGCGGCAACGGGTGTTTTGATAACGGCTCTTGGCGCGCTTGCCTACCTAGTTTTTGGCTATAGTCAGACTGATATTGGCTGGAGCATTGGCTTTCTATACCTTCCGGCCTTTGTGATGATTAGTCTTGTCTCGTTTGTAACAGCGCGACTTGGGGCGTCACTTACCCATCGCCTCTCCCCTGCTCTTTTAAGGCGGCTTTTTGCGCTCGCTCTTCTAGCTGTCGGTCTTGTGATGCTATTTACTTAATTTATAGAATTGTCTTAAGTGAAGCACGGCTGTAAGAAAAACCAGCGCGGTGAAGGTATAGGCAAGCTGTGAAAAATAGCCTGGCAGAAAGATCATCAAAAGCCAAAGAATGAAGGCTTCTGTTCGCTCGATCAGCCCCGGACTGTAATGAAAGCTTTTCTCAGAGCTGTTTTGTGAAAAGATCCCGACTACTAAAAAAGTGGTGATGCAAAGAAGAACGCTGCCCAGCATCAGAAGTGCCGGTAGCGCTCGCGCACTTGGATCTACGAGAAATAGTCCAAAGATCACAGAAAATTCCACGAGCCGATCGGATGTGATATCAAAGACCGCTCCCAAAGGCGATGCAGCTTTTTTATGGCGGGCAAGGGAACCGTCGAGTGTATCCAGATATCCCGAAACAAGAAGAGCAATAGCTGCTAGTGCATTCATCTTAAAAGCAAGTAGTGGACAGACGGCTATCCCAAAAAGACAAGCAGCTAGCGTCAATTGTGCAGATGAAACCCTCCTCTTTCCTAAAAAGCGGAGCATCGGCTCTACACAAATTTTCTGGTAGAAGTTGCGGGCCTGGCTATCTAACATTTTTTTTCGCCTTTTTCTTGGCCTTTTTCAGAACGATAATAGAGATTATAGCAAAGAGCACAAGAGCTACGACTGCGATCTTTACTTCTAGTGCGATCTTAACCTTTGGATCGAAAATAGAGGTAAGGGAAAAGGGTTGGTTGGAATCTAAAATTGCTCCCAGCCCGGCACCTGCTTCTGCAAACACAAATGCACCCGGAATGATCCCAACAAAAGTTGTCCAAACAAAGGTGCGAAGCGGCACGTTTAAAAATGCAGGCGCCAGGTTGACCAGCCAAAAAGGAAAGAGAGGAATGAGGCGTAAGAAGAGTAGATAGCTCGCCCCGTGTTTCTTGAAGCCGGCTTCAATTTTTTTCAAAAATCCCCCGGTCTTTTTCTTTAAGATAGGTGCAAAAGCAGTTTTAGCCGCCAAGAAAACAAGAGCCGCGCCGATCGTCGCTCCAATTACAATGTAAAGTGTGCTAAAAGGCTGTGGGAAAAGAAAGCCGCCTGCAACAGAAAGAAAGATCTCCACTGGAAGTGAAAGCGCTGCGACGATCATGTAGAGTAAAATAAACAGAAGAGAAGCCTGCACCCAGTGCAAAGAGACAAAAGAGATAACTTCTTGGCGATGCAATTTAAGTTGTTCAAAAGAGAGGTAGTGGGAGAGCCCCAAAAAATAGGCAATTGCCATTAAAACAATAATGACAAAAAGGGGGATCCAATGTTTTATTTTTTCCATAGAGCTCCAAGTATTGTTTGAGAGAGCCACTTATCTGCAGCGCGTCTGATCGCCAAGCTATAAGTAGGGTAAGGATGGATTAGCTGCGCTAATTTCCTAAGCGGAATCTTTGCAAACATAGCAAGTGAGATTTCGCTGAGCATCTCTCCTGCGCGTGGAGCTACTAGCGTGGCTCCTAAAATTTTACTGCTCCAGCGCTTTGTAATCAGCTTTACAAAGCCTTCCGTTCTATCTTGTGTGATCGCGCGATCGACTTCGCTCATCGGGACAAGATATACCGCAATGCGTTTTGGCCCATGTTTTTGTATCGCCTCCTCTTCGGAGAGACCGATCGAGGCGACTTCAGGATCGGTGTAAGTCACACGCGGAATCGCTTGATCGGATAGGCGCATTTTATAGAAGGGAGAGAAGAGAAGAGTTGTGAGAACTGCACGTGCATGGTTTTCTGCAAGGTGTGTAAAAAAGGGCGGGCCGCAAGAATCGCCGATTGCAAAAATATGTTTTTCTGAAGTTCTCCCGTAGACATCTACACAGATCCCGCGATCTGTGTAAGCTATTTTGGCCTTATCAAGATTTAGAAGTTCTAGTTGCGGCCGTCTGCCCGAAGCTAGGAGTAGCTCCTGAGTTTCAATCAACTGTTCACCCACTCTAATTTTAAACCCTGTTGCACTATGAGAGACACTCGCAACTTTTACATTCAAATGGAGGGTCATCCCCTCTTTTCTAAACTGCTGGATGAGAATATCGCTCGCAGCTTTGGGCTCGCGTCCTAAGACCTCGGCATGAGAATGGATGAGATGCACAGAACTTCCTAGCCTTTGAAAAGCTTGAGATAGCTCGCAGCCAATCGGTCCGCCACCGATGACGGCGAGACTTTTTGGCACTTCGGCAAGATCAAAAATCGTTTCGTTCGTAAGAAAAGGAGTTCCCTTCAATCCGGGTATCGGGGGTATCTCCGGAAAAGAGCCCGTTGCAAGCACGATTTTTTTCGCCTCGATCTGAACGGTATCTCCAGACGCTTGCTTTACTTGAAGAGTGCACGGCGAAAGAAAAGAGGCCTCTCCTGTCAAAGTTTCAACACCAAGCTTGCTCAGGGCCTCAGGCTCTTCATGCGAGCGCACTTCTCTTACAATCTTCTGAACAAAGCCAAGATCACTACTTCCACGCTTAGCTAAGCCGATCAGCGTCTTGCTCGGAATACAGCCAAAGTTTGTGCAGTCGCCTCCATAGGCGCCCTTTTCAATAAGCAGCACTTTTTTTCCGGCTTTTGCAAGGCCAATGGCGACCACCAGTCCACCCGAACCTGCACCGATTACCACGAAAGGATACTTCTTAGTTGTTGACATAGTTTTTTTCTTTAATTATAGGTCGATCTTATGTCCCGTTTTACATTTTTTAAGTTGGCTGTCAAGTTTTTAATCTTTGCAGCATCTCTTTCTTTGCACGCCGAGGAGACCGCAATCTTTGCAGGTGGCTGCTTCTGGTGCGTGCAGCACGACTTTGATCAAGTGCCGGGAGTGGTTAGTACAGAGTCGGGATATACGGGCGGAAGCGTAAAAAATCCCACTTACGAACAGGTCTCAGGCGGAGGAACAGGTCACGTCGAAGCGGTAAAAGTGGTCTTCGATGAGAAGCAGGTCTCTTACAAACAGCTCTTAGATTTTTACTGGCATAACATCGATCCCACACGAAATGATGGCCAATTTTGCGACGAGGGCGATCAGTACCGTCCCGTAATTTTCTACACAAACGAAACTCAAAAAAAGGAAGCAGACGCCTATGAGCAAGAGCTGCTCGAAAAAGGCAGCATCACGCCGATTAAAGTGGATATTCTTCCTGCTAAACCATTCTATTCTGCGGAAGAGTACCATCAGGAGTATTACAAGAAAAATCCTGTGCGCTACAAATTCTATCGTTACAATTGTAAAAGAGACAAACGGCTCAAAGAGCTATGGGGCAGCGAGGTATTTAGCAGCTGTTCTCCCGAAGAACGCTTTGATGGTAAAAAACTAAAATTGACCGAGAGCGAATGGAAAAGCAGACTTTCTCCCGAACAGTTTAGGATCTTGCGAAAGGGAGGAACCGAAACGCCCTTCGAAAACCAGTATTTCGACAATAAAGAGGCTGGCGTCTATCGCTGCGCAGGATGCGACCTTGCTCTTTTTAGCTCTGAGGATAAGTTTGAATCGGGAACTGGCTGGCCCAGCTTCACCTCCCCTATCTGCCCTGAAAATGTCATCGTGAAGAAGAGCTTTAACCCCTTTGCTTCTGGTAGAGAGGTAGTATGCAGCCGTTGCGACGGCCACTTGGGAGATCTCTTTAATGATGGGCCCAAGCCCGCTAAGACTCGCTATTGCATCGACTCAGCCGCTTTAAAGTTCATTCCCAACTAATTGATACACAACAACATAAAGTATAGTTTAATTAATATTATAATATAGTAAAATAATTATTGTAATATTAAATGTTAATTATATATATTAAAACTAAGTGAGGATTTAATAGTTTATCTCCCGCTTGTCCATGAACTACATAAAATCAATGAGGAATATATGAAAAAATTCGTAACCACAAAATACTTCAGACGTCGCAAAGCCATTCTCGCAAAAAAATTGAGAGCAATTTCTCAAGACACTGCTAGACTCTCTAACCATATCCGCGGTCTTTAACAATTTGCACGCAATGCGTGCCAATTGAGCATAAAAGGATTTAATAATTTATCTCTCAAGCAACAAAATTTTTATAAACCAGAGGAATGTATGAAAAAAATCGCAACTACAAAATCTTTCAGACAAAGAAAAGCTGTTCTCCAACGAAGACTGAAAAATGCTACTAATGATCTAGCAGCACTCGCTAGACACATCCGCAAAATGTAACCATTTGCACAATTGCGAAGTGAACCCAGGCCTTCAACTCCTAGGTTCACTTCCGATTAATCAAATAAAGTGTTAGAGTGGTCATTTACATGGCTACTTTTCTTTCTGACTTCCAAATCATCCGCCCGCGTCACGAAGCAAAGCAAGAGGATCTTTTGCGCTGGATTGCGCATGCGCATGCATTTGCCGAAAAAAAGCAAAAGGGAAGCGCTTTTCATCAAGAGATTCAGGAGCGCCTTTTTAAAGTGGGGCTCGGTGATGGCAAGATCGAAAAGCGCAGCTACCAGCTGAGTGATTTTTTTCACGAGAGATGGGAGGAGATGAAGATCTTCTCTTTGACTACTGATCCAGGGGGAAAAAGCTCACGGAGAGGATACGCTTTTTCGAAGAGGAGGTCTATTCTGTCTTTTGTTCTTTTTATCCTGAGGGCGCCCAGATCGCTCCTCACCTTATCCATGTGACATGTACCGGTTATGTCTCCCCAAGCGGAGCGCAAAGAATCGTAGCTCATAGAGGATTTGGCAAAAGATCTACCGTCACCCATGCCTATCACATGGGCTGCTATGCATCGATTCCAGCGCTTAGAATGGGTGTGACCCTCCCCTCCTCTTCCGTCGATATTGTTCACACGGAGCTATGCGGTCTGCATATGAATCCGCTTCTACATCAAACCGAGCAGCTAGTAGTTCAAAGCCTCTTTGCTGACGGCTTCATCAAGTATTCTGTAAATAAAAAGAGTGGTCCTTTCCAGATTTTAGCGCTGCATGAAGAGATCATACCCGACTCTTACGAGTCGATGAGCTGGCGCATGGAGGAGTGGGGCATGCGCATGACGATTGCAAAAGAGGTGCCTGTTTTAATTAGCCGAGCGCTCCCCTCTTTTTTAGAGAAACTTCTCCCCGATCAAAAGAAGATAAAAGAGGCGCTCTTTGCCATTCACCCGGGCGGCCCTAAGATCATTAGCCAAGTCGGCCAAATTTTAAAGCTTGAGGAGGAGCAGCTGGCTCACAGCCAAGAAATTTTACGAAGCTGCGGCAACATGTCTTCTGCTACACTTCCTCACATCTGGGAGAGCATTGCAAATGATAAAAAAGTCAAAAGCGGCACGCAGGTTGTAAGCCTTGCCTTTGGCCCAGGCCTCACAGTTTCCGGCGCGCTATTTGAGAAACGGAGTTAAAATGGACGTTTTATTGCTGCTTCCGTTTCTTGTGCAGACGGTGGCGATCGGTTTAGATGAGACCTACTTCCACATCAAACGTGGACTGCCCAAGTGGGAGCGGATCGGCCATCCGCTAGACACGCTCAGCGTAATCGCCTGCTTACTTTTTGTCCTTCTCGTTCCCTACTCAAGTGGAGCACTGAAAGTCTTTATCGGGCTTGCGATCTTCTCCTGCTTAATGGTGACCAAAGATGAGTTTGTGCATAAGCACCACTGTCCAGCTGCGGAGCACTGGCTCCATGCTATTTTATTCATCACCCACCCGATCATGCTCGCCTCTTTAGGTTTGATCTGGGGACGTGACATGCTGATTTTCTTTCCTTTCCTCTACGTGCAGCTTGTGCTCATTTCGCTCTTTTTCCTCTATCAAGTGATCTACTGGAACTTCATATGGAAAGAAGAAAAGCAAAAATAAACAACAGCTTCTATGACACGCTCGAGGACAGGTGGCTCTCGGCAAATGATCATCCGATTGCACTTTTGCGAGCAGAAAATGCGGCGCGTATTCCCTGGATTTTACAGACTATAAAAGCGCACTGCAAAGAGAATGCTGCTGTTTTGGATATCGGCTGCGGTGCAGGCTTTTTGACAAACCGGCTTGCGCAAGAAGGTTATAGGGCAACAGGAATCGACCTCTCCCTCCCCTCTTTGGAAATAGCAAAAAAAAACGATGAGACAAAGCGCGCATGCTACTTAGAGGCCTCCGCAGACGCTCTTCCTTTTGATGCAGATACGTTTGATGTCGTATCAGCGCTTGATCTTCTGGAGCATGTGGAGAATCCCGAGAAGGTGATCCAAGAGGCCTCGCGTGTTTTAAAACCGGGCGGCCTCTTTTTCTTCCATACCTTTAACCGCAACTGGATCAGCTGGCTTATCGTGATTAAAGGGGTCGAGTGGTGCGTCAAAGACACCCCCAAAAACATGCATGTCTACAACCTTTTCTTAACCCCCAAAGAGGTGGAGGAGATGTGCAAGGAAAATTCTATAACAGTTGAGCTAATTCTCGGACTTCGCCCCGACTTCATAAAAAAATCTTTTTGGCAAATGCTTCTGACTCGCAAGGTTCCTTCTGAGTTAAGCTTCTGCTTCACCAGCTCTCTCAAAACCGGCTACTTAGGCTTCGGTAGAAAAATTTAAAAATTAATTTATACCAACTCTATTTTTAAAATTGTTTTTTAATCTGTGTTTATCTAAACTATTTCAATATTTAAAACACAGGATGGTAATTTTATGACAACTCTAACAAGTGCAAATGGCACACGCCCTTCATTAGTAGTGAGTACGGCAGCAGCGCTGACTCTACCAGGAACACCCGAACAGACGACTCCCGTGCAGCAGATGAGCCCGATGGATCTGCGTTCCAATAGCAGCAATAGCGCCCCTCTTAGGCCACTTAGTCAGTTCGTTGAAGATAGGATCAAAATCTGGGAACTCAAACCGGGCCAGCTCAAGGAACTAGACAGAAGCGTTAAAGTCTTCACCTTAGATGAACTGATGAAAGAGGCAGGTGTTAAACGCGATGAGAAGCCTTTTGTATTAGAAATGCTAAAGGACTGCAGACAAAACCCCGGACTGCAACTTCTGATGTGCGATGAAACCACGCAGCCCTTTCCGGAATCTACTTGTAGAGAGCTTGCAGACATTAACGCACAATTGAAAAAAACAGAAGTTGCACTCGGCGAGGTAGCTGCTGCTGACGGCGCGGTAGCTGCTGCTGACGAGAGCTCCTGTTCAAAGTGCATCCATTCCAATGCTTTTAGTTATTCCATGGTCGCTATAACTGCGCTCGGTGTTCTTTTCCTGGCACTTATCACGCTTGACATAATTCCTTTGCCTTCAGATGCAAAGACGGCATTGGGGTTGTTCACTTTGGCAATAACTGCTACTTCACCCATCGCAAATAAGGTTTCAGCAGTTATCCAGAAAAAGAATGATGATGCCCGCAAAAATGCAGATGATGCCCGCAAAAAAGCATTACTCGAACAAAGAGCTCTCCTTGTTGCTAAACAGGCAAAGTTAAACGAAGGGCGCCTATGGATAAACAATGCAGCAAGCGCTCTGCGGATATATTATGTAGATGCATATCCAGTCCCGCGCCAAGCAAAACGTGACGACTTTATGAATCGCGTTTATAAACCAGAGGAGCGTGTGCGCTTTGAAGTACAGCAGAAGCTGATTCAAGTCTTTGCTCAAAGCTTTGTTGCAAACGGTCAAGCCGCTCTTTTGAGAAACATTGGAAGTTGCACCCAAATGAAAGAGTACTCAGTAAGCATCTCGGAGAGCAACTCCTCTCTTGACAAAGAGAAGAGCGCACCTCTTTTAAAAGTTAGAGACCACCAATTTCAACCCGAATTTTTATGCGAAGAGTTTGCAAGCTCAGTAGCGCTGATCTGTCCAAATCCACTTGTAAGAACTCTGCATACTACAGATGCTTATACAGATCTCTGTAGATTACGCAGCGTGCAAGAGTGTGATCTTGCTAACGCAAATGCACGTGCTATGCAGAAAGATGCATCCCGTGGCAATGCAGCTGCAAAGGCAGCAGCTGTTGGCGAACTTCCAGATGATCAAGAGACTCAAGCAATATTGGAGCAGTTCCCCAATAGCGTCGGCGTCATCTACAAACGCTTAGGCGCTCATAAGAGAGTGGGATCGATTGTTATGGGAGAGAAAGTAGAGAAAAAATCAGACTCTTCTGCTTCCGATAGATCTTCTGATAAAAAAAGCTAACCTTTATCAATACGACCTACACGGAAGAGCTCCTCTTTCGTGTAGGCTGTTTGCCACAGTTCGTTTGACTCTTCCTCTTTTTCTACCTCTTCTTTCAGGTGCGTAATAGTGCGCTTCTTCTC
The DNA here is from genome assembly GCA_963804085.1 of Chlamydiia bacterium. GTDB lineage: Bacteria > Chlamydiota > Chlamydiia > Chlamydiales > Rhabdochlamydiaceae > CAWDOQ01. Next base: position 13,650 of record CAWDOQ010000015.1, on the reverse strand, counting down.
CTGATTTGCTGCGCTCGTCTCCCTTTTGAGGTTGCGCTGTGCAACTTCTTTTCCTTTAAGCTGCCAGAAGTGGACCCTACCGATATCGAGGCTACCACGATGCGCAAGTATGCTTTCTAGAAAGATAAGACTTGGATGCTTTTGGCTGACGCAAACTAGATGGGCATGCTGTGCCGCCTGGCTCCAGGCAGCTCCTGCGCTCTCTTTTTCTTTTTGTTCTACGCACATTTGTTGTATGTTTGCTTTTGAAAGGATCTCGCCCTTTTTTTGCGTATGAGGCTTAAGAAATGCATGAGTAGTAAGCAGTTCATAACGATGCGCCGAACGCTGCTTCTCTTGCCCTGCTTGCGGCAGTCTGCTTTTAAACTGCTTGATCCGTGTGGCAGATTCTTCGTGTGGGCTTTTTTGCTTCATAAAAATTTAACGAGATCTTAACTTGATCTTAACATTAACGACAAGATATTTTTTAAACTGAGGTGTCTATGACCAACGTCACTCTAAAAGGAAATCCCGTGCGCATTTCTGGAGCACTCCCCAAAGTGGGAAGCCAAGCGCCCGACTTTAAGCTAACAAGTGGTGATCTCAAGGATCACTCTCTGGGCGAATTTAAAGGAAAACGGGTGCTTATCTCGATCGTTCCAAGTTTAGATACTCCCACCTGCTCTCTTTCTGCCAAAAAGTTCAACGAGGCTGCCAAAAAGCATCCTGAGGCTGTCATCTTAACTGTCTCTTGCGATCTGCCTTTTGCGCAAAAGCGCTTCTGCTCGCAAGAGAATATCAATAATCTGCTGACTCTCTCGCTCATGCGCTCAAAAGACTTTGCCAAAAGCTATGGCGTCCTCATCGAAGAGGGGCCGCTTGCAGGGATCTGCACACGTGCAGCACTTGTGCTCGATGAGAAAGGCAAGGTGCTCTACACAGAGCTCGTTCCCGAGATCTCGCAAGAGCCCAACTACGACAAAGCCCTCGAAATCCTCCTGAAGAACCCCTAGTGGACGAAGTGGACAGAAGAGCAGTGGACTTTAGTGGATGAAGTGGACGGGGATCTCTTCCGACTCTTCTTCTTGGGGCTGTCCACAAAGTCCACTTAGTCCACCTCGTCCACTACGTCCACAAATCTGCGCCCGTCCTCTTGGGGTTTGCGGAAGAGGAGGGCGACGCTGACTCCCCAGGCAAGAAAGAGGAGGATGGTTCCCCAAGTGATTAGGGTGAGAATTTCTATGCCGACGAAGAGCTGCAAGAGCAGGATGCAGGAGGAGGCGATCGCCTTACTCGTGCGATAGGCAAAAACGTCGATTAGTGCTTTGGCTTTAAACTTCTCTTCGGTTTTAAGCGGGATATAGAGCATCTCTTTTAGAATCTGGAAAACAGAAAAGTCAAAAGATTTGATCGTGATGTAAGAGAACGAGATCATCCCAAAGACAGGCAGCAGAAGAAACGAGAAGGCGTTTAAAGAGAGAAGCGCGGGGATAAGCATGTGGCTCAGGCGCATGCCTAAAAACTGGACGAGAAGGAAGGAGCCGACAAACTGCAGCCCGATCGTGCAAACGTTGACAAGTCCAAAAATTCTTCCTGCGTACTCTGTGCGCAGGTCCTTCTGAAAAACGGTTTTTTCTAAAACAGTATTAAACTGAAAATCTATCAATGTGACTGCGACCTGCATGAAGACTACAAGCATTAGAATGCAAAGCAAAAATCGGGAGCCAAAGAGTAGTTTAAAGCCACTCCCCTTATCAGATGTTTCCTCCTCTTTAAAGCCCTTGTGCTCGCTATTTTTTAAAAGATAAAAATAGGCGAATATGAGCGCAAGAATAAGAGGAAGAGAGAAGAAGAGCAGATTTTCTGTGCCCATTTTAACAGCAAAGAATCCTGGAATGAGGCTTCCTGCTGCGCCTCCTGCACCGCCTACTCCAAAGAGAATGCCGTAGAGATATTTGGCTCTTTTCATACTGGTGCTGGTATGGATGATCGACCAGAGCTGCTGAAAGAAGAGCATCACGTAGATCTCTTTCCAGACGTAAAAAATAAAGGGCAAGAATGCCAATTTTTTTAAGAAAAAAGCACAGAAGAGGTTGCCGCTTGCCACAAGAGCCGCAAAAACAATAAACATCCGAAAGCATCCCCACTTGGGAAGGAGCCTATTGTAAAGCGAAACTAAGAGCAGATTGAAAGGCACCGCAGCGATCCAGGCATAAGGGAAGAAGCCGCTTGTGTAGGTGGAGATAAAGACCGAGTTGCTGACAGGTCTTACAATGGCATACTCAGCAGAGATAAAAAATCCGGCGAGCATCGCACACAAGACAAAGAGTTTCTCTTTTGTCGTAAAGCTTAGTAAATCTTTTTTTAATGCGTCCAACATAAGGGGCAATCATACCCTAAAGAGCGGCAGACTGCAATGCAGACGCCACCTCTTTTTCATGCTCGGGGGCAACATAAACCCAACTTGCTGATCCTAACGGAATTGTGATCTCAGAGAAGCTAGAAGCCGGCACTACGCTCCCCTGCTTGGTTAAAAGCAGAGAAGCCTAACCCAATGGATTTAGCCTTGTCTTTGCGGACCTCCCAAGAGATCTCAACATCTGAAATTTTTAATTTGCGTTTGATCTCTTCGAGCCTCTTCTCTTCGTATCCTGCAGCAACTGGTATTGCTCGGAAGCGGAGATGGCGCACTGTGAGCGCAGCGGCATCAAAATGTCCGGCAGCGTCCGGGTCGCGCGCGGCTTTATGGACTGCTGCTAAAATTTCATTGTCAGTGTAAAGAAGAAACTCTTCGGGATTTTTAAGCCAGTTGCTCTTCTCTGCAAGCTTTGCGATAAAACGGGCCAGATGAAACGAGTAGGCTCTTACCGATGCGTACTGGTACACCCTTTTGTGCATGAAGTGGCGCGCGAGTAGCAGCGCTTCGCACGACTCGATCCCATTCTCTTCGATGCCGAGCTCAAGCGTGCCATCTACGGGGAGAATGCAGAGCATTTCGATTAGCTGATGGTAATCAAAGAGCCCATAAGAGACGCCCGTACATTTTGCATCGCGAAGGAGGTAATCGATCCTGTCTGCGCCAAAAAAGTCTCCGGTGACCACTTGGCAAAGCACCCGCTCCCAGGGCGTAAAGGTAAAATGCCCAAGCTTTTTTAATGTGGTTTCGCCGATCGACATTTTGATGATGTCATCTAAGACGGGCCGTTTCGGATATTTATTTTGGAGCGACTCCCAAACAGGCATAAGAGCACGGCTCTTGATAATCTCTAACGTCCACTTCTCATGTCCCTGCTCTCCAAAGAGGATCTTTTCTGCTACATGAGAAAAAGGAAGGTGTCCAAAGTCGTGGCAAAGAGCTGCGAGGCGCACTATCTGTTTCCAGTAGTCAAACTCCCTGTCAGTGGTTGTAAATGTCTTTTTCTCTATGATCCTTTCGAAGATACGTGTCGCTAGCTCCATTACACCGAGTGAATGTTCAAAACGGGTGTGCGTGGCTCCCGGATAAACGAGAAACGCGATCCCGAGCTGGTGGATGTAGTGGAGTCTTTGAAAGGCGAGCGAATCGATGAGCGCGCGTTCTAAATCGTTAAAACGGATAAAACCATGGACAGAATCATAGATTTTAAAACTCATCCATGCTTCCTCTGTGCTTCAGGACGCGGGCGGCTTTCCTGAATGTAGGAGGCTGTCACCTCTACAAACTCCGCTTTACGTTGCAGCTCTTTGATGTTGCGCGCGCCACCGTAAGTAAGCCCGCTGCGAAGACCGCCTAAAAGCTGTTCGATTAGAGCCTTTGCACTTCCCGTTACAGGCGCCCAGAAGTCGATCCCTTCAGCGACAGTCTTGTCTTTAAGACCGCCATAAAAATCGTTCTGAAAATCTTCGCTCGCTTGTCCGCGAAATTTGGCTTCCATGCCGTGTTCGCCTTTGCGTTTTGGAGCCGCGCTCTCGTTTGTCAGCGCAAATAGTTTACCGATCATCACAGTGCTAGCTCCCGCTGCGAGTGCTAAAACCACATCGCGGCTGTTGCGAATTCCGCCATCTGCGATTAGAGGCACGCGCAATTTCTCGGCGATCTGTGCACAATCATAAATTGCACTTAACTGAGGCACGCCAAAGCCTGTAACCATACGTGTCGTGCACGCAGCACCTGGGCCTACTCCCACTTTTACGGCATCAGCACCGGCATTGACTAAGTCGTGATAAGCCATCGCGGTACAGACATTTCCTGCGATCACATCTTTATCTGGATGTGTACGTTTAATCTCGCCGATAAAATGAAACATGCGATCCGAATGTCCATGTGCTACATCGATACAGACACCGGCGGCTCCAAGATCCAAAAGCGCGCGCGTCTCTTCGATCTTCTGGATGCCGCAGGAGATAAAGGTATTATCGCCATATTTTGTTACCCACTTCTTTTGCGTCTCAAAATCGGTAAAGCGATGGAAGATAGGCAGACTCCCCTCTTTAATCAAAATATCTGCCAGCTCTGTGCTAATCGCAGTGTCCATGTTGGCGCACAAGAGAGGAATGTGGATCTTGCGCCCCTTGGTCAGCCAGCTCTCTAAAACCGGTTCTGTTCGCGAAGGGACGTTGTTAAATTGCGGGACTAGGGCAACATCATCAAATGTATAGGCTTTTTCAAATCGTGTAGCTGGTTTCATTAAATTTTCCTTAAATTTATGTGCCCGTTTTTTCTTTCTTATTCTGTGCTCTCTGTCTGCACTGGACAAAAATTAATGCAGAAGAATTTCTACAGGATAAAAAAGAACAAGAGTTAAAACAGGATGGGCAGGATAGACAGGATAAAAAAGAGAATGAGCTAAAACAGGATTCTTTCTTCATCCCATCTATCCTGCCCATCCTGTTTTAATTCTTCCTCTTCTCTTTGTCTTCCTCATCCTGTAAATCCTGTCATCCTGTTTTAACTCTTTGCCTTCCAAATTGCTTTTTTGCATCGGGCACGGGCACGTACGCGGGCACGGGTACGAAAGTGAATCCGCAATATAACCTTTAAGCATAGAAATTTAACAGGAATTTTGCTAATGTTTTTTTCATGATCAGCGTAACTATTATAACAAAAAATGCCGAAGAGACTTTAGAGGCGACCTTGGAGGCCTTAAAGCCCTTTCCTGAAGTTCTCATTTTAGACTCGGGATCTGTAGATACCACGCTCGAAATTGCAGAGAAGTTTCCCAATGTCAAGGTCTACAAAAGGGAGTTTTTAGGCTTTGGTAAAACACATAATCTAGCTAGCAGCGAAGCCACACATGATTGGATCTTATCGATTGACAGCGACGAAATCTTAACACCCCAGCTCTCGGATGAGATTCTTAAGCTTGTGCTCGATCCAATATGCGCTTATGCATTGCAGCGGCACAACTTCTTTCGCAATAAACAGATCAAATACTGCGGCGGCTGGCATCCGGACTGGGTGGTGCGCCTCTACAACAGAAAAAAGACGCAATTTAGCGATGTGGCTGTGCATGAGAAGGTTTTAACTGTCGGGATGAGAGTTGTCCGACTTACGCACCCACTTTTACATACGCCCTATCGCCAGATCGGAGATTTTCTTGCCAAGATGCAGACCTATTCGACACTCTTTGCCGAGCAGCATCAAAAGAAAAAGAGCTCCTCGCTTCTAAAAGCGATTGCTCATGGATGGCTCGCCTTCTTTAAGAGCTATGTGTTAAAGCGCGGCATTTTTGGCGGGAGGGAGGGATTGATACTTTCTCTTTACAATGGACATGCAACGTATTACAAGTATTTGAAACTAGAGGAAATCAACCGTAAGGATTGATTTTACGTGCCCGCTTCCGCGCCCGCGTGCGCGCCCGATCCGGCTTAATTCGGGCACGCACGCGGGCAGCGGGCGCGACCGAAGAAGGGGCAGTGTAATCTTATGGATGTAGAAATTCTGTCGAGCATACAGTTTGCTTTCACGCTTACCTTCCACTACATCTATCCGCCGCTCAGTATTGGGCTTTCGCTCGCTCTCATCCTGATGGAAGGGATGTACCTTAAAACAAAAGATCCTCTCTGGGAGACGCTCACCAAATTTTGGGTCAAAGTCTTTTCGCTCACCTTTGCACTTGGTGTGGCAACGGGCATTCCTTTGCAATTCTCACTCGGGACCAACTGGGCAAGATACTCGCGCTTTGTCGGCGATGTCTTTGGGAGCGTGATTGGCGCAGAGGGATTCTTTGCTTTTTTAATCGAAGCCGGTTTTTTAGGAATATTGCTTTTTGGCTGGAACCGCGTGAGCTCTAGAGTCCACTTCCTTTCGACTATTTTTGTAGCGTTTGGTGCGCACTTCAGTGCCATTTGGATCGTCAGCGCCAACTCCTGGATGCAGACCCCTGCAGGCTTTCGCATCGCAACAGATCCTGACGGTGTTCAGGTCGCGCAGGTAACAAACTGGATGGAGATGTTTTTTAACCCATCAAACATGAGCCACATCGTACACGTGCTACTCTCTGCTTGGATGACGGGAGGCTTTTTAATACTCAGCGTCGCGGCCTACTACCTCATGAAGAAGAAGTATATCGATTTTGCTAAAAAGACGATGAAGATAGCTGTGATCATCTGTCTCTCATCCACTATCATGCAACTCTTCTCAGCAGACCATCTTGCACGCAAGGTTGCCGTTCACAATCCAGAAAAATTTGCAGCACTCGAAGGAGTTTATGAGACGCGTCCTTACACCCCTGCCTATCTCTTCGGCTGGGTTGATGACTCCAACCAGAAGGTGTATGGACTCAGTGCTCCGGGACTTTTGAGCTTCATGACCTACCGCAACTTTGAAACACCGGTTAAAGGCTTAGACCAGTTTCCCAAAGAGGAGCGCGCTTGGGTCCCGGTGGTCTTTCAGCTCTATCACATTATGATCCTCGGTTGGGTCTTCATGTTTACTGCCTCTGTAATCGGCGCGTACATCTGGTGGAAAAAACGTTGGACCTTGAAGGGTGGCATTCTGCGCTTTCTCGTCCTATCTGCAATCTTCCCACAGATCGCAAACATCGCGGGCTGGTACAGTGCGTGCATGGGCAGGCAGCCTTGGACCGTCTACAAACTGCTAAAGACAAGCGAGGCCTTCTCTGCCAATATCTCGAGCGGACAAGTACTAGGCTCTCTGATCATGTTTGTGGCAGTCTACCTACTATTTTTTGCCCTCTTTTTGTACCTGCTCGACAAAAAAATCCGCAATGGTCCCTTCATGGAAGAGGAGCAGCTCCCCTATCGAGACATCTTTAAAAGCGAGGCAAAATGAGTACTTTAGAAATGCTGCAGCTCATCCTCTACTTGGTCTTCGGCTTCTCTATTATCGCCTATACCACACTCGATGGATTTGATCTGGGAGTGGGCTGTCTCCACCTCTTTGCAAAAGGCGACAATGAACGGCGCTTAATGCTAAACGCGATTGGCCCCGTTTGGGATGGAAACACCACTTGGATTGTGGTCGGAAGCGGTATTCTGTTTGCAGGGTTTCCGAAGGTCTTTTCTACAGTGATGTCGGGCCTTTACACCCCTGTGATGCTGCTCCTCTTCGCCTTCATGCTCCGTGGCGCAGCTGTAGAATTTCGCAGTAAAAAGCATGAAAAGGGGTGGCGCAAAACCTGGGATTTTTGCTTCTTTTTTGCATCTCTTCTACTCGCTCTTAATTTAGGCCTCATCTTGGGCAATGCGATTCAAGGCCTACCTTTTAACGGAAAAGGCTTCTTTGAGGGAGATCTCCATACACTACTTCGCCCCTACCCAATCCTAGTCTCTCTTTTCACCCTATCGATCTTTACCATGCACGGCTCCCTTTATCTCATGATGAAAACCGAGGGGGAGCTGCAGGAGAGGATCCGAAAACGGGTAAAATGGCTTGTGGCTGCCTTTCTTCTCTTTTGGCTCCTTGTAACGGCCGCAACCCTCCGCAATCAGCCTCATATGACTAAACCCTTTTTTAGCTACCCCTGGCTCGCTATCTTCGCACTGCTCAGCCTGGGCTCCATCGGGGCCATTTTGCACTTTATTACGCAAAAAAAAGGCACGCTGGCCTTTTTCGCCTCGTGCCTCTCAATCTTCTTTCTGCTGGTCCTCTTTGCGATCGGGACATTCCCCTATTTCGTCATCTCATCCATTGACCCAAACTACTCCCTAACCCTTTTCAACAGCTCTGCCACAGAGACAGCTCTTTGGGTCCTAGTCATAGTGGCAGCAGCAGGCCTGCCGCTGGCCTTTTTCTATGGGACCTATCTCTACAAAGTTTTCCGAGGCAAGGTCAAGCTCGATCACATGAGCTATTAAGCCATTCTCGATGAAGAATTTTCCTAGAGGAAAATTTTCATCGGTAAATTAAATCACCCCAAAAGCTCTCCTGGGAACACATGCATCACAAATAAAAAATACAACAAAATCACCCCAACTTCGTAAGTAGCTTCCATTACACATGTCGGGGGGCAGGCGATTCTCGTCCTGCCGCCCCCGCTGGCCCCCTTGCGCCTCACCTCGCTTTGCCAAATCGTGTCCTCGTCGGAGGGGCGTGTATAACACGGCCCCCCACGCGCTTCGCGCTCTCCTGCGGTACGATTTTGCTGTGCGATCTGAGTCGATTGGCTGCTCGCGCGCTCGTCCCCAGGTCGGGTTAAAACCCTCCCCTGCTTTGCAAAGCCGAAGTGCCGCCTGGCACTTCAGCTTGTCTTCGCAGCCCCGCGGACTTACGTCTCGGGCGGGGCCCCTTTCTCACGTCGTGTCGCAGTGCCCATTCTTTTTTCAACACCGCGAAAATCGCGGTGTTCTTGAAGAGGCGCTGACGAGTTGTTGTACTTCGAACTGCTGTGACTACTCTTCGAGAATAACCCTGCGACACGACGCGAGAAGGGACCCGCCCCGAGACGTAAGTCCGGCGGGAAGTGAGCGCGCGAGCAGCCAATGGCTTCAAGCTGCACAGAGAAATTGCACCCGCAGGAGAGCGCGAAGCGCGTGGGGGGCCGTGTTATACACGCCCCTCCGACGAGGATGCGATTTATCAAAGCAGATTGAAGCTCAAGAGGGGTCGCGGGGGACGCGCGCACGAAGTGGCGTGCCACCCGACATGTCTCTGGAGGCACTATGTCAAGTCTTAGTTTTGAATAAAAATCAAAATCAGCCACAGCGGGAAAGGCTCTATTAGTAAAATCTTGAGAAAATACGCAAAGATTGTAGAATGAGGCAAAGAATAAGGGAATTATGGACAGCACAGCTCTACCTTGGATTAACTTGCTAATCGGTTCAGGAGGGATTGTAGGTGTATGCATTGTCATTTTTCGGTTTGGTAAACTCGTACAGAAAATTGACAGCATGAATGACAAAATGGACAGCATCAATAACAGTCTGAATGACAAAATGGACAACGGGTTTTTATCAGTAGATAAACGCCTGGAAAAGATTGATTCTAAATTAGATGCTCTGGAAAAAGGACAATCTGATCTGAGAGTTCAGTTAGGCAAACTAGAGACTAGGGTCGAAGAACGAACTTTAAGAGTGGTCCATACTACAAAAGAAATTAGACCAGATCCAGCACATTTTGGTAGTTTAAACATTCAAGAAGAGAAAACTACCAGAAATACACCCTCTGCAGTTTCTTGAACATTGCACTCATAAATTCTCCCTATTAATTTTTATCGGTTGAACATCCTGATGACTTGGTAAAGCAAGAGGAGCGCATTCGTAATGATAGAACAGGAGTTCCAAAGAGATTTATCTCCTCCCCCTCTTTGAGAGGCATCAAAAACTCTATAAAATTGTGGATCCATTGTGTAGCGGTAGAGCATCGCGGCATCCAGCATCAATATATATAAAACCATCGTTAAAAGTGAGACAGCTGCAAGAAGCGCCTCTTTGGTAGCCACAAAGTGGGAAAAGGCGACAAAGGAAGTTATAAGCAATGGAATAACGAGTGCGGAATGCAATGCAAGAGCGTCATGTGCTGTAGCATGAAAATGTTGCCATGCCCAGGTAGCTAGCTCTTTTTTCTCATTTGCATCACTCTTTGTAAGCCGCGCAAGCGCGCCATAAGCGGACATAGACAGATGATAGAACATCCCCACAGGCGCCACGACAATTGCTCCCAACGAATAGAGTCCGCGCGCTCCCCTGTCTACTAGACCATCAGATGGAAAGCAGTCCGCTCCCCAGCGCAGATACTCTGCTGAAAGGGCGATTGGTGGTGCTATTGCTGGGTTGAGTGTGTGTATGGCTGCCATCTATCTCTTCCATTATTGTTGGTTTTCGCGCAATTTAGCCATCGCTTCTACTACTTTGCTCTTGTTGCCTTTTATCCCGTAAACCTCTTCAAGGGTGTCCATGCCATCTATTAATTCGGAGCCAGGTATCATGGCTGTTTGTTCGCATCCAAGCGCTTCTGCAGTGACCTCCCTTGTGAAGACAGTGATATCGTATTTATCCCCTTCTGCAGGTGCGATATGCACAAATGTCATCTCTGTTTTGCACTGAGGAATTATGTAGCCGATGCTCTTCGTTCCAAAGTTTTGCAGATCTTTAGCATGCTCTTGTCTATCCTTCTCTAAAGTGGTTTTGATCAGGTTATAATGAGCGTTTAAGACATGTGTTGCTCCTTCAGAATTCTCAAAATAATAGGCAATAGATTTCACTAAAGGAACGTTGATCTTATCTCCTGCAGGAGGAGTCATCTCAATACGAGCTGTGATCACACAAGGAAAGGATAGCTTGCTTAAGCTAGCTTTCCATCCCTCGATCCCTGCATGGATTGGGGCTAACTCTTTTGTAAAAGCATCCGCCTCACTTGCTTTACTTTCTTTCACCTCTGTAGGTGGCGGAGCTGCTTTAAAAAGTTGGTCTGCTGCTTCACACTGTTGTTCGAAACTAAGAGCAGCGTTTGCAGGCAATCGCCTGTAACTCTTTCCTTTTGGAAACGATCCGATCATTCTCAGCCTTTTCGTCCTCTGCCACTCTGTTAAATTGCTTTAAGTGTGCAGGCATGCTGATGATATGGAAAGAAAACTTCCTTTCCAGGACTGCAGGTCTTTTAAAGGCCCATCTCTAAATGCTGCGATCTCCTGATCATTTAAAGGAGTATTCAATGCATAGTGCACATCTTCGAATGCCAGAGCAAAACGCATCATGTAGAGATCGCCTTGGCTTGCTTTAGCCCCCTCGGGTGCTGAATGATTGAAGAATGCTTTAAGAAGAGAGGATTGTTTGCGTATGCATAAGGCATGATTCCATTGAGAACTTGATCTTCGAAAATGAGCACAAGAAACGGAATGAGGTAACCAATTCCTTGTAGAGCCTTTCCTTTAATAGCAAGAACAGAAAAAGCCGTCGCGCAAGCAATAAGCGCCGGAACGATAAGTGCAGTACCCCAGCCTAAAAAGTCGCTAGCGGCAGCATCCAGATGTTGCCAAGCCCAAGTAGAGAGCTCACTCTTCTCTTTGCCTTCGTCCATTCTCAGCTGGGCAAGTGCGCCATAAGCTGCCATAGATAAGTGGTAGAGAATGCCAACCGGCGCAACTACAATCACGCCAACAGAGTATAGCCCCCGCCCGATCATGTGTTCGCAAGAGGTTTCTGTGAAATAGCTAGCACCCCAGGAGAGGTACTCTGCCGTAAAGGCAACCGGTTGGGCTTCTGCGGGACTGAGCGCTTGTGTCGTCGTGGCCATAAATTCTCCCCTTTAAAAATTTGTTAAATTTAGGGGGAAATTTTAACACATCTCGCACATCGCCACAAGGCGTACTAAAAGTTTTAATTATAAGACAATGGACGGGGGCTTAATGGACGAAAATGGACGTTAAGATAAGAGGAATGGACAAAAAACGGACGAAAATGGACAGCCCCAAACGGACAAAGATTAATTTTGACTAATTTCTTGGGCCCCGTCCGTTTTCGTCCGTTTTAAGTCCTTTTGCGTCCTTTGTCCTTTCTGTCCGTTCTCGTCCATTGGGGCCCTTCTTATTTATTTGTTGTTTGCAAATCATGAACAGAGTGCTTTAATCTAAAAAAGGGCTTTTTAGAATGTATAAATCCATTGGCTTCGATGCCTTAGTTTTTATATTCTACGCGGTCCTTGAAGATAAAGATCCAGCTGCTCTTTTGTAACATCAAGTTCTGTCCATAGACGCCTTTGCTCTTGCGATAATTCTGCAAGAAATAGAGCAAGCTCTCTAGGTTTTGTTCGGCCAATTACCTCGGCAATTTTTTCAATTTCAACATCAGCAATAACAAGCGTATCATTTTGCGAAAACTTAAAGATCACACCATCTCTTAGTTCGCGAAAAGAAGAGATTCCCACAAAAAAAGCCCCGACACTTCCTGCAATTCCAAACGGCAACGCGACGACTCCGAAAGAGCTTGTGCCGGCCAGTTTATCAAATATAGGAGCTAAAGAGAGAATAGGAGCTGTATAAGTGAATAACTTGTAAGTTTTAGGAGATAGTTCTTTTGTAATCGGTGCATGGGATCTGGGATCTAAACTCTCCCAAGGCAATTCTAATCCAGTTCGAATCAGCGATCCAAATAACTTTGCAGAGATTAAACCTACCATTACGGCAACAGAGTAGAGCGCAATATTATTTCCGATCAGCGATTCTGCGCCCTCATAAGATGCCCAGACCATATCTGCTGAAAAAGCTGGCAACAGAAGAATATAGGCAACGAAATCCAAAAACAGGGAACAACCTCGACCTACTCTCCTACCCGTTTCCTCAAGGGGAGGAACAGCCAAAACTCCTTCAAAGACTTCCATTGTACTTACCGGCGCCCCTCTTTCCGGATCTTCTAAGAGAGCTGCGCGTACGTTTTCTTTTGGAGCAAATTGCTCACGTATCATTCTAATTTTGCTAAGTAGCCCAGTACGCTCGGGTGTTTGCTGCCTCAGCCCATTGCGCGCAAAGCAAAGTTTTTCGGCAAAAATGTCTCTTGCATTAGCGAGTTCCAATTCAAAACCTCTATAGGAAGGCGCTCTACAGAGACTATTGCCAGCAAGAAATGTTTCAAAAAGAGATAGAGCAGGTCCTGCAATTTGCAGTTGGCGCATGCTCAATCCTACCCAAGACGGTAATTTCGGCTCGGAAGCATTGAAAGCTCCCCATGCTTGAGGAAATTGCGCAAAAAGGGCAAATATCAGAGATCCGATCACAAATGCAGTTATCTTCCACCGAGGAATCACATCTTCTAAAAGCCTCTCTTCTTCAGGGCTTAAAGGCCTCATTGTTTTTTCCACAAAATCAATTGTAGAATTAGTTTCAAAAGCTACAGTTGTCATAAGATTTCCAATTGCAACAGGAACTGCTACACCCAAAAACTTCGGATCTGCTGTAAAATGCTTATCCACGCCAAGAACAGTTGCTGTATCCTTAAGTGAGATTAAGACTATAGCAGGTGCCCCATAGGCTACAAGAACAAGACCGCCCGTTATTGTAGAGCGTCGAACGGCAACATTACAGCAGCTTGTTTCTATAGGGGGAATACCCGTAAAACGATTCTCCAAAAAACGCATTAAAGTTGATTGAGTTTGAACCAATGCTTCTTCACGTTTAGCAGCAGCATCCCAGCTCTGAGCTACTACAGACTGTAGTTGTGCAGGAGTCTTTGGCTGTGATTCTTGCGGTGGAGACGGACTTCTATAACTGAGTGAAGGTATAGCCATTGTAAATTAGG
>CAWDOQ010000014.1:0-5260 GCA_963804085.1 Chlamydiia bacterium | reverse complement strand
ATGCCCTTAAAGATTTTTCTACGCTGATGCACTCTTTATATCAATTATGCTACTATATTTGCTTTGTGGGAAAATCACAGCTGCTTCTATGGATCAACGCATTCAATCCTATCTGGGTATTTTATCGCACGCGAATCAATACCTGTTATCGCAAGCTATTAAAAATGCCTATTGGGTACGGAACAGATAGAACGAAAAAATTTCGAGGGGGGTTTTCCGCCTCCCAAAGACCAAAAGACCAATGCCCTTTTGCAAAAAGACCAAGTATTCAAGGGCCAAGCACCAGAACTTCCGGGGGCACCAAAGAGGCCACGCCGCCAGTGACGAAGGCATAGCTGCTGCCGTAGACGCAGAGAACGCCCGGGGCGGAGCCCCCAACAACCACATACCAAGCACCAATTGATCTTCTCCGCAATCGCTTGTGCGTGTGTAGGTCCACTGCGGTGTTTGTGGAAAGAGACAGGTCTTGTAGCGGGCATAATGAGCCACTGTGCTGATGGTATAGTAAAGTGCTCTTCCTAGCTGCTTAGGATAATCTTGCTCTGCTTGGGCTTGTGTCTTGCCTCTACTTCCAAGCTTTACTTCTTTTTCCATCCATACCCAGAAGGCTTTTCCTGTAGCCCTCGCTTCCGTATTTGTCAGCAACGTCTTTCCAAATATCCAATTTCATGCCGGCCTTCTCTGCAAGGGGGGCAAAGATGTTAAAACTGAGCAGCTGGCCATTGACGGTTTTGGGGATAAGTGTCAGGGTATGTGTTTGCCTGAGTTTTTCAACTTGGCTTTTGATGTTAGCTGGGAGAGGCGGCATGGAGCCTACCTTGCCAAAATGCTTTCTCCATTCTCTTGGGCCAAAGGCTATGTCGGGAACTTTGAATAGATCTTTAAACAGGCCACCTTGAGGCGCTAAGGTAATGCCGTAATTGGCACACTGGGCTTGCCAGATCCTGTCGCTTAAGATGTAGGACTCTTTCGCATCTTGCTAGGTCTTCCGGTTCCAGGTAGCGCACCATGTGACAGAAGCAGTTTTGGTTGAGAAGGGCCAGATTCTGGTTGGGGGGAGAGATCGTTACTGAGGTGGATTTTGACGTTTTGTCACCTGTTACAGGTGGCTCTAGCGGCGTCTTTTTTGTTTCCCAAGAAAAGAGTTGGTTGGCTAAGTCACAGATCCACATACACACAGCGTTCCAAATTGCTTGGATGCGCTCTAAAAGCTCTGTATAACAGGGCTTTTCTTCTCTGTACTGGACAAAAAATGATTTCATGAGGTGCAAGTCCTTGGTTGTGAATACATAAAACACCTCAACAGCCGTCTAAATTCTCTCAAACTCATCTCTCCAAAAATTGCTCTCCGTATCCGGTTCAACCCATCTCGAAATAAACTCCTGGCCTTTCTTCCATGGGCCTTCACCTCTATGGGACCTTCTCGAGCGTTGATATCCCCGGTTCGGTATGCCCAGCAAAACCCGATGACAAGTACAAACAGTAGTTTTTCGATTTTATCTGCGTCTATCATGTGCGTGTCCTCCATGCGGAATCCTCGACTCTTTAGACACCCGAACAGAGTTTCGATTTCCCAACGTCTTCGATACAGCATCAATGGATTCTCGAACTCGATATTAGAGACAACGATCATCTGCTCCTTGGCGCCTCTTCTTCGTTCGACGGAAACATAGAGAGAATGACCCCACAGAATAATGGGGTAATTGACAACCTTTTTACGTCCGAGGTAGTTGCGCAACATCCCTGCTTGAATTGTGAGCCCTTCTTTGGTTTTCAGATGGGAGTTCTGTTTGATTCTGATGATAAAAGGGATCTTGTTCACAATCAGAAATTCGAACCATTCTGTCCCAATAAACTCCCGGTCGGCGAGGAGAACTTCAATTTTTTCGGCACCCAATTGCTGAATCGCTCGTTTTAAGATCGCAACCCGATCTTCAAGACAAGAAGATCCCTCGAGATCTAGCACAGCCCAAAAGATGGGAATACTGATGCCTAAATAGGCGACTGAAAGCACAAGAATATTGATGGGACTCTTTCCCCACTTCCAGTTTGTGCGATCGAGAATGAGGGTGTATTTATCTCCGAGAGGAAACAGACGCAAAACCAATAAAACGATAGAGCTTATGTCGAATGAAAATCCGGTGAAAAATCGACAGACTCTACGGTAAGAAGACTCCTCCTTCACAGAGGTCTTGAAGGCTGCAGCAATTTGGGTAAGATTGACCGTTCTTACGGCGAAAAGAGCTTGAAGAATCTGAACTAGGCAATTAAGACGGGACTTGTGCCAATCGAAAAAATCGGATAAAGTTTCTTGCAACTCGCTGATGTGTTTCATTGTACCTCGATGCTTGAATACCAACGAGATATGATCGCTCTTCAGCGAGCCTTTGTCATCAATTTATTTTTTGTCCAGTACAGAGGCTTTTCTTGTGCCAGAGGCAAAGTATTAATTGTAGGATTTAAACCTATTGCTTGTGTCATAGAGCAAAGATTGTATCATTAATATGAGAAAATTGGAATAAAGAAGTTTTGTTATATTAAAATCTTTGCTTTTCATGCGCAATAAAGCTCGCCCCCTGCCACGCTTTAATCTTGGCAGGGAAAGTTTACAGGATTTCCGCGGGCACCAAAGAGGCCACGCCGTTGTTGTCGTTGGCATAGTTGTTGCTGTTGACGTTGAGAAGGCCCGGGGCGGAGCCCCCAACAACCCTAAGGTCCCAGTACTGATGCCCATGTCTTGACTTAAAACACCCTTCCACAGCACCAGGGACAGAAATAAATTTCTCTATTAAAAAATAGTAGAAACATATCGAGATACCCCTTACGATTTTTTTTATGATTAAAAGACCCAGGCGTAACCGAAAATCTCCCTCTATCCGGGCTATGGTCGAAGAGACCATCCTAAGGCCCAGCGACTTAATCGCCCCCTTCTTTGTGATGGAGGGAAAGAACAAGCGAGAGGAGATTAAAAATTTTCCTAATGTTTTTCGCCTCTCGGTCGACCAGATCGTGCGCGAGGCAGAAAAGCTTCACAAAAGAGGGATTCCCGCTATCGCTCTCTTTCCGACGATTCCTCAGAAAGAGAAGGATCTCGAAGGAAGCGGGGCGCTCGATGAAAAAGGGATCATCCCACGTGCGCTCATTACGTTGAAAAAAGAGATTCCGTCGCTTTGCTTAATTACCGATATCGCACTCGATGCTTACACTTCGCACGGACATGATGGCCTCATCGGCAAAAATAAGGAGATCGACAACGATGCGAGTCTAGTTGTTTTAGCGAAGATGGCGCTTTTGCATGCAGAGGCCGGCGCCGATTTTGTTGGCCCCAGCGACATGATGGATGGGCGTGTGAGAGCGATTCGCGTTGCGCTGGACAAGAAGAGCTTTTCCGATGTCGGCATCATGGCCTACAGCGCCAAGTACGCCTCCTCGCTCTATGGACCGTATCGCGAAGCGCTCGGATCAAAGCTTCAATTCGGCGATAAAAAAACCTACCAGATGAACCCGGCCAACGCACGCGAAGCGCTGCTCGAGGCAACGCTCGATGTGGAGGAAGGAGCTGACATCGTGCTCGTAAAGCCAGGTCTCTACTATCTCGACATCTTGGCAAAGCTCCGCGCAAATCTCTCGCAACCTATTGCTGCCTTTCATGTGAGCGGCGAGTACGCAATGGTGATGGCCGCGCATGAAAAGGGTTACCTCTCAGCCCCCCACGTCTTTTACGAAGCTCTCCTCTCCATGAAGCGCGCCGGCGCCGACCTCATCATCAGCTACGCCGCTCCCCTTGTCCTTGACATGCTTTGATCCTAAAATCGACAAAATGTCGATTTTAGGATCAAAAACAGACCCGAACTTCTCATCCTAAAATCGACATTTGCAGATTTGTGGAGCAAAAATAGACCCTACATTCGCATCCTAAAATCGGCATTTTCCTAATTTTAGGATTGATTTTATTAAAGAATTTGCTATCGTCAAAGGCTCATCAAAAGAGGAACAAAATGACAACCACACCATTCATCGGACGTGAAATAGAGATGGCACGGCTCAAAAGGCTTTTAGGCAATAGAAGCGCCAGCCTCATTGTAGTGCGTGGGCGAAGACGAATTGGAAAAAGCAGACTCCTTACAGAATTTGGAAAAGACCAGACCAGCTTTTTTTTCACTGGGATTCCTCCCAATCGTAAAACAACGGCACAACTGCAACGTGAAGAATTTGCCATGCAACTTGAAAGAACAGGCTTACCTGGAATTAAACCGGACGACTGGGGGAATATGTTTTGGCATCTTGCGAAACATACCAAATCAGGGCGTATGCTGATTGTGCTTGATGAAATTTCATGGATGGGCGGAAAGGACCCAAACTTTTTAGGCAAATTAAAAACTGCCTGGGATATGTATTTCAGCAAAAATCCCAAGCTAATTCTTGCTCTCTGCGGTTCGATTTCTTCTTGGATTGAAGAAAATATCTTAAGTAGCACTGGCTTCGTTGGAAGAATCACTATTGACCTTGTGCTTAAGGAGCTACCGCTAAATGCCTGCAATGCATTCTGGCATCCTAAAGAATCGCGTATTTCTTCTTATGAAAAATTCAAACTGTTGTCGATTACAGGGGGAGTCCCTCTCTATCTCGAACAAATTAGACCCGATTTTTCTGCTGAAGAAAATATTCGAAATTTATGTTTTTCAAATGGCGGCCTATTAGTGCGAGAATTTGATGAGATATTTTCCGATCTTTTTTCTCGACGAAGTACTAGTTACAAAGAGATTGTTACATGTCTTGCAGATGGCCCCAAAAGCGTTGCAGAAATTTGCAAACAACTCAAGAAAAGCCTAGGTGGAATTCGCAACAAGTATCTCGAAGACCTAGTCAAAGCCGGTTTCGTTCAAAGAGATTTTACTTGGGATTTAGAAAAGGGGAAAGAGGCAAGTTTAAGTATGTATCGTTTAAGCGATAATTATCTGCGATTCTATTTAAAATACATTGCATCGAATCGCTCTAAAATTGAAAAAGAAACCCTTTCGCTTCCGGCACTTGTGCAGCTTCCTAATTGGGAAAGTATCATGGGATTGCAATTTGAAAATTTTGTGGTTCATAATTGTAGAGCCCTTTGGAAAATGATAGGAGTACCACCGGAAGAGATAGTAATGGATGGACCCTTTTTCCAGACTCCTACAAAGAGACAGCTCGGATGCCAAATCGATTACATGATTCAAACACGATTTAACACTTTGTACATATGTGAAATTAAATTTTCCAAAAA
>CAWDOQ010000013.1:0-42982 GCA_963804085.1 Chlamydiia bacterium | reverse complement strand
GCAGTAATGCGTTGAGCTAACCAATACTAATAGGTCCATCGGCTTGATCACTTTTTTTTTATAACCATTGGCGCATGCTCCCGAAGAGCATGAGCTAATGGTAAGAAGTGAAACGAGCGCCATAGAAAACATCTAAACGAATATGAAGAAACTAACTTCAAGCGCTGTTTTTTATTAGTGAACAAATTGCGAGAAAGAATGGGGCTGAAAAAAGGAAGAATCGGGCACGCACGCGGGCGCGGAAGCGGGCGCGATTAAGAAAGTAGGCACGTTTTTTTAGTGGATTTATATTTATCTTGGTGATCATAGAGAAGGGGCAATACCTGAACCCATACCGAACTCAGAAGTCAAGCCCTTCATCGCCGATGGTACTACACACAAGAGTGTGGAAGAGTAGGACGTCGCCAAATTTTCAATTATCCCCCGGCTATCTAACGATAGTCGGGGTTTTTTTTTGAGAAGAACCCCTGGTGGCGAAGTGGACAGGCGCGAAGCAGGTGGACTAAGTGGACTTGTGGACGATGTCGTCTTTAGTGGACAGCGCCGAGAAAAAGTCGCGGAGGAGATCCCCGTCCACTTCGTCCACAAATCTTTTGTCCACTCTGTCCACTCCGTCCAAGAGGGGTTCTTTGCGCCAGGGGGCTTAAATGACACACTTCCCAACTGCTCTAGTAAACTACACGCTGGGTTTTCTTTCTTACGCCGAATATGTGGATGCAAGATGCACGTGTCGCTCTTTTAACATCGCACCTGAAAAGTGGATCCAAAATAATGGAGTGCTTTCCATTGACGTTTTACAGAGATGGGTCAAAAAGAAGAAAGATGTTTTGTGGGCGGACGCTGCTACGAAAGTTGTGAGCGGAGTGGCTCGTCATTTGAAAAAGCTGGATCTTACTTACAAGATCCAGATGAGACAGGGGCTGGCTTATTGGGGGACGCTCTCGCTTACAAACGGGGTGTTCTTAGGTGAAGAGGTTTGTCCAGGGCTCTATGAACTCAAATTGGGAGAGCTGGGAATCTCCAAGCTTTTGCAAAACCGAGAAAGGCGCGCGTCCGGTGCTTCTTGTCTCGATATCTTAAAGAAGATCACGCTAGGCTGTCCTAATGTGCGTCGGTTAATCACACACACACTGTCCAACCAACAGTTATCTGTGCTGCTTGGAGGTTTCCGTCAGCTCTCTTGGCTTGTGATTGAGGGGTGCGAGGATTTGTCCTCTCTCTCGATTTTAGATTGCTGCGATACTCTGCGCGATGTGTATTTGAAGGGCAAAGCCATTAATAAAGAGGCTGAAGCCCAAGCAGAAAAAATCCTCAAGGCAAAAATCATCTCATGTTCTCCAGACGAGGGGTTGCATCTGCAGCTCTCTAGCAAGACAATTTGACTCTGTCTCGACCCACTCAACAAAACAGACAAGAAGAAAGGACCATAGACCGGGGCGTAACGGACGAAAACGGAAAAGACAAGATGGCACGGACGGAAACGGACAAAAACAGACAGCCCCCAACGGACAATTTCTTCTTAGGCTCGCGTCCGTTTCCCGTCCGTTTTTGTCCTTTCTTGTCCACTTGAAGTCGTTGTCCGTTCTTCTTCGGGCTTCTTCGGGCCTTTTCCAGCTCACTCCAATCTTTTCCTGAAAAAGTAGTCGGCTCCCAAAATGTTGAAGATGCCGATGATGCATAGAGGCCAGAGGTTCATCAGCACCATTTTGAAGGGCATTGCCTTCAAGAATAGTCCTTTTGAGATCACTAGCATGTACCTTAAGGGAATCACGTAGGTCACGGGTTGCAGCCACTCGGGCATATTTTCAATCGGGGTCGCAAAACCTGAGATCATCACGGCGGGCATCATGAAGACAAAAGTGCCGAGCATCGCTTGCTGCTGCGTTGCAGAAATTGAGGAGATGAATAATCCCACACCGCTGATGGAACTGACAAAAATAAACAGGCTGAGCAGGTAGAGAAGGAAAGAACCGGTAAAGGGGACCCCCAAAACCAGAACGCCGATCGTGAGCATGAAGAGTCCCTCGAGCATGCCGATCAAAATGCCCGGAACGATCTTGCCGATTAGGATCTCAGAGGGGAGCAGGGGCGATACGAGCAGCTGATCGAAGGTTCCGAGCTCCCTTTCTCGCGCAACAGATTGAGTTGTTACCACAAGACATGTGAGCATAGACAAGACGCCGACAAGACAAGGGATGTTGTACCAGAAATAGAGGATGTTGGGGTTAAACCAGACGCGCGATAGGAGCTGGGTATTTTGTATCTTAACCTCGGCACTTGCCGCAAAATCATTGTTAAAGCGTGTGATGATCTCACTCGTGTATCCCGCGATGATTTGTGCGGTGTTAGATTTTCTTCCATCTAAAATCAGCTGTACTGGGGCGGGTTTTTCTGCATCGAGGTTGCGCGAAAATTGCTCGTCAATCGAGACGACCATTATCCCTTTTTGATGGTCGATGAAGGGGGCGATCTCCTCGACTCCTTTGAGATAGACGATATGGGAAAAGACCGGAGATCCATGAAAGCGCTGCACGAGCTCAAAAGCCTGCTCGCCATTGTCGCGATTGAGAATTCCGATAGGGACATTCTTGACATCTAAAGTGGCTGCAAAAGTAAAGACAAAAAGCTGGATGATCGGGGGAACAAGAATCGATATCCGCACTTTTGGGTCTTTTAAAACCATCAAAAGCTCCTTCCAAATCAGCGATAGAATTCTATTCCACATTTAATCCAACCTCTTAACTGTTTTGAGTGCCGTGATGAGATAAAAAAGAAGACCGATTCCTACAATCGGGATCATATCAAAGAGGATCAAGCTCCAGACATTGCCGACTAGGAAGAGCGTTTGCAGGCTCTGCACAAAATATTTGGCGGGAACGACATAGGTTATAGCCCGAATCCAAGCGGGCATGCTGTGAATTTCAAAGAGAAATCCCGACAAGATGTAGGCGGGCAAAAACGCTGTGATGAGGGTGATTTGATAGGCATAGACCTGGTTTTTAGTTACTGTCGAGATCATTAGTCCCAAGCCGAGAGCGCAGAAGAGAAAAAGAGAGGAGACTAGAGTGAGTATCCACAATGAGCCTCGCATCGGAAGGTCGTAAAAGAAGATACAGATGAAGACACACATTGCCATAGAGAGCATCCCGAGCACAAAGTAGGGGATCACCTTTCCAATGACGAGCTCGACGATTCCTACCGTTGTGGACATCATCGCCTCCATTGTTCCTCTTTCCCATTCACGAGCTACGACAAGCGCGGTTAAAAGAGAGCCGATGAGGGTCATGATGATGGCAAGTGAGCCTGAGAGAAGAAAGTAACGGCTCTCCAGCTCTTCGTTATACCAGAACCTGGGCTGTACATTGATGAATGAGAGCTGTTTTGTCCCACCTACGAGCGCTTCTTGATTCAGCCAGTTTTGGTAGGCGCTTTGCGTGTAGTTTAATACAAAATTTGCAGTGTTAGTTTCGCTTCCATCTGCAATCACCTGAATGGGAGCGACAGTATCGGGGCGGTTTCTAAATTGAGAGAAGTAGGAGGGCACGACAACCATGCCGCGGATTCTTCCACTTGTAATATCATCAACAAGTTCGCGCCTATCGCGCGCGACCTTCACATCAAAGTAGCGCGAATCGGTAAGCGACTGGGCAAAACTGCGTGCATCGGGAGCGGTATCTTCTAAAACTAGCCCCAAACGCAGATGATCCAGATCTAAAGAGACACCGTAACCATATAAAAAAATCAAGATGAGAGGGAGGACCACACTGATGAGCAGGCTGCTGGGATCTCGCATAATCTGCAAAGACTCTTTGATGATCAGCGCTTTTAATCTGCGCGGCCTACCATCTCTAGCCTCTTTCTTAAGGAGGTCTTTAGACAGGGTTTTTTGCATCATACTCCTCAATCATTTTGACAAAGGCGTCTTCTAATGTGGGATTTGGATTGTCTTTGGATGCAGCTGAGTTTTTTAGCTCATTCGGCGTTTCTAAGGCGATGATTCTGCCTCGATAGATTAAGGCGATGCGATCGCAATATTCTGCCTCATCCATGAAGTGGGTTGTGACCAGGATCGTGACCCCTTTTCCGACAAGGCCGTTGATATGGTTCCAAAATTCTCGCCTGGTAATGGGATCGACCCCGGAAGTCGGCTCATCGAGAAAGAGAATTGCCGGGTGGTGCATGTTTGCGCAAGCAAGCGCAAGACGCTGCTTAAAGCCGAGCGGTAGAGAATCGGCAGATTGCGCAAGGTAGTCTTTTAAGTCGAATATCTCGATCATCTCCTCTACGGCTTGCGCTTTGTGAGAACCTGTCAAATTATAGATCCCTGCAAAGAAGTTCAGGTTTTGCTCTACACTTAAGTTTCCATAGAGAGAAAATTTTTGCGCCATGTAGCCAAGCTCTGTTCTTGCAACGCCTAACGCCACTTGGAGATCAAGACCATTAACAAGGGCTTTTCCTTCTGTGGGCTTTAAAAGCCCGCAGAGCATTTTAAAGGTGGTCGACTTGCCAGCACCATTGGGACCCAAAAGTCCAAAAATCTCCCCTTTTTTAACTTCGAAGGAGATCTTGCTCACAGCAGTGAACGATCCAAACTTCTTGGTCAGCCCCTCTGCAACCACCACGTTCTTTGCTTTGTCGCGAATGATAGGAGCTTTTTCAGCAAGCTCGGAGCTTCCGCCCGGGCCTCCTCCTAAAATATCGATAAAAGCATCCTCAAAACGCGGGGGGATAGCTTCAATTTTTATTCCAGGTGAGAGGAGAGAGGGAGCTCTCTTTTTCTCTCGTTACAATACGCAAGTCGCGTCCTTGAATCACTCCATCCATCACCTCTTTCTCTTTGAGGAACTGGAAGAGAAGCTCTCTACGATCACCCGCAATCTCGCTGATTTTAAAGACACGTCCCTCCACCCGCTGCGTGAGCTCCTTAGGATCGCCGCTGTAGTGCACCTTTCCGTCGCTCAACAAAAGGACGGCATCGCAGCGCTCCGCTTCATCGAGATAGGCCGTACTCCAGAGTACGGTGATCCCTTCATCGATGAGCGCTTGCACCATTTTCCAAAGTTCGCGTCTCGATAGGGGGTCGACACCCACGCTCGGCTCATCTAAAAGCAGCAGCGTCGGCTTTTTAATGAGAGCGCAGGCGAGTCCGAGCTTCTGCTTCATCCCTCCCGAAAGATTGCGAGCAAGTCGATCAACGAAGGGAGAAAGTCCCGTAAAATGCAAAAGCTTTTCAAAAGTCGCCCTTCTCTCTTCATTTAACACCCCTCTGAGATCGGCATAAAGATTGAGGTTTTGCATCACAGTCAGATCCTCATAGAGGCCAAACTTCTGCGGCATATAACCCGTAAGATAGTGGATGAACTCAGCCTCTTTTACCGTGTCATATCCTGCGATCGTAATTGAACCGTGGGTGGGGAGTAAAAGAGCCGCAAGCAACCGGATCAAGGTGGTTTTTCCTGCGCCATCCGGACCGACAAGACCTATAATTTTGCCTCGAGCAAAAAGGGCGCTTACCTCTTGAAGAGCAGGAGGTCGGTTAGGAGAGAATGCCTTGCTGAGGTTTTGAATGGCGACAAGAGGCTCATTCATTTGTTTTTCTTGAGTTTTACGGTGACAGGCATCCCCTGCACTAAAGTTCTATCTGGATTGTCTGCATAGATGCGCAGACGATAGACCAGATCGGTGCGAAGCTGAGTGGTTTCAACAGTTTTGGGAGTGAATTCTGCGACAGGTGAGATGAAGCCTATTTGACCCGTGTAGACATGGCCTCCTTTAACATCCGTGTGAATTTCTGCAGCCATGCCGTAATAGACCTCGCCTAAATTGGGCTCATCTACAAAGGCGCGGATCCAGACAGGAGAGCAGACAGAGAGCGTGTAGACAGGATCAGCAGGATTTACCACCGTGCCCGGCTCGCGGATACGCGTTAAAAGAATCCCATCGGTTGGCGCATAGACCTCTGTATAGCCTAAGTTGTCATAGGCCACTTTCAAAGCGGCATCGAGTGCGATCACGTTGGCATAAAACGCATTGCGAGAGTAGATCGCATCATCGACATCTTCTTGGGAGACGCCTCCTACACCCACTGCTTGCTCTCTCCGATGGAGCAGAATCTCAGCGTTTTCCAAATTGGCTTTTGCAGCGTCTACATTTGCTTTTGCTTGCTCGATCTGGCTGTCGTAGGGCGTTCTTTCGAGAATCGCCATGAGGGTGCCCTCTTTTACAAAATCGCCCTCCTCATAAAAGAGTTCTGCCACCCTTCCCGCCACCCGAAATCCAATATCCACCTGCCTTACATCGACGTTGCCATAGAGGGTGAGCTCGTTGTGATTGCTCTTTTTTCGAAAAGCGAAGTAGAACCCGACACCAACTGCAATGACAAGAACAATCAAACTAATAATCGCTACGCTTCTCTTCATATACTTGTTTAATAAATCGCAAAGTCGAAACAAGCAATGAAAAAATATCTTGATAGTGTATAGGGAGGGTATGAGAAGAGTATTTTTCCTGCTTTTACTACCGCTTTCCGGCTGCATGGTAGGCCCAAAACACCGCGAGCCTAAGACAGAGATGCCAGGACAATTTGAGGAGAGTCAAAGCCAGGAGGCATCAAACGCAGATCTGCGCCAGTGGTGGAAGCAGTTTAACGATCCAGTTTTAGATTGCCTGATCGAAGAGGCCCTGGTTGCTAACTACGATCTGCGCATCGCCATTGAAAAGATCGAACAGACGCGGGCCCAATACAGGATCGAGAGGTCCTATCTTTGGCCCGAGATCGACTTCAATGCAACGGCCACACGCACGCGCATCAGCCAAAATTTATTCCCTCCCCGTCCGACACCTGCTGGCGCCACGGGAAGTGGCAGCTTTTTGCCTGTATTTCTCAATATCTTCCAAGTGGGATTTGATGCGATCTGGGAGCTCGATTTTTTTGGCAAATTTCGTCATGAGAAGAAAGCAGCTCACTACACCTGGGAGGCGACAAAAGAGGATGCCCAGAGCGTTTTAATCTCGATGCTCAGCGAAGTGGCCGTCACCTATGTCAATATCCGCGCTCTTCAAAAGAAGATCGAACTTACAAAAAGAAAGATCGCAGCAGATGAAAGAGAGGTCGCGATCACTGTCGATCTTTTTCAAATAGGATTGGACAATGAAATCCAGATCACGACCCTCATATCCTCACTAGAAACTGATCGTGCTTCTCTTCCGGTAATGGAGAGCTCCTTCAAACAGGCAGTCTATGCGCTTGCCTATCTTTTAGGACGTCAGCCAGAGGGGCTAATACAGATGTTTCAAGAGATAAAGCCAATTCCCTCAAGCCACGATAAGATTCCGGTCGGTCTACCTTCCGATCTTTTGCGCAGAAGACCCGATGTTAGAAGCGCAGAGCGCCAGCTTGCCGCAGCCTCCGAGCAGATTGGCTCTGCGATAGCCGATCTCTTCCCGCGCATTGCACTCACCGGAATTAGCTTTGGCGCAGGGAATCAGGCAGGCTCTAACATCGGTTTTGAAAGCTTCAAGCTAAGCAAGCTCCTCCAATCGGCAAGCCGCATGTTCAGCGTGGGAGCCGGCCTCAATTGGGATCTTCTTGACTTTGGAAGAGTAAGAGGAAAAATCGACGTCCAAAAGTCTCTTCACAGGCAGGCTCTTCTTACCTACGAGCAAACCGTAATCGGCTCCCTGAAAGATGTCGAAAGCGCACTTGTTGCCTACTTCGAAGAGCAAAAAAGGCTAGACTCCTTCACGCAAAAGGTCACAGCCGATCAGCAAACCCTTGAGATGACACAAGGCCTTTATGAGATCGGGCTCGTAAACGAAATACAACTGCTCGACGCGCAAAAAAACCTGCTCGATTCAGAGAACTTGCTCACCGGTAGCGAGCAGTCGCTCGCAGGCGACCTAATCGCCGTCTACAAAGCCCTCGGCGGCACCTGGCAGCCCTAGTCTTTTTCTAAGATTGATAAAGAGATTTAACGCAAAGACACAAAGACACAAAGGCGCGAATGACGCAAAGCAAAAATATCTGCCATCTGCTAACGCAGAGGTGGCAGATATTTTTGACTTTATGAAGGAATGCAAAAGAATTAGCTTTTTCGTCCGTTAAGCGCTTCTCACAAATGAAAGGCCGCGGAAGGGTGAGGCGAGATAGCTTGCGATGTGAGCAACTGTAGTGGAGGCAAAGCTGGAGAGTGCGAGGGCTATTTCAAATTGGTAGAGGGGTGCAAAAGAGGGATTGTGAATAGAGAGTGTTTTGTAGGTTGTCCTTCTTACTCTTTTTGTCAGAGTTATAGGAGAAAACCCAGAGGTTTTTAGCTGAGATTTTAAAGTGTCAATTTCGCTCACTGTCCCTTCCGTCTCGACTCCACGCTGCTCTATGTTTGCTCTCCAGTCAAATTGAGGGAAGTGGCGCCTTGCAAAATCCAAGAGCTGCTCTGTTTTCTTTTGTACGATGAAATCTGCGCGCGCACCTTTGCAAAAGAGGGGATCACGTTCTTGCAAAATCATGCTTTTGGCATGTGCATGGATCAGCTCAGCGTTATGCATGTCGATCTGGCCTTCTTTTACCAGAATGTCTTTGGAGGGCTCTACTAAATATTCCCCACAAAGATAGGTGATCTGGTGCATGGCAAAATAGGTTTTAAAAGTGTGCTGTCTAAATAGCTCTTTTGCAGGCGCGCAAAATTGAAAGAGAGGATCTATCAGTTCGCCATTACAGGATTTTAATATTTCTAACGCATCTTTTGTTCTATGGTGTTTGCGAAGGGATTCTGCATTCACTCCTCTTACAATAAATTGATGGCCTTGAGCAGCAATCACATTATCGACCCCCTTTTTTGACATCTCTTTTCGCGCGCGGGAGTTGTTACAAAACACGCGCAGATGATCAATTCCTTGAAGGGAGAGTTTCACTGCAGCAAGTGCACTTTTTTCTCCACACTCTCCTATCCCAAAAAGAGCGACGGCGATGTCGATTTGAAACTGGGATCTTACCCCTAATGTATGTGCACTTATATTACAGATCTCTCTTGCTCTTTCTACTCTCTCCATCTGTTCTAATTTTTCTAAAAAGAGGGTGCCGAGCTTCTCATATGCGGACTCGAGATCCAATGAACTTTGAAGACGAAATTCGGGAGTTGTTAGAATCACATCCTCAGAAGAGATGACTTGCGAAGAGACTTCGCGAAGAATTGCGGCAATAGACATGATCTTTAAATTTGAGCAGAAGGTTCTTCAGCGGCTTTGCGGACGATGTAGCCCTGCTTGAGTTCGGCTTGATAGACGATGAAGAGGCCGCAAGAGACGATGCCGGTCGAGAGGAAGATCGTCCAGGAGAGGGGCTCGCCCAAAAAGATCCAGGCGGTCAGCGATGCAAAAATGGGGCTGAGGAGGCCTACGAAAGAGAGGAAGGTCGCTGTGTAGCGCTTGAGTAGTAAGCCATAGAGGTTATAGCAGATGATATTGGAGATGAGTGTCATCAACAGGGTGCTTTTAAGAAATGGGGCTAGATGCTCTGTTGCCAAAGGGATCGGATTCCAACTGTCTACAAAAAAAGAGTGGATAAAAGCGAGCGCTCCGCCAAAAAGCATGCTGCTGCCGTTGGCCATGAGGGGAGAGACGGAGGAGTCTTTAACGACTAGCCTGAGTAGAATCCAGCCGTAGACAGAGCAGAGGGCGGCTCCCATGATGGCGAGCGTCGGCCAGGAGAAGAAGCTAAACGCGTTAAAGAGCTCTTCTGCGCCAGATTGCGTCGAAAGCACGGGGATAAATCCCAAAAAACCGAGTCCAAGTCCAAGCCACTTTTGTCTGTTCATCTTTTCATTGAAGTGGAGATAAGAAAAGAGAGCGGCAAAGAAGGGAGAGAGGCTGTAGAGAAAGCAGGTTTTTGCAGCCGAGAGGTATTGCAAACCCCAAAACTCCAAGATATTCGTAAGATAAATACTAAAAAAAGCGAGAAGCCCGAGTGATAGGAGCTGCTTTTTCTCTAGCTTAAACTGAGAGCGCTTGGCTATCGCAAGATAGGCCAAGAGAAGTGCGCCGGCCAGCGCCATCCGGAAACCTGTCAAAAAAATGGGTGGGCTGTATTGAAGAGCGACCTTTCCTAAGGTAAAGACGCTCGACCAGGTGGCGTACATTCCAACGACCAGCAATATCCACATTTTTTTTAAATCCTTGTTTGAACAAGAGATGATAACAATTTGGTACGCATGAGGTCAATGAAATATAAGTCCTTGATTATTAGACGTGCCCGTGCCCATGCCCGTGCCCGTGCCCGATCCGGATTAATTCGGGCACAGGCAAGGGCAAGGGCACGGGCACGTATTTTTCTTTACTGGGGGCGTCTTCGTACATACAATGCGAAAAGATATGATAAAATCTTTAAAACGCATTGCTGTGACGGGTGGGGCAGGACAGATCGCCTACAGCATCCTCTTTCGGCTTGCAGCAGGGGAGCTGCTTGGAAAAGATCAGCCGATCGCTCTGCACATCTTAGAACTTCCGGAAGTAATTGGCGCGCTAAAAGGCGTGGTGATGGAACTGGAGGATTGCGCCTTTCCACTGTTGCAAGAGATCAAGATAGGCTCGGACCCTGAAGAGGTCTTTGAAGGCGTGAACTACGCCTTTTTAATTGGAGCCAAACCGCGCGGCCCAGGCATGGAAAGAAAGGATCTTCTTTCAGAGAATGGAAAGATCTTCACGTCGCAAGGAAAAGCGCTAGATAGAGTAGCGGCTTCCGATCTTCTCGCACTTGTTGTGGGAAATCCTTGCAACACCAACTGCCTCATCGCCCTTAAACATGCAAAGCGCCTCAAGGCGAACAATTTCTTTGCCATGACGCGCCTGGATCAAAACCGGGCAGTTAGCCTTCTTGCAAAAAAAGCGCATCTTCCGGTGACAGATGTGCAGAAGATGACGATCTGGGGCAACCACTCGTCTACTCAGGTGCCCGATTTTCTCCATGCGACAATGAAAGGTAAACCCGTACTGGATGTGATTAAAGATAGAAAATGGCTGGAGAACGAGTTCTTAACTCTTGTGCAAAAAAGAGGAGCAGAAGTGATTGCCGCACGTGGAAAATCTTCTGCTGCATCGGCAGCCAATGCTGCGATCGATACAATGAGATCACTCGTATTTCCTACTCCTAATGGCGACTGGTTCTCGTGCGCACTACTATCGGATGGCAACCCTTATGGCATTCAAGAGGGGCTCATCTTCTCTTTTCCCTGCAGATCGAAAGGCAATGGAAAGATAGAAATCGTCAAAGACTTAAAGTGGGATAACTTCTTGAAAGAGAAGATTGCGCTTACAGAAAAAGAGCTGATCGAAGAAAGAGAGCTAGTGAAGGGGCTTCTATGACCGAACGCGCTATTTCAGATCACAAAAGAGAATTTAGAGACGGGACTGCGCGGCTATCCTGTTGGCTACTGCACCACCTCCTACGTCGATGCCGAGAAGGGGCTTTTTTATATCGATAAGCCCATTGAAGAGATCGCCTACTGGCAGCCTCCCGATGTGATCTTTCTTCTCTACCATGGACGCGTAGGCCTGCCTAAAGAGGTCGATGCCTTCTTTGCCGATCTCAAAAACAAAGCCAAATGTTCAAAAGAGACTGTCGCACAGATCGAAGCGCTTCCGCGCGCAGGCCATCCGATGGAGCTCTTTTCTTGTGCACTCATTCTCCTCGGTATGTTTGAAAAGAGGGGCGACTACCGCGAGGATTGCTTAAACCTCATCGCTAAAATTCCACACCTTGTCGCATGTGTCATCAACCACC
Source organism: Chlamydiia bacterium (assembly GCA_963804085.1). Taxonomy (GTDB): domain Bacteria; phylum Chlamydiota; class Chlamydiia; order Chlamydiales; family Rhabdochlamydiaceae; genus CAWDOQ01. Next base: position 31,209 of record CAWDOQ010000013.1, on the reverse strand, counting down.
ATGCAGGGTGGGGAAAGACTCCAGAACCTCGAGCCGAGTTGGGCTACATGGAGAACTTCGCCCACATGCTCCAAGTGCCCAAAGTGAAGAAAGAGATGCTCGTACCCGTTTTCAAACTCTTCAATATTTTGCACTATGACCATGGAGGAGGCAACCTCTCCACCTTTGTCGGAAAAGCAGTGGCATCGAGCTTAGAAGATATGTATGGCTCGATGGCCTCTGCGATGTGTGCGCTTGCAGGTCCGCGCCACGGAAGAGCTAACCAAGATTGTCTCGAGTTTGTGCAAGGAGTGTTAAATGAACTTGGCGAAAATGCCACAGGTAAACAGGTAGAGGGGCTCATCCGCGATCGCTTAGCGAGCAATCAGCTCGTTTATGGCTTTGGCCACGCGGTTCTGCGCGTAGAGGACCCACGTTCTACCGTGTTTTATGATTACGCAAAGAAGCACTTTGCCCACCATCCACTTGTGAAGATCGCTCTTTTGATCCGTACAGAAGGTTCCAAAGTGCTAGCAGAAAACCCCAAGATCGCCGACCCCCATCCCAACGTAGATGCAATGTCAGGCACTGTGCTGACAGCGGCGGGTTTTGGCTTTCCTGAGTATTACACACTTCTCTTTGGCCTTGCACGCACAGTTGGCATCGCCATCCAGATCGTCTACGAGCGCTGCGAGGCGCGCGGCGGCAAGGGTACTCCTATCGTCCGTCCAAAATACCTCTTTAAAAAGCGCGCATAATCTCTTCTCGTAAACGTGCCCGTGCCCGTGCCTTTGCCCGATCTTTATCTTTCCCTCCGGAATTAATCGAAGAATTGACGCAAAGACGCAGAGACGCGGAGATCAAAAAATCCGCAAAGCAAATATCTGGCGCAGCAGATATTTTACCTTTGGAAGGAATACAAAAGTTAGAATGAAGCTCTTCTCTCAGCTCGTCTTCTTCCGTAAGTTCTTTTGCATTCCTTCAATAAAGTCAAAAAAATCTGCGGCTGCGTCAGCAGATGACAGATATTTTTGCTTTGCGTTTGCATTGCGTCTCGGCGTCTTTGCGTCAATTTTTCGATTGAAGCCCGGATCAGGCACGAGCTCGGGCGCGAATTTAAGACAAGAACAGCCAATGATAGATTGCTGCGAGCTTTTCGGCGAGGTAGGAGTAGAGCGAGCACAAGCAGCTCGCTATTTGCTCGCAGAGTGTGTGAGCAGGTGCAGGCGGAGGCGTCGGCTCTAGAGGCTTTGGCGCAGGTTCTGGCATGAAAGGCGCTTCCTTGGCGCTGTAGCTTTTTTTCTGTCCCGGTGGAGAGGGAGGCGGAAGGGGAGCGAAGTAGCGGCTGTCTCTTGAGGGAGGTGGGTCTTGGGCGATGGGATTATTTGCGAAGTTGTGGTTTTGAACTTTTTTTACCCAGTCAGGGATATGAGTTAAAAGATTGTCGCTGATGTTGATATAAGTTAAAGACCTTAACTGTGCGAGCTCATCGGGAAGAGAAGCAAGCTTGTTGTGACGAAGATTCAGATATTGTAAGTTGGTCAATTTTCCCATTTCTTGTGGCAGTGATTCGAACGCGTTATTACAGAGAGCTAAGGAGCGCAACTTGCCTAACTGAAAAATTGCATTTGGAAGAGAGACAAGCATGTTCTCTCTCAGAGAAAGACCTTCGAGACCAGAGAGGAATTCAATTTCAGGAGGAAGAGCTCGCAAGCCCTTGTTCACCAAAACGATCTCACTTATTTGGCTCACACCGAGACGATTGGGCTCTTTTTGCAGCCACTGGCGTTCATCTGTCTCTAATTCTGTTGCCTTGGCTGGATCGATTTTGTTTCTGATAAATTTAACAAGATGGACTAAAGATTGGTCTTTTGCACTTGCTATCCAGTCGCCTTGCTCCTTCACGATCCGCGGATGTAAAGAGGCGACGGGACATGCAAGAGAAAATCCGCCGATCGTTTTTCCTTCTTGTCGCATCTTTTGAAACACGGCAAGAACGCGCGTCTGGTAAGCATCTTCTTGAGGATGCTCTCCGATTGCTTCTGCTATGTATCCACCTAAAGACGCTACTTCGCAATACTCCCTGTAAAAGTAGGGATAGAGCTTCTTGTCCACCGCCTCTTTCCAGGCCTTGGACACAGGTGCGAGCGTTTGGGGCTCTCCTACAAACTGGGCGATTTGGCCGTTAAGATTTAAGTTTAATTCGGTTGCCATAGGGCAGACATTGTACCAAATTTTGCTCATTTTACAAGAGGTTTAATATCTAATAGTCTAATTTTAAGAATCTTATGATTTTCCTTCTCTCTTTAATCTTGAATATTCTAAGCTGAGGTTTGAATTTTCAAGGATGCAGATGGATAGGCCCACCTTTCTTAAGGAGATCAAACGGTTATTTAAGACCCATCCGATTGTGGCCATTTTAGGGCCTAGACAATGCGGCAAAACGACGGTTGCGCGCATGTATTGCAAAGAGGAGCCCGCGTTTCCAGAGAGTAATTATTTTGACTTAGAAGCCGCTATCGATTTAGAACGCCTTGCAAATCCTACTTTGGCTTTGCAACCTCTTTCGGGTTTGATTGTCATCGACGAGATCCAAAGACAGCCAGAACTTTTTCCCACCTTACGCGTTCTTGCAGATAAAAAAGAGTTGGGGCAGAAATACCTGATTTTGGGTAGTGCTTCCCGAGACTTAATCAAACAGTCTTCAGAAAGTTTAGCAGGTAGGATTGCTTATCTTGAGCTCACCCCCTTTACGTTTCAAGAGGTTGATCATCTACAGACACTTTGGCAGAGAGGGGGATTTCCCAGGTCCTATTTGGCAAAGACGGAGGAGGAGAGTTTTGAATGGAGAAACTCCTATATCCGCACCTTCTTAGAGCAGGATATTCCCAATTTAGGTTTTAAAATTCCTCCCGTTGCTTTGCGCAGATTCTGGATTATGCTAGCTCATTATCACGGCAATATATTTAACGCATCGGAGTTGGGACGCTCCTTTGGGGCATCGGATGTGACCATGCGTAGCTATTTAGATCTTTTAACTGGGACGTTCATGATCAGACAACTTCACCCGTGGTATGAGAATATCAGCAAAAGACAGGTCAAATCTCCGAAGATTTTTTTTCGAGATAGCGGTATTTTTCATGCGCTTCTTAATATCGAAAATAGAGAGGCTTTGTTGACACATCCCAAAATAGGAGCTTCTTGGGAAGGTTTTGCATTAGAAGAGGTGGTTAGAGCGCACCACGCAAGAAGCGAAGATTGCTTTTTTTGGTCGACGTATGCTGATGCAGAGATAGATCTTTTGATTTATGAAAAGGGGGGCTTTAAAGCATTCGAATTTAAATATGCAGATGCTCCCAAGATGACGCGATCGATGCAAATTGCCTTGAAGGACCTTAAACTGCAAAGAATCGATGTGATCTATCCTGGAGAAATTGACTATCAGCTTTCCGAACAGGTCTATGTGCACGGTCTAAAAAACTATCTAAAGAAAATAGCAGCCTTTGTGTAATATAAATGAGATATGAGCTGGAAAGAATTGGAATTTATTTTTAATAGGGCATTTCTCTTTTCGTATGGGAGAAAGAAGCTCCTCTTTGTCTTTCCTTGCGTGCTTCTCTGCGGCTTTCTCTTTTTGCTCTGTAGGGCGCTTGCGCTCGGTGCGGGCGACTGGATGACGATGAGTTTAACTTTTCTTCCTGTCTTTTTCTGCTCGACGCTTCTGCTGGCAATGGGGATTGTGCTCACGCGCATCTACCACAATGAGGTGAAGGGGATCGCCTTTGGCTACCGCAAAACGCTCAGGCAGTCGTGGGATCTCATGCTGGGGATTTCGGCTCTCTCTCTTCCGCTTGTGCTCGCATATCTTCTTCTCTGGACACTTCTCGGTATCTTCTTTCTCTTAAAAGCGATTCCGGTTGTAGGAAGCGTTCTTGCGCTCATTCTCTCATTCGGCCCATTTCTACTCGTGCTAGGCTCGCTTCTATTGTCGCTCTTGAACCTCACCGTGCTTTTCTTTGTGACACCCGAGGTGGCCTTAAAGTCGCTCACAATCGACCTTGAGATCGGCGAAAAGATCAAAGCACGCCTTCAGAAAAACCCCTTTACCAACTTGGTGCTCTTCTTTGTCGCTTGTCTTCCTTTTATTGTACTCGGCGGTATTCTTCTGCTTGCAGCTCTTATGACGGGTGCAAACTACATCACTGCCAATGAGACAGGGCCTCTTCTGATTCAAGGGTTTGTGATTCTACTGCCCTTTAGCGCGCTTCTTTCACCCGCCGTGCTCTTCTTCTTTAACTTTGCAGCAGAAAGTTACGTGCTGATGCGCAAAAAAGCGAATAGCCTACAAAAAGCAGAATAGATCCCTTGAAAAAGAGATGTGCAGCAGGAGATTAACTGCTGGAAGAGGGATATGGGTTCTTCCGGTTGTTTTTCGACAGCAATAGGAATAGCTGCTGGTGCTTGCTTAAGGTCTATGGCAGCTGGCACCGCCATAATAGCTTGTGGTGATTGTGATATTTCTGGAACAGCATTAGGAATCGCGCGAGGAATTGTGCGGGCTTGTTGAATCTTTTTGTTATTGCGAATCGCAGCGATCGGAGAGTTTTGTAGCTCCTCCGGTACAGCCTCTAACCACTCAACCGAGAATGATGTAAGTTGCGTTAGCTGGTTTAGCTCTATAGGCAAGGTGCGGACGCCCGTGTTATGGAGAAGCAATGATTGTAGGTTGGTTAAACGAGCAATAGACGGAGAGAGTGTCTTGAGCCCAGAGTAAGAGAGATCCAACTCTGTGAGCATAGTCCGATTGAAAATATGTTCTGGAATCACAGAGAGACCATCAAGACGAGATGCATCCAACTTTTTTATTCCTGGGAAATAGCTGAGTTCTTCGAGCAACCACACTGGACGCACTGAGCGCTCGGCCAGTCCAAAATAAAAACTAACATCCTCTATCGGGCTGCAGGCGATCCGATGGGCGTCCTCCTGCATCCATTTCCGTATACTATTTTCTGCCTGGATATAAATTGGATCTGCTTTTCTTCCATCAGATGTTTGAGTTCGCCAGCTCCAATCAACTCCATCTGCTTTTCGTTTTTCTAGTTCTTCTTTTAGAGCATTGCTGATCTGCATAGCAGCGTCTTTTGGAGCTCCATCTGGTAGTTTTGGTATCACACAACCCCTAAAAAAACAGGTGAGGGTGGTTGCTCTTTGGGTTGCAGACCAGGTGGCTCGCTGTTTCATATTAGTCAAAGAGAGGGGGAGCTGAGTAGGATACGGTGAATAGCATAGGTCTTGCTGGTAGTGTTCACGTTTAAATCCTCCTTCGCGTTTTACCCCGGCTAATACGCGTTCATATAGAGCGCGGATGCGGACAGGGGCTGGGGATTCGAGTGGCATCTCTTGCATCAATGCTGCAAGGAAGGGATCTTGCGCATATTGAGATAAGAGAGAGGGAAAGAGGCTAATGGATACTGTCTCTTTCCACGCCTTAGAAAGCTGAGCTAGCAGGAAGGGGGATAGTATAAACCGGGCGATGGTTGCCCGCGCACCATTGTTTAACACCGGGTTGGATCCAAATTGTGGGCGTGCGAGTATTACTTTGCGAATTTCAGGATTTCTACGGATCGTTTCGGACTCCGCGTAAATAAGCGCCTCGGGAACTGTTTTTAGAGGGTTTTGATCTAGCGTAAGAAAGGAGAGTTTTTTTAATCGAAGTAACTCCTCCGGTAGGGTAACAAGGGAGTTGTTCAATAAATTCAGACTGCGCAAGTTGTATAGCTGGCCGATTTCTATGGGAAGTTCTGTAAGGCCTTTGCTGGTAAGGTCAATAGTAGTAACGTGTGTCAGGATTCTAGTCTGCTGGAGTACCACGTTCGTTTTTATCCAAGCGCGCATCGCTTCTGTTTTTTCTTGCGCCCCTTTCTCTTTTAAAGTCGCGAGAAAAGGGTCGAAAACTTGCAAACACTCGGTAGCATCTTCACGATCAGATAGTTTAGAGAACGATTCACGAAAGCCTTCAAATAAAATGTATAGGTTTCGTGCTTGCTTCTCCTGCGCACTTTCAGATTGAGCGAGAACAGGCGCGGCTACGGCTTCAAGAGAAGGATTAATTGCAGTTGTCATATAAATTTCTCCGTTTTAAGTGGTAAAGTTTAACGCAAATAGCTATTATTTTTCATTATAAATTTATTTTTAACTTAGCGGCTAAAAGTTAAGGCTATTGCATAACTTGGTCCTTAGTACTGGACAAAAATTTGGAAAGCAAAGAGTTCAAACAGGATGGCAGGATAAGCAGGATGAAGAAAGAGAATGATCTAAAAAACAGGATTCTTTCTTCATCCTGCTTATCCTGCCATCCTGTTATTTTTCTTTCTTTTCTGTTCTGCTGATCTTGTAGAAAGGTTTCTGCACTAATTTTTTGTCCAGTAGTACAGAGCACTTGGTCAAAGAAACTATGCAAATATCTCAAGTTACGTGCTGATGCGCAAAAAAGCAAATAGCCTAGAGACCAGCAAATAAATTTGCTGCAAAAGACTTGAGAAGCAGGAGGTTAACTGCTGGAAGAGGGATATAGATTCTTCGGGCTTTGCGATGGCAATGGCAGGAGCTGGTTTCTGTTCAATAGCTGCTACAGCAGGTGCAGTTATCACTGCTAGTGGAGGCTGCTCTAGTATTGCTGCGGGAACTCGAGGTATGGTCTTTGCTGCACGGATGAGTGGTTCATTTCGAATAACAGCGATGGGAGAGTTTTGCAACTCTTCAGGAACTATTTCTATGGGGTTATTTGCTATAAAAAACTCAGTGAGCTCCGTCAGCTGATTTAACTCTATAGGCAATGTTGTTAGCATGTTATCGTAGAGATCTAATCGCTGCAGATGGGTTAATCGACCAATAGAGGAAGAAAGCGAGCTAAGCGTGTTGAAACTAAGGTCCAGGTATGTGAGCGCACTTAATTTAAAAATCTCTTCAGGAATAGAAGAAAGGCGATCAAAACGGAATGCGCTTAGTCTGGTTAGACCGGGAAAATGGCGGAGCTCGCCCAGTAACCATTTGGGCTTTAGCTTGAGTCTCAGTCTCATTAAAATCGAGCCCTTGTATTTGAGCGCAAACGATCTGATTAGCTTCTTGTTCCATCCACTTTTGAATCTTTTCTTGCGCTCGCAAGTGAATTTCATCCGCTTCTATTCCTTCATTTCTGCGCAAATGACTCCAAGATTCTTCCTTTTTGATGCGCGCGTCTATTTCTGTTGCTACCTCAGTTGCGATGCGTAGAGCGTCTGCTTGCGGCGCGCCTTTCAGTTTGGGTATAATGCAACGTGTAAAAAAGCTCATCAAGTTTTTGGCTTTTGTACTTGCAGACCAGGTAGCACGATTGCCCATAGTGGTTAGATCGAGAGGTGAATCCGCGGGTCGAGATAGAACTGCACCAAGAGACTTTAAATCCTCCTTCAGCATCGACTGCTGCTACTACCCGCATGTAGACTGCGCGAACATGCACGAGGGCTGAGGATTTAGGATGCGCGGCTTTTACCTTCTCTACATGCATTTTGAGAAAGGGGTGTTGCGCGTACTTTTGGAGTAAAATAGGATAGAGCCTTTGGGATACCATCACTTGCCATTGTTTAGAGATGAGAGCAAGAAGATGAGGTGCCTGCTCAAACTGCGCGATGGCCACCAGCGTATTTGCAGGTAGTTGCGGGTTAGATCCGAAGCGGGGACGTTCTAGTTTGATTCTGCGAATTACAGGATGCTGACGGATTGCGGTACTCCAAGCGTGGATAAGTTCGTTTGGAACCGTAGTCAGGTTGTTGCCATCCAAATTAAGAGTCTTCAGTGGCAAATGGCGCAATTCTTTTGGTAATGTAGTAAGTGCATTATTTGCTAAATTGAGGTCTCTAAGAGCAGAGAAAACACCGATTTCTGGTGGAAGAGAAGTAAGCTCTTTGTTGCTAAGGTCGAGCGTGGTCACCCAGCTGGCTACTTTTAAGCCAAACGAATCTGGCTCATATTTGACCCACCAGGTGTTTATCCATGTGCGTATTGCCTCCGCTTTTTTTAAAAACATCCTTGCCCTCTAAGGTGGCAGAAAAAAAGCCTCGAAAATCGGCTTACATTCTTCTTGATCACTTGAGAGCATTCCTTCCAAAGTGCTTTTTTGAATAGCTTCGCCTAAAATGCAGAGACTTTGCGCTTGCTCTTCGAACGCGTTTACCGTTGGGGCTGCTAAAACTGGTGCAGCATTGCTAGATGAAAGATTTATTTGCAATAGCCATCTAAATTTCCTTATTTTAAGTGGTAAATTTTAACTCAAAGAGCTATTATTTTTCATTATAAACTTATTTTTAACTTTATATGAGAATTGCCATCATTGGTGCAGGGCTAGCAGGTTTAGCTTCTGCCTACTACCTTCTTGAGACCAGTAGCTGCCGGGTGACCCTCTTTGATGCGAAGGGAGTGGGAGGAGGCGCATCCGGGGCATCGACCGGTCTTGTCCATCCCTATCCGGGCGAAGATATGCGCAAGAGCTGGAGAGGGCATGAGGCGCTGGAGGAAACGAAGAAGCTGCTCGATGCTCTTGCTGCTCCCTACACCAAGGGGATCTTGCGCTTGGCAAAAGAGATGCCCGAGTTCCCAGACATTGTGCGGGTGGAAGAGGGAGTTTTTTGTATTGAGTCGGGCCTGACGGTCGATATGCCGATCTATTTGGAAAAACTGTGGCAGGCGTGCGCTCAGAAGGGCGCCCAGCTTGTTTTGCAGAAGATCAGCTCAATGGATGAGCTTGCAGAGTATGATCAGATCATTGTGACAGCAGGCGCGGGATCTTTGGCATTCTGTCCGGAGCTCAAAGTGGGATTGGTAAAAGGTCAGGCTCTTGTCTGCGAGTGGCCCGCATCGCTTAAGCCAATAGAGAGGACACTTCTCGGCAAGGGACACATCACCTACAATGCGCGTGCGGGCACATGCCTGCTTGGATCTACCTACGAGCGTGGGGTTGTTTCAGATGAGCCGTGTATAGAAAAAGCCAAAGAGCTGCTCATCCCTCTTATCTCTCAATTTTTTTCGGAGGCAAAAAATTTAAACGTGATAGGCTGCAGGGCAGGAGTGAGAGTGTCGCGAGTGGGCCACTACCTGCCTATTGTAAAGAGGGTGAACCCCAAAGCTTGGGTGTTTACAGCTCTTGGTTCTCGCGGGCTGCTCTACCACGCATATGTTGCTAAGATGCTCGTAAATGCTCTAGTGAAACAAGAGGCGATACCGGAAGAGTTATGTCAAAAGTAAGAGAGGGCAAATTTCTTTTTTTAGGTACAGGTGGATCGACAGGCATTCCTGTCGTCGGATGCTCCTGCTCTGTGTGCACTTCCGCATCCCATTATAATAAGCGTCTGCGTCCGGCAGGCCTTTTTCGCATGCAAAGGAAGAACTTTTTGCTCGATGTCGGGCCCGACTTTCGCCAGCAGGCTCTTATGCACAAGATCAAGCGCATTGATGGGCTGCTTCTCACACACGCCCACTTCGACCATATCGCGGGAATTGATGATTTGCGCGCTTTTTATTTTATGCAAGATAGCCCCATTCCCTGTCTCCTTTCGAAAGAGACGCTAAGCGAAATTAAGACGCGCGCGCCCTATCTCACAAAGCCTCTAAAAGAAAATACGAGCATCAGTGTGCGGCTAGATTTTCAACTTCTCAAAAAGGATTTTGGAGAGGTGCTCTTTGAAGGGATCGAATGGAAGTATGTGAGCTATTTCCAAGCGGGGATGAAGGTGACAGGCTATATTATCGGCAACTTCGCTTACATCTCAGATATCCGCACCTTTGACGAGAAGATCTTCTCCCATTTGCAAGGGATCGATATCCTCGTTTTAAGCGCGCTAAGAAAAACAAAGTCCAAGATGCACTTTAACTTGGATGAGGCGCTTGCTTTTGCACGTAAAGTGGGTGCTAAAAAGACCTATCTTACCCACATCGCACACGATCTAGATCATGCCAAGATTAATCGCATGCTTCCCTCAGATGTGCGTTTGGGCTATGATGGTTTGGAAATAAATTATGCATATTAAAGAGACATTCAAAGATCCCTCGCAGCCGGAACTGAGTAAGTTTAAAACGGCGCTTTTAGTCGCAGCCTATCGTTCGGGCAGCGAGAAGAAGGTGTGCGACGAGTATTTAGAAGAGCTGGAGCGTTTGTGTGAAACGTATGGTCTAGAGGTGGTTGCAAAAGTAGCATGCCCCATCAAAAAGATGGAGGCTGGAACCTTTTTGGGGACGGGTAAACTCGAAGAGATCGCCCTCATGGTCAAAGAAACTACTCCGGCAGAGGTGCTGATCTTCGATGATGAGATCTCCCCGCACCAGCAGCGCAACTTGGAAAAGTTTTTCCAAAAACCGGTTTTTGATCGCACAGAGCTCATTTTAGAAGTTTTTGCGCAGCGCGCGCAGACACACGAGGCGCGCTTGCAGATCGAACTTGCTAAAGTTCGCTACCAGATGCCGCGTTTAAAAAGGCTCTGGACCCACTTGGAGAGACAGGTGTCGGGTGGTGGCGGCGGACTTGCTCTCAAGGGTCCGGGTGAGAAGCAGATCGAGATCGACCGCCAACTGCTTAAGACTCGCATTAGCCGTCTTCAAAAAGAGCTCAAAGGTGTCGCAGCCAAACGAGAAGTGCAGAGGAGCGCCCGTCTAAGAGCTGGCATTCCCACATTTGCAATTGTGGGATACACCAATGCGGGAAAGTCGACTCTTCTCAATGCGCTCACACAGGCAGGAGTGCTCGTCGAGGACAAGCTCTTTGCAACGCTGGATACTACGACGCGTAAATTTGTTCTACCGAATCGCCAAGAGGTGCTTCTCATCGACACGGTGGGTTTTATCCGCAAGATCCCCCACATGCTAGTAGCTGCATTTAAAAGTACGCTCGAAGAAGCGGTCCACACAGATATCCTCCTGCATCTGATCGACGTCAGCAGCCCAACGGCAGAGGTGCAAGCAGAAGCAACCTATCACGTGCTCAAAGAGCTGGATGCACTCGATCACCCCATTCTAACGGTTCTAAACAAGATCGACGCATGTGAAGATCAGGGAGTCCTGCAGCGTCTGCGGATAAAGTATCCCAAGACAGTTCAGATCTCGGCGCTGCATAAGACAGGCTTTACCGAGCTTCTCGAGTTGATGGTGGAAGAGATCTCCAACCTGCGCAAAACCTTTAAGCTGCGCATCCCCCAAAGTCATTATGTGCTTGTAAGCGAGCTTATGCGCAGAGGCCGCGTCATATCTTCTGAATATGAAGAGGATGATGTGCTACTGGAAGTGGAAATCCCACGCGAGTTAGAATACAAAGTTTTACCCTTCTTACAGAAGTAAGCTTATGACAACTATTCATTCCATCCCCGAAGAGGAGCGCCCCAGGGAGCGGCTCCTGCGACACGGACAGGAGGCTCTCTCTCTTGCAGATCTTCTCGCTATTTTGCTAGGTACCGGAACGCGCGGAAAATCTGTGCTGCTGCTTGCCCAAGAGATGCTGCTGCAGTTTGGCGGCCTTGCAGGACTTTTGGAAGCCTCTATCGAAGAGCTCAAACAGGTGAAGGGGATAGGAGAGGCTAAAGCGATTCAGCTTAAAGCTGCTTTTGGGATTGCACAAAGAAGCGTAAAAGACTCTCTTGTAGCAAAGCCGGGACTCCATACCCCCGATCAAGCGTATGCAATAGCGCAGCAAGTGATTGCACATGAGAAGCAGGAGGTGCTTCTCGTCCTTCTAAAAGATATAAAAGGAAGACTGATCCATCAAGAGAAGGTGTCGATCGGCACACTCTCCGAAGTGCTCGTCCACCCGCGAGAAGTCTTCTATCCCGCTGTGCGGCACAAGGCCTTTAGCATCATCGTCGCGCACAACCATCCCAGTGGCGATCCCACGCCCTCTCAAGCTGACTTGGAGCTCACCGGCGTGCTCCTGCAATCAAGCCGCGTCATGAGCATCCGCCTAGACGATCATCTCATCGTCTGCCCTCACAATTACGTCTCGCTCCGCGAGCGTGGGGTTTTTGGTAAAGCTTCCCCAGATTATATGTAGTAAATCGCGCCCGCTTCCGCGCCCGCATGCGCGCCCGATCCGGATTAATTCCGAATGTGCCGGCAAACGCGAGGGGGAGGGAAGAAGAGGAAGAGAAAGAGGAAGAAAGAAAGAGAAGATCGGGCGCGCATGCGGGCGCGGAAGCGGGCGCGAAAAAGATAAGGGGGGATGAGTGTTTAGTGAGCGAACCAGGTCTCTTGGACCAGCTTGATGGCGCCGGAGGAGAACATCTGCACGGCGATCAAGCAGATCAACATGCCGCCAAGCTTTTCGCAGGCAGCAAGCCCCTTTTCGCCTAACATGTATTTGATATTAGAAGCTGCAAAGAGGATCAGAAAGGTAGGGAGCCATGCCGCGAGGATGGCGCCAGTCATTACCCACTGCGTGCTCACCTGTTCGGAATAGACCATAACCGTTGCGATCGCACCGGGGCCTGCAACTACAGGAATGGCAAGCGGGACGATCAGCGGCTCTTGGGGAGGAGCTGCCAGCTTCTCTGCTTTTGGAAAGATCATGCCGAGCGCGATTACAAAAAGCAGAATACCCCCTGCAATCCCGATGATTGGCTCGGAAATACCGAGAATGCCCAAGATATCATCTCCAAAAAAGTTAAACAGCAGCAAAATAAAAAGTGCGATGAGAAGCTCGCGGACGATGATCTTGCGCTGTTTTTTAATGTCATAGCGTGCAAGCAGCCCAATAAATAGAGGGACGCTTCCAAGAGCATTTAAGACAAAAAAGAGAGAGAGAGCTATCGCATAGAAAGGCATAGTAATTCTCATCTTATGAATCTATCTCCGAATTTGCAATGATTTCTTGTTTTTTAAGAGATTTCTCATGTAGGATCCTTCTTCAGTTTTTTAAAATTACAAGAAGGAGTTAAGCCAATGAGTTTACAAGCACACGGCGTAAAACGATCAAGAGCTGAGGGGGTCGATTGGGGATCTCTTCCGGAGCTTATAGGAGTGGAACCAGCGAAAAAGAAACCCAAAACAGAACATTCTCAGAGTTCTAGCAATAATTCTTCAAACAATAGCGAACCAGCAGAAAAACGATCCGGCTTTCTCCCTTCCGGTCAAACCGTAGCTCAAGTCTTACAATGGGAGACCGAGGGAGAAGAGCTTCAAAAAGCGGGCAGGCATGCCGATGCATTTAAAAAATTTATCCAAGCAGGTAGAGACCCCCATGCGACAGCAGAGATCAAAATGCGCCTTTGGGTTCGCATTGCAAATTCTCATTGCGAAATGGGCGAAATCAGCAAGGCGATCAGCTGCTATAGAATTGCGATGAAGGTGGTAGGAGATAGCAAAAACCCACTTTTACAGATCCATGCCGCTTACAATTTAGCAGGATCGTTGATCACAAGGCGCGAGGAGCAAGATATCCAAGAAGCGATCGAACTTTTAAAGAATATTCTTCCCGGCGTTCAGCAGCTTGTTCAAAGAGAGAAACCCTTTTTGGAAAAGGTTTATGCAGAACTGTCATATGCATTGTTGGTGCGCAAAGGCGAAGGAGATGCTTTAGAGATTATCAAGTATGCGCAGGCAGGTATTGCCCTTAAACCAGAAAATCCCGATGTCTGTGCTTGGCTTTTGAGCAATTTGGGAGATGGTCTTGCTCTTATCCAAAGACACCAAGATGCTGTTAAATGCTATGAAAAAGCTATGCAGCTGCCCAATGTCACGGAAGAAGATTTAAAGGCTCGGCTCTTAAAGCATTATAAAAGATCTCTTTCCGAGTTGATTGGGTCACTTCAATCCAATCTGAAGAATTTAAAAATGAGCAACCCTTCTCCAGAAAGGAGCTTCGGAATCGCATTGGGTCTATACAACACGGGCATCCAACTTCTTAAACGTAAAGAGGAAGGAGATGCTGCTGCTGCAACCAAATGTTTTGAAGCCGCGCTGTCTCAAGAATTCGATAACAAGGTGTTGCGTGCACAAATATCCTCTGTACTGCACACAAATTTGGAAGACAAAGAGTTAAAACAGGATGAACAGGATAAGCAGGATGAAGAAAGAATTGAAGAACTCTTGCGTTAACGCAGGAGATTCTCCCCATGCAAGTGGCTCTGAAGGGGCGAGATTGCGTTCGAGCAACATGTTCAATCTAACCGTAATCAGTGAGGATTTGGAATGACAACGCAAGCTTGTGGCATCAAAAGACCAAGAGAGGCTGGCTTAGCAGAGAGTCTATCTGATGAGCAATCCCCCGCTAAAAAACTAAAGATTGAGCCCCATGAAAAGATCTGTTCTGGCATGGTCTCATCCGTTTGCGGGTCACTCAACACTAAGTCGATAGAAGTCGTGGATCTAAATAGCCTACGTCCTATTGCGATTGCACACACGATCCAAGCGGTAGATTCCATAACGCATAAATTTTCTACAGACGGCCTTATCACGACGGAAAATCAATCCGACGTGCAAGTAGCTAGCTTGTTATGTTTTGCACTAACGGAATGTCTGGTGGGAGGGGAAGAGAACTGGAAGAAGGGGGCTAAATGGTGCGAAATGGGGACGTTGCTTACCTCTGCCTCACCCCTCTTGCGCATCCAATGCTACTGTCTATTGGCTACAATACACATCAAGCTAAATGCTCTCTCTTCTGCAATAGAGGTGCTAAAAAAAGCTATAGAGGTAATTCCATTAGACGATCCCGCTTCTCAAAGTCTTTTATTTGGACAGTTAGGTGCGGTTTTGACTATGAGGATGCAGGAAGGAGATCGCGAAGCTGCCATCCCTTGTCTTCAAAAGGCAGTTGAGCTTTTTCCTGAAGGGTCGCTTGTTAACATGAGCATAAAGGCGCTGCTTCAGCATCTTAGTTAATCGCTGAGAATGTTCGCTGCGCTGATTGTATAAGAGAATAGTGTCCAGGATCGAACCTTAATATCTGCTGTTGTCATGCCGCTTTCGCGGATATCGATCTGGTCTAGCGCCTTGCACGCAGTAAGATCTACAAACCCGCCGATCTTGCCTCTTTTCTGGAGAGAAAGGATGCTTAACTTAGGCAGGCATTGAACCTCTTGTACCACCAATGAAAAACGTGCCGGCTGCTCTTTGATGTCTGAATAACAGGGAGTGTAGATCAGACGTTCGACCATGGAGAGCAAAGGCTTCATGGACTTATGGTGCAGGATGCCTCTAATCTGTTCCGCAGTTGCCTCTTCGGGGCACTCACACATTGTTACGCTTCTTTGCAAAAAGGAGTGTTGATTGGGGGTTAATTTTTTTTTAAGAGTTGCTAGTTGTTCCTTGATCCGCATGTAGAAAAAGTCGGTGATCTGTTCGGTAAAATAGGGTTGCATGTTGGCATAAAGAAGCGCTCCCCAAAACAATTTCAAATTTTTTTCATATTCGGCCTGTACTTTTTTGCGAAAGCCCTCCGTTTTAGAAGCAGTCGATAGAACTGGATCGAGCCGCTGAACCTGATCTCCAGGTTCTAGACAATCGCCCACGATCTCCCATAAATCTGGGGGAATGAGGGTTTCTACCGATCTGAAAAAAGTTGTGGATACTGATTGAGCCATAATTTTGTGGAAGATGATAAGTAAAAGAGGCATAATTTTCCACTATGAATCAGAAAAAAAAGTTCAAAGTTGTCACACTTGGCTGCCGCACTAACCAGTATGAGTCGGCAGCTTATGCCGACCAGCTTCTCAAGATGGGGTATGAGGAAGCAAAGGAAGAAGAGGATGCAGAGCTCTGCATTGTCAACACTTGCACCGTTACCGAGTCGGCAGACAGCGCGAGCCGCTACCAGATCCGCAACTTAAAGCGCGAGTATCCGGGAGCAAAGCTAGTTGTGACAGGCTGCCTTGCCGAGAGGCTTCCCGAAGAGATCGGCAAGATGGAGGGAGTCTCGCTCGTAGTTGCCAATCAGAAAAAAGAGAGTCTTCTCTCTTTAGTCTTTCCCGAAGAGGAGATCCCCGAATTTAAGATCGACAATTTTCCCGCACACACCCGCGCCTTTGTAAAAGTACAAGATGGATGCAACTCTTTTTGCACCTACTGCATCATCCCCTATGTTCGGGGGCGATCGCGTTCGCGCAAAGTATCAGAGATCGTGCAAGAGGTCGAGCAGCTTGTCGCAAACGGCTACAAAGAGGTGGTTTTAACCGGGATCAACATCGGAGATTTTGATGGAGCACCGCTTGAGGGGGAAAAGAAGACCCCGCTTGCCGATCTTGTTCGTGCAGTAGATGCCGTCCCCGGTCTTGAGCGTTTGCGCGTCTCCTCGATCGATCCTGATGAGGTGGATGCAGATCTCATGGACGCCATTTTAAATAGCAAAAAGAGCTGTCCTTCGATGCATGTCGTTCTGCAGTCCGGCTCCAATGCAATCCTAAAGCGGATGAACCGCAAATACACACGCCAGATCTTTTTAGAGACAGTCGAGCGTCTTTGCAAGGCGAGCCCTGAGTTTACGTTTACGACCGATGTGATCGTTGGCTTCCCGGGCGAGACAGAAGAGGATTTTGAAGAGACGCTCGACGTGATGCAAAAAGTGGGGTTCGCCAAGGTGCACATGTTCCCCTATAGCGAAAGAAAGAGAACGCGCGCAGCGCTTTTTCCCAACAAGATTCCTCAAGAGATAATCGCAAAGCGCAAACAGAAGGTTTTGCATCTTGCCGAAGAGGTCGCCTTTCAAAAGCGTGCGGCATACGTCGGACGTAAGATGGAAGTGCTCATAGAAAAAGAGGAGCGCCCGGGCTGCTTCTTTGGCCACACTGCCAATTTTTTACCCGTATTGGTCTTTGCTGAAAATCTAAAATCCAACGATCTTATCTCTGTAGAGTGTTTAGAAAATACACCCGAGGGGCTTGTCGCATGCAGATTAAAATAGCTAACCGCTTTCGTCCCTTTTCTCATTTAGCGGGAACAACCGCTCTCCTTCCTAAAAGTAATTGGTCTGTCCAGGTCTTTCCTGCGCTTGTTCTGTTTAAAAATATGCTCAAGAGCCAAGAGACGTCTACTCTGTCGCTTCAGATCAAGGGACCTGTAAAAGACTTTACTCTTGAACAGGACCTAGAGAAGGGAGACCTTTGCGTGTTTGGACAGACAGAAGAGGGGTATATGCGCTACCTCATTTCGCGTGAAGCCGATGGGATATTAGTGCAGTTTGAAAAGACCCCGCGCGAAGGAATCGCATGTCAGTTTTTAGGAAAAGAGTGGCGCGTAAAGCCAAAGGATTCACTTCTTCTCCCACTACCTTCAGAGCATTCCCAAGTAGAAGTACAAAAAGAGAGGCTCTCTTTAGGCGTAAGCAAACAAGCCGATTGGGATCAGGTTTTGCGTCGTCAAGATCTTGCCGAGATCTTTCCCTTTTGGTTAAGGCTCGACACTCTGCTTCCTGTTTTCAATTATGAACAGAGCTCTTTTGGCACCCTTGCCCTTTTGCAGGAGTGTAAAGCTCTCAAGCTTCCTGCATTTCATAAATTCTTTCTCGCCTCGTTTCGCGGGATTTTAGTGCCACGCCTTTTAGATGAGCAGTATCAAGGACTGGGCGTCTCGTCCGATGGTGTAATTCCTGCTAACGTTTCTCCGCTTGCTGTCGTAAGAGAGGGGGCTCGTCTCATCCGCTCCTTATTTGTTCAAGAGCAAGAAGAGGGAATCGCGCTTCTAAAGCATCTGCCCCAAGAATTTCATTCCGGGCGCTACACTGCTTTTCGCACTAAAAACGGCGATCTTATCGATCTAGAGTGGTCTAAACACCTCTTGCGCCGCCTCGTTTTTTGTTCCGCAAAGGAGCAGAAGCTCCATCTTATTTTGCAAAAAGAGATCAAGCGCTTCCGTATTCGCAGATCAGAAAGAGAGCGCGGCCAGATCGTGAAACAGGGCGAGCCTCTTCCTCTCCGTGCCGGCGAAAAAATCCTCCTCGACCGCTTTGAAAAATAGCTAGTTGCTGCAACAGCAGCCGATGGTGTTCTGGTAGAGGATGCCGATTTCTAAACGCTCCATGAAGATATTACCGATGAGGATAGCAACTGCTACAAATGGCATGGATAAAATCAGGAGTGGGGCAGGGATTTTGGTGTCGGTTAACGATCCCCAAACCTTGTCATTCCACTCAGACTCAAATTCGCTCTTGTGCTCCTCAGAGATAAAGATGCATTCGAAGAGATCTATGATGTAACCGACTACCATCCTAAAGCAGGATTCGACGATAGCTGCGACGACTAAAAAGGGGTAGGCGCACTCAGATAATAACCGCTTGAGAGCGATTTCAGGACAGGACATATCCTCTCGGTACTTAAAGTTATAACCGGCGGTTCTCCCGAGATAACCGTTTCTCCAATCGTTGACTTTTTGGAAGGACCAGAGGCTTGCAGAATCAGTACATTTTATTTTAAGTGACATATACTTAAAAAGTTTATGTCACTTCTACTCTTTTTTAGAATTGTTGGCTACTTGCTATTTGAACTTGCTAGTAGAACTTCGGCAAGCATCCGCAATAGCTCGTGCGCAATTTTTCGTAGCTACGGATAGGGCCGATCTGCTCGTCAGAGATGTTGTATCCTAGCAGGGCGATGATCGACATTGGGATGAGGACCCAAGTTCCCTTTAGATCGTTAAAGAATCGTTCTTTTGCGTATCCAAATTCCACAGTGTCCAGGGTGCAGGCTTTGTAGGCGAAAGCAAATAGATCGATAATGCTACGTACAACACCTTCTACAACGCTTGCAACTAAAAGAAGCACAAGCGCTGCCTCCGCTCCTACTCTTTTGAGCACAATCTCGTTTGAGGACATCGTCTTTAATTTAGGAGCTTCTCCGCGAGTAAGCTCTTCTACGCCATTTCTCCAGTTTGTCACCGCATAGGTGGACCAAAGTGTGGGGAATTGGATAAATGGAAGTGTTCTCATTCCTGCCATAAAATACTCCTTTTTTATTAAATCGCGTTAATTTTATGTGAATTTTTAATTATTTAAAAGTAATGAAATTAATTTTATTGCTTTTCAAATTTTTCATGAGGCAGAGCCTCGTTCCAGGAGGGCTTGCGGAAGAGCAGGATGAGGGAGGGACCGAGACAGAAGAGCACGACACCCAAGATAAGAAAGAGGACAAAGAAAAAGGAGTTTCCAATAGGCACCTGCGAAGGGGGAAAGAAGCCGATGAAGATCGCAAAGAGCGAGGTTAAGATCCCGATGCCTGAGACGCACCACATACCGAAATTTTTGCCGGGTACTCTGTAGGCTCGCTCGACATCCGGCCTTTTGTAGCGCAGCCAGATCGCAGCTGCAAAGAGGAGTAGATACATTACCAGATAGAGCTGCGCAACGAGAACGCTGATAAACCAGAAGGCGCTATTGAGTGTCGGCATCAGCACAAAGAGCGAGGTGAGAACCGAGACGATCAGAGCTTGAAAGATCAAGAGTCCAACAGGCATATCGTGGCGGTTGATCTTACGAAAAATAGGAGGCAGGTCGCCCGATTCAGCAGCAGCTAAAAGCCCTTTGGTCGGTCCGACAAGCCATGTGCTGAAGGATGCGATTGCACCGATGGCGATAAGTGCTGCCATGACAGGAACAAGCCAGTTGAGACCAAAAGATTCCACTAGGCAAGAAATAGCTTGGATCGACCCTGAAAGAAGACTGATATCTTCTTGAGGTACCACCATCGAGATAGCAAGAACCCCCGGGATCGAAAGGCCCAAGATGATCAGGAAAGATAAAAGGATGGCGCGCGGGTAGTTCTTCTGCGGCTCTTTTACGTCGCGTGCATGAGCGGCCGGCATCTCCATCCCCATGAGCGCTAAAATCACACCCGTAAAGAAGGCGAGCTCCATGAAGCTGCTCATATCGGGAAAAAAGCTCTCTTTAGAAAAGCTGATCTCAAGAGGTTTTTCCGCAAAAAACCAGGCAACACCCAAACCGATGATCACAATGCCGGGGACAAAGGTGCCTAAGACAGTTCCTGCCGAGCTGATCCACCCCGAGACGCGCATCCCTTGCAAGTTGGCAAATGTCATCACCCAAAATGTTCCAAGAGAAAAGAGGAGAGTGTAGAGTTTGTTCTCTGCAAGATCTGCATTAAATGCATAGGCTAAGGTCGATGCGATGAACGAGAGAATAGTGGGATACCAGACTACGCTTTGAATCCACTGAAGCCAGATCGCCAAAAAGCCGGTCCTATGGCCAAACGCCTCTTTGACCCAGACAAACACCCCGCCCCTCTTTGGCCAACCTGTCGCCAGCTCCGCCGAAACTAGCGCCGTCGGAATGAAAAACAGCAGCGAAGCGACCAAGAAAAAAAAGACCGATGCAAAGCCATACTCGGCAGTGAGAGGCCAGTTCTTGACGCTCCCAATCGTCGCCACAGTGATCATCGCCAGCGTAAATAAACTCAGCGTCCTAGGAACATTATGCATAATTTTTTTCGCATTGTTTAGAAAACCATTCTGCCTGTTCTGGGAATTATTTTGGGAAAATCAAAGTTGAATTCACTCTTATGTGGAGTGCTGCGACTTGTCGCAGCTTTCATAGACAGCGACTCGTCGCTGCTCTTTTTTCGAAAAGCGCCGTGACAAGTCACGTCGAAGAAAAGCTGCGACAAGTCGCAGCACTCCATACCGGAATCGTTCACTCTTTTCTGAGGTAGGCATACCTCCGTCGAAAAAGGACTTTACCAGGAAAATCAAGGCGTGCGATTTTCTGATCAAGAACATAATCGACCTCCGTAATTATGCATGATTTTCTTCGCGTCTTTTGTACACCCACCTGCCCACTCTTTGAATTTTATTAGGAAAATCTAACTGCTCAACATTTAATTTTAAGGTGTAGTTTGGTGCAAAAGGAGCAGCTCCTGTGATGGCGGTTTGGCTTGCTAAGTCATATAACTCATCGGTGATCTTTCCATCATAAAAAAAAGAGCACTCAAGTGTGTGTGTAGCATCATCAAGATTTACCTTAACAGCTCTCAATGAAGGAGTCACTTTTCCTAACAAAGCTTGCTGCATGGGAAAAAGAAGGTCGCCAACTATAATTTGCTTATTTGTTTGTTTCGTTTCTTGAAGAGAAAATGATATTGGCTTTGCTGCGATGGGCGAATATTTTTTTTCATTTCTTAAATAAGCAAAAAGACCTCTTGACGGGATAGGTTTCGAAGGACCTAGTTCTTCAATGTGATATTCAAAATCATAATTTGCAGGAAATTTCGCACTAGCTTCTGTTGCAGAGCAAGAGGCTAAATCAGATAATGCATCGTCAATTGCGCAATCATAGATATAGTAGTAGGTGAGAAGCTTCTTCTCAGGATCAAATTGTACAGAGACTGCTCTTAGTGAAGGTACTACCATCCCCAACAAAGCCCCTTGCATTGTAATGAGTGCATACTCAAGATCAAATTCACTCATATTATTATTCTCCTCTTGGATGTGTTGGGACGATGTGTACCCCATCTTTGGCATAATGGATCTTTCCATAGGCGGTAGGTGTTTTAACACCTGTTTTTTCATTAATGCTATAGCCTATGAATTCTTCAAAATTCACTATTTCAACATAACCAGGGCTACCAGGGGTTGAGCCATTTGTTTTTACTCCTGAACCTGCATATTCGTTGGCTAGTTTTTGAGGGTCGGGATGTTCCAAAATGCTACGCAATTCATCCCCTTCATAATTTTTGTGGCCGACTAAGTGCTTGCCTTGCTTGTCTGCTTGAATTTTGAGATTAGCATTTTTGCAGACAGCTTCTCTAAGTTGCCACCTTTTTGTGGCTTCTTGCATGATGGCTGCAGCGTTTGCTTCAGAAGCGGTGCAGGCTTGTAGTGTGAGAAGGCTGTTTGCTCTTTTTAGATCGCGGTATGACTTCATGCATTTTAAAATGCCTGCTCCTGCAAAGAGATCAACTCCATATTTGCCTAGTGCAGTGCCGACAAGTTCACCTTTTTGATAGTCATTGAGCTGTTCGAAATTGGCAACAAGGGTTTGCATTTCGGGAGCAAGATCCGCGATTATTTCCGTGGTTGAGTGATCGCGAACGTAATCTACGCAATTTTGACAGGCTGAGATCAATTCTTTTGATATCTCTTGAGGGTTTGCAAGTAGCAGACCAAAGAGCATGGCTGAGCCCTCTTAGTGAATCAAAAACGAGATAAGGCATTTCAGCTACTGCTTGCGCTGTCCCTTGCAATGAACCTGCGACTAGCCCTCCAGCAATTAATCCAGCTGCGTAATCTACATTATGTTGCAGAGTGTCTTCGCAACTTCTTTTGTATCCAGATGTAATGAAGTCGTTTAAAGAGAGTGAAAAGTCTCCTGTCTCAAAATAGGCGAAAGCCCGCTCTAGATAGGCTTCTTTATTAGCGGGATCATTCTCTATTACTTTTGACAGAGTGTTAATAGCATCATGATAGAGCCCCATTTCAGCCTGTATTTTGCCAGTAAACACATGAGCAGTTGGTGGCAGAACGATATCGGTGTCCTTTTCTGCCAATTTGATAAAATTTGCCATGTTGTCCACAGCATCTTCCATTTTTCCTAGATAAAATTGCTGGAGACCTCTTTGATAATATGCACCTGGTTCATCGTGGTGCTCGGCGCACCAAGCAAAAATTTCCTCATAAAGATGATTTATTTTCTTTTCAGCTTTTTGTAGCCGCGCTACATTTTTGGGGTAGTTCTCTTTTAATTCATTTATTTCTTTAAGCTTTTCCTCATAGGCACTGTTTTTTTCATTTTTCATTTTCTCTAAAGAGCTTTTGTGAGTTGCAAGACTGAGTTCATACAATAGCCGCAAGTCAGAATACGCGTATATACAAGCGTCTACAAAATGGGAGTAGTACGCAAGATCGTACTCTGTATCTAAAAAAAAGCCGTCATCATCGTCAATATCGGGTTCACTATCAGCAAAACTGTCATAACAATATCGTGAGAACCTGGAATATCCTACGATCCTGTCGTATTCATCATCAATTACTCGAAAAAGTTCATCATAATTCCACTCAATCTCAAATGATCTGCCGTTATGATACTTTCTGTGTTTGTCGAGCAATCCAATTTTCTTAATTGTCCGATAAAAAGTTCGAGATAATTCATACATGTCAGGGTCATCTTCAGAGCCGCAGTCGTAACATTCAATGCGGACATCTGCAGAAAAGGAGCAGAGCGGAAGCCAGATAAAAAGGATTAAAAGACACCAGTATCTCATGTGACACCTCAAAAAAGTGAATGGCGCCTAATAAATGCTTTTAACAGATTTTAGTCAAGAACAGGCGACGAGCAGTTGATGGAGGGGCCCCAACGGACAGAAAGAACAACAGACAACGGACGAAAACGGACGTGCAATGGACAGGAACGGACGGGGCCCAAGATAACTAGCTTAAGTTTCTTTCTTGGCGCTTGTCCGTTTTCGTCCATTAAGCGCCCTCTTTTTTGGAGTGCCATAAAATATAATAAAAACTTCTTCTGTTTGACCTTTATTAAATTATTACTTAAAATCTTCGCTTTAATTTGGGGATTTTATGGCGATAAAAGTAGATGCAAACAAAGTGCCGCTTATGAGCGGTATAGCTCCTTTCCAGGATGGAGATGCCGACTGGTCTCGTTTGCCTCTTTTTTTATTTGGTGTGCAAGCGGGTTTTTTGAAGCCGCAAGAAGTTCTTGTTGCGGGAAGGGTTTGTAAAGGATGGAACCAGAGCTCTAGGTTGCCGAGCATATGGAAACGGGCGCTTCAAGGCGAATTTCAAGGTCTTACGCGCGAGCAATTTGTCGAGTTTTCTAAAAAAGAGAATAGAACTAACTTTGATTTTGAACTAAGGACTCTTAGCCCGGGAAACGAAAAAACATTTAGCGTTACAAATACATTTGGTATCTCTAACTGTTTTTTGGCAGTCGCTCCAGAAAAAGCTCTTTGCGATGTCTACGATGAAAATGGGCGGCTTATTTGTTCGCCGGACTTGCAGTCGATCTCATTAAATGAGGGACAGATCTTAGCTCACAAAGGAACAAGATGCCAGTTGGGATATCTTACAGAGGAGGAGCTCCTCCTGAGCATTCAAACCGGGCCTCCGTTTATACTTGCGGACACATTTGCGGTTGGTGATCATACAATGTGTGTGTTTTCGCGCCATGATGGCAAGTATCTGCGTCAATTCCTTATTCCTCGTGAGTACGAGTTGGTTCAAGTGGATGCAGTAAGGAAGGAGCTAGTTTTTAAAAAGGCTTAAGTGGACCGGATTTCTCCTTCCACGTTTGGGATTTTAACGGGCGGGCGCTCTGGCAGGACGAAGTCACTTGCTCTTCTACACCTCCTAAATTTTGCAAAAAGAGGCGTTCATTTTTTTATGAGAGCGGTTCTGATCGAATTGAGGAGTATCCTCTATTTGGAAGAAGAGAGCAAAAACTTGCTCTATCCGACGAGGACCGTTTTACACACTTCGAATCGAATGAGGAGATCTTATGTCTCGATTACTATAAAACGGGGAAGATCAAGGTTTGGGACACACCTTCCATGCAGCTTCTTTCGGAGATAAGCTCGCCTATATATGGTTACAGATCTACTTTCGATGTATCTATTGCAGAAGGTCGCAGAGTAGCTCTTGTTCAAGATAAAGTCTATGTGCGTACCGATACTAAGCCTCACTTAAGCCTTCTTTATGATAAACGTGGAAACATGCTTTTCTCGTATACGCATGCAGGCATAGATCGACTTAATCTATTTTCCCTCTATGGCAATAGATTTTTGTCCTATTTGGATTCTCATCACAATCAGTTTGAAATGCGCGATTTTCAATGTAAGGTGGTCTCTTCTTTTTCTATAGATGCAATGAAATATCCGCAGATAAAAAGGATCAACCTAGGTAAAATTGCCATTAGTTCCAATTTTAACAATAGCAACGAGATAACAATTCTCGATTTTTGTACCACCGTGACGCCTCCCCCAATCCCTTCCTCAATCCCTCCGGCTACCCTTATGGGACAAGTTGTCGGTATGCTCTGCGAGTTTTTCTCGCGCTGCTTCTCCTGCATCGTCGAGACATTCTCCTCTGGGCTTTCCTGGCTCTTCGGAAGCAAAGCATAATAAGATTTTTACGCAAAGTCGCAGAGAAAAGAGAATCTGTAAGTTCTTTTGCATTCCTTCTAAATCAAAAACATCTGCCGTAGCAGATATTTTTGCTTTGCGTCTTTTGCATCATTGCGACTTTGCGTTTAATGCTTCTTTCGTAATTTCCTGAAGAAGGGAAAAAGTAGCATTTAAAATTCGCCTTTTCCTTATAAAGAGTGAAAAAGGATCTGTAGCGAATATGATCGATGCCGCAAAGCAAGCCAAAGAGATCTTCAGTTCGTTTAGACACGACCCGCATCACGTGCTGGGTCTGCATCCGCTAGATGCCAAGACGAAGGTGATTCGGCTCTGGAGGCCGGGAGCTAGTGAGGTGCACCTCACTGTTTTTGGAAACATGGTCCGTGCCGACAAAGTTGGTGAGGAGGGGTTCTTTGAGTACAAGGTCCCTGCCCACGCTACTGCTTTAGACTACGAGGTCTACCATCAAAGTGGGCTTCTCGCCTACGACCCTTACGCATTTATGCCTACTTTTGGGGAGACGGACGCCTATCTTTTTACGCGCGGCGTCCACTACCAGCTCTACGAGGCGCTCGGCGCTCGCATCGTTTTTCACGAGGGGTGTGCCGGGACAAAATTTGCTGTTTGGGCGCCTGTGCGCACATGGGGTTTCGCTGGTCGGCGACTTTAACTTTTGGGATGGTCGGATAAATCCGATGCGCAGCATGGGATCAAGCGGTGTGTGGGAGCTCTTTGTCCCGGGCTTAGACGAAGGAGAGAAGTACAAATTTGAGGTGCGGACGCAAAGAGGGGCATGTGCGTGTTAAATCTGATCCCTATGCTTACTTTAGCGAGATGAGAACCAAAACTGCCTCTGTCATCTTCGACATCGATCGCTATGAGTGGAACGATGCAGCTTGGCAAGAGAAGCGTAAAAGCATGCAAGAGATGCGCTGTCCGGTAAATATCTACGAGGTGCACTTAGGTTCTTGGAGAAAAAAAGAGGGCCACTTTTTAAACTACCGCGAGATAGCACACCAGCTTGCAGACTATTGCAAAGAGATGGGTTTTTCTCACATCGAGTTGATGCCTATTACAGAACACCCTTTTGATGAGTCTTGGGGGTATCAGGTCACCGGTTTTTTTGCCGTGACCTCTCGCTATGGCACGCCGAGCGACTTTCAATATTTTGTCGACCATATGCACCGAGAGGGGATCGGTGTCATCATGGACTGGGTGCCTGCCCACTTTCCTTTAGACGATTTTTCTTTAGCGAGGTTCGACGGTTCGAGTCTCTATGAGCACGCCGATCCGAAACAGGGCCTGCATCCGCACTGGAAGACTTCGATATTCAATTATGGGCGTCCGGAAGTGAGCAACTTTCTCATCGCAAGCGCTCTTTTTTGGCTAGAAGAGATGCACATCGACGGCCTGCGTGTCGATGCAGTCGCTTCGATGCTCTATCTCGACTATGGAAGAGAGGAGGGGGAGTGGATCCCCAATAAGTATGGCGGAAAAGAAAACCTAGAGGCGATCGAGTTTGTCAAACACTTAAATTCGATTGTGCACGCAAGAGTGCCAGGCGCAGTGATGATCGCAGAGGAGTCCACCTCGTTTACGGGTGTCACCCACCCGCTTGAGTGGGGCGGCCTTGGCTTTGATATGAAGTGGAACATGGGCTGGATGAACGACACACTCCGCTACTTCCGCAAGGATCCCTTGTTTCGCCACTACCATCACAACGAGCTCACTTTCGGGCTGATCTACGCGTTTTCAGAGAGATTCATGCTTGTCCTATCACACGATGAGATTGTCCACGGCAAGGGGAGTCTGATCGCAAAAATGCCGGGCGATGATTGGCAGAAGTTTGCTAATGTGCGGCTTCTTTACAGCTACATGCTTGCTCAGCCGGGCAAAAAGCTTCTCTTTATGGGAGGAGAGATTGGACAATGGACCGAATGGAATTGTAAAGAGGAGCTTCAATGGTTCCTTCTCCAGTATCCCAAACACGCAGCTTTAAAAAGGTGTGTGCAGGAGCTCAACTTTTTCTACAAGACGCATTCTGCGCTTTGGGAGCATGACTTCGAAGGTAAAGGCTTTGAGTGGATCGACTTCTCCGATCGCAAAAATTCTGTCATCAGCTACCTAAGAAAAGGAGAGGGGCACTATTTAGCTTGCGTACACAACTTCACTCCTCACTACTTCTCTGAATATTTTGTTTGCCTTAACAATATTGCTAAGATCCGAGAGGTATTCAATACAGATGGAGAAGAATATGGCGGATCGGGCAAAATAAATGGTCCGATTAACCCTGTGCGAGACGAGACGGGAAGGGCGATTGGCTTTAAGATTCAGCTCGCCCCGCTTGCCACGCAGTTCTTTGAGGTGGAGTTTGTCTACTAAACAAACACATGAATATGAAAAATTAATCGAAGAGATTAAAAAGCACGACCATCTCTACTACATGGAGGCGCGTCCCTCCATTTCCGACTACGAATATGACAAGCTGATGGAAAGGCTCCTCAAGATCGAAAAGGAGCATCCCGATTGGGTAAGACCCGACTCGCCCACACAGCGTATTAGTCCTGCTCTGCAACACGGCTTTAAACAGGTAAACCACGTCTCTCCCATGCTCTCGTTGGATAACACCTATTCCAAAGAGGAGCTCGCGAACTTCATCAAGCGGGTCCACAAGCTGCTAGAGAGCAAGCCTGTTACCTTTTGTTCGGAGATCAAGATGGATGGAGTCGCCGTCTCGGTGCGTTACGAGAAGGGAAAGTTTGTGCGGGCGCTTACGCGCGGTGATGGTGTGAAGGGAGAAGATGTCACAGCCAACATGAAGACGATCCGGGCGCTTCCTCTTACGCTTGGTGCGCATGCGCCCGAATTTTTGGAGGTGCGAGGCGAAGTTTATATGCCGCGCAAAACTTTTCAAGCGCTTAATGCTGCAGCTCATGAGAAAGGAGAGGAGCCGTGGGCCAATCCGCGCAATGCAGCAGCGGGCTCTTTAAAGCTGCTCGATTCGGCTGTAGTGTCAGGGCGCGGCCTCTCTTGCGTCTTTTATGCGATTGCTGAGGGTGCAAGCTCTTCCATCAAGACCCAGTTTGAAGTGCATGAGTATTTAGAGAAGCTGGGGCTGCCCGTCTTTGAGAAGAGCAAGCGCCAGCTCTCTCACAATATCGAAGAGATCATGGCATTCGCAGATAAGATCGAAGAGAAGCGCCATGCGCTTGCCTTTGATATCGACGGCATTGTGATCAAAGTAAATGAGCTTGCTTATTACGATATTTTGGGAACTACCGGCAAGTCGCCGCGCTTTGCAGTCGCTTACAAGTTTAAAGCCGAGCAGGCAATTACACACATTAAAGATATCACCGTACAAGTTGGAAGAACGGGTGTGTTGACGCCTGTTGCCGAACTAGAACCGGTGCTAGTAGCGGGCAGCACGATCTCGCGCGCTACCCTGCACAATCAGGAGGAGATCGAACGAAAAGATATCCGCATCGGAGACACCGTAATCATCGAAAAGGGAGGGGATGTAATCCCCAAAGTGGTCGAAGTGGTGCTGAAGAAAAGACCTCTGCATACCCATCCTTGGAAGATGCCCAAGAACTGCCCTGCATGCGGCACCCCTGTTGTGCATGTAGAAGGGGAGGTGGCTGTCCGCTGTCCCAACAAAAGATGTGTGCAGCAGAGGATCCGCCGGCTTGCCCATTTTGTGAGCAGAAACGCGATGGATATCGAGCATATGGGAGAGAGAGTGGTCGAGCAGCTTGTGCAGAAGGGGCTGATCACCCACTTCGCAGATATCTTTAAGCTGACAAAAGAAGATCTGGCCCAGCTAGAAGGGTTCAAAGAGAAGTCGATCCATAACCTTTTAACGAGCATTGATAAGGCACGTAAGGTGACTCTTGCGCGTTTTATCTTCGCCCTGGGAGTTCCTCATATCGGAGAGGAGACTGCAGAGGAGCTGGCCAGGCTTATCGGAGATGTGAGGACTCTTTGCAAGATGAAAGAGGAGGATTTCTTAGCGGTTGAAGGAGTCGGGGAGAAGACCGCAAAATCTGTCGCAGAATACTTTCAAGACCCCATTCATATGGAGGAGATCCATGCCCTTCTGGAGTATATTACACCGGAGGTCCCTAAAATCTCGCACATGAAGGGGCACCCCCTTTTTGGGAAGACCTTTGTCCTTACGGGGACCCTTTCCGAATTTACGCGCACGCAAGCTTCAGAGCTGATCAAAGAGAGAGGCGGGAGAGTCTCAGGCAGCGTCACAAAAGAGACCGACTTTGTCCTGGCTGGCGTTGATCCCGGCTCTAAACTGGATAAAGCTCAAAAGTTACATGTGCGCATCCTGACCGAAGCAGAATTCAAAAAACTGCTTTGAGTAAAAGATTTTTTATTATTTTTTTTCCGATAACGTGCCCGTGCCTCTGCCCGAATTAATCCGGATCGGGCACAGGCAGAGGCACGGGCACAGGCACGTTAAATAAAGATCTATAACGCGATCAGGCACCTGCGAGGAAATAGCTCGATTTATTCTACTTTATCATGTAGAATGGTAAGCCAATTAAAATAAATTTTGGAGCAGAAGTGACGACTCGAGCAATAGGAGCGGATCTAATCCAAGGATTTACATACTTTGTAGACCACCCTACGGTGCATCCTGACATCTCCGAAGAGGAAGCAAATACCCTTCTGGCTGCCTATCGAGAGGAGCCGTTACTCCTAGACTATTTAAAGGATAAAGCTGTTTCGAACCAGGCGACTAACGGAGACAAGGTCTGTGCCGTTTTTGAGCGTGTCGTAAACAAGTTAAAAAAAGAAGTAGAGATTTACCAACAGACGGTTACAAATGAGACGGGTCAGTGGAACGCTTATAAACGCTTAATTGAGATCTCTCCGGAGCCTAAGCAGCTAGCTGATCTTGCTCAATTGATAAAAGATGCGGAAAAGGACATCGATGTCTTCACCACATATCTACAAGAAAAGATGATCGAGGCAACAAAGATTCAGCTTAACAAGCCTGACGAGGAAGAGACGGCGATGCCGCTCAAATGTCAGCCCTCTGCACCCGATAAAACTCACGGCAACTTTGATACGTCAAACATTGTCGATATGGACGATTTAGAATCGGATCTCGAGCCGGAAATTGCAGAAGTTAAGCCCGCTGCTGCCCCCTCTTTCTTGCAAAATGTGTCCGCATGTATCTGTGCTTGCTTCACATTTTTGATAGAGCAACTTCAATCTTTTATAAACTGGATACTCGATTAGCTTTATGACACTTGATTTAGCTAAATTAGAACCGAAAAACCCGTGTAGCTTGATTGTCGACTTTGCAGCAGTAGGATACGAATTCGGGCACGTATGCAAAACCTGGAATCACTTCTCATACGTGCGTTTTTCTGCATTTTGCAAGAGTGACGAAACGCTTAGAGAGTATATCGTACAGCCCTCTATACAAGCCCTTCCCGAACACAAGCGCATGCTCGCAATTTACCGCACTATCTTGACAAGGTCGACTCATGCTGTTAGCAAGAAGTTAGATCCAGGTTCTATTGGCACTCTTGATGAAGATACAGCCGCTGATGGAATGCAAATAGGAAAGATACGGATGGCGATTAGGGCCTTCCATCCCTCTCACTGGGTAGGGCTTGCTAAACTTACAAAGGAGATGGAAATAAAGTGGTATGCGTACATTCAAGCGCGTCCTCGTACTCTTCCTGAGATTAAGCTCGGGGGAGAAGAAGAATCGCCGTTAGCTCGACGCTTCCTGCGCCTTTTTTTTCCTTAAAGTCAACCTCTCCCCACTCTCTCGAACCCGCACGAGTGAATCTTACTACTCCTGCTCACTCTGAGAATAAGCAAGATGCCGAAGAATCGTCCGTAGTCGCGACGCTCCCCTCTCCTCTTCCTTCCTTGAAACCAACCGCTCCCCTCTCTCTTGCAACTGCACAAAATGGGTGGTTAAGACAAGGCTCTTCATCAGCTAGTAGCGCTGGTTCCGAATGTGGCTCTCAAGTCCCCCCACTAACAGCGATCAAAAAATTCGACGCTTCTTTATATTTTCCTAGCCCTAATGCCTCTCCGCAGGAGCTGGCTGTCTGGAATTGTTGTATAACTGGTCAAGTTCCTGGTGTGATTACTTTGCAAAGCAAATAAC
>CAWDOQ010000012.1:0-54266 GCA_963804085.1 Chlamydiia bacterium | reverse complement strand
ATAATAATTTGGATTTATAATTATTTTTAATTTAATAATAGGCTTAAAAGGACAATTAAATGGAAAAGCGCAAATTAAACGAAAAGATGTCCGTAATGGAAGCGGTCGATAATTTATCGACATTTGCGGAATTAGATCTCTCCTCTCTACCAGAGCCTACTGAGATGGATCTAGGTATTAAGCCGGAAAAACGCGCAGTCAACTGGCTAGATCCCGCTCATGTGATGAAAAATCGCGATGCTGTGCGCGAGACCTTTCGTGTTCTACACAGCTACCTCGAGCATCTCTACGACAAAGAGAAGGGGCAGCTAAAGGACAGAGAGACGCAGAAGGGGATTCAGGCGATCATGGTTCTCGCAGGAGAAGCGGCCGAAAAGATGGACAAGTACACCTCTCTTTTCAAGGGTGTGCATGAGCCGGAGCGCATCATCAACCTCAAAGAGTACCAAGATCTACAAAACTTTTATCGCAATAAGATCGTCAAAAGGTTCCATGAGACTTTAGAAGCCGAAGAGAGCTGGCAGAAGGAGTGGGGGAATTTAGAAGAGGATAAGCTTGATGTAGAGAGAAAAGGGCTTAAAGATTTAGAGACGGTGCGGCGCGATAAGGAGTATGAGCTCTTCTACATCACAAAGGAAAATGGCCACCCCTTTTTTAATCGCAATCTATTGCGCCATATCCGGATGGTAGGAGAGTTTGATGAGAGCGTGAGCGACCCAGAAGGAGATGACCCACTTCTCAAAACGCGATATATCCGAGATCGTGAAATCCATGAAGGGGCAAAAGAAATTCTCCAATCGGTCGCTCCCTATTTAGATGAGTTTTACCGCGAGGCCTTGCGCCATAAAGAGAATCCGCTCATCGCATCTCTCAACAAAGCGATCATGGCTCTTATGCTGGCTGCTAATGGTAGAAATCTTCTCAGCACGACCTCTCTCAAGTGCTGTCTTAACTACTTCTTCGATTTCCACCAGTTTTTAAGAGAGGCGCTCCAGACGGAGGAGTATGAACGTCTATATGCCCAGTCTGAAGAGACGAGCCACTCTTTTGGCCAAATAGCTCTTAATCTGCTCCATGAACTCTGTTCCTACTTCTTTTTGCGTACAAGCCGTATTAAAGAGACCGGCTCGTTCATCCAAGAACTCATTGCAAAAGGAAAAAAGGAGAGTGGAGTGGACGAAGAGGGGATCAGCTCCGTCTCTTTTTGGAACACGCTCTTAGAAGAAGATGAGCAAATGCGCTATGTCTTAAAACAATATCCCAATGGGCCACTGCTGCTCACGCTCGATCTATTTCGAGAGGGCGAAGAGAAGGTGGGATTTGATCCTTTAGCTCAAGGCAACTTTCCAGCCCACCTCTACGCTACACAGTTTGACGCCTTTCACTTGAGTCTTTTACGCATACCCGCTCCTGTCCATCAAGGGGTGATCAATAAGGCAGAGGTCGTAAAAGAGTTTTATGGCTTCTTACGCGGTCTTAAAACACGGATGAAGGGGCAGAAGCACCTACTTGTCAACTTGCAAGATAGAACAGCTTGGCAAGAGCACGCGCGTTCGCTCGTTTTAGAGAACCTACCGAAAAAAGCAGAATTTTCCGAGACTTTAAGTGTTGTCACCCTTTGCAAAAACACCGACTTTTATCACCAGAGCGCCCACTATCAAAGCGTAAGCGATGCCAAGGAGTTTATAGCGCTGTTCAAAGAGCAGATAGTAAGCGGGGAGGCGTGCGGCTACAGCTATCCGTCTGCGCTCTCTCAAGAGGAGATCGCCTCTTTTACTGAGCACGCTCTTCCTATGATCCACGAGCTTTTCTTTGCAGGAAAAAATGTGCTCTCTAGAAAAAACCGGTTGGATTTTATCGAGATCTTCTACCAATTTTTTATCGTGAAGCTACTTCTTGTCCTTAGACCCGATTCCTTAAGTTTTACCTGTAAAGATGGGATTGATACGGGTGCGGCGGCATCTGCCGGCTTTTTTGCCTTTTTGCGCATGATGAGCTCGAATAAATCCTGGACACAAGAGGAGAAGGAGACCTTTCAGTGGCTTCTTTATGCGCCGGCTCTTCTCATCCGCGAGCGTCTTATCGATTCTGCTCGCTTTAGCCGCATGATAAGCGCCCTCACCATTCTCCATTCCGAGCTTGAGACCCAAGAAAAGCGGATCAAAGATGCCGTCCATAAACTCTTCGGCCAAGCCCTCTTCCAGAAGCTGCAGCTCCGCGCCGCCTAATTGTCTCTAAGCTGCTTTTCTAGCAGGGTGAGAGATTATGAGAGCGGTTTTGCAAAACTCTTCGAATGTGGTCGTGCCTTTATGTTCTGCCGTTAGCTTCTGCGTGGGCTTAAGGTCTTTTTCGTTGTAGGCTTTTTGCATATCCACCATTAGCTTGGCCATCTGGTGTTTCATCCCTGCAGCTATCATCTCTTTCTCAGCCTGTTCATAGGAGACTTGCATATATTTTACATTGCTCTTTCCGAGGGCTTTTCCCAAAATTTTTGTCGCTTCAGCCATTGTAACATCACGAGGCCCGTCAAAATCAAAAATAGTCTGTCCGGTAAATTTCAATGTATTGAGAAATTCAGCCGCCTTCAGCGCAATGTCTTGGGTGGCAACCATGGGTATCGGAAGATTTGCTTTAATAGCGGTAGATACGATTCCTGAGCTTTTAATGTGAGAAACAAACCCTAGCAAATTTTCCATGAAGAAGTCTGGTCGCAAATGGAGGACGTTCAAATTCTCAATACAATTCAGTCTCTGTTCCTGACGATGCAATGCCTTGATAGGGCCTGTGCCGGATCGGAGATCTGCTCCGACTGCACTTAGGTTTAAAACATGTAGAGACTTTTGCTTTCACGACCGCAACCGCAATGGCTTCTCCTGCAGTGTCTCGAAAAACCTCCATATCAGTCGCATCGTAGGCAGGAGGAAGAAGGCTGAAAACGGCTTTGCATCCCTTGAATGCTTTAGTAAGAGCTTTAGTGTCGGTCAAATCGGACACAATAACTTCCGCTCCTTTAGCTTTAAGCTCTTGAAGCTTATGGTGGTCTCGTCCAAGAGCACGCACCTTATGACCCTTTTTTAACAGCTCTTCTGTTAGCTTGTAGCCAATGTGGCCAGTAGCACCCGTAATCGCGTAAGTGAATTTTGCCATCTTAGTTCCTCCTCTATTGTTTCCCAAGCAATAGCAGAATAAAAATATATGTACAACCGGATCGTTGGACGTTATAGGAAAGAGATATGTCTAAGCGATTATTAGGCCTTGGCCTATTTATTTTAGCGATGTTCTTTTTTGCTGTGACCTACGCCTTTTATAAGGGGTGCAGCCCCTATCTTTCCAATACGCAGATCATTTTTTTTCAAAGTCTATTTAGCTGGATCATCATCCTTCCTTTTGCTTTGAAAGATGGGGTCAAACAGCTCGTATCACCGCAGCTGGGCAAGATCATAGCTAGAACCGTATTCGGACTTATGGCGCTCTATTGCATCACACGCGCCCTCCAGACAGCGTCGCTTGCAGAAGTGATCACTTTGAGCAATTCTGCTCCTCTTTTCATCCCTCTCATAATCTGGATTTGGCATAGGACAAAGATCTCGCATCAACTTGGAATTGGTCTTCTCGTTGGCTTCGCGGGTGTTTGTATTATTTTGAGGCCGGGGTTTGAAGCTATTCATCTCGATCTCTCTTTAGCTCTCTTATCCGGTGTTTTTTCTGCGCTTCTTCTTGTGGTTACACGTCAAATCGCGCATGAACCATTCCTCCGCATTCTCTTCTACTATTTCCTTCTGTTTTGGGTGGCTACGATGCCATTTGTCTTTATGGGCTGGGCTCCATTTCCGCCTGTTGTTTGGCTCTATATCGTCCTTGCAGCAAGTGCGATGATTGCAGCTCAAGTCAGCTTTACCATCGGGATGCGTTTTGCGCAGTCACATGAGGCGGCTCCTTTTCTTTACACAAGTGTTATCTTTGCGGGGCTTATCGATTGGTTGATTTGGAAACAGACACCCGATCTTGTTTCTGGCCTAGGTATGCTGGTTGTGTGCATCGGGGGTGTTTTAACGCTCAGCTTCAGTGGAAAAAAACAGGAGAAAGTAGATGCTGTTGCTCTTTTTGATCCTATTAGCTCTGGAGCATTTTTAAAGCCCGCTGCAAAAGAGCTGGGGTTTAAAGTGGTGGGGGTTTTTACAAAACCGATTAGCCTTTTCTGCGATGCTTTTCACACTACACAAGAGGCTCTTTTTTCCGGCTGTGATGAGGTGGTGGTTGCCGAAAGCAAAGAGCGGATTTTAGAGAAGCTCAAACACTCCAAATTCTCCATTAAAGGTGTCGTCGCAGGAATTGATTCGGGCACTGAGCTTGCCGATGAGATCAGCCATGAGCTCCATTTATGGAGCAACCCGCTTGCCCTGTCTAATTCGCGAAGAGATAAAGGCGCAATGAGACAGCTTCTTAAACGCCATGGCTTCTCTTGTCCCGATTTTGAGCTTTGTCATACGAAAAAAGAGCTTCTTGCCTTTGCCGAGAGTCATACCTTTCCTCTGGTCATTAAAACTCCCAAGGGGGCGGCGACCAGTCAGGTTTATATTTGTAAGCATCTTCAAGAGCTGGTTAAAAATTTTCACGATATTATGGATCGCAAAGATTTCTATGGAAAACGTGCTGAATATGCTGTTGTCGAGGAGTACCTTTCTGGAAAGGAGTATGTTGTAAATACCTTCTCCAATAATGGGCACGTTTATGTAACAGATCTCTGGGTGTATGAAAAAATCGACACGGATAGCATTAAAAACATCTACTACAATGTGATCTCGCTTCCTCTGGAAGATCCTGCGCTCAAACCTCTTGTCGATCACGCGATTGACTTAGTTAAGGCGTTCGGTATTGAAAGAGGCCCGGCCCATTTAGAGATCAAAGATGACCCTAAAAGAGGGTCTACTCTGATTGAGATTAATCCCAGACTCGCTGGACTCAGAATGTCTTTTCTCTTAAAAGAACACAGCAACTTTGATCCCTATAAAAAGGCCATAGAAGTATTGGTTAGGGGAAAAATAGAGATGCCCCTCTTCTATCGTTATGAACAAGCATTGTGCTATCGCCTGTTGCCCTCTTTTAGAAGGCGGAAAAGTGCAGCAGATATTCGGAATAGATGCGATCGAAAAGCTTGATTCCTATGATTCGCATCTGCTCAATATAAAGCAGGGAGATTTCGTTACCCCCACAACAAATCTGACGATGACCCCCCTTTTAGTTTTTCTTGCCCACCCCAACCGCGCTCAGCTCCTGAGAGATCTAGAGCAGGCGCACGCTCTTTTTTCAGTCTCTTTCCGAGCACAAGATCTAACTGGCTAATAATCAGTAGTATGCTCTTTTCTTTCAAAACGCAATTTTATTGATAAATTATCTTTATTTTTGCTATAATCATTGCAATTATTTTTTTAAAATAGGAAGAAAATGAGTATTAAATCTTGGAACGCCTTATCACCTTATCTTTGGAAATGCATAGGAACATATTTGAATCCGCGAGATGCTATTGCCGTGAAAGAGACGGCAAAATTTGGGAGGGTGGTTTTTGAGGGTTTTTATCGCAGTTACTTTCAAAGTCCGCATTTTAAGGTCTATAGAGAGCAGGTCGAAATCTCCTTTCCAAATGCAAAAGATGGTTTGTACGCGCAAAAGCTGCATTTTATCTTTTCGAGCGTCATAAAAGATGCGTGTGAGGTCGACGGAGGATCTGGGTATTTAGACTCTACGGTGGGCGACTATCTTGCTGACCTGCACAAGGCGGCCTCCGGAGCCGAGACTTACCACAATGTCTTTCACAAAAGATACCTGAAAGGGAGTGAGACGAGAGCACTGAAAGAGTATGATGCTTCTCGTCAAGGTCTCACGCGCATTCCGACACCGCTCTTCTATTGTACGCAGTTGGCTACTCTTGTGCTTGCAGGAAATAAACTTTCGTGGCTCCCGGATGAGGTGTACAGTCTGTCTACACTCACTTACTTAGATGTGGCTGGCAATCGTCTCACATTTTTATCCCCCAAAATCGCTCAGTTAACCTCTTTGGAGATGTTGAATCTTTCCAACAATCAACTCGCAACTCTACCTGAGGAGTTGGATATGGAAAATTTAATGGGGTTGTCTTTAACGGGTAATCCCCTTGTAACTATTCCGAAAAAGCTCTCTTCTGCAAAAAATCGTGTTGTCACGATTGCTCTGCGTGATTTCAAACCAGCTAAAGGCACTCGCGTCGGCTGTATAATTTCTTAATTCAGGCTTAAGTCTTCTGGCATCATCGAGAGGGTGGCATACTTGCCGCCCATCTCGCGCAGAAGCGTCTGCCAGAGTTTGTCTGCAGGGGTCTCGAAGATATGCTTCTTGCTTGCAGGATGAAGAAACCAGCCTCCGTTTAGAAATTCGCGCTCCAGCTGCCCTGCACCCCAACCTGCATAACCAAAACAGAGGCGCACATAGGGGCCATTTGCGTCTGCCATCACCTCTTGCAAAAATTGAACGTCACCGCCCAAATAGACTCCGTCGCAGATCGTCAGCGTCTGATCGGGGATGCGGTCGGAGGAGTGGAGGAGCATCATCTGGTTGGGTTGTATGGGGCCGCCTGCACGGACCTCGACACGAGGATTGGCTAGCTGCTTCATATCGATCACCTCTTCGGGAAGCTCGGCGTCGAGCGTTTTATTGACGAGGAGTGCAAATGTGCCGCTTGCGCTATGTTCGCAGATGAGTAGGACGCCGCGGAAATATAGGTCCATATCGATCTCAGGGCTTGCGATCAGGAAGCTTCCTTTTGCAAGCTGAGAGTAGGAGCTCACTTGCTTGCCTCCATGAGCTGCTCATTGTAGAGGCGTAAGTTTTCCGATAGCTCGTCAGTTTTTCGCAAAAGCTCCGCAAAGTCGCTCTTAAAGATGTCGCTCTGTAAGATCTTATCTTTTTCCGGAGTTTTAGCAGCTTTTTCAATGAGCATCGAGATGCGCGACATAGAGTTGTTGATCTGATCGACCTCTGTTTCGAAGTAGTCTTTAAAGCTGGTGGGCGAGCTCAAGCTGTCCATGAGATTGACCCGTTTGGAGTGTGTTCTCTGCCATCCCTTGTTGAGATGGAAGAGCAGTCCATAGCTGTTGATGTCGTTCATCAGGGTGTCGATCTTGCTCATGACGGCTGTGAAGCGAAGATAGAGATCGTCTGTTTTGAGGAGCTTGCCCAAAGTGCCTTTTCCATCAGCAAGATCCTGAGAGACCAGCTCGATCGACCGGCTCGCTTTTTGAACGTTTTTCATCGTAAGCGCGAAATTAGTAAAGACGCCATCTTGATCCATGTTGGTAAGGATGCTTTGGACGTGAGAGATGGTGCAAGAGAGATTATGGATCGTATCTTTGATCTCATGGATAATCTGGAATTTATTGACATCGCCTACCGCTTTATCGATCTGGCGCATAGCACCGCTGAAGTTTTTAACAGCCGAGGAGAGGTTCTTCTCGTTCTGTTTAAACCAGCAGGTGATTTCGGAGAAGGAGTCCTTCATCTGATCGGCAAGACCGGATAGCTCGACAAAAGCATTTTCGATCGGATCGACCGAACTTGCATAGATGGGCTGGTTTGTGACCACCTTGGGCGTGATCCCTTTGGGTGGCTCGATGGGAATAATGGCAACCGACTTTTCGCCAAGAAGACCTGAGGTTTGCAAGGCGATCTGATCAGTGTTGTAGACGACAACGCTTGAGTCGACTTTTAACGTCAGCTGATAGAAGTAGAAGCGTTTTAAGGAGTCTATCGGCTGGTGTCTGGGGTCGGAGATCTCC
This sequence comes from Chlamydiia bacterium, assembly GCA_963804085.1. Lineage (GTDB taxonomy): Bacteria > Chlamydiota > Chlamydiia > Chlamydiales > Rhabdochlamydiaceae > CAWDOQ01. Next base: position 46,458 of record CAWDOQ010000012.1, on the reverse strand, counting down.
TGGATCGCGACAACCTCTCCCACGGGCTTTCCGGCGTAGGTGACACGGGTACCCACATCGATCTTGTTGATGTTGGAGAAGCGGACATAGAGAGTTTTTTTCATGTCGCCGACAGAGGGCTTTAAAAACATGATGATACCGACGAGTATCGCACAAGAGGCGAGAATAAAGATGCCGATGAGCATGTTTTTAATTTGTTCACCCATGTTGTCCAAACTCCTGTCTCAATTTGCGCGGGTCTTCTGCGATAGTTTTGCGTAAGAATGCGATGATCGGCTCATCTGCCTTCATAAAGGTTTCGGGGTCGCCGATCTGGGCGATCTTGCCATCTTTGATAAGAGCGAGCCGGTCGGCAACGAAAAGAGAGGAGAAGATATCGTGGGTTACCACGATACTCGTCCCTTTTAACTCATTTTGTGTCTTTACGATCAATTCGTTGATCTGCATGGCAGTGATCGGGTCCAATCCAGTTGTCGGTTCGTCGTAAAGGAGGATAGCAGGGCGATAGACTATAAGTCTTGCCAAACCCGCGCGCTTGCGCATTCCTCCCGAGAGCTCAGACGGCATCTTCTTCTGAGTGCCCTCTAGCCCCACCATATGCAAGGCCTGCTCTACTTTCTCTATTATCTGTTGTCGGGTATATTTCTCACCAGTTTTCGGATCTCCATGCTCAGTTAGATAAAAAGCGGTGTTCTCTTCGATGTTCATCGAGTCGAAGAGAGCTGACCCTTGAAAGAGCATGCCCATATTCTGGACAGCTTTGTACAGCTCAGGACCTTTAAGGTCAGAGATTCTAACTCCGTCGACGTCGATCGTCCCCTCATCCGGCTTGGTGATCCCGATGATATGCTTTAAAAGCACGCTCTTGCCCACGCCGGATCTTCCTAAAACGACGATCGTCTCACCCGTTTTGATCTCCAGGTCTAAGCCGTCCAATACCTTCAGTTTGCCATACTTCTTTTTCAGATTGCGGATGGTTATCATGCGAGGAACCTGGGGAGTTTTTCTCGGATCACGTTTAGACCGACGGTCATGAAAAAGTTGCTCAAGAGGATGCAGCAGTAGGCGATCACCACGCTATTGGTCGTAGCTCTACCGACCCCTTCTGCGCCACCACTAGTGGTCATCCCTTTGTAGCAGGAGATTGTCATGATGAAGATGCCGAAGATAAAGGATTTAAAAATCCCGGTGAACATGTCGAAGTGAGTGATGTGAATGGGCATCGGATCGAAGTAGCTCGAAGGCGCCATGCCAAAAAAGTAGACGGCAACGAGATAGCCTCCATAGATACCCATCGCAATGCTGTAGATTGTTAGCAGGGGCATCATGAAAGTACCTGCGAGGAAGCGGGGGGAGAGGAGATAGCGATGAGGGTTGACTGCCATCGTCTGCAGTGCATCGATCTGTTCGGTTACGCGCATTGTCCCCAGCTCCGCGCACATGGCAGCCCCAACTCTACCGGTTACCATGAAGGCGGTCAGCACGGGACCGAGCTCGGTCATCATGGCTTTTGCCACCATGAGGCCTGTGACGCTAGATAACCCCTTATCGGCAAGCTGGTAAAAAGATTGGGCGGCTAGCACCATCCCTGTCGAAAGACCGGTGATAGAGACGACGGGAAGAGAGGCGACGCCAATGGAGTAGAGCTGTTTTAAAAGCAGATTGAAATGCGGAGGGCGCCTGAGAGTGGCTTTAACGACATCAACGATCAGCACTCCGTATTCGCCCACCTGTGTCAAAAAGGGGAGGCTAGCGAGGATACGACGGACTAGCAGGTGATTATTGTTGTTATTATTAGTGGTTGCTTCTCCAGTGTCCATAAACCGGAGTGTATAGGAAAAGAGTGTTCGGAGTCAAATGAACGTGCCTGTGCCCGTGTGCGTGCCCGTGCCCGAATTAATCCGGATCGGGCACGGGCACGCACACGGGCACAGGCACGAAAAGAAAGTTGCCTTATTAGCCTTTTACCAAGCGGTACAGCGCGCCATCCTGCTGTCCGAGCTGAGAAGTGGTATCCTTAAGCTTTGCTTCGGCATTCGAGAGCTGCTGACGGATCTTTTCGCCTTCAGGCTGACGGTGTTGAGAGAGCTTGGAGAGCTCTGCTTCGAGCAGGACATCATCCGATTTTAAGAAGGTGCTGGAGATCTCGCCGCCTTTGGGGAGAATCTCTCCAACTGCTTGGAGAATCTTCTGTAGATCTTCCATGCCAGCGCCTTTGGCAAATCCACCGCCGATTTGAGAGAAGCCGCCAAGACCTGCAAATCCGAGGATGCTGAGCGCTTGGAGATCAATGTTCCAAGCTCTATCTTTAAAGAGCTGGCCGATCTCTTTGAGTCTTCTTTCAGAAAGAGAGTGCAGCCCGATCTCCATCTCTGCAAAGAGGGGAGAAAGCTTTTCTGCGTAGAGCATTCTCAGTCTTGCAATGGGATCAGAATAGTTTTCAATATTTAGGTCTGCCATATGTTTTCTCCTTAAGCTTGTGCTGTTGCGGTATGATTTGAATAAATTGCTAATTGAATAATTTTCTGGGCGCACTCTGTTGAGTTGCTCACCATTTTCATTATCTTTTCCATCTCAAAAGTGAGCATCTCGAGCTCCTTCTCATTGAGGGTGAGGGCGCACTCTATGTTTGTTAGATCGATCTTAGACTGCTGCACCCCGTAATCGGAGATCCCTTTTCCAACGGTCGTGACACCCTTTCCTAGACTCAAAGCGACCTGCATAATTAAAAGTAGTTGCTCTGCGGAATCCAGGTTGTTCCAGGCGCCGAGTGCTTCGCTCAAACCTCCAAAGGTAAGGCCTGCTGCGATAAGAGCGCATGCGCCAGGGAGCGCCAAAGAGAGAAAGCGGGCTAGCTCCTCATTGTCGCCGGCTAGTTGTTCGGCCAGCCAATCCCAAGCGCCCCAGTGGGTCATCGCTTCATTGGCAAGAGAGAGGACCCCTGCGCCGATGAGAAGGGCGCCTGCAGTCGTGTTTCCTGAAGAGTAAAGTGAGCATCCAAAAATCGTGTTAAAAGCAGTTACTAAGTAGGTGCCAATTGTTTGAAGGTAGGACCAGAAGCCACTTCCTTGTGCGCGAATGGCAGACTCTCTGATCTTTTCGGCATTTTGTTTGTTTAAGTCTTGAACTTCGCTCTGGAGCTTATCGATGTCCGTGATCTGTCTGGTCTGCATGTTCGAGCCGATCGTATGCAACTTTTCTAAGTTGTGCAGTGTTCGGTAAATAGATGTGGAGTAGAGCTCGGGCCTTGAGGGTTTAAAAGGTGCGGCTTGAATAGCATGAGCCGGTGCAATCGTGTCACGAATTGCAAGCGGTTTTTGCAAAAAAGCTTGCTGGCTCGTGATGGGAGGCAAGAGAGCGGGCAGCTCGATTGGAGCGTAATCTACAATCGTATTAGCCATAAGTTGCCTTTAAAAGTTCAATTTTCGAGCGCAGAGCGGGCTCATCAGTTGAGAGCCGCGTCTCGGCACAATTCAATGCTTTTATCGCCTCGCCCGCGTTTCTCAATGTGAGCAGACACTCTGCCGCATGGAAGTGGGGAAGAGGGTCGTGTTCGGCAAGCAAAGCCACTAAAGACCAGGCTTGTAGCGCCTCTTGGTACTTCTCCTCCATTTGGCGAGAAGATGCAAGACCGCGCCAGTGGCTCTCTTTGAAAGGACTTGCGAGGACAAGCGCTGTGAAAAGAGAGGAGGCCTCCGCATAGCTACCCAGCTCGTAATTGCCAAAAGCTGCAGCGTAGACCGTTTCCTGTTCTTCTACAGACAAAGGGCTTGCGCTGCCATTTGTCTCCAGATCCAGCTTCTTTAAAATGCTCTCAAAAAGCGCTTTATCCATGTTAATGTGCGACCATACGACGGTTGATACTGCGAATAAATTCGCGAACCTCTTTTAAAAATTCGCCCATGATTTCGTGGACTTTGGTGTTATCGCTAAAGACCTGCTCGAGCTTTGTCATCGGACGGTTGAGCTGATTGGACGAAAGCCTCTCTTGGTTGCCGATATTAGCTTCGATGCGATCCCAGTCTTCATCCCCATAATCTTTCATCTCTTCAATGAAATTTTCAGGGAGAAGTTCGGGGAATGTCTCTTGCACCTTTTTGATGTGTGCATGCACCTCTTCGATTTTTTCGGGCGAAAGATCATTCTCATCTGCTTCGCGGTAGTTCTTAATCTTTGTAAGCGCTTCGTTTAAGATCGAGAGTTTATTGGAAATGTCTTCGATCTCATCATTGAGCCCCATGCTCTTGCGCGTCTGTGCCGCTTCATAGCGTGTGTATGCGTCCATCATCGCGAGGGCGACGTTTGCTCCTAAATCCATAGTTCCTCCAAGGTAACAGCGCAAGAATAGGTGAATGCTTTGTTTTAACCAACGATTAAAATTAAAAGTTTAGAGAAACGACCTAAAGGACCAAAGGGACCTAAACGACCAAAACGACGAACGACATAAAGGACGGAAGAATTCGTCGTTTTGGTCCTTTACGTCCCTTTGGTCGTTTTGGTCATTTCTTCAACTTTCACCCTAGTAGTTTTTATTCCACTTCGAGTGTAAACTTACCTTGCTCTTCGGGTTCGGTTTCGGCTTGGAAGACAAAGCCTTTTTTGAGGTCGACCTCTGAGCATAATTCCGTCTCACGTGTGGTACAAGTTTGTAGTGGGCTTAAAGCTTAAGCCCAAAACGGCAGATAGGATGCATTCTTTATTTGCATTCCCAATTATTTAGCCTTCCATTAAAATTTCGCGGAAATTTACTCACGAGGATTTATGACTGCAACCAGTAGTAATGTTATTATAAACTTTGCATGGAAAGGTCCCGCAAGTTGGGGTGGTCCAACCGAGGAAGGCGGCTGCTTTGTTGGCATAGTTGACTTGAAAATCAAAGATGCAAAAACTGAGGTCAGCGTTCATATCCCTCACTATGATATCTCTGCTGACAAGATCCATAAATTCGCTTTCCATTGCATAAAATATGGCGATCAAACGAACGTTTTTCATGGACAGGCTTTTAAAAACGTGCTCAAAGAATCGTATCCTGACCTATTAAAGTTGAAAGTCGAACAGGTAAAAAACCTTACTTTAAAAGCAGGCCTTTTTGAGGAAAGTCCTCGCAAAGGACCTCTTTCTATGGACACTGTTACAGGTAAAATTACCCAACAAACGTACGTTGTTCGAAACGATCACGCAGTGAAACTGACACTTCCAGAAAATTTGGAAATAGGACAAACCTACTGCCTCATGATCAGATCAGCTTCGGCAGAATTTGCAGATCTGTCAGCGACGCTAGTCAAACAAGAGTCTCCAAAAGCCGGTGGTAAACAGGAAGGAAAAGAATAAAAAGCAAAGAGAGCAGCTTCGACTGCCCTTTATCGGCTTAAAAAAGAGGGTCGCGATTTGGAGCTTTTCTCAGTAGAACATCTTTGAATTTTTATTTAAAAAACAAATCCTCCCTCATTTCTGAAGGAGGATACCTGGCTTAGTAAGATAACTTTCGATCCGCAAATACTCTCATCGCCTTTGCCATAAAAGTGGCTAAATTAGGATGAAAGGGATCCAGCTGTTTGCGGATTTCGGGATGCTGCGCATAAAGCTGAGCCATTGCTTTGTACACCTCTTGCGTTGCATTGTGAAATTTATCTATGAGGGCGTAGTGTTTTTGAATGATCTTCTGTACCCCATCGGCTGTAGGGTCCAATTCGTTTTCAATACAGGATGCGAGTTCTTTGAAGAGCTGACAAGCCGCTTCATTGATATCGTCGTAATAAGCCTTTCCTCTTTTTTTAACATCTTCGATGTCTTTGGTTGGACTTCTTACGCTTTTTCCAACGATTTCTTCAGCCGTCGCATAGGAGGCTCCTGCCTTTGCTTTCTTTACCAGGGTAATGCAGAAACCATCGAATATCTCTTTGTCTTTCATCTTCTTCTTTCCTTTTAGATGTTTGATTGTCTTATCGATGGTTTTCAAACAGTAATCCAATCTTTTCCCATTCCTGGCTGAGGGCTTTTTTATGAGAGTAGAGAGCTGCGAGTTGATCAAAATCGCTTTTCCCTACTACCTTTTGAATCTGTTTCAAAGTAAAGCCCAATTCCTTGAAGAACAGGATCTGCTGGAGTTGTAAAAGCTGTTCTTCTTCATAGTACCGGTATCCATTAGATCCGTAATAGGCCGGTTTAAGAAGAGAGATCTCCTCATAGAAGTGAAGGGTTCTGACCGTCACTCCAGAGAGTTCACTTAACTTTTTTACTGTGTAACCCATCGATTTCCTTTCTCCTTTAATATCCCTTTGATTTTAAAGGATGCCACCATAATAAGGAATCACGTATGCGTGAGGGTCAAGCGACATTGATTTAAATAAATTTCAGGTGGTTTTTAGGCTCTTAAAAACGACTCAAGATATTGACGATTAAAATTAGATAAACACTTGCCCTGCTTAAAAAACGTGCCTCTGCCTGTGCCTGTGCCCGAATTAATCCGGATCGGGCACAGGCAGAGGCACGGGCACAGGCACGCAAAGAGGGGAAGAAGGGTCCGAGTTTAGTAGTTTTTGTTCCACTTCAATGTAAACTTACCTTGCTCTTCGGGTTCGGTTTCGGCTTGGAAGACAAAGCCTTTTTTGAGGTCGACCTCCACGATCACTTTGCTGTAGGTCGCCCCTTGGGCTAGGGTGATCATAACCCCACGAGTTAAGTATTTGCCGATCTGGACGGCGATCTGATCGGGATCGTTCTCTGCTGCGCCGATGCTGAGTCTATCGACGCCGATGCTCTTGCGGATCGCTTCGAGCACATCGGGTCCGGCTCCTCCGGAGAGCGAGACGATCGCTTGCGCAAGCTGGAGCGCCTGGAAGGGAGAGATCTCGGAGATATCCTTGTTGAATAGGATGAGCGAGAGAAGAGAGCTTGTAGGAAGCGAGGGGACAGATTCAAATGTCAGCTGAGGCGAGGAGAAGGGGCCTTGCAGAACAGCGGTGATGGTGACTCCTTGCTGCGACAGGGTTCCTTGCAATTTGATAAATGCAGCTTGCGTCGGCTTATCTGAAAATGTGATCTCTCCCTGCGTCAAATTAAATATCTTACCGCCAAAGAGAAACTCGCCTTTGAGAAGTGTGAGATCGCCATTGACCTGGTAGTTCATGTTGCTGCCGGCCAGGTGCGCGTGTCCTTTCCACTCCGATTTAAGGCCTTTGCCTTCTACAAAGACTTTAACCGGTGCTACGAGGTTCAAATCGAGTTTAAAAGGAAAGGAGGAGGGGGGATGGATGTGAAAGGCGTTTAAATGCGCAGGGACATTCAGATAGATGATAGGAAGTGTGGGCAGTTCGCTCATGATCTTGTCTGGGATTTTGAGATGGGCCTGCGGAACAAGAAGATCTCCCTTGGCAAGCGAGCCTTTAGTGTTGCCTGTAATGTGCACGGGGCCGGTAAAGTTTGCGGCTACTGAGTCGAAACGAATGGCATTTACATTGGAGAGCTCAGCATTAAACTCGTAAGGGAAGTGCCGGTCGGGATAGAGGAGGAGCTTGCCGTGCATGGATACCGGATTTCCCTGTTCGTCTTTAGCGGTTATCGTATCGAAAGTGATCTTCTCATTTTGCGCAGTCGCTTTTATCTCTACATCCTTGAAGGATGTTCCCGTGAAGTAGTTTTCATAAGAGCCGTTTTGCAGCTCGATCGATCCTTGGACGGCAGGGGAGGAGAGGGTTTGCGAAAAGAAAAGATGTGATGCTAAAAAGCCTGTGAATCTATTGCTTCCCATGTTGACGAAGTCGAAGATCTCTTGCAGCTTGCCCTCCATTGTCAGCTCGGCAGAAAGAGGGCGGTTTCGGTTAAGATGAAGCGAGAAGGGGAAGAGGGTGTAGTCGATCGGAATAGTTGCAGTGTACTCTAAAAATTGCTGGTGGATCGCTTTGATATCGGTGTGCAGCTGAAGCACGCCCTGGTTTAAATGAGCTTGCAGGGAGCCTTTGGCCATCAGCGGCTCCTCTTGCCCCTGCTCGAGGATTGTAGCCTCTTCTAACACCAGGTTGGCGTGTCCTTGAACTCCCTCTTTTGTCGCATCCATCGTAGCATCGAAAGAGCTAGTTCCTTTGAGATAAAAGGTGGGGTGGGCGAGGGTAAAGAAGTCTAAAGGAAGGCTCTTTCCATGCAGGTTGATTTGGGCATGTTCTTTGTCTGTGATGATATCTGCAAAAAACTTGCCGTGGCCGACATTCAGGTAGCACTCTTTTACGTTAAAGTAGTCAGGGCTCCAAGTGAATTGTAGCGGTTTTTCCAAAGTAAAGGAGTTTTTCAAGGCAAATCCACTAAGAGTTGTGAACTCTAAAAGCTCCTCCTCTTCATTTTCTTTCCAGTAGCCCGAAGATTGGATCTCGAACGGGTCTTTCCACTTACCCTTTGCATCCAAAGTAAATTCCCATTTCTCCTCCTGGTAGGCTGTGTCTAGGGAAAGAGTGGAAAGAGAGACCTTGCCTAAATGCAGCTTTTCGCAAGAAAGCGAGCCTTTGCCAGATATTTTTCCAAATATATCGTTTAGCTCTACGAGAGCGGTCACCTCATTTGCTAGATAGTTGTAGCACTGCAGATTTTTAAAGAGGAGGTGGCATTGTAGAGACTGGCTAGAAAAGTTTCCCTCTTCGCTTTTGTAAGGAGTGAAACGCAGTTCTGCTCCTAAGTTGCCTTCAAGATCTGAACCGGGAAGAAATCTGCGAAAGTGGTTTAAATGATAGGCGTAGCCGAAGAGAGCGCCATCTATTGCTTGAGGTTCAAACTGATACGTTAGTGCACCCGCCATTTTTGCATTGGGTCCTGAGATCTGGATCTCCTCTAATTTGAGCCATTTTCCCAGCTCTAAATCGATGTTGCTTGAGCCTTCCAATGTTAAAGTGGGATTAGAGAGGTTAAAGCGCGCTTTTCCAATCCACGCATCTCCCTCTTTTTGTGTTTTAAAAACGAGGGAGCTATCTACAAAACTCTCTTTTGCGATTTTAAGAGGGCCCGAGCTTATTTTGCCCTTCCATTCGTTCTCTTCAAAAAGGGTTTTGCCGTACAGCTTGCCCTGCAGAGGAAGCGAGAAGAGCGCGAGCTCCGGTATCGAAAATGTGGCCGACCCTTTTTGCGGATAGAAGCTAGCATCCAGCTCTCCCGATCCTTGAAAGTCGATAAGATCGCTTTTGATTTTGCAGCTTTCGACTTCAAAACAGCGATTTGCCCAAGCGAGAAAGCTAGCGCTGCTCTCCCATTTGCGGTTGAAGAGGGGGTGATCAGGAATTGCGAGACGATCTACGTGTGTGATAAAGGAGCAGGCGAGCGGTGCATCGAGTATCTTTTCAGATGAGAAAAATGCGAAGAAGCTGTTCCAGGGGCCATGCATGTTTATCTCTAAGTCGCCTTCTACATCTAATGGAGCTGTCCAGAAGGGCTCAAAGAAGTCGGTAGACTTCAATTGGAGTTTAGCCTGGCCTAAGATCAGGTCGCGTTTTTTATTTCCCTTTATAGAAATTTCCGATCTGTTGGGAAGGAAGAAGGGATCGTGCAAAGAGAGAAAGAGAGAGAACTTGCCCCCTTTGTTTTTGTAAGAGACTTTTGCAAGAACAGAGAATGAAGCGGCCTTTTTCTTTGTTTTGTTCTCAATGCAAAGGTTGTTAATTTTTAAGGTGCGTATCGAAAAATTAAGAGGGAGAGTTCTCTCTATCGAAAGAGATGAGGCCAGCGCTGCTTCCTCGAACGCATATGAGACGTTTTCCAAGGAGAGGTAGGGAAGAGCGAGCGTTCCGTGTAAAAACCGCAGAAGCGAGAGCCTCAGATTGGCGCTTTCGATAAAGAGAGTGTCATTCTCATTAAATTTTAAGAAGATGTTGCGCAGTTTGAGTTTAAAGGGGGGACTTCCTTCGATTGGATCAAACTTAAGCTCGAACCCTTTTTGCGCGGCCCAAGAGAGGAGCTCCTCACGAATTTTTCTTTTCGCCCACTCTGTTTGCATCAGAGCAAAAAGAAAACAGATCAGGAGCACTAGTGCTCCGAAGGGGATCAGCAGCCATTTAAAAATACGCGATAAATTTTTCATAATCAGAACATTTGTCCTATGCTTACAAAGATTTTGTATTTTGGATCGAGATGTTTTCTTGGATTCAGAGGGAAGCCAACGTCTAAACGAAAGGGTCCTACGAATGTGAAGTAGCGCACTCCAATTCCTACAGAGCTATGCCACTTTCCTTTAAAAGTCGGGTACTCCTGGCGCTGGACATTGCCAGTGTCGAAAAATGGGACGAGGCCGATCGCCTTTGTCGCACGGATGCGCGTCTCCAATGAGTAGTAGATCGCAGATCTTCCGCCGATCGGTTTGTGGTGGTGTGCGAGCGGGCTGACTGTGCGATAAAGATAACCGCGCAGCTCCTCTTCCGATCCACCCAAGAACCTTTTAGGGACAGGGATCGCATCTAAAGAGCTGCTCACAAGAGAGCCGAGAGTGATCTTCTGTGCGAGAACGAGGTTCCTGCTAGAGACTAGCGGTAAGTAGCAGCTATGTACGAACTCCTGGTAGAGATAGAATTTCGAGTGGCTCGTCACATTGAGTGAAGGGGAGGCTTTGTATTGGACGGTCATACCCGATGTGGGGTTGAGCAAACTATTGGCAGAAGACCAGCGGAAGTAGATCGGAGCTTCCAAAAGAAAAAAGTTGCCGTTGTCCACACTTGCTGTTACGAGCAGCTGCTCGGCAATTGCTCCAAGTGAGACGCGGATTCTTTGACCGACTTTTCTCTCAAAGCGGTTCATTAAGTTGTAGGAGCGCACGTGGTATGCTTTAATCGTCTCATGCATCGCCTGTGCTTGCACAATGTAATCTTGTCCTAAGCGAAGACAGTCGGGTACCTGGTAGGAGAAGATCCCGGAGTGGCTGATCCTTGTGACGTCGGCTTGAAAGTGGAGCTTGCGTCCCATACCGCCGATGTTGCGATCTTCCCAACCAAAGGTAGCGCCCGGTCCAAAGACTGTCTGGTAGCTGGCACCGACATTCACGCTATGGTGCTTTGTCTCGGTAACATCGATGCGTAGCGGGAGCTCTCCCTTTGGATCAATCTGCTCTGCGTGCGTGATTAAGATTGAACTAAAGAGGCCTGTGTCGAGAAGAGATTTCTGCGTGCTATCGATAAGAGCGCTGTTGTAAAGATCCCCCTCTTTCCAACTCATCTTCTGATCAATAAAGCGCGGCTTGGTGCGGGTCATTCCCTGTATCTCTGTCTTACCGAAAAGCGCTCTTTCTCCCGTATCGATCTCAAGACGGATGCGCAAGCTTTTAGTTTCCCCATCTGCAATAAAGGAGCGTTTGGCAATCGATGCCAGCGGATAGCCGCATTCCGAAAGCAGCCGCAGCGCTTTTAATTCTGCATCTAAGATCTGCTGTGCAAGAGCGGGTCTTCCTACCTCAATGCCTATCGCTTCCAGGCTCACACGCGTACACGTCACACACTCTTCAGGAGTGTGGCAGTAGAGCTCGATATCATACTCTCCGATCGTATAGAGCGGGCCCGGATGGATGACGATCGTAACTGTGGCCTGCTGCTCGTACGTCTCGATCACATGCACATCGACAGTCGCCTCGTAGTAGCCGTGTGCGTGCAGAATTTTGAGAATATCTGGAATGTCAGCTTCTGCTCGGTAACGAAGAGCATTGAGCGAAGGAGGCGAACGCTTTTTTAAAGTAGTCAGTTGCGAGACAGATTTGATTGCTTTGAGCACGCGCGGATCATCGATCCCTTGAAATTCCACAGCATAGTTGATCCCTTCTGCAGAGAGGAGCACAGGACAAAAGAGTGCAAGAGCTAGGAATTTTCGAAATTTCTTCATATTGACTGGACGCATTTTGCCGTATACACTTGCTAAATGCAAATAACTCTTAAACGTGCCCGTGCCCCTGCCCATGCCCTTGCCCGCCCAATCCGGATTAATTCGGGCAAGGGCACGGGCACGGGCACGGGCAAGGAAAATATGCGAAGTAAAAGCCTAGCAATACACCAAAAAGCATGCGAAGTAATCCCAGGAGGAGTGAGCTCGCCAGTGCGCGCATTTCCAAATTTAGGTCTTGCGCCTCTCATTGTTTCGCATGGAGAGGGCGATACCATTTGGGATGTCGATGGAAATAGCTACATCGACTTTTGTCAAAGCTGGGGTGCACTCATTTTAGGGCATGCTCACAAAAAAGTGGTGCAAGCAGCAATTGAGCAGGTGGAAAAAGGCTCTTCCTTTGGCATCACGACAGCCATGGAAGAGGAGCTTGCGTCACTCATTGCAAAGCATATGCCCTCCATCGAAAAGATACGCTTTGTATCGTCCGGCACAGAAGCCACGATGAGTGCCGTGCGCCTTGCGCGGGGTTTTACCGGAAGATCTTTAATCCTCAAGTTTAATGGAAACTACCATGGACACTCCGATAGCCTTCTGATCCAGGCAGGATCGGGTGTCACACATCTTACGCCCACCTCCTCCTCTCTCGGCGTGCCCGAAGAGTTTATCGCCCACACGCGCTCTCTTCCCTACAACGCTACCGACACCGTACGAGCATTTTTGCAAACAGAAGGGGAGAAGGTAGCTGCAGTTCTCGTCGAGCCTGTTGCCGGCAACATGGGCCTGGTGCAAGGCACGCCTGCATTTTTAAAGATGCTACGAGAAGAGACGCAAAAGTGCGGCGCGCTCTTAATTTTCGATGAGGTGATCTCCGGTTTTAGAGTCGGCTTAAATGGTGCCGAAGGACTCTACGGCATCACACCCGATCTTTGCTGTTTGGGCAAGATCATCGGCGGAGGATTTCCCGCTGCCGCTTTTGGCGGCCAAGTGGAGATTATGAACCATCTTGCACCGCTTGGAAAGGTCTACCAAGCCGGAACGCTTTCGGGAAATCCCGTCGCGATGTGTGCGGGAATTGCTACGCTTTTAGAGCTGGAAAATCCAGGGTTTTATGAGGAGCTAGAAAGAAAAAGCCAGCTGTTTGCACAACCGATTGTCGAGCTGATCCAGAAGAGGAACCTTGCCGCTTGCCTGCACAGACAGGGGTCGATGTTCACCCTCTTTTTGGGGCCCAAAAAAGTGACTTGCAGCGAAGATCTCGCAGCAGTCGACTTCCCTCTATTTAAAGAATTTTTTACATTTCTTTTTCAAAAAGGTATTTACATCCCGCAATCTCCTTATGAAACCGCCTTTATATCGGCCGCTCATACCGATGAGCATCTCGCCTACGCACGTGACCTCATAATAGAATTTTTACTCCGTGCACTTAATTGATGTTTTCGATAAAATAGTTGCTCTTAAAACCATTGAATAAGGTGTAACTATGAGTTGCTGTCTTTCTACCGTTTACCCCTGCTTTCCCACCCATTTTTGGTCGGTTGATCCCGATGCCAAAGTTCCTGCTTGGAGAGAGCAGATACAAAGAATCGGAGATAAAGATGCACGCTGGAAACATGTCAGAATAAAAGCTCACAACGAAGAGGGTGGTACAGAGCGCTCGACAGAACGCATTTTAGATATGGTCACAGGAGAGCTCTACTTAAAAGATCCTCTCTGCAGCGTCCGTTTCAAGTGTTGCCTTATCTCTACCTTCTCTTGCCTGTATGGCGCAGCGATGATGACCACACAGTTTGTAAAAGTAGTGATAGATGTTGCAAAGCTAGCTCTTGATATCTTGCGTGCGCTTTGTGGGCTCTCCTGCGAGAAGGTCTTTACTGCCGTAGAACAGCATTTCAAAGGCGATCTAGGATCCGATCTTTTCACTCTCGTGGCTTCCCCATTGTATTGGCTTGGCATGGAGTTGGGCGCTCTGATCGGCGCTTTCTACTCTCCCTATGAAGGGCGCAAGATTGTGACCCACATAGAGATGAGCTGGCACCGCACAGAGAGCTACAAAAAAGATGCGCGCTTTACCGCTTATGTCGAAAACAGAAGCTTGGCGCTTCACGAAGTTGTAAGCTCAGAAGCTTGCTTTTTAGCCTTCTGCTTTACAGTCCGCGGGCATATGGATGATGTGACACCGGACGGCAAGCATAAGTACACAATAGAATCCGTTGAAGATATAGCTGACTGCTGTTAAAGATTGGGCTATGGCCCAACAACGTATGTCCGAACAGCTCCATGCGCTTGCGCACCTCTGCCGCGCACACAACCTGACACTCAAGCAGTTGATCGATCATATCGACACACGCGCACAAGCGCTTATCACTCTTTTTCTATCGCTACCCTTTGTCTTTTTTCTCTCTGTGCCCGGCCTTTCTGTCATTTTCGGTATATTTATTCTGTTTAATGGATATCGCATCGCCGCAAACAAACGGGTCTGGTTCCCTAAGTTTTTGTTAAAGCGCAAGATCTCTGGATCACTACTCGCAAAGTGCTTTGTGACAGCCGAGCGCTTCTTTAAGTTCACAGAAAAATTTGTGCGTCCGCGCGGCCATTTTTTAATCACGCATCCGGGACTAATACGACTAAATGGAGGCATCTTGGCAGCTTGCGGCTTTTTTTTAGCATTGCCGCTTCCGCCGGGCACCAACTTTTTGCCGGCGCTTACAGCAGTTTTTATATCGATAGGAATCTTAGAAAAAGATGGACTGTTTATCGTGCTTGGCTACATCTTTTTTGTTCTGACTGTGGCTTTCTTTACTCTTCTTCCGATTTATGGGATCGAAGAGCTTCATCAGATGTTCCGCAAATAAACTTATGCGAGCGCACTTCCAAGTGAGACTCGGAAAGAAGAATGCGCTTATCTCCTACCTCTACTAAGATAGAGCATCGATTTGGCCGAAAGCGGCCTTTTCTCCAAAATTTTAATCGCACGACTATCTTTCATCTGCTGGCTAAACCGTCCTGCAGAGAGACGTCTTATGACCCACAATGTTAAAAAGATCAGTACGATAAGCCCAAAGAGCGTCAGCAGCATTTTGCCGAGAGCATGCTCATAGGTAGGAGGAGCCGGAATCTGATCGGGCTGACCAGGAGCCGGTGCATCTGCCATAAGAGCTGCAAAGAAACAAAAAAAAGAAGCTAACATATCAACAACTTTGGCTTCTTATCCTTTTTTTCGCAAGCTAAGACCCGCTTCTCTATATACTAGGCTGCGTTGCATAAGTCATCCTGATTTTATTAAACGCAAAGGTGCAGAGCTGCAAAAGACGCAAAGCAAAAATATCTGCCCTCTGCAAACGCAGAAGGACAGATGTTTTTGACTTGTTGAAGGAATACAAAAGTAAGATGCAAATATTACTATCCAGATCTTCAAACCGCGTAGTTTGAAATTTTGGATCATCGGTTAAAAAGTCCCTTGGTTCTTTTGCATTCCTTCAACAAGTCAAAAATATCTGCTATGGCAGATATTTTTGCTTTGCGGATTTTGCGTCATTTGCTCCTTTGCGTTTAATAAAAACTCACTTAAGGCAATAAAGCTGAGTTTTGCGATCGATCTTTTAGGCATAAAACCGTACAATTCGGAGTTCAACTTCAATTTGTACAAATGTCATGTTAAATGCGGCTGTAAAGACAAGTGCTACTTTGGGTATTAAAAAGTATCGTCTGCTCGTTTCAATCGGTGTTCTCGAGCATGAGAAGGAAAAAGAGCAGGAAGTTCTATTAACCTTAACAGTCGTTGCAGATATCACAGCTTGCTTTGATAGCGACTCTTTGGAGGACACTCTCGATTACTTACAGCTTCTTTCTGTCTGCCAAGAGGTGGCAAAAAGAAGACACTACAACCTAATCGAAAACCTAGCCTCCACAATTCTCGATACACTCGAAGAGCGCTTCCCACTTACTGCCGCAGAAATTTTGTTGGAGAAGCCCCAAGCGATCGCACAAGCCGAGAGCAGCTTTGTAAACTTAAAACGCAGGTTCAGAGAATGAAGTGGACCCTTGTGACAGGAGCTGCAAAGAAGCTCGGAAAAGAGATCGCGCTTGAGCTTGCAAAGAGCGGAAGAAACATCGTCGTACACTACAGAAACAGCCAAAAAGAGGCAGAAGAGCTTGTAAAAAAACTCCGCGGCTTCGAAGTCCATGCTGAAACTATCTGCGGCGACTTTTCTACGCCCGCAGGCACCGAACAGTTTATCTCTGCCTACTTAAAACGCTTTCCTGAAACAGAGACTCTCGTCTGCAACGTAGGAAACTACATTCTGGGATCAACACTTGAGACGCCTGTCACAGACTGGCAAGACATTCTGCAGACAAATCTTCTTACGCCGCTTGCTCTCATACAAGCGCTTGCTCCCTCGCTCAAAAGGCATAAAGGCCAGATCATCAACATCGGCATGGTGGGGTGTAAAGAGGTGCGCGCAAATACACATGCAGCCGCCTACAACACGAGTAAAACCGCACTCTGGATGGCGACCTGCTCACTCGCTAAAGAGCTCGCCCCAGATGGCGTGCGCGTGAACATGGTCTCTCCAGGCTATCTCGAAGAGTCGATCGATCTTCCCGAAAAGCCCTCAGCGCTGCCTATGGGACGCCTCGCCACCTTCCAAGAGGTGGCGCACGCAGTGGCCTTCCTCCTCGACCCGCGCTCCAGCTACATCACCGGCCAGAACCTCGAAGTCGCCGGCGCCCTCAAACTCTAAGAAAATCGACCAAATATGTTGGTCATATGACCAACATATTTGGTCGATTGCAGATTAGGTTTTAGCAACCTTCATACGTTCTTTGAATATCTTGTATTTATCTTTGTGACCTTCATTGATGGACCATCTTTCTAGTTCTCGAAAATTGATCTTCTGCTCGAGGCATATGTTTATTGCTTGCTCTAAGCCTTGCTTATCGTTCCAATGGTAAAAACTGGCAAGACGGTCTTTTACGCTATCCACTGGGTATAACATTTTGATTGTTCCTAGCGGTGTTTTAACAGAGTGGAACTTTTGGATTGGCTCCTCTCCAATTGCTACTGGTGGCGAAACAAACTCGATAAACCAGGGACAGTCTTTCCTCCTGAAGTATCTGTTCATCACACTAAATCCCAGCGCCTCCAATGCTTTTTTCACCTTTTTCATGTCTTCGTAGGTTATATAATCGAGGTCGTAAGATTGGTAACGATTTTCTGAATAGATTGTGGCACAGGCACCTCCAACAAGAATTGTATCAATGCCCATTTTTCTCAACTCTTCAGATATAAAACCTGCAAGGTCGCGCAGTGAAATAGTGGACCAATTAATCATAGTGGCTTCCCTTGACGACGAGGTCTTTTTCTTATAGAAGATTCGTAATATTTTTGACGGGTCATTTCAGGCAAAAATTCGTATGCCTTGCCCAAAAAGGATTTCAAAACGTTCAAAAATGGATAGCGCGGATTAAATTGATAAATCAGCGTTTTTCCTTCTCTATGACTGACTATGACTCCTCCCTTTTCAAGTCTTCCTAAAGCCCTTTGAAAACTGTACAAAGGGGTTGCAAAGACATGTTTTAATTGAGAAGGATAGCATTTCTGATTGACGAGCAAGTAGAACAGTACTTTTTCAATCACAGAATTGTTAAAGAGATACTCCAGCATAATCCACCAACCTTTTTGGTCATATTACCAACTTATTTGGTCGATTGTCAAGTGCCCATTTGGAGCTTAGGCTTTGGCGGTTTCTGGGGCTGGGACGAGAGAGGGGCTGTCGACGCCCATGCCCATGGCATGGAGGCCGTTGTCTACGTAGAGGGTGACGCCTGTGATTGCAGAGGAGAGGGGAGAGGCCAGGAAGGCGGCGCTCTGTCCTACCTCTTCTGCGGTCATCTCTTTGATGAGGGGGGCGTTGGCTTGGGAATAGGCGATCATGTTGTCGATGAAGCCGATCGCACGAGCGGCTCTACTGCGCAAGGGGCCGGCAGAGATCGTGTTGACGCGGATCTGCCATTTGCGTCCGGCTTCCCAGGCGAGCGTGCGTGTGTCGCTCTCAAGTGCCGCTTTTGCAGAGCTCATGCCGCCGCCGTAGCCGGGGATGACGCGCTCTGAGGCGATATAGGAGAGGGAGAGGGCGGCGCCTCCCGCATTGATATGAGGGCCAAAGTAGGCGAGCAAGCTGACGAAAGAAAAGGAGGAGGAGCTCAGCGCTGCCAGATACCCTTGGCGTGATGTTTCAAGGAGAGGCTTTTTTACTTCCGGTGCGTTGGCGAGTGCATGGACCAGGATGTCGATCTTGCCAAAGTCGCGCTCGACAGCTGCTGCAACTTCTGAGATGGTGTAACCAGCGGCATCTTGGTAGCGCTTATTTTCGCGGATCTCTTGGGGAACATCTTCGGGTTTATCGAAGGCGGCATCGAGGGGATAGAGCTTGAGATACTCGAACATCTCGCCGTTGGAAAGTTTGCGGGATTCGTCGAATTTGCCGGTAGACCAGGAGAGAGTGAAGATTTTCATAAGAGGCGTCCAAGTGCCGATGATGATCTCGGCTCCAGCTTCTGCTAGTGCTTTTGCGATTGCCCAGCCGTAGCCTTGATCGTCTCCGATACCTGCAATAAACGCTTTTTTGCCTTTTAAATTGATCTTCATGATAGCCGCCTCTAAATTAAAATTTAGGCTAAGCATAGCAGAAAAATAGATATGAATCTAGGGATTTGAGAGGCTGGGGGCTGCTGCTATAGTTTTTCAAGAAATTGTAGGCATCCTATCCCATTTCTTGCTTTTTCGGCGCCATTTCCTACTTTTATATAGCAGCAGTCCTCAAGCTCTCTTTCTCTTCATCATGAGCCGTTTCCAGCCCTCGGCGGTAAGAATTTTTTGAAATGCAGACTTTTTGGGCTTAGGCGTTTGCTCTTCTGCAGCCTCTTTCTTCGAGCTGCGCCCCATCGCCAGATTTCTTAGCTTCTTTAGCATATTCCACCCTTGCTTTATGTTAGATTATTTATTACAGTTTGTCAATTAATTATTATAATATTCTATTTAACAAGTTGTTTTATTATTATTTCCACTTATGTCTAAAGTTTCATTATTGTCTTCTGGGCAAACCCCTGCCTTCTATGGCAGCGAGGATCTCTCCGTGATAAGCTGCATTTGTGAAAGGATCACGAGCATTTGGAAAGCCGTCTACGCCTGGATTTGCGCATGGTTCAGCTGCACCCCTTCTTTGCAGCAATCTGAGTCAGAGCTCTCGGGGCGCTCTCCCAAAGCATTTCAATTGATTATGGGTTATCTCGAGCCAAAGGAGATCGCGCCCTTGGAACAGGTTTGCAAATCTTGGAAGAGAACCATCTGTTCGGAAGACCAAGCGGTTTGGAAGTTTCAATATAAGATGCAGGAAGCAGAGCAGGATCTGGATAGAGGCATTTATAAAGACGCATTTGCCAATCCCAATCCCCGTATGGCTTTTGGGCCTAAAGAATGGATCAATTTTTATGGAAAGCCGGGCCCTGTGCCGCGCCTTCCTTCTACCATCCATAAAACGATTGCTACTAGAAAGGATCCCTTTTCTCTAACCGACAAGGTGCTTCGAGACAACTACACTCTGACTTTAGTGCCCGCAACAGTCGATCAAAAGCCTCTTACTTTGGTTCATTTGAAAGATCTGGCAGAACGGCCTCGGAATATGGGCAACCCGATGACTTTTGAGATAGACAAAGCAATAATGGAACAGATAGCTGCTAAACCTCTTACAAAGTCGGTGTGGGTCTTTATGAGAAAGGATCCTTTTGGCAGCCTGGAGGAGGACTTTGCTGGCTCACAGAAGATAGATGGATATAATTTTGTAGGGTTAAAAAATGAGGTGGAAAGCCGCGGCTTTCAAGTGGGTGAGGCTTTATGGATAGTTGCAAGTATCTTGGGAGCTTATGTGCGTTTTGGAGAGCGTGTGACCTATTGGGAAGCGTTACCAAGCTGGACCTCTTCTCGCTCGATTGAAAAGATCGTTATGCCTAATGATAACATGGGAACACCTGACATAAGAGGTGCAGACGTTCGAGATAAGCTCTTGATCGAGTACTGTAGCCAGGTAACTCCATCAATAAACTCATGCAGAAGTGTAGCTCCTGTGTTGGTTGTACGCTAAGACTCAATTTGTTTCTGAGATGTAATCTAATCAATTATTTTATTCGTGCCCGTGCCCGTGCCTTTGCCCGATCCGGATTAATCCAGGCACGGGCACGGGCAAAGGCACGGGCACGTTAAGAGATGACTTGAGTTTAGGTAGTCTCTCCGCTATACCTGATAGAATGAAGTATCAGAATTTGGCAGCTTTTGAAAAGCATCTGCAAGAGGCCTTTCCGGCGCATCTTTCTCATATCTACATTGTCGTCTCCTCATGCGAATTTGAGCGAAGAAAGAGCGCGCAAGGAATTTTGGCCTTATTGCAGAAAAAAGATCCTTCTTCACAAATTTCAAAGTATTCTGCCGACAGTGTCTCGGCTGGTAGGGTGATTGGAGAGCTTAAGACGCAGCCTCTTTTTGGCGGCAACACCCTGATTCTCTTTGAAGGAATCGAGCAGCTGAAAAAAGAGGGGATCGAAACGCTCTTATCCTATCTTAATTCGCCCTCCTCTTTTGCTTATCTCATCTTGACTTGTGCTACTGCAAAAAATGCAAGCGAGCTCTACCAGAAGGGAAAAAAAGAGTGTGTCCTTCTAGACATGCACGAGGAGAAGCCCTGGGACAAAGAGAAGCGGCTAAAAGATTGGCTGGTCAAAGAGATCCTAAAGGAGAAGAAGCGGATCTCTCCTGAGGCGATTGCATGCCTCTTTGCTCATGTGGGAACTGATAGTGCCTCTTTGGAGCAGGAGCTTGCTAAACTGCTCTGCTACTCGGCTGAGAAGAGTGAGATCAGTGTAAGTGATGTAGATGCGATCTGCTCCAAGTATACCGAAACAAGCTCCTGGCAGATCGTAGAGAACCTCGTATGGGAGGAGAAGCTTTTAAAAGAGAATCTTCTTCCCGAGACATCAGCGCTTTTTCCCTTGATTGGCCAGGTGCGCTACCACCTTCAGATCGGGCAAGAGATCGCAAGCTACTTGCAAAAGGGAATCCCCTATCAGGAGATCGGGCGCGCGCTTCCCTCTGTAAGAGCTGCATCTTTAGAGAAGTATGTGCGGACGGCAAAACATAGAAGGCGAGATTTCTTTGAAAAGAGCTTAGAGCTTCTTTTCGAAACGGAGCTACAAGCGAAAAACAGCGCGCTTGAGCCGCAACTGCTTTGGGATTATTTTACTGCAAAACTAACAATACTGAAACATGCTCCTACTCTTTCCTAATCTTCTAGATGAGACTCTTTCGCACGAGCTCTTTCTGCCCGTGAGCGTCGACCGCGCAGTCTCCACCATCGATGGACTCATTGCCGAAAGTCCCAAGGGCGGACGCGCTTTTTTACGCAGGTTCTCTTTTCCAGAGGCAAAAGATTGGAGAGAGATCCCGATCAAACTATTAAACGAGCATACCAAGAAAGAGGAGATCGAAGAGTTAATGCTGCCGCTGAAAAAAGGGGAGAGGTGGGGCCTTGTCTCCGATTGCGGAATGCCCTGTCTTGCAGATCCCGGCGCGCAAATTGTTCTGCGTGCGCATGAGCTCGGCATAAAAGTAGAGACATTCTCAGGCCCCTCTTCGCTTCTCTTTGCGCTCGTCCTCTCAGGCCTTCCTGCACAAAACTTCGCCTTCCACGGATATCTAGAAAAAGAGAGAGAGCGTCTAATCGAACAGATCAAAAGGCTGGAGCAGCGCTCCGCCAAAGAACGCGCGACTCAGCTCTTCATCGAGACGCCGTATCGCAGCCAGAAGATGCTAGAATCGCTCGTAAGCACCCTGCAAGAGCGCACGCTCCTTTCCGTTGCCTGGGACCTAACGCTGCCCACCCAAAACGTTCTCACACAACCTATCTCAAGTTGGAAAAAGAAACCCCTGCCCAACCTCGAAAAAAAGCCCGCCGTCTTTCTCTTCTTCTCTTAGATTTCTTTCTTTTCAATGATCTCTGTTATGAGTTCATGATGTGTTCCGTACGGAAAGATTTAGTTTGCCTGATTAATGCGCAATTTTGTAAATGCAGATTTATACTTCTTACAAACAGGAGGGGGTATGCACGAAAACGATTACGAAATGATACGCAAGAAAATCATTGCGCGCGCTTGGAAAGATCCTAAATTTAAGGCACTACTTTTGAAAAAACCTCGCGAAGCATTGAAAGAATACGGTTTGGACAATATTCCTGAGAATATTCAGATAGAATGTGTAGAAGACACACCGAAGAAAGTCACTTTTGTGTTGCCAAGACCTCCTGTCGACATGGGTGAATTAACGGAAGCTCAACTTGAGAAAATTAGCGGTGGAGTTGGCGGCGGAGTTACCAAAGGGGGCTATTCAGTAGACCCTGGCTGTAATTGGTGCTGACCATAAGAAAGGGAACTTGACAGGTTGTAGGATACAGAGAGGGCTATTCAAACTTGTGGTTTGAGGAGGATTCGCAAGCCCGGCCAAATTCAATCCCAGATCTTAAGGTCTGGGTTTATAATTTTCTCGGGCAATGACGCGCGTTGGCGCTCGGACATATTACAACCAAGATTATGCAACAAGCTCCTACACAGACAAAGATCGTTTCCGGAAATATTTGTGGTCTTTTAGACAGGGCTATTCCTTATCTTCAGAAAAACATTGTCACGCAGAGAGAGCTTTTAAAGTTAGAATTTCTCAAACAAGAGGCTTTGATAGGCGTTAATACCCAGGGGCTTCTCTTCGAATGTCCTCTGTATGGAGGGAGCGGCAGCAAGTGGGTTGATCTCGGCATTAAAATCGATCATGACCCTTCGAATATTGCACAATCGATGTATTGGTTAGAGCGTGTCTTTTCTAAAATGAGCACAAAAGACATTTGGGCGCGCTGTACACGCTTTTTATCAAAAGCTCAGCTTAAAGAAGGGTATTTTGGCATCGAACTAGATACTGGCAGCGGAAGATATCCCCTTGCCCCCAATCTCTTCATATGTACAATGCAGTTTCAAGGGAAAAAGTTTACCCAATTTGTAAAAGATCTGGTCAGTCAGCTTGCAGAGAAAAGTCTTTCTTCAAAATGCATAGAAAACATTGATCATCACGTTGATGTTTGCTCCTCTTTCCGAGAACCTATTATTGCTGCCGGGATCATGCTTGCGAGACCTAGGAATGGGATACGGATACACTCTCGCATGAATCTTGCAGAAGATCCATATCTGCTTGAAGATCGACTTAAAAAAATGAAATATTCTCATCCTTGTAAAGAACTCATCGATCTTTTAGCAAAATTTCCGAAGCGAGCATTAAATAGTATTGGTCTCGCGCTTGACATCGGAGAAGAGATTGGTCTAAAAGTGGGGATTGAAATATTTCTAGTAGAAAACAAAAACACAAAAGAAATCTGGGAGCCACTTCTGGCTCTTCTTGTTCGCGAAAAGCTTGCGTCAGCTTCAAAAGTGGAATCTTGTTTGAAATGGCCTGGTGGCTTATTGCAAAAGCAAGGGCCTGAACATTACTTTGTTTATGCACGAAAAATTTATCACATAAAACTGGTTTTTCTACCTGGGAAAAAAATCCTAGCAAAAATCTACTTCCATTTTTTCAAAGCGAGTCTCTATCAACCTAAGCAGAATTCTTAAAATCTGGATAAAGCTACACTTCCCGATAATCCTCAGGAAACTGAGGTTTTTTCATGAACTTTTCCGTGCAAAAAAAAGTCCATATTCAAGTAGGTTTTTTTTGTAGCATTGAAATTGGTAGAGTCCTGAAGAAACGCAGTTTTTAAACTGAAGTTTCTGAGGCAAATCATACTCTTCAAAAGCTGTTCGATCTTGTGATCGTGAACAGGCGCCTGAAGACAAATAGATATCATACAGGAGTTTTAAGGAGGGGAAAACGTTTTTTGTGACATTATGGTAGGAGATTCCCTCAAATCCTGTTTTTTTTAATTTTTTTTCGAAAACATCTCGTACATCCCATGAGCAACCAGCCCAACCCTCTCCACAGGCTTCAAGGAGGTTTTTATCCTTCGCGGTGATCTGCTTTTGTGTTCTAAATCCATCGGCAAGAGCAAGTCTTCCTCCCTTTTTAAGCAGACGAAAAGCCTCGGTAATAAAGTCTGCTTTTTTCCGAGAATGACAGACGCTTTCTATTGCCATAACCAGATCGAAGCCTTCGGCAGGAAATGATGTATTAGTAAAGTCCTGCGTTGCGAATTGAGGTGGCGGATTTAGCTTGCTTTTTCTGGCGTGCTGCGCAGCTCGGATAGTTTGATTCTCGCATAGGGTAATACCGACCACCTGGCAGCCATATTTTTCTGCCAAAAAAATAGAGGTGCCGCCCATGCCGCATCCTGCGTCAAGAACGCGGTCTGCAGAGGTCACCCCGGCAAGTTCAGCCATAACTTCATTTTCTCTGCGTAGGGCTTCAGATAGAGATGATGTGGTCTCATCCCAATAACCCAAATGCATTGCGAGGCTCCGGTCGAGATCCCAATACGTGCGATAGTTGGATTCGCAATATTCGTAATAGTCGACAATCGCCTGTATAGAATTTTTTGACATCTGCTCGATTTGTATTTACAAAGACAAATTTAAATCAAATGGAAAATGTCCTTCAAGACAGCGAGGACGACCTCGATGGTGATCAGGGCGTTGATGACCATCTTAAGCTGGAAAAAGAAGCCTCTTCCCTACCTCGACAAAAAACCCGCTGTCTTTCTTTTCTATTCCTCGAAGAGAGAATCTGACCTTAAAAAAAACTTGCGTAATAAATCTTAATTCTTAACATGTTCTTTAAATTTTCAATCAAAAACGAGGAGATTTATGACTGCATCACCCATTTCATCTAACAACACTTCCGGAATGCTCTCTACCCAACCAAACTCAAATATTGGCACATCGCGCTTTGCAGAGAAGAAAGTCGATTCTTCAGAATATACAAAAAGTACGCTTCAAACTGCTTCGACTCTTCCTCAAACCAACAATGGACAAAGTCCAAATGTTGCCGGTCCAAGGCTAGAGCTTCCTGATCCTATGACTTTTTTAAAGCAGGAACTTGGTCCTCAACATTCGTTTTTCGCTGCGCCAGGAAAAGCGGAGGGTTTAGATTTGCCTGAGGGAAGACACGTTGGAAAGAACATGGATGGCAAACCTCACGGATGGGGTGTTTTAACCTATCATTCTAACGATCCGCTGGGCCGTAGCAAATATGAAGGAGCATTTGTTCAAGGCAAGAGACAAGGCGATGGAGTTCTAAGATGGGTGAATGGGAACAAATATGATGGAGAGTGGCGTGATGACAATTTTAATGGTCGCGGAGAATGGTCATCTAATGTGTGTAAATATAGAGGGGATTTTGTGAACGGCAAGTTTCATGGAGAGGGGGTGCGCATTGACAGTGATGGAACAAAATGGGAAGGTGCATTCCAAAATGGTCTTGTACATGGTAAAGCGGAACAAACCTCAGCCAATGGAGCTTACGTGTACAAAGGAAAGTTTGAACAAAATGTTAAATGCGGCCAGGGCGAACTCACTGCTCCGGGCATGAGCTATAAGGGAAAGTGGAAGGATGATAAATTTGAGGGCAAAGGGGCGCTTATGTTTGGCAACGGCAGCTTCTGTAAGTCGGGGGACTTTAAAAATGGGGAGTTATGGGAAGGAGAGCTTATAAATATAAATAGTGGAGCCATTCAGAAGATCAGAGCAGGAAAAGTACAGACAGCAGGCTGCATTATTCTATAAAAGGCGTACCGTCTTCCTCTGTGGCCTCTGTGCTCTCGAGCGAAGCGGGTGGTTAAAATCTTGGTCCGAATTACGAAGAAAAAGAGAATAATTTTAACCACCCACTTCGCAAGCTCGCTAGAGAGCACAGAGGACACAGAGGAAGAAAATCAAAGAGATAATTAGATGATCGCGGTGGCGACAGAGTCGTAGCTTTGTCGTGATATTCTGCATAAAATTCTTTGCCCGGAAGCGAGCCGAAACACCGGTTTTTATTTTTTTTCATGATTTAAAAGCCATTCTTTTCTCTTGATCCCTCCACCATATCCTCCAAGGTTACCATTGCTGTTGATCACACGGTGGCAAGGAATAACAATCGCGAACTGATTGGCCCCATTGGCTAAAGCGACGGCACGGAAGGCGGAAGGTTTTCCGATCGATGACGCAATTTCTTTATATGAGCGTGTTTCTCCTGTGGGAATTTTCTTTAACTCCTCCCACACCTTTTTTTGAAACGAGGAACCAATAAGAAAAAGAGGCGTTTTAAATTCTTGCAATTTGCCAGAAAAATATTCTACTAGCTCCATCTCAATTTGCTCTATCGGCTTTGTTTTTCCAGGAATGATCGGTACTTTTGTTTTCCGCCTAAGCTGCTCGATCTCTTTTTCCAATCCTCGCCTGTCGACAAATTCAAGCAAATAAAGCGCCTCGTCGTCTGCAACTGCAAGCATGGGTCCTAAAGGAGTGTCTATCCAAGATGCTTTCAAAACCTTGTGACTTTCACTTTTCGAAGGTGGAGCTCCCATAATTCTCGAGAATGCGTCCCTAAATCCACTTCCCGACTCATAGCCAATTGAAAGTTGCGCTTCGATCACTGCTTTTCCTTCTCTTATTTGTTTCATGGCGAGACCCATCCTCCTCGCTCGGGCGTAAGCAACAAAAGTCATTCCAAAGCGTTTTTTAAATTGTCGCCTTGCAGTCGAAGAATCTACAGAAAGTTTCTTAAAATCACTTTCTTTCCAACGTTTCTCAGGATTCTTTTCCACCGCTTCCACCAGTACTTGTATAAGTTTAGAAACGACATTTGGATGGGAAAGCGGTCTGCACCGTTTGCATGGCCGAAACGATGCTAAAAGGGCATCTTGAGCCGTTTCAAAAAATTCGCAATTTTCTATCTTTGGTTTTCTGGCGGGGCAGGTCGGACGGCAAAAGACTCCTGTCGTCTTGACTCCCACGAAAAATAGTCCTTCATAGGCCTTATTTTTTTCTAACAATGCCTGATAGTATTCTTGCTTTTTCTTCTCTGCAACCATGACTTTGCCTCTTTTTGCTCCAGTATATTCAATTCAAAACAAAGCCGCCGCCAAATTCCAGGCATCGATTTTTCCGATACAGGGTTTTCCCATAGGAAAGATTCCAATTTATGGGTATGCTTGGCTCCCTATCATCAACAACTTGTTACTCAAACACCGTGCGGACTGATGAATTTGGTTAACGTTTTACTGGCTCTGCTTATGGTGGGAGCCGCTCTTTTTGGAATGTTTTTTTTGAAAGATTATCGAGCGGCCAAAACAAAAGGTGAGCTTGAGGTTAAAGGAAGTGCGGTAACGATTTCACTGACTGGTTTTTTTGTTTGTTTTTTCGATACATTAGGTCTTGGCGGATTTGCGCCCATGACAGCAATCTTTAAGCACTTCCATTTGGTAAAAGACCGAATTATTCCGGGAACACTAAATACAGCGATGTGCATTCCTATCATTGCAGAGGCTTTGATCTTTATCAAAGAAGTGTCTGTTGACATGACTACCCTCATTTCCATGTTAATAGCAGCGATTTTGGGAGCGACAGTTGGAGCTGGAATTGTTGCAACAATGGACGAAAAAAAGTTCAATTGGGCATGGCAACGGCTTTGGGAGCTGTTTTAATCATTATGTTTGCAGGAAAACTTGAGGCATTGCCTTCGGGAGGAGACGCTATTAGCCTGACAGGAACGAAACTGATGACAGCTGTCGTAGGCAACTTTGTTTTAGGCGCTTTAATGACTCTTGGAATCGGTTTGTATGCGCCTTGTTTGGCTCTGGTGTGTGCTTTGGGGTTAAGTCCTTTAGCTGCTTTCCCTATTATGATGGGTTCTTGCGCTTTCTTAATGCCGGTAGCGGGTATACGATTCATAAAAAAAGGCGCCTACAACAGAAGATGCACGTTGATTATAACAATTAGTGGAGTGTGTGGAGTAATAATAGCAGCTTACATAGTAAAATCTCTGCCATTAAATATTTTAACGTGGCTTGTTATGGGCGTTATTAGCTACACGTCCGTTAAATTATTTTTAAGCTCCAGAGATAAATCATAGTGGATGTTCATCCCCCCCCCCCCCCCCCCCCCTTCGGCGCGAGGTGAAAAAAACTAAAAACCCATCGTCTCAGAAATCAATGGAGGCAAAATCTGTGAATAGAAGCATCCAACTGCTTCCTGTATGAAATGGATAACATTCCCGCCTTTATCTCCGGAAGCTCTGCTTGCTGGAGTAGTTCTGGCGATTCTCCGTTCCACTGGATATATGTATTACTTCTGCATTCTGCGTTCTGAGTTTTGACTTTCCCAAAATGGAGATGGAGAGACGCATTTAGAATCTTTGACTTGAAAAAGCATACACTTTCTTCTGCCCTGGTGAGTATGATATCGTAAGGCTACGATTGTAATTCTGGGTTTAAAATGGCAACTATCAGGGCTACTATTTTTTTTGATAAATGTTATTGGGTGGGTGCTTTTGAGCGTACGGATAAGGAAGGATATGCTGTTGCAAGACATATTTTTGGAGGAGAACCTACAGATCCGGAAGTTTTTGAGTTTGTGCTCAATCATTACCGAGAACTAAATTTTGGCGCGCCGAGACAATTTACTTAGAAAATTAAGAGAATGAATCCTAAAAGAGTTCAGAGAGAAGTTCGCCGCGAAATGGAACGATTTAAAGAAATAGGCAGGCCATCCACGTTTTCGCAAGATTACATGCGAGAAGAGTTGGAGAAGAGAAAATTGGAAAAAAAGCATCTGAGTAGCACTGAAAAAGAAGCTCGAAAACAAGAACAGTTTGCTCTAAGACAGAAAAAGAAAAAGGAAAAACATCGAGGTCATTAGGTCTTTCCGCGCATGTTGAGATGAAAAAGGCCGAGGGATCCTCGGCCTTTTCGTTTTGGAGGTGAAGAGACGTATTCCGAACTTAGATAGATTATGACCTGGCCCAAATTTTGGGTTCATTGCTCTCTTTTCCTCTTGTTCCCTATCCAGCAAGTCTAGAACTTGAAAAACCTGTTTTTCTGGGAGAACATTCAGTAGCTTAGCGAGGATTAGGTAGAACCATGATGGATAAGAATGCCTTACACCTTTCTTGGCATTCTTAATCATATAGCAGGCCATATCTTTTGACGTCCATGTGAAGGGCAACTTCCTACTCAACATGGGAGTATCAACAGGACCGCAAAAAACACTCAAAAACTTCAATTTTTTATCGAAATAGGTCAAATTGAGTCCGTCAAATGCTTTCGAAATCGCAGCTTTTGCAGCAGCATAGGCACTCCCGCCTGGAGGGGCGAAAATCGCATTGAGTGAGCTTGTAACCATAAATGTTGCGCCACCATTTTCTGCACACGCCTCATCCCATTCTTCGACAAAATTCAACACACCGTAATAGTTCAATTCAAAGACTTTGCGATGCTCATTCAAATTTAAAGAACGCACGGGTTCCTCTGACTCAAAACTTGCTCCTCCTGCGTTTAAAAAGAAAAATTTCGGTGTCTTTTTTTCTTGCTTCAGTTGGTTTGAGACTCGCTTTACATTATCAAGATCGGATACGTCGCAGAAGTAAATGAAAAAACGGTCGTTTTGAAGCTCCGCTTTTAACTTCTCAAGTTTATCAACCGATCTAGAAACACCAATTACCTCGTACCCTTGAGCTAAAAGCTCTATGACAAGTGCCTTTCCAATTCCCGAAGAAGCACCGGTGACAAGTGCAATTTGATGTTCACCCACTTGTTCTTCTATGTAAATGCTGTTCGTTGCGCATAAAGTTGAAAATAAGCCGAAACAAAAAAACAATAGGTTTTTCATAGAGAGGGACTCTCCCTTTCATTGGAATGAATTCTAAGATCTAATCCCATGATGATATCATCAATATAAAAATTCTGAACTTTAACTCGGTTTTTTAATCGACCCTCTTCTTCAAAACCTAATTTTTTATAGAGAGAAATGGCTGCAGTATTTGAGGCTCTGACATTCAATTCGATTTTTTCTATATCGCCAGCTTGTTTTGCGCATTCAATGATTTGATGTAACAACTTAGTGCCAACACCTTTCTTTTGCCACCCTAAATGAACAGCAATGTTTAAATCAGCAACATGGCGCAAAGACATTAAAGCGTGAGATTGTAAAAATGCATGACCCACAAGCTGGCCTTCATATTCAGCAACAAGATATACCCCTGTTTTATCTCTATGAAATGCCAAGATGGTATTTACAACATTCTCATCAGTCAGTTCTGATGGCTGTGAGCAAAAAAAGCCTGGTTCCTGTGCTATTTCACGCTCAGCTTCTGCAATCGCATGAGCATCTTCTACCTTGGCATGTCTGATGATAATGTTCATTAATGCTTGTCCCTGTATCGATCCAAAATTGTTTCCGGAAAAAAGCATTTGGATCACCGACTCCGAACCTCACCCGCTTTGATTTTATCAGTTCTGAATGTGTCTTGCCACGTCCATTTTAGCCGGGCAATTTTCCCAGTTCATCATCGGCTAATAAAATAATGATATCTTCTAAAGCTCGTTTTTTTTGAGTAGCAAGTCTTCAACGACTTCCATGCAGATATCGGGCAACTTTCGATCCTGGTCCAAGCAATCTTGAATTGTTAAAACTGCCTGACGGATTTCAGAAGGAAGTTCAGTAGATGGTGCATTTTCTCCAGGCCAAGAAGCATCACGCGTCTTTTTATCTGGCCATCGGGAATAGGCCACCCACATCCCATTGGATGTTTTATGGAGACAAGAACCAATTGCACCCCGCCGTTCAACAAAATACGTAGCTACGACATTCCAGGCATCTCGATACTCTAATTCTCGACCGGCTTTTACATAGCTTTGGTAAATGACTGCAAACATGCACTCTGCCTCTTTTTTAAGTAATGTTATTATATCGGAAATAACAAAAAAGAAAAGGGTGTTGAATAATCGCGTGTCTATTCGAAAAGCAGATGATAAAAAATGTTTTTAGTGTGCGGCTTTCATCTGTTCTGTTAAAACATATCGCTTAACCAGCTCTTTAGACTTAAATACACTACTATGACGTCAATTATAACACTTCCGACTCAAGATAGAATCCTCGCATGCATGAACGAGCACGATCTGCATAGCGTCTCTCTTACGTGCAAAAATCTAAGGAATGCAGCAAATAAAGATGCTCTTTGGGCTTCTTTTGTTGAACGGCGCTTTCTCTCAATGCAAGGGGTTGATTCATGCAAAAAATGTGTCGTGCTTTTTTTTAAGAGCTTTTGCACTTTTGTCGTGCAAGAATACCCAGATATCGATTTCAAAAAGTTACACGCACCTCATCCAACACCACTTGATGTTTTTGATCGGCATGCTCTGATGCGTATGTTTTTGAGATCTTTTTTTAAAGAGTCTGCTTTTACCGGAGGCTTGAAGCAAAGGGTACGACAGTCCGCTCAGGCCAATTCAGACACTTGCAGAGCAATCCGCTGCCTATTCGAAGCAGGGGCAAAACTTATGCAAAACGCGGCAAAAGAGAATGGAACGCTGCATTTAGCAATCCAGCACATGGCTCCCAAAAACGTCATAAGACTTCTGTTACAGGCCCGTGCGAACGTAGTTCACGACCATCCACCGAAGTTCGGAACTCTGAATCAAGCCATTGAAGCAGGCCATCCAGTCGACACAATCCAGGAGCTACTGAATGCTGGGGCGAAGGTTGAGCAAGGCGCTACAGCATACAAGGGAAGTTTGGACCTTGCTCTTGCGAATAGGCAAATACCTGACATGATCGGTTTTTTATTGAAGGCCGGCGCAAGGCCGCTGCCAAGCAGAAAGATTGATACTGTGCATTGGAGATTAGGAACGCTTGAGCTGGCCATTCAATTTGATTGGCCTGTACAAATTATCAAGTCAATTCTGGAGGCGAAAGCGCCCTTGCCTGAACGTTCACTCTCTGAAAAGGGGGTATTAGATTTTGCAATTGAGCATGGAGCTTCTATACCTGTGCTCCGCCTGCTGGTAAATGCTGGCGCAAAGTTGAGAACATCTAAACGACCAGAATTAGATGGCATCGATCTTAGATATGTTGCCGATTTGACGTTTAAGACACCGACCACTGTGGATCTAGCACGAAACCGGGGCTGTTCTCAAGAAATCATCGGCTTTCTTGAAAGCATAGAGAAACAAGAAAAAGCAGGCGTCTCAAAATCGGGTTCAGATTCCTCGGGCAAAGAAAAAAAAGAGGAACGTAAGAGCTAGCGTCTTTTTAGCAGTAGGCGCACCCAAATCGCAGCTGCGACGAGGAGTGCCGCGAACGCAATATTGAAATTGATGGTGTTATGAAAGGCGGGTAAAAAAGAGGTTCGAGCCTCTTCCTGGTTAAAGACAGCTGTGCTAGTTGCTAAAAGGATAGATCCGACAAGGTTCCAGATGGTCATAATTGTGCCAAGTGCGGCGCCGATCTCCCTAGAGGCAATGACTTGATTTACAGTCGTAATTGTCGCTGCATTGCTTAACCCCCAGTTCACACCCAAAAGGAAAAAAGGAAGGATCAAAAACAAGAGAGGCGTCTCAAGTTGAAGTATTCGATGCAAGGCGATAGCGCAAAAGGCAGCTAAGGTTGAAAACATGAGGAGGTTTGCTACTCCAAACCGTTTTTCTAGTTGATTGAATGCAATAGAAATCAGAACTTGTGCCGCTGGAATGATAGCGATCATAAGACCGATGAGAAAAGGGGATAGATTCCGCAGAATACGCAGGTAGAGAGGATCGAAAAACATAAAAACTGTTGAAGCAACACCACCAAAAGCGCAGCTAAGAGCAGCCAGGCTAATGAGTTTTTCTTTAAAAATATGCAGATCCAGCAGCGCATTTTGATTCCGCGCATCAAGAATGAGCAGGAGTATCAGCGCACTCACTCCCATTCCTAGAAAGATCCATGCTGAGAGCGAAGTCCACTTGTCCTGCGCACCTGAAATGATCCCATATAGAAGTAGTCCCAATCCAAAAACCAGGAGAGCAA
Organism: Chlamydiia bacterium; assembly: GCA_963804085.1. Taxonomy (GTDB): domain Bacteria; phylum Chlamydiota; class Chlamydiia; order Chlamydiales; family Rhabdochlamydiaceae; genus CAWDOQ01. The sequence continues at coordinate 13,554 of CAWDOQ010000012.1, read as the reverse complement.
GGCCCAGCCAGTCAATTTTGGTAGAGTTTTTTTTGTGAGAGTGACCGCGCAGGCTAAAAGAACACGCTCCGAGACCCACAGCTATAAGCGGCAGGTTGATCCAAAAAACCCACCGCCATCCGAGAAGCTCGATCAAAATACCCCCTAGGAAAGGGCCGATCATAAGACCAAATCCTGTCACTCCAGCATAGATGCTAATTGCTCGTACTCGTTCGCGTTCAGGAAAGACATCGGAGAGCAGGGCAGTGGAGGCAACCAAAATGGTTGATGCACCAAGAGACTGCATGCCGCGGAAAAAAACCAGTAGTTCTACGGATGGACTAAGACCTGCTCCAAAAGCCGCAATGGCAAAAAGGATCACTCCTAAATAGAAGACCTTTTTTCGGCCCCAGCGGTCCGCAAATTTACCCAAGAGCAATCAAAGACATGCTTAGAACAATCGTGAAGATATTTGCAACCCACTGAAGTTGTAGAATTGTCGCATTCAACCCCGTTTGAATAAACGGCAGGGCCGTATTGACAATGGTTGCATCCAAAAAAGCCGTGAAAGCGAGTAGAGTGACGCCTAGTAGCGCCCACCATTTAAAACGAAATCTGCTGTCTTCCATTTAGATTTTTTCTCCTTTAGAATCTCATGTTTCTTTGCGCTGCCATCCACTTTAGCAGCAAAAGCTCAAACTCATCTCCGCGCATATTCCACAAATTCGCAGCATCGTTTGAATCCCAGATATTCATAAAGAGAAAGCTCATCACTTGATGCCTGAAGTGTGGCAATGAAATAACCCCTTGCTTTTGCAAGGTTCAAGAGATATTTCATCATAGCAGTCGCAAAACCTTTGTTTCTGTGTTGAGGGATTGTCGCAACGTAATAGATTCCCGCCACATTAGCATGCGTGATCAAAACACCGGTAACTATAGGAACATCGTCAAGGTAAGCGACATGCATTTCCAGGGGGGCGTTTCCGCAATAAATGACAGGAGGAAGCTGGGAATATATAAGATCGAATGCTTGAGGCGCTCCTCTTACGGCAGTAATGCTATCCGCAAAATCTTTCAACTGCTCAGGAGATTCTGCACGCTGAAAAGTAAGGGGGGACTCGGCGGTGGATAGAGTTGCCTGAGTCAGCTCTATGTACATTCCAATATCTTTTTCTTTGAAGGAGAATCCTTTCCGTACAAGTAGATCGCTTAAATTAGCAGGGGAATCTGATTCTCCGATCCACCATGAGAATGGGAGGTGGAATTTTTTAAAAAGACTTGTGACATGCTGAATCCGATCTTCAGCATTCTTCTCAGTAAAGTGAGCAGAGAGCGCGTAGTTGAAGGTCTCATCTGAAATTTGCGAACGGATAACAGTAACATCGGGTTCAAAAACGATTTCCATCGAGGGAATATATTTGGCAAAATAGATCATGTGCAAGTGCATATTTACTTGCATTGCCTTTGAGATCTCTTCCAAACTCCATTGTTCTCGTTTCGGCCACTCTTTCTTCGCAACGCTTTCAGGAGAGGCTTCCCAAGCTGCCAAAATATCGATCTCTTTTATCCACTTTTCCTTCCCAAGGATATATCTTTGAATATCATGAGTAAATTGCTTGGCGAGTCGCGTCTTGAGCTTGGAATACTCTTTCATTTTATCCGGATGGGACCGCAGGTAGCTACAAAAACGTAGATGCCGCTCTACCTCAGGGTCGGTATTTTCGAAGATATGAAGATGTACAGGAACACCGGTTTTTCTTTGGAAGAAGCGTCGTTGCTTCATCCCATATTCACCAAGTGGCCTAAATCCAAGTTCGATCATTCTCTGATTGAACCGATCGATTACAAGAATATCTGAAGTGATCCCTAAAATATCGATGATCGGCTTTGCAAAGCACCCGGGAATGGAGGTGCTGCCAATATGGAAAAACGCAATCTCTAGATCTTTAAAAACCTGTCTGAGCTGCCTATCCTCCTCGACAAACTTTTCCGTCCATGTTTGATCGAATGGAACAACGATCACCCTCTTATTGAGCATATTGACCCGAGATCCTTTCTTCTCAATAATCCTTTTTTTGCAGGCAAACCTAAGTCCTATCCCAAATAAGCTTACTTTAATCGGTTCGCCAAAAACTGAAATGATCCGACGGGCGCATTCAGTAACTGCTCGATGAGTTTTGGAAAAGCCTCGCCTCTACGCTTGAGATCTTCATGTGTCCAGGGATAGATCCCAATATCTGTGAGAAATTGAATACTAGTTAAGATTAGTTCAGCGCACTCGAGTGGCGCTTTGGTCTTAAAAATTCCCTCTTTGCATCCTTGCTCGATTAACTTTGCATAAAAAGGCGCTTGCTTCACGATTGCAGCTGCGAGAAGACGTGTATGCATGGCTTCATTGCCGGGTCCGTGCAGCTGCTCTAAGATTGCGCTGTTCTCTTCGGCCACGCTGCCAGCTTCAATCAATTTCCTTATTTTCTGAAGAGCATTTCCTTTGGATTTTTCTAGGATCGTCTGCATCATTTCGGTACTTTGATCGACGATTTCTTCAATGACCGCCTCGAAAAGCTCTTCTTTTGATTTAAAATAGTGGTAGATCGTACCTTTGGCGATCTTCAAGCGATCCATCACATCTTGCATGGTCGCTTTTTCATATCCTTTTGTCTGGAATAGGTCGTGAGCGGTCTGCACAATTTCCGCCCTTCTTACTGAAGATTTTTTTACTACTCTTGCCATAAGACCTCAAGGTTATAGATTTTTCTGCGAGGGGTCAAATCAATTTAATTGACCGGCGGTCGGTCTAATGCTATAGTGTTGTTCTAAATGGAGAAACCATCATGAGCATTGCGAACGTCATCTCAGCTGTAGAAGGAATTGGATATGGCCTTGCTTTTACGGAAATGAAGCGGCTTGGAGATTCGATGTATGCGGGAAGAAACATCTGGTCGGGCACGCTTTTTCAAGAAGGGCAAGTTAGCAATGCGCTTGCGCTTGCCGATAAAGCCTGCACATTAGCCGGTTATTCTCCCATTTCTCTAGTTTCGCGCGTTATCCTTTATCTTACACCTGTCGCACTAGCGCTCGTGACCAAGGATTGGAATGAAGGGGTCGTTCAAAAGGCAGAGACACCACCTTTGTGCGATGAGTTTTGGCGTCCTATTGCCATTTTTATTCAAGACCACATAAGCGATATTTGCCAAGTCGCAGCTCTTGTCTCCTCCGTTGCTTTGATCTTTTTCGGAAATATCGCATTTGGGGTCGCTTCTTGTGCTATGGTAGGACTAGGGTTTGTAAATCGCGCCTCACTGTTTCCCGATGAGATCCGTCAGTTCATCCAAGAATACAGTGCTCCTGCTGCCTATATTACGGGGCTATTTACAGGTAATTTTTTCAATATTCTTTTTTCACTGACTAATATTTTCTCTTATTCTGCAGGGCGCTGTTACAAATGGATGGAAGCTAAAAGAGAAGTTCCTGAGTTTTTGAAACCTAACCTAGAAGCTGTGCAGCGCTTTTTGGAAGGGGAGGCTGAACTTGAAGTGAATCGTGACTACATTCTCTGGCCAACTTATATGCCAGAGGTAGATCCTAATACGGATATTCAAAATCTTGTAGAGCAATTCCAAGAAATCATGAATCCAGATTTTGAGATGAATCCCCATTATCAGGAAAACATAGAAGCCTTGCGAAAGAAGTTCAGCGATGATCGACGTTTTAAAGAGCGCATTTGCTCAGACCCTGCTTTAAAAACAGACGAAGAGCTGATTGCTATAGCCAAATCACAACTCGAAGATTGTATCCAAAGGATCAAAGGACATTGCATTGCTGCGGGAGCGCCCACGAAATATGAGTCCCTAATCGAACAACTGAAGTTCATTACCCAAAAACTTCCAAAAAATCCGTTAGTGAATCGAGTTGATGCTCTAATAAAATTGATTGTTGCAGGCGCATATTGCGGCCCACGGATTGGAGATGATGTCGAAGAGATCTACGATGGTCTCGTGGGGCAAAGCGAGTGTGCAACCACCCATTCTAAAATCTTAAACTGTCTCCAATCGGAGCGCAAACGCATTAGCGAAGGACTATATGCTAGTATTTTTCAGCTGCAACAAGGCCATAGCGAACAAAACGAGTCTTGTATTTGGAGTGTTTTGAAATGCATGATCGGGTGGCTTGGATATCTTGTGCGATGGGACGATCCGCACAATCTGCATCATTTTCAAAATCTTGTAAGAGAAGAGTTTCGCTTAGGAAGTAAAGCAGCTGAGAACGACGCCCTTGCTCAGCCTGATTATCTTTTGAAACTACTCCTTTCTTCTACATTAGGAAAGCGCATTGAAAAATGGTTCTGGCAAAGACACAGCCACGATGAGATTGTAAGTCTCGTCAGCTCTTGTTTAGGCAACGAACAGATTCCTCCGGTAGAAATCACTGCTTGGTGGATAGAATGCATCAAGGACATGAACATCCCTGATGAAAAAAAAGCGGTTTTAAAAGATGAACTTGCGTGTGCATATGCGAAACCTGGAACATTTTCTCCAAAATTTGCCTGTGGAATGCTTCTTGGCATGGGAATTTTGCAGATAAAGCAAGCTTAAAAAATCCATGATTTGATATGCGAGAGGTGAGATGGAAAACAAAAATATTTTAATTTCTGGGGCGGGCGTTGCCGGTCTGATGTTGGCCTACTGGTTAAAACAGTATGGTTTTGTCCCGACTCTTATTGAGAGAGCCCCAGCCTTACGAACGGGTGGTTACAAAATCGATATCCGAGGAGTTGCTCTTGATGTCATCAAGTACACCGGGGTTTATTCTGCCATCGTCGAAGCTACGACTGATATCCAGGGAGCAGTAGTTGTCGACAGCAGCGGCAAGGAGTTAACAAAGATGAGTGGAGATCTCGTCGGTTCTCGCGCCGAAGGAGATCTAGAGATCATGCGCAGCGATCTCTGTCAAATTTTATTCAGCCAGGTAAAAGATAACAATATTGAATGCCTTTTTGGAGATTCGATCACGAACATTGTACAGAGCAAAAATGGAGTCAATGTCGAGTTTGAAAAAAGTGAGCCGCGTCACTTTGATCTTGTGATCGGAGCAGATGGGCTGCATTCGGTTGTTCGAAAATTAGTCTTTGGAGAGGAGTCTAATTTTCTGCGCGAATTTGGTTTTTATGTTTCCGTCTTCTCCATTCCCAATTTTTATAAATTAGATCGCTCAGAAATTGAGTATTTTGAGCCTCAAAAATATATCAACATCTATAGCACGCGTGGGGATCTCAACGCAAAAGCAGCTTTTGCTTTTGCTTCGCCCCCCTTGCAGTTTGATTTTCGCGATATAAAACAGCAGCAAAAACTGCTAGAAGAAGCTCTTAAAGGTTGTGGATGGGAAGTTCCTCGTTTTCTCAGCGTGATGAGAGAGTCTCCAGACTTTTATTTTGATCTCATTGCACAAGTCCATATGCCACGTTGGTCAGAGGGGCGCGTTGTTTTGGTGGGGGATGCCGCATACGCTCCTTCACCCATGTCTGGTCAGGGCACAAGTGTTGCACTTGTGGGTGCTTATGTCCTTGCCTGCGAGCTTGCAGAAGCCCAGGGAGATTACACAAAGGCTTTTGCCGGTTACGAGAAATCTCTGCGCAAATTTGTTAAGAAAAACCAGCAACTTGCGCAGGTCAGCGCGGCTCTCATGGCAGACTCCAAGTTCTCCCCATTTGTTTGGCTGAACCATCTCATGGTTTGGCTATTTCCTGCAGCCTGGGTCACTTTTCTTAAAAATTGGGGATTAAGGCGTACCATTAAAGCCTCACATGCTATTAAGCTCAAAAAGCCTCCTCTCTAAGCGAAAAATTTATGGCTTGAATGCCAGTCTAAATACTTATTCTGATCAGGAGCTGCTTGAACAGCTGTCGTCATAAAAGCAAGCAAACAAAACAAGAATTTTATCAAATTCTTCTTCATTAAGGTCTCCTATTGGTAAATGTTGCATAGCATTGGTCGGACCGCAATTTGTGGTAAAGCAGGAATCACAATTGTCTTCTCCGTGTAAAAACAAAGCCTAAAGTATTGCATTTAACCGACCGTTGGTCAATATAAAATATTTGCTATGGCTATTATCAATGCAAAGAATCTCTGCGCAAATATGTTAAGAAAAATCAGAAAACTTGCGCAGCTCAGTGCGGCTCTCATAGCAGACTCCAAGTTCTCCCCATTCGTTTGGCTGCACCATCTCATGGTTTGGCTATTTCCTGCAGGCTGGGTCACGTTCCTTAAAAATTTGGGATTAAGGCGTACCATTAAAGCCTCACATTCTGTTAAGCTCAAAAAGCCTCCTCTCTAAGCGAAAAATTTATGTAAAAATATAACTGACTGATGCTAATACGTTGATTATGAACCAACGGATGTCTGAACAGCTCCATGCGCTTGCGCACCTCTGCCGTGCGCACAACCTGACACTCAAGCAGCTGGTCGATCATATCGACACACGCGCACAAACGCTCATCACTCTTTTTCTGTCCCTCCCTTTTGTCTTTTTTCTCTCGGTACCCGGCCTATCGGCTGTCTTTGGTATATTTATCCTTTTTAACGGCTATCGCATCGCCGCAAACAAACGCGTCTGGTTTCCTAAATTTTTGTTAAAGCGCAAGATTTCTGGACCGCTTCTCACAAAGTGCTTTGTCTCAGCCGAGCGCTTTTTTAAGTTCACTGAAAAGTTTGTGCATCCGCGCGGCCATTTTTTAATCGAGCATCCGGGCCTCATACGACTAAATGGGGGCATCTTGGCAGCTTGTGGCTTTTTTTTAGTCTTGCCTATTGCCAATTTTTTGCCAGCGCTGGCAGCAGTTTTTTTATCGATAGGAATCTTAGAAAAAGATGGCGTATTTGTCGTAATTGGCTACATCTTCTTTGTTCTGACTGTGGCTTTCTTTACTCTTCTTCCGATTTATGGAATCGAAAAGCTCCACCAGATGCTCTTCAATTAAAGCTTGGAAGGGATACCGGTGCTGTTTTTTACTACGATCAACTTTTTGGATTGAAGTGGGTTAACAAATTTTAAAGAGAGTCCCTTCCCTTCAATCGAATTCAAAACGATCTTTCTCACAACATCATCTAATAATTATTATTTTAATAACAAGCATTTCGAATGCAATAAAGTTGTTTAAATGATTTTTTATAGTAATCAATCAACAATTATATTAAATTATTGACCGACAGTCGGTTTATTGCTATAATCTTGTCATATTTTGAAAAGCAGATAGGTGAAAATGTCTATTAATTTTGAAAGAAATGCTTACTGTCGCGCCTTTCTCAGAGGCGACTCAGCTTTTACCACGGCGGAAGATAAGGAGATTTTCCGAAAGGTATTTAATATGGGATTCCGTTCTGAGATTGGAAAAGTCAGCTTTTGGCAGTTCGCAAGTCAAGATCGTCAATATCATAATTCTCAGAACGCTACCAACTGGCCTAGTTATATGTACTCACTGCTGGGCATTCCCTTAGCTGTTTGGTGTGCCGTTGCCCAAACCATTTACCATCTTGCGCTGATTGCCCTTGATACTATTTCGACCCTGTTCTGTACGCCCTGCTACTCTTCCGATTATTGCACTGTTTTGCAGGCTCGCTGTTTTTGTATCATACGTGATCTACAAGAGTCTTTTGGTTGGCTGCTCTCTATTTTTGATGACCGCTGGGGCGAATTTAATATCCAGGAAAGCGCATTTCATAAATCTTGCTATGACTGTTTCTTAGTTGGTGAACAAACCTGTTATCCCGAAGGTTTTTACTCACGGCAAGCCGATAACTATTTGGCGCAAGGAGATAGAGAAAATGCTCTTCGGTCAACTAATGTGATCGGGTATTACAACGTCGAAACACATATTGCATATATTGAGAAGATCGCCTTTTCCTATTTAAAATCAGGTGATGTCGACAATGCTCTAGAGGTGATCAACGGGCTTGCGCATTCTTCTTTAGACGGCAAACAAGAACAACTCCTTTTTGAGAAGGTTGCAAACCATCTTTTGGCTGAAAATAATCCCACTCAAGCTTTAAAAGTTATCGACAAAATTTACGGTAACCCTAAAAAGAGCTTATACGAGAAGGTTGTGCTCGTGTATCTAATCAAAGGCCAGCCAGATGATGCTCAGAAGATGATGGCAAAGATCGCGTTTGACGATAAGTTGCAAGACAATTTGTATGAGAAAATTGTGCTCGCATATCTGAATAAAGACCAACCAGGTCATGCTCTGAACGTGATCTCCATGATCTCCTATGATTCCTATGCACAAAAAAACAATTGTTATCAGAATGTAATACTCCATTTTTTGGCTAAAAATGAACCAAATCAAGCCTCATCATTCATCGATAAAATTGAACGGAACCATAAGATGCAAGAAGACTTGCTAGAGCAAGTTGCATCTCATTATTTCAAAAATGGTAAATTAACTTTTGCTCTTCATGCGATCAATAATTCGACTAACGTTGGGGAGCGCAATCGCTTTATAGGCAAAGTGGCAAATGAGTATCTGAACCAAGGGAATAAAGTTGCCGCCGTTGCGACCATTGAGCAAGTAACCGATCTTGAGATACAACGTCACTTTTTGGTTAAAGTGGCTCTCTCCTATTTCTCTGATTCGAATGAGAAAATGGTTCGACAAATCTTCGCGAAAATTTTAGGTAGAGTATTCAAAGAAAAGATGAGTCAGAGATCGGATTGGACTTCGCAGTATCAAGAGATAATAAAAGATTATCGACTTGAAGTAGCAGACCTTTTTTCTAGACTGGCATCTGAATTGTACCAATATATTTCATTGGAAATTTCTGAAGCTGCTGAGGAGGCAAAAGAGGTGTTGATACTTTGGCATATTAAAGCAAAAGCTGAAGTAAACTCTACTCTGGATGCTTTTCTAGCACTGAAACCTAAACCGAAACCTAAGCCAAATTACGAATCGAAAGATTCCAGCTATTCTCACTTTAATTTTCATGGCTTCGAAGACTTTTTCCGCTCTTCCCGACCTCCACCTGCTCCAATGGTTATCGTCGACTGGAGTCAGCATTACAGAACGTTAGGTTTATCAACCATGGCAACCCTACAAGAAGTAAGAACAAAGTACAAGTCACTCTGTAAAACCGACCATCCGGATAAAATCGAAAGGCAAAAAGAAGAGAATGACGCAGCATTTGCTCAAAGAACGCTAGATGCTCAAGAAAATTTCAAAAAAATTACCGGTGCGCATTCTGCACTTGTCGAGCACCTCACTCCGGCCAAAACCGATCAAGAGGACTAAACCATGATTCCAGCATTAGCCCAAAATGCGGTCCGGCCAACTCAATGCGTTGATCCCATTCCCAGCTCTTGCTGCGACTGCCTGGTTTCACGCATTCAGGCAATCTGGCAAACGTTCTGCTCCTGGCTAACCGATTGGGCAAATTGGCTGTTTTCCACATCATCTCCCGCACAACCTGAACTCAAAGAGAAAGAATTGAACGTCATTGCAAGCCCAGACGCCTTTTACCACATCATGAAATACCTTTGGCCCCAAGAGATGGCTATGTGTGAAGCTGTCTGCAAAACTTGGAAGCTTCCCGACAAAGTCTGGAAAGCACAGTGTGAGCAACAGGGAGTCGACCAGACGTTTTATGAAGGCAAGTACAAAACAGCTTTTCCCAAACTTTTGTCTCATGCTTTTGGGCCAAAAGAGTGGAAACAGTATTTCGGAGTAGATGTAGAGAAAGCACCACGCCTTCCTCCTCAGATCTTTCGTCAGCTTGCAAAACTAAAAGAAACCCATACCCTTACCCTCATCCCCAAAGCCATAGATAACAAGGAGCTCAGCATTAACGCCTTTGCTTCTATTGCTGAAAAAAGTTGGATGAAACTGAATGTTTTTAACAATGTTTTAGAAAAATATGGCAACGAACCAACAGGCAGATCCCTCTGGGTGTGGATGGAGCAAGAGGTCAAGCCAGAAAGTAGAGGTAAGACGCAAGCACAAGCCGAGCAAGATTATCCTGGGCAACTTGGCAAATCACTTTGGATAATCGTAAGCGTAGTTGCTCACTGTGTACGTCACAAGATTTGTCTCTTTCCTGTATACCCACATGGGACCTATACGCGCACCTGTGATGGAAAATACAATCATTGGTTTGTGGAAGTTGGGAGCTCTATCGCTGGTGGGGTTTTCAGGCCTAGCGAACTCACTGTCCGCGACTGGCCCGCCTCCATTATCGGCTTCTGCAACAGTAAAGGCGTCGCAGCTGCAGTACCTGCAGAAATGCTTGATACCATTGGAACTTGAACATTTAATTTATCATTCATAGAGCAACCTTTTTTAATCCTGCCAAAACAAGAGAATATTTTCATTCAGCACGTCGTGAGTAAAATTGCCAAGACTGGCAAAACCAACCTTTTCCATTATTCGAATGGAAGGATGATTATCTGCATTCACAAGTGCAAAAAAATGCTCATCTAAGTGCAGAGAATGCATCTCTTCTATCCAAGTTTTTACAGCTTTAGATCCCAATCCTTTGCCACGGTATTGCTCAGCGAGCGCATAAGAGAGCTCGAAGACATGCCCAGAATCAAAAAGCTTTTTCGCGAGCTCTTGGTCTGTTACCTGCTTTTCCAGCTGTTGTAGAGTTTGATAGGTATCTACTTGAACTGCACCAACAGGCTGCTGCATCTCATCATAGATACACCAAATTACCATGCTCTCTAAATGTGAAGATAAATCCTCTTGGCTAATCTGATACATCTCACAGATAGCATAAAACGCCTCATTCTTTTCATTGGTCACAAGGTCAAAAGCGATTAGGTTACCCTCAATGTGCTTGGGCCAGTTGCTAGATGATAAGTCTATTGGCTTTGCCGCCGAAGCTAAATGAGAAATCCCGAGAAACAAACCCAGAATAGCACGAAAAATATAGCTCATACAGAACCTCCATTCGAAACATACACAAGTAGCTAACACAGAAAGATTTAGAAATAAAACATAACAAATACTTTATATTGACCGACAGTCGGTTTAATGCTATACTTTTAGCTTATTTTTAAACAAGAGGAAGAAACATCATGATTCCAGCATTACCCCAAAATGTGGTCCGGCCAGCTCAAGACATTGATCCAACTCCCAGCTCTTGCTGCGACTGCTTTGTTTCACGCATTCAGGCAATCTGGCAAGCATTCTGCTCCTGGTTAACCGATTGGGCAAATTGGCTGTTTTCCACATCATCTCCCGCACAATCTGAACTAAAACAGAAAGAGCTAGTAATCATTGAAGCAAAACCCAAAGAAGAGGCTGTTCCAGAGTGTCCTCAAGCTGTTGCAATGCCCGCCCCTCAAGCTAAATTATCTTCTATACTTCGCTTTATTGTTCCTCAAGCAATCGACCTCAATCTGCCCTCTTCTCCACCAGCTCCTGCTGTTTTTGTCAACTTTACCAACTTGTTGTCAGATATTGTTTATCATACACCTAAAGATAACGTTCTTCCGGATTTGTATAGCGCTCCGGATTTTTCGATTGCTCGTCCGCTTTTAAAAGCAAAAACAGCCTTAAATGAAAGAAGTGGCGGACAAACTCCTCTTATTTTTTTGATGAGGCGTCTACAGGTAGCCAATAGTCGTGATGGTAATAGATTAAATGAACCCACACGTAAGGCTATTGAACAATTTGCTACAGAACTAATCCATGCGCATGTTGAATTAGGCGTTAGTTTAGATGAGAAAGAAGTTACCCGGTGGGCAGGAGGAGGTTCCGCACTTCATTTTGCAGTCGAAGGTGCTGTGGCAGGAGCTGGTTGGCATGATCGTCCTGTAGAAGAATGTTTTACTCTCGCCAAACTTCTTATCAGCCAGGGTGCTAATTTAGAAGTGGTGGACAATTCGGGAGAAACCCCCTTATACAGTGCGCTGACAAACATTGATTCCTTAAATCACTTTTGGGGTTACGAATACGCCACTCTACTCACCTATCTTCTTTTAGGACAAGGGGCAAGCCTAGCTGCTTCCTATTCAAAAAGTGCTCCTAATTGCACTCTCCTAAAAATTGCAGCAAATCCCAAAACGCGTCTTCGAAATTTTTTATTTGATGAAGTGATGATAAAGTTTGAGGCAGATCGGAGGCATATTCTTCAAGAGTGCTGTCCATTTACACCTCCACTACAAAATATCATTATCGGTTACCTTGATGGTGTCGACCCATGGCCACTGTGTTCAAAGTTAAGTGCTCAGCTTTGGTTTGCAGACACTCGTCTTTATCCCAGCATCCGTAAAGTCATTCTCGATTATACGCTCGAACCCGAACAGATTACAGAGCCACCCAAACAAAAAGAGTGGGATGTTATCGATACGGAGATGACAAGAGAGGACATAGAAAGTCATCCTATCGGCACGCCTGATCCTGCATCTGTGGAACCTACTCCTGAAGCAGCAGTTCTTCCACAAGTCGCAAGTGATGAAAAAGTTAGTGATACTGAAACGGAGTAATATAATCATGTCAAATGTCAATATCGTTGCCACTGCATCCACGAATCTATACTCCACAACTACTCAAAGCGTTGAACCTGCTTGCTGGGGCTGCCTTGTTTCACGCATTCAGGTCATCTGGCAAGCGTTCTGCTCTTGGCTAACCGATTGGGCAAATTGGCTGTTTTCCACTCCGTCTACCGTACAGCTTGAACTAAAAGAGAAAGCATTGGAAGTCATCGAAATAAAACCCAAAGAAGAGGCTGTTTCGAAAGCTATCGCGACACCCACCTCCCAAATACGGTTCAGTGATGATCCAATGAATGATGAGACATTAGACGATGCAGGACCAAACGTGACATTACCTGATGCCATTTGGAACGCTTTAAGAGGTTTCAACGATGCCAAACGGTGGCTCACGATCGCAAAAACCCTTATCAAAAGAGGTGCAAATCTAGAAGAAGCAAGCAAACAGAGCGACACACCTTTACGCATAGTGTTAAACACCTCAAGGAGGCATGCGTTAGAGACTAAGGCTGAGCTAATCGATGTGTTATTACGCCATGGGGCAAGTCTTAGTGGAAAGACATTCCACCCCGAGAGAACTTTGCGTTGGCTGACGGACAACCCTTTAACGAGGCTTGAAGAGCCTCGTACGCATGCTGTTTTATCTGCATTTGAAACAGAAAGACTAAGTGCAATTGAAGGGTGCACTTCTTTTGCATCTTCACTACAAAATATTATTATCGATTATCTAGATGGGATTGATTATTGGCCTTTGCCTGTGAAATTAGACGCGCATCTTCATAACTTCCATCCTCTCTTTTCGCCCAGCATACGTAAAATCATACTCGCCTATACGTTCGATCTAGAAAATATTACCCTTGCAGAAGCTGACGCTGAATTGGATTTTAGATGGGACAGTGATGAAGAGGATTGGGATGCAAGTGATATTGACACAAGAGCCTTTCATAGCGGTTGTAGGTATGGGATAGGTGACCCTATTCCAGAATTGGTCGCACACTGGCTGGGACTCGATAATAAAAGCGATCCGAATAGTGAGGGGTAGACACATATGACCACAATTACAGATAGACTGCCACCTACAGCAGTGCCTCT
>CAWDOQ010000011.1:0-9389 GCA_963804085.1 Chlamydiia bacterium | reverse complement strand
TTGTGTTGTGTATCTCTACTAATTTCAAAAATTTCGTATTGCTAAAACAACGTCGTAACTGTCATCGATATCTAAAGAAAGGTAATCGATAACCTTAGGAAACGATTTTAAAATCTGGCGATAATCCGATCGCATAGCATCTTCAATAAGCAGAGGATTTTGTCGAGTGAACACCATGTTTTTTGATGTTCGTCGTTAATGTCTATACTAGTTCCTTTCCATCCAAAAATATTTTTCGAAAGAGTATGAGTTGTTACAACTGCTTGGGTGCCCTGCGCCAATTTCCAGATAATGCCCATTGTCACTTTTATCAAGTAGCTCGTAGAGAAGCAAATGCACAAATTGATCTTGAGATGCATGCGCGAATGCCTGCAAACGTCCAAACGCCGCAATATTCCAAGCATTGCGTAAATATTGATGAAACCGAGTGCCGATGCGGCGAATAAGAACAAACAATCTCAATAAAATCGACACGATTTTTTTCTGAATTTTAAATAGTAGCAAGCGTACGACTCCAAATATTGTTCTGGGAGTTGATAAATGCTCTGTGCTGTAAAGAGATCTTGATTGCTAAGAGGGTCGTACTATCTTCATCACGGATAGTAGCTTCAATGGCTTTTGCAGCTTGTGTTGGATCATTAAGAGAAATGGAAGGTAGATCTTTCAAATAAGGAACGGATAGCATTGTCTCCGGAGAGGCTAAAAATGGAGTACCATAAGAAAGAGCTTCCGCCACTTTGAACTTCATTCCAAAGGTGTTGTTAACGGGACAAATAAAAAGCTGACAATTCAAAAATTCTCGTTCGACCTCCTCGGCATTGGATTTTCCGAGAAAATCCACAGAAGGGTGATGAAAAGGAACATCATCAGCAGATGCACCAATGATCCTAAACCTAACATTAGGTAATATCTCAGCTACGGCAGGTGCTAATTTGGTAACGATGTACTCAATTGCTTCAGCATTTGGATAATGCCCAATGTTTCCCACAAAGAAGATGGTATGAGAAGTGTTGGGTTGCCACTGTTTTGCTTTTATATCTAAGTAGGGCGTTATATATGCCCCGTATGATTTGGGATATCCGCGGAACTGAGGGCGATAATTTTATCCATTGTTTTGTGGATGGCAAATTCTGCTCGCTGCAAACGAGCAATGCGGATGATTTTTCTTAGTTTCAACCCCTTAGATGTTTTGAGTTGATTTCTATAAAATTCTGTTTCGCGATTAAGAGTAATAAGGACCCGTTTTGCTGCCCTTTGGATAGCCTTCCGACAAAATAGTATGCTGAAAAAGTAGTCTACTAATAACACATCCGTATGAGTAGATGTTAGAGATTCAATAACGGCATCATCAATCTGAGGGTGGTAACAGGCATGTATTTCCAAACTAAAAGAGGCGAGTTTTTGTGCAAATGTTATTGATGGATTGGATAGAGGGTTTTGAAAAACAACAAATTTACTACGAATATTAAGGCTATTTAGATATGCAATTGCAGCCTGTTCTTGATCTGGTATACCTGCAATAACAACAAAAAGCTCTATTCCAGTGTCTTGACTCAATCTTTTTATGTGGTTGCGGCAAGAAATGCTGCCTCCATTACTATCAGAGCCGATATCAACAAATGTGAAATAAAGAACTTTTAGCTTCATGGCCGATCCGCGGGAAGAGCTAAATAGTCATGTAGATAAAGCCGCGTTACCGTATATCCCAATGCTTCTAGTTTATCGATAGAATTTTGCATTTTTTGTCTTATATTTGGTGGTGCAGTTTCCCAAAGAAAGCCGCCCTGCAGTTCAATAACGATTACCGGTTGATTTTTCTTAATAGTATCGATCATTCCATCTAAAGCTTGTTCTTCAGATCTTTCCACATCAATTTTCATGAACGACACATTTGTGAAATTGAAACTGTCAATCGTTCTCATTTCCGCGATATCTCCGCCATGGCCTATATTTGTGCTGCCCTCACTGTTAGGAACTGTTTCCTTGTCCATTTCAATTAGTTTTTGCTGATCACCAATTGCTATACGATGACAAACAACATTCTCAACACCATTTAATTCGCAGTTTTTCTTAAGCTCTCTAAAGATTTTTCGTTGAGGCTCAAATGCATATACGGCACCATTTTTCCCAACTGCTTTTGCCATCGCCATTGTAAATGTTCCTATGTGAGCTCCAATATCCAGAGCTACAGTTCCGGGCTGGACGTACTGATAAATTTGCGTAAGAATATGGGGTTCCCATACTCGGCCGGATCTTAAAACGTTTTTAATTGTATCATTTCGATAAGGTTCAACGTAAAACTTGCCTTGATTGGGGATATTACAAATTATGTACTCACCTTGCGAGAATGACTTAATGTACTCATCGAGCTCTTGCGGATCGTCAACACCGTTCGCGTATAAAGTAGAAATCGTTAACAAAAAGCAAAACACTACGGGTTTCAGAGCGCATCTTGATAAAATCGACATAGGTTCTCTCCTCTGTTTATAGGCGTAAAAAGAATCAATATAAGTGCTTATTCAGCTTTTAATTTTATGCATGAGAATGCTGCTGAGCATATCCAAAAGCCGAATCATGTCAAGGCTCTCTTTGAACCTATCCCACAGAATTCTTTTTTCGAGATTTTTTAGGGCAAGAAACTAGTGGCTGTATAAAGAAGAGGTGAAGATAATATCGAAACGAAATGGAGCAAGGCGCATGCAAAAAGACGCTAAAATATTTGTAGCAGGCCACAAGGGTTTTGTAGGCTCTGCGATCTTGCGTGCATTGAAAGCTCAGGGATATTGCAACTTCTGCCTTGCATCTAGGGATGAACTCGATCTAACCAATCAGGAAAAGACGCGCGCCTTTTTCGCCAAGGAGCGCCCAGAATACGTCTTTTTAGCTGCCGCAAAAGTTGGCGGTATTTATGCAAACAGCTCTGATCCCGTTGCGTTTCTCTACAACAATCTGATGATCCAATCGAATGTGATTCACGCAGCCTACCATTTCGGTGTCAAGAAACTGCTTTTCTTGGGCAGCTCCTGCATCTACCCAAAATTGGCTCCTCAGCCAATCTCCGAAGAAGCACTACTCACAGGTCCATTAGAACCTACCAACGAGGCATATGCGATCGCAAAAATTGCTGGTGTTAAGTTATGCATGGCATATCAGCGACAATATGGTGCGCGTTTCATCTCTGCAATGCCTACCAATTTGTACGGCCCTCATGATAACTTCGATCTGACTACTTCTCATGTGGCGCCGGCCTTGATTCGTAAGTTTTATGAAGCAAGTCAATTACAAGAACCTGTCACTTTGTGGGGTACTGGCCTTGCGCGAAGAGAATTTCTTTTTGTCGAAGATTTTGCCGAGGCGAGTCTCTTTTTAATGAAGGATTATGAATCTCCAGAACCCATCAACGTCGGCATGGGTGAAGATATTTCGATCAAAGAATTGGCAGAGACCATTCAATCCATTGCAGGCCGCACTGGGCCTATTATCTGGGACCGGACAAAGCCGGACGGCACCCCGAAAAAACTGATGAATAATTCAAAAATACGCTCCTTGGGTTGGCAGCCGACAATTTCTCTTGCAAAAGGGTTAGCTACTACATATTTTTGGTATTGTAAAAATGCAGCTTCATCAAAATCAGACTTAATCGGTAAAAGATGAAAGATTTTCCAAGTTGTAAAATTTGTGGCCATAATCTGACGACGTTTCTGCAAAACCTCTTTGATGATCGTCACGGTTATCCCGGCCGTTTTGATATTTTTCGTTGTAAGCAGTGCGGATTTGGTCAAACTGCCCCAGAAATTGCTGAAGATCAGCTAGGCGCACTTTATACTGAATATTACCCCAGAAAAAGTCTTGCCCTTGAGGAGATGAAAAAACGGTCATTTGCAATTCCTTCCCTTCGCACGATGGAAGCAGGGAATAAATAATATAGCCCATTATCACGTGCCGAAGGGAGCAACGGTTTTAGATGTCGGGTGCGGTGACTGCTCTTCCATTCTCGAGCTCAAACAAAAAGGCTGCGAAGCGCATGGGATTGAGCCGGATGAGAACATTCGCGATCTGGTCCGTAACTTTGATCTTTCGGTTCATATAGGGTTATATTCAGAGACAAGCTATCCCCATCAATATTTCGACTATATCACCATGAGTCAGGTATTAGAACATGTGCCTGACCCTCAAGCTCTTCTCAAATCTTTCCATTCGATTTTGAAGGCTCAAGGAAGGATTATTTTAAGCGTACCGAATATCGACTCGCGTCTTCGGAAAAAACATCAAGAACGCTGGCTGAACTGGCACCTACCCTATCACCTGAACCACTTCTCTAAGAAAAGCCTACTTTCTCTTGCTGAGTCAGCGGGCTATCGCGTAGAAAAAATAAAAACTCTCACGCCGAATTTGTGGTACTCACTGCAAAAGCTGCTTGCCGCATTTCCTGCAGAAGTTGGAAAAAAAGCGCCATTCTTCAACGGAGAGGCGTGGGAATCTCCTCGCTTATCTTATTGGGATCGCTTTGTTCAAAAACTTGCGTTTCTTCGTTTGCGCTGGGCAGACTTCTGCATGCAAGGAGAGAGTTTTCTGGTCTTCCTCGAAAAAAAGAGGGAGCGCTCATCCAAATGACGATCTATATCGCTATTACTGCCCACAATGAGCGAAAGAATGTGATTAATATTCTAGATGCTCTAGAAAAGCAGACCTATAAGAATTTTAAGGTGGTTCTTGTGGATGACGGATCTTCCGATGGAACTTCTCTTGAAGTTGAGAAATTATTTCCTGGCGTGACTATTCTCAAGGGAGATGGAAACCTCTGGTGGGGTGGAGCTACAGCATGGGCTGTCGATCACATTTTGCTCTCTTCACGAGCAGAAGATTTCATTCTTCTCCTCAACAACGATCTTAGCGTCGAGCCTTCTTACCTCGACACATTGGTTTCTGTATCCAATTTGTTAAATCGAGCCATTGTGGGATCGCTCCTGCGCGACCGTAACGACGCTGCATTCAAAGAGGGCGGTGTCAGGCTCAATCGCCACCTCAAGTGCCTCGTCATGCGAGATCATGAATTTCTGGATAAACAGAGTTACGATCTTGCTGTGGATGTCTTACCAGGACGCGGGACATTGATTCCTATCGAAGTTTTTCACAAAATAGGAAATATCAATGTAAAGCAACTTCCTCACTATTTCAGCGACTATGAATTTACACTTAGAGCAAAACGCGCGGGCTACACCCTTGCCGTAGCTCACCGGGCTACTGTTTTTGCAGATCTGAACAAAACAGGACTCTACCCTTCAACATTTGTTAATTCCATACGAGATTGTTTTTTACTTCTTTTTTCCAAACGTTCTAAGATAAATCTTATTTACTTGATGCGTTATGCTTGGCTTTGTTCTGAGAAAGATATGCGCTGGAAAAACACCTTTTTTAAGATCCCCGCGCAAACTTTTTATGCAATATTCGGCCAATTCTTTCGGACCCTATTCAAAACCAAAAAAAATGCTGTATGAAAAATTTTTGCACTCTGTTTGATAGCCATTATCTCTTCAAGGGACTTGCATTGCACGCTTCTCTGCTGAAGACATGCGAATCCTTTCATTTATGGATTCTTTGTATGGATGCTCAAGTATTTGATCTATTGTCCAGGATGAACCTTGAGAGGGTTTCGCTCATTGCTTTGAGCGATTTCGAAGATGAAGAGTTATTAAAGGCAAAAGCCACTCGCACGCGTTTTGAATACTGCTGCACGTGCACTCCATCACTTCCACTCTATATTCTCCGCCAGCATCCGAAATTAGATATGATAACGTATCTAGATGCGGATCTCTTTTTTTACAGCAGTCCAGAGCCGATTTATCAGGAATTGGGAGATCGTTCCATTCTGATCATCGAACATCGATTCCCAGCTCGGCTGAAATGGTTGGAAATAAATGGCATTTATAACGTGCAGATGTTGATTTTCCGTAACAATGAGGAGGGGCTTGCCTGTTTATCTTGGTGGCGAGAGCGTTGCAATGAGTGGTGCTATTTACGTATTGAAGAGGGAAAGTTGGGAGACCAAAAATACCTCGATGATTGGACAACGCGTTTTAAAGGAGTCCATGTTCTTCAGCATATAGGAGGAGGGGTGGCTCTTTGGAACGTCATGCAGTATCAATTGCGAAAATTTGAAGATAGTGTTTTTGTCAATGAGATGCCATTAATTTTTTATCATTTTCATCGCTTCCTTCTTTTGTCAGAAGAAGCATTTGATTTTGGAGATATAGAACCCTACACCCGTGCAGATATTGAACAAAAGACGTGGATTTATGAGCCTTATATTTTTGCGCTCAAAGCTGCTATTGCGTCTGTTCGAAAGATCGATCCCACGTTCAATGCTGGATATACACCCCCTATTCCCAAGCCCACAATTTTTAGAAGGGTTTTCAACAAAGTTAAACGCCATCTAGCACTAAAATGAACTTTGACAACCTTTGGAAACGCAAAAAAGTGCTCATCACAGGAGGCTTGGGCTTCATCGGAAGCAATCTTGCTATACAGCTTGTGCAATTGGGCGCAGATGTGACGATTCTTGATGCTCTATGGAAAGACCATGGAGGAAATCTATTCAATATTGAACCGATCAAAAATAGCGTGCACGTTAACATCTCAGATATTCGAGATAAACGCGCCGTTGAAAAGATGGTCCAGGATAAGGATTTTATCTTTCACCTAGCTGGTCAGTGCTCACACGTTCTGGGGCAGTCAGATCCCTTTCCTGATATCGATATTAACATCCACGGCACAGCTGTGATCCTGGAGGCGATGAAAAACCATGCACCTGGTGCGATCTTAGTCTACACCAGCACAAGAGGTGTCTATGGGAGCCCTCCCAAACTACCTGCGGATGAAAGCTCCCCTTTAAATCCCAAGGGTTTATACGAACTGTCCAATTTAACAGCAGAGAAAATCATCGCATTTTATGGAAACCAGCACGGGCTGAGAGCCGTGAATTTACGCCTTTCCAACATTTATGGAGAACGCGCCCAGATGAAACATGGCAACTTCGGCGTCGTTAACTGGTTTATACGACTTGTAATGGATGAGAAGCCCATTAAACTTTTTGGCGACGGAAAGATCCTGCGCGACTTTCTTTACATAGATGACTGTGTAGCAGCACTTCTTGCGGCAGCTACTGCTCCTGCAGCTTATGGCGATACTTTCAATGTTGGGCACAGCCAGCCTAGCAGCTTCTTACAACTCACTGAAATGATGCTAAAAGTCTTAGGTAAGGGCACCTACGATCTTGTGCCCTTCACAAAAGAGCGCGCCTCGCAAGAACCTGGTGACTTTTTTCCAGATCTCTCTAAAATTCAAAGGACCATCGGCTGGACTCCGAGGATATCTCTTGAAACAGGATTGACTAAGGCCTTGAACTATTACACTCTTCACAAAGAACATTACTGGTAAACAATGACGCAGACAACTGAGCGGGTTATTCCTTTCGGCGATATCAAAAGAGAGTATGCTCTCATTAAAGAAGAGATCCAAGAGGCAGTTCATCGCGTTCTTGAGGGGGGCTGGTTTATTTTGGGTCAGCACTTGGAAGAGCTGGAAAGTCGTTTTGCCGAGTTTTTGGGTAAAAATTGCCACGCTGTCGGCGTGGCGTCAGGTACTGATGCTCTAGAACTTGCGTTGATGGCAATGGGAGTCGAGCAGGGCGATTATGTTATTACAGTTCCTAACACCGCATTTCCGACGACAGCCGCAATCACCGCATGCGGTGCCACTCCTCTGTTTGCCGATATCGATCCCACTTCACTGGTTATGGATCCGGAAGCGCTGGAAGCAGCTATCCAGCGATACCAGCCTCATTTCGGTTCAAAGCTAAAAGCTATTATCCCCGTGCATCTCTACGGACAAAGCGCAGATATGAAACGCATTTGTGACATCGCAAAAAAATACAACTTGCGGGTTGTTGAAGACGCCTGTCAGGCCCATGGGGCAAAGTTCGAAGGTGTCTCAGTGGGTCTGTGGGGGGATTTTGGCGCTTTTAGCTTCTATCCGAGCAAAAACCTCGGCGCGTATGGAGACGCTGGTCTCGTCGTGACCAAAAATCTTCTAGATGCCGAAAAGTTGAAACTTCTCCGCAACTACGGCCAAAAAAAACGATATGAGCATCTCGAAAGAGGCATCAACAGCCGATTGGACGAGATACAAGCCGCCATTCTCAATGTAAAGCTAAAATACCTGCCTGATTGGAACCGGAGAAGAAGAGAGCTCGCATATCTTTACGACACAGCCATTTCTCACCCTCTTGTCAGAAAGCCCCACTTTTTCAACTCCGACCTGCATGTTTACCATCTCTATGTCATCCGTTGCAGCCAGCGCGAAGCATTGCAGGAACATCTTCAAAAACAAGGCATTCAAACAGCCCTGCATTATCCCCATCCTTTGCATTTACAGCCCGCCTATCGCAATTTGGGTTATCGCCTTGGCGATTTCCCTCATGCAGAGCAGGCGGCTAAAGAGATCTTGTCGCTTCCCATATTTCCGCAGCTCGAAGAAAATGAGATCCATCATATCGCTCAAATGATCAATAGCTTTTCTATGAGAGATCTATGTTGATCTCGATTATCACTGTCGTACGCAATGCAGAAAAAACGATTGAGAGGACGATAAAAAGCGTCGTATCGCAAACCTATCCCCATATCGAATATATCATCATCGACGGGCAATCAACCGATCGCACGATTGAAATTATCAACTCTTACGCCCCACAAATCTCTTACTGGAAAAGCGAATCGGATGGGGGTATTAGCGATGCTTTTAACAAAGGATTAAAGCTAGCTCAGGGTGAAGTTATCGCTTTTCTAAACGGTGACGACTTCTATGCCGATGATCAGGTCATAGAACGAGTAGCCAAAGCATTTCAAGCACATCCTGAGCGCAAAATGATTTATGGAAAAGCTGTCTATCAAGATCCAATTTCTTTAAGGGTGCGCCCAGTTCCAATAAAGCCCTTTGAGCTTAAAACATTCAAAAGGCACATGACCGTTCCTCATTTAGCACTTTTTATGAAGAGAGAGCTGATAAAGTCCACAGGCTATTTTAATACTAATTATCGCCTGGCAATGGATTACGATTATGTATTCCGTGCGATCCGATTTGGATTCCCTTTGTTTCTTGATTCCATTTTTACTGTGATCAGCTTAGGTGGAATCAGTAATCAGAGGCTGTTTCAAAGTTTTATTGAAGTTTTTCAAATTCAAAGATCTCAAGGCGTATCTATTGTAGCAAGTGGTTGGGCATTAACTGTTAATGTTTCCAAATCTTTCCTGCGTCTTCTTTTGATCAGGTTACATTGCTATCCCATTTTACGGTTTTACTACCGTCTAAGAAAAGCCCGGTTATTTTCTGGC
>CAWDOQ010000010.1:0-278847 GCA_963804085.1 Chlamydiia bacterium | reverse complement strand
TTCCCCGAGGCGCGCGAGCAGGAGCTCAGCTGCTCGCGCGGCGGCCGAGTCGCCGAGGTGCTGACGTCGCTGTCGCGGATGGCGCTCGAGGCGGGCGACGCCGAGGCGCCGACCCACCTGCGCAAGCTGATCGATCTCTCGCCGGGCTCGATCCGGCGCCCGCTCCCAGCGCGGTGCGCGGTCCGCAAGACGGCGCCGCGGTCTCGCTCGGCGCCTCGCCGCAGGCCGAGCCCCTCGAGGCGCCCGAGCGCAGCGAAGAGCGGCGCGAGCTGGCCTCGGCGCTGCTCCGCGCGGCGCTCCCGCTGCTCGGCGCGCGCAGGCCCGCCGCCGCCGCGCCCGCCTTCGACGCCGCCCTGCGGCTGCTCCCCGGACACCCGGAGCTGCTCTTCTACCGGGCGCTGGCGCTGGTCGGCCGCGGCAGCGCCCGCGAGGCGGCCGAGCTGCTGGCGCAGGTGGCGAAGGCGGCTCGAGTCCCATCCGCCGCCGTCGCTCCTCGGCATCGAGCCGGCCCGCGCTGCTCCTCGACGCGCGGGTGCAGGCGGCGCTGGCCAGGGGCGCGCCGGCGATCTCCCGCGTCGCTCAAGGAGCTGCGCACGCTCTTCGCCCAGAACCCGCTCGACGAAGGGACCGCGCTCGGGCTGCTCAAGGCTTTCGATCGCGCGAGCAAGGTTGGCGAGGCGGTGCCGCTCCTCGCCGCCGCGCTCGCGGAGCAGCGGGCGAGCCGTCGCTCCTGTTCGCGCTCGGCAGCGCCCAGGATTGCGCGGGCGAGGCCGAGGCGGCGCTGGCGACCATGCGCCGCCTGCTCGGCGCGCGCCCGATCACGCCCGGGCGCTCAACTACGTCGGCTACTCGCTGGTGGAGAAGGGCGGCGACGAGAACCTGCGCGACGCCCGGCGGCTGTTCGAGCGCGCGGTCGAGCTGCGCCCCGACGACGGCGCCATCGCCGACAGCTACGGCCTCTGCCTGCTCAAGCTCGGCCGCGCGCCCGAGGCGCTGGTCGAGCTGCGCCGCGCCGACGCGCTCACGCCCGGCGATCCGGTGGTGCTCGGACACCTCGGCGACGCGCTCCTGGCCACCGGCTCCCGCGCCGCTGCCGAGGAGACCTTCCGCCGCGCGCTCGAGCGCCTCGAGCCTCTGCCCGCCAGGAGCCCGCGCCACCACCGCGCCGCCACCCGGACGCCAGACACCGAGCCGCTCGAGGAGCGCGCGCCCGAGGCCAACGACGGCAAGGTCCGGGCCGAGCTGCTCGAGAAGCTTCGCGCCTTGACCGCGCCCTAGAGTCCGTGCATGTGGTCGGCCCGATGGCCCATCCGACTGACGAGGGTTTCTTCTCCGCGCGCGACGGGATTCCGCCTCACTGGCAGACCGCCCGCCCCGAACATCCCGAGAGCGCGCCGCGCACATCGCCTTCGTGCACGGCTACGCCGAGCACCTCGGCGCGCCACAAGTTCGTGACCGAGGCGCTCTGCAAAGCGCGGCTATGTGGTGCACCTGCTCGACGTGCGCGGCCACGGCCAGAGCGGCGGCAAGCGCGCCTTCGTGGAGAAGTTCGACGACTACCTCTCCGATCTCGATCTCCTTCCTCGAGCGGGTGCGCGAGGCGGCGAAGGGCAAGCCGGTCTTCCTCGCCGGCCACAGCAACGGGGGCCTCATCGTCGCCCGCTATCTCCTCGACAAGCCGGACGTGGTCCGGCGCGTTCGTCTCCTCGCCCTATCTGCGCCTGAAGCTGGCGGTGCGGCATCAAGATCCTCGCCGGCAAGCTGTTCTCCAATCTGCTCCCGTCCTTGCCGATGAAGAACAGCTCAAGCCCGAGCAGCTGACCCGCTATTCGCTGGTGCAAGAGGAGACGCGGAACGATCCGATGACCAGCAGATCGCGACGCCGCGCTGGTTCACCGAAACGAGGCGGCGCAAGCGACGGTGCTTCGCCGCGCGAGTGAGTTCGTCACGCCCTTGCTGGTGATGGTCGGAGCGACATCTGATCGCCGATCGAAAGCGGGCCGCGAGTTCTTCGAGAGCGCCACCGCCAAGGACAAGAGCTTCAAGGAGTACGCGGGCTACTTGCACGAGCTGTTCAACGAGCCGCTGCGCGAGCGCGAGCAGGTCTTCGCCGACCTGATTGGCTGGCTCGACGCGCGGGCGCAGAAGTCGGGCGGGGCCGCGGTGGCGGCGCCTTCGGCCACCGACGCGGGCGCGGGAGCGCGGGCGTGAACAGCGAGCGGCAGCGCCTGCTCCAGCTCTTCATCCAGCTCGCCTACGAGAAGCGCAAGGTGGTCCTCTCGTCGGGGCGCGAGAGCGATTTCTACATCGACACCAAGCAGGCCTCGCTCAGCGCCGAGGGGCACTTCCTCGTCGGCCGCCTCGGCCTCGCGGCGGTGCGCGCGCGCCACCCGGGCGTGCAAGCGGTCGGCGGCCTGACCATGGGCGCGGATCCGATTGCGAGCGCCATCAGCCTGACCAGCTTCCTCGCGCAGAGGCCGGCGCGGGTCCGGCGATCCCGGCGTTCTATGTCGCAAGGAGCCCAAGGGCCACGGCACCAACCAGTGGGTCGAGGGCAAGAAGGGGCTGCCCGCGGGCGCGCGGGTGGTGGTGGTCGAGGACGTGGTCACCACCGGCGCGAGCACGCTCAAGGCGGTCGAGCGCTGCCGCGTCGAGGGGCTCGAGGTGCTCGGCGTGCTGGCGCTGGTCGATTGGCAGGAGGGCGGGCGCGAGGCGGTGGAAGAGAAGGGCATCGCGCTCGAGTCGCTCTTCGTGCGGAGCGACTTTCCGTGAGCCCGCGCCGCTCCTCGCGCAGCATACTCGCGCCGCTCCTGCTCGGGCTCGCGGCGCTCGCGCAGCCGGGCTGCTCGCGGATCCCGATCGCCGAGCCCAAGCTGGAAGGTCCCTACGGCAAGGAGCTCGCGCGCGACACGCGCCGCGCCGCCATCTACCAGAAGCTGGAGACGCGGCTCTTCTTGCACATGGTCTGGGTGGGCCCGGAGCTGGTGCGGCAGCAGGCGCAGAGCCTCTCCGAGGCGCGCGCCGAGCCGCCGACCTCGCCGCCGCGCGCTTGAAGAAGCTGCAAGACGAGACCGCGCTGCCGACCTTCTACGCCTTCGTCTACACGCCGCAGCCGAACTGGAACGACTGGGAGTCGAAGAGCTCGGTGTGGCGCATCGTGCTCGAGGGGCCGCAGGGCGAGGCGGCGCCGATTGCGGTCAAGCGCTTCGACAGCCCCTTCAACGCCGAGCTGATGTCCCTCTATCCCTACTGCGACGACTTCATCACCGCCTATCGCCTCCAGTTCCCGCAGGGCTCGCTCGGCGCGGCGCCCAAGATCCTGCTCGCGGGCGCGCTGGGCCGGGTCGAGCTCGATTGGTCGCAGGATCCCCTGAGCGACGCCGCAGCTCGCGGCGCGACCGGCCGCGGCCGCTTCACTGCGCCGCGACGTGCCTCGCCATCGCGGCGTCGAGCTGCGCCAGCCACAGCTTGAACTCCTCGGGCGGCGCGAGGTCGGGCTTCCTGGCCTGCGCGCGGATCCCGGCGATGGTCTCGTGCGCCCAGTCCTTCTGGAAGAAGTTGACGATGAAGGCGGGGATCCAGCCGCCCGGATCGGAGTGGATCTCGACGGTGAGCTGGGTGCTCTGCTTGCCGTCGGCGCCGTCGATCGGCGTCATCGTATAGGTCGCGCGCAGGACGCCGCGGATGTCTCCCTTGCGCGGCGGCAGCCCGGGCAGCTCGACCGGCTCGGACCGGATCTGTGAGCTGCGCGAGCCCGCGTCGAAGCCCATCGTCACCCGGGTGAGGAACTCGCGATCGCTGGTCGGCCAGGGCATGTGGACGTGATTGTATTCAATGTATTCGTTTGAGGAGATGACATTCACGACACGGGCCTCGTCGAGCGAGTCGACCCACTCCGGCGCCCGCGCGTCGTCGAGCAGCACCAGCGCCACCGTGGCCACGTTGGCGTCGACCACCCCGCTGCCGCGGATGCCGTGGAAGGGGCTGCCGGGATCGTCGCGGCGGAAGACGGTGACGCCGTCGCTCTGGTCGGTCTGCTCCCAGCCATCGGCGTCGCGCGCGGCGAAGGCGCGGGTGGCGAGCACGGCCAGGGTCGCGCAGGGGAGCAGGGCGAGGGCTGCGAGGCGGGTGGAGGCGCGCATGGGATCTCCGGATGGTCGAGAGCGATACCGCTGAAGGCGCGCCGCTGGCAATCGGCCGGGGCCCGCGCGCGCGGCGTCTGCGATCGACTCGGCGCCAGGCCGGTTGTGACCTGCGCGCTGCGCCCCGAGCGTCCCGGAGCCTCGTCGTCGAGCGCGCTGCCGCGCCTGCTCCCGCGCGGGCCCGCGGGCGCCGGCCGCTCGCTGCTTGGCGCGCCTTTGCGAGGGCAGTTTCTTGACGGACCCGTGGGCCGCCCATACGGTCCCGATCGCGCGCAAGAGCGCCGCGCGCGCCGCAGGAACGCACTCCAGGAGATCACCGGGCAATGACCAGCCGCGCCGATTCCAAGAACCCCGTGGTCGCCGCGCCCGCGCCTCCCAGAGCCGCGATCCGGCGGCCCAGGAAGCGCGTGCGCGCGCCCGGGCCCGCGGGCCGCGAGGGCCGGTTCGACAAGGCCTTCCCGGTCTGGATGGACGGCGAGCGCGGCGTCTGCAGCGGGGTCGGGCGCAACATCACCGAGACCGGCCTCTTCGTCGAGACCCGCGAGCCGCTCCCGCTCGGCACCCGCGTGCGCGTCACCTTCGCCGCCGCCGGCGGCAGCGGCACCGAGATGACCATGGAGGCCGAGGTCCGCTACCAGTGCTTCATCAACTTCGGCAAGGGCGAGGGCGCCCGCGCCGGCCTGCGCGGGGTGGGCCTCAAGTTCGTCGCCCCCAAGGCCCAGAGCGAGCGCAAGGGCACCACGCATTAGAGCGTTGTGGGCCGATAGGACGCCGATAGTTCCTGACTCCACGGTCGCCGATCGTGGACCCGGCCCCGAGGAGACCGATAGTTCCTCGATACCCAACTCATATCAATTTGCTGATCGATAGTTCATCGATAGTTCCATCTCGACCCACCTGCTCCTCCTGGCCCAGGGATGTCGAGGAGAGCCGGCGAGCGCGCCAGCGGCGGCGGGGAGCGCGCGGGAGACACTTCGCGCCATTGATCACGACCAGCCCCGACCTCGTCGCGCCCAGCTCACGAAAGCGTCAGGCTCCGGGAGCAAGAGACGCGACCAGCAAGCGCAGCCCATTCCTTTGACGTTGCGTCACCTCCGCGCGCCGCTGCTCAAGCCATCCAAGCAGCGCGCCCGGACCCGGCGCGTGTCTCCCGCGCGCTCCCCGCCGCCGCTTGCGCGCGCGGTCGCGCTACTCGACCTTCTCATACAGCGCCCACTCGCCGTCGCGGACCTTCAGCCGCCACTTCGGCCCTCCCGCGAGGTTCAAGCGCGCCAGCGGATCGACGTAGCCGTGCACCAGCCAGTAATCGTAGTAAGGGCCCTCGCGCGCGTTGTTGTAGTCGAGCGCGTGCCACTCCCAGCCGGCCGGCTTGGGGGGCGGGCCCATCCCCGGGATGTAGCGCAGCGGCGACTGCGGCAATTCGGGAAGGAGAACGAAGCGACGCCGCCCTTCCGCGCCCGGTAGTAGCTGCCGTAGTGGAGGAAGGGGGAGAAGCGGGCCACGCGCGAGTTCTGCTCGAAGATCATCGAGAGCAGGTGCTTGCCGGGCGCGGCCTGATCGATCACCTGATCGAAGTGGGACACCTCGCGCTCGAAGCGGTGGAACTCCCCGGCGGCGTTGCCGGCGGCGAACAGGCCGGTGGCGGCGAGCAGGAAGAGCGGCAGCGCGGCCCGCAGCCCGCGCGCGGGGCGGAGCAGGAGCGGCGCGAGCAGCGCGAAGACCAGCGCGTAGCGCTCGTTCAGCTGCCACAGCCAGCCGATGGAGACGGGGAAGGCGAAGTAGAGCAGCGCCGCCCACGAGAGCCAGAGCGCGGCCAGCGAGCGGCGACGCACCAGGCGCGGGGTCTCCGCCTCGCGCACGCCCGGCCAGGCCAGGAGCGCGGCGGCGACCAGGAGCGCCATCAGGCACCACTCGTCCTGCGGCCCTTGCCAGATGTTGAGCAGCGCGTCGGGGAGATTCTTGAGCGCCTTCTCGATCTCCTCGAACTGGGCGTTCATCGGCTGCGACCAGCCGACCGTCTCCGGCCGCACCACCGGGCTCTTGAAGAGGAAGAGCAGCGCCGCGGCGATCGAGGGCAGCGTCCACCAGAAGCCGGGCAGCCGCGAGCGCAGGAAGGTGATTGCGCGTCTTGGCAATGATTGACGATCCTGATCATCATTGGCATGCAACAGATCGGCGCCGTCCGCGGGGTCGCGATCGAGCATCAAGAGGGCGACGCCGGCGGCGGGGGCGAAGAAGAGGAACGCCGAGAGGTGCATGTAGAAGAGCGCCAGCGAGAGCAGGCCCAGCTCGATCTGCAGGCGGCGGGTGGGCGGCGGGCGAGGCGCACCGCCAGGGCCAGCGCCCAGAGCAGCATCGGCATCGCGGCCAGGTAGTTGAAGAAGCCGATTAGGAGCGTCTGGCTCCAGAAGAGGGTGACGCCGAAGAGCGCCAGCCGCTCGTCGAACTCGAGCGCGCGCAGGAGCGAGCGCAGCGAGTAGGGGAAGCCGATGGCGATCAGCGAGAGCAGGACCAGGTTGGCGCGCTCGGCGGTGCCGAAGGGAAACGCGAGCAGGGCGCCCACCAGGTAGTAGAGCAGGTACTGCGTCTGCGAGAGCGCCAGGGTGAAGTGCTCCTGGACGCGGAAGGCGGGATCGAACCAGTGCCGCAGCGAGGAGATGGCCGCGGCGTGCTGGGGCAGACACAGTGAGCAGGAGATCCCTTCGTCGATTTGCACAAAGCGCTCGCAACGTCTTTGACGCTGATCGTGCTCTTGTCTCACTCGAACGCGGACCACTCGCCCCGCTCGTCGGAATCGCCGAGCGCAACAAGACCGCCCGGTACGCCCGTCCCGACGACGAACCAACTCTCCGAGAGCTTTCCACTTTGCGCGCGAGCAACTTGGTGCTTTGGAGTGACGCCTCGTTGGTGCGTGGCGCCCCTGCTCGGTGAATCGTGCGGCTTCGCGCGGCTCCATCGCCATCGAGCGCGATCAAGGTAGTGGCTTCAGCGCCGAGGAGCGTGAAGTACTCACACTCTTGGCCCACATGGCCTCAACGGCGCTTGGTGCTCTCGAGCTAAGCAGAACGATCCAGCGAAGTGAAGTTAGGTGGCGAGTCCTCGTGGAGACCGCACCAGTTGGAATTGTCGAAGTCGATCCTGAAGAAGCATTCGCTGGTGGAATCGCGCGGCCGCGAAGATATTCGCCTGGTCTGACTTCACCGAGATCTTCGAAGGATCGGGCCCTGTGTACCCTCTACATTTTTCTGCTCTATTGCGCTAACTTCGGCCTCTAGATTGTTCAAACGCGTGTCAAAATCAGAATCACCATAGACGCAAGAAAAAGAGAGAAGGGATGCTACGAGAAGGGAAAGAGTGTTTCTGCATCGCGTGAGCTCCTTTATTGAGAAAATGATATCTTTGTCTCTAGAGAAAGAGAGGTTAATCCAAAAGGCTTTGAAATTGCAATACTTTTTTGGTCAAGGTTACGCTGAGAACCAGCGGTTAATGACAAAGCGCGGACCGAGAGACTCCGTTCTATTCTAGTCGTTTACGGGCGTGCGCTTCATTTGCGAGACGATCTCTTCCAGCCGAACTAAAAAGAGGCGTTTTTAACACCTGCATTTTATCTGCGTGACTCTCTATGAGAGTGTCCTTATCCAGCACGATCAAAACATGCCCTTTCCAGACGATGATATCGAGCGCGCGCACGAGTTTTTGTATCTCTTTTACACTTTTTTTCTGAATGGGGAGGCTCTTTCCAAAATGGACCAGATCAGAGGTGTTGCGCGGCGTAGATCCTTGAGTTGCAAGATAGAGAAGACCGGAGCAGCCTACGCCATTAAGCGTCCAATGAGAAGCAAGCGCTGAGGAGATCTTACGGTTAGGAGGGTAGTAGACAAGCATTTCTGGAATGCCCAGCCAGTTGCCTCCCCAGACATAAGCTGTCTTCTCTAAACTCTTTAGCGTGTTTAAGATCGCCTCTTTACCAGGCATTTTTCTCAATCGCTGTGGCGCGTTTTTGCTCGCTCTCTGTAAAAAGCGGATATCGACATAGAGAGTGGCACCCGGATACTCTTGTGTCTGGGCTTTGTAGATGTTGCTCGTAACTCTTTCTAGGAGAGCGAATTTTGTTCCCGGAAGAGCTATCATTTCAACGGGGCGGAGCAGGCCCTGGCTGTCAAGAGGAAGCGTCGTTCCATCTTCTCCTCCGAAAACCTCGGAGAATTTGGGTGTGTTCAATACAGGAGTAGGAATTTTCGCTAGCGCGTATTGCATGAGATGATTACACTCCTCAAATAGCGTCCATAACCAGCTTAGGAAATTTACATTATGGCCCAATTAACTTTTAAAATACCAGTTGTCTTAACAGCCTGCTCTCTTTTCTTTTCTTCTTGCGGTGCCCCATCCGGCCCTCAGGTCGTAAGCGCAGATAAAACCGAAAAAAAACAAGAGATAGAGAAGCAGACGCTCAGGATTAATTTGCAAGAAGAGCCGCAATCGCTTGATCCACAACGCGGACGAAAGCTAAGCAGTCAAACACTTATGCGCCTTCTTTTTGAAGGGCTTACGCGCATTGGCCCAGATGAAAAGCCGGAGCTGGCACTGGCAGATGAACTTGAAATTTCTGAAGATGGGCTTACCTACACGTTTGGACTGCGCGGCGTAACCTGGACAAATGGCGATCCGCTGACAGCTGAAGATTTTGTCTATGCTTGGAGACGTATTTTAAACCCCTCTTTTCCGGCAGACAATGCGTCTCAGCTTTATGTGATCAAAAATGCAAAAGCGATTAAAGAGGGAACGCTCCCTGCCGATCAGTTAGCAGTTCGCGCAATAGATCACTGGTCATTAGAAGTGAAGTTAGAACGTCCTACCCCCTACTTTTTAGAGCTACTCGCTTGTCCCGTCTTTTTTCCGATCAATCCGAAGGTAGACCGCGCTAATCCCTCTTGGTCAGAAAACGCCTCTACTTACGTCAGCAACGGACCATTTGTGCTCGACAAGTGGAAACACAACTACCAGCTCAATATCAAGAAAAATCCCAATTATTGGGACAAACAGGCGGTCCGTCTCTCCGAAATCCAATTTGTGATGGTGCATGAAGAGACCGAGCTTAAGATGTTTGAAAAAAATGAACTGGATTGGGCCGGCTCGCCCCTCTCCACGCTGCCTGTCGATGCATTGAGAGATCTCAAAAAGCATGGACAGCTCTATACGCAGCCCTTTCTCGGCACCTATTTTATGCGCACTAATACCGATCTTCTGCCCTTTAACGACCAGAACGTAAGAAAAGCATTCGCACTTGCGATCAATCGTCGGGCGATAGTCGAACATGTGACGCAAGGCAACCAGACCCCTGCGACGGGACTCGTTCCTGTATCGTTAGATTTACAAGAGGAGCCCTATTTTAGAGATGGCAACGTGCAAGAGGCGCGCGTACTTTTCGAAATAGCTCTTCGCGATAATGGGTGGACAAAAGAGACATTTCCTGCCGTCACACTTCTCTATCCGATGAGTCAGCGCAACCATCTAATCGCACAAGCTGTGCAAGAGCAGTGGGAGAAAGCATTTGGTGTACGCATCCGTTTGGAAGGGATCGAAACCAAAGTCTATTTTAACCGCGTTTCTAAACAAGACTTTCAGATCGCCACCGGCTCATGGATCGCCGACTTTGGCGACCCGATCAGTTTTCTAGAGGTGTTTAAATTCAAAAAGGCCAGTACAAACAATACCTCTTGGGGAAATAAAGAGTTTGCACGCCTGCTCGATCGCTCGGTTGAGACCACAGACATCAAGCAGCGTACTCGTCTTTTAAGAAAAAGCGAGCAGCTCATCATGGATGCGATGCCGATCATTCCCATTTTTCATTACACTATGCTATACGTCAAAAATGAGAAGGTGAAGGGCGTACGACTCTCGTCACTCGGCAACATAGACTTTAAAACAGCGTATATCGAAGAAGAGAAGGAAAGCGCGAAGAGATGAAAAAGTTTGCACTGCTCACTCTTTTGCTACTCTCTCCACTTTTATGCTTTGCAGGGTCTGTGAAGCTTGTGAATAACACCGCCTATAGACTTCGAGCGGTAATACGCGGAAATGACGGCACTTTTTTGGGAGATCTTACCCTCAACTCCCAGGAGACAACAACTTGGACAGATGAGTATGGCATGGGAGGACGAGATTACCTGGGAGGTAATTACATCGGTCAGTTCTATCGCTCGCAGACTCCCTATACCATTAGCTGGTACTGCATGGATGGAGGGGATTATGCTCTTTGCGACGGCATCCCTACCGGCGGCACTGTTGCCGCCCTCTCTTGCAATGGTGCCCGCATCTGCAAACCTTCCAAGAAGAATCCCGGGTCCGAGACCCCTACCACCGAAGAGCAACCCAACAAGTCCTACTTCAAGCGCGAGACAGGTCCTCCTTCCTCCCCCAAAGGCCCCCCTTAACCCCCCGAAGACCCCTAGTGGACGAAGTGGACAGAAGAGTTGTGGACTAAAGTGGACGAGGTGGACGGGGTGTGTGAAACACGACCCCGACCGCCCTTTGGGCTCTCCTGCGAGAGCGATTTCTCTGCGCGCCTTGAAGCCATTGGCTGCTCGCGCGCTCGTCTCCCCGCGGACTTACGTCTCGAGCGGGGCCCCTTTCTCGCGTCATGTCGCAGAACGATACTTAAAAAGAGTGCACCCTTCTTGTATGGAGTGCGGTGACTTGTCACCGCTTTGTTAGACAGCGACTCGTCGCTGCTCTTTTTTGAGAGGCATCGTGACAAGTCCCGATGGAGAAAAGCGGTGACAAGTCACCGCACTCCACATAAGAGTGCACCCAACATGTCTAATGCCAGGTTTAAAAATTTCAGAAACTCTTATTCGGTGTCGAGGATCGGTTTGCCTTTGTCGTAGGTGATTTTTTTTAGGAAAAGACCGTCCTTGTCGTGGAGGGTGGCATAGCCTTTGCCGCTCTCGACCTTTGAGACGGGATTTTTATTGCCCTTTTTGAAGTAGGAGCCTTTTAGGAGTATGTCGTTCTCATACTCTTCGGAAAGCATCAGAGAGCCATCTTTGTACCAGGCAAACGAGAGACCATGCTTTTTGTTGGCGTTTACCTCGCGCTGACTCTCCATGACGCCATTTTCATACCATGTCTTGACAGTGCCATGGATCTTATCCTCATGCCACATGACAGAGAGTTTGGGTAAAAGCTTGCTTGTAGAAGTGAGGTAGTACTCCTTCTCTTCGCCGGTTTTTTTGCCCTCGTGAATGTGATACTCTTGACGCAGCGCGCCAGAGGGTTCGTAGAGCTCTACTCGGCCGCAGGGCTCGCCTGCTTTGTATTCGACAAGAGTGTGTAAAGCGGCATTTTCGAAAAGAGCTTGCTTGCCCTGACCTTTTTTAATAACAGAGGCGCTTGTTCCATCGGGGTAGTAGTAGTAGCCTTCTTGGAGTTTACCCTCTTCAAATTCTTCCACATATTTTGCGCGCTCGTTTTCCCAAAAGCCCACGGCTGTTCCCTGCTTTTTCCCTTTTTTGTAAGGGATCTTCTCTTGCAATATGCCCGTGTTTGTAAAAGCAAGAAACTCTCCATCGATCTCGTTTTTTTGAAAAGGGACCTTTTTCTCTACTTGACCATTGGGGTGGTAGTAAATGGCGGTGCTCTCAAGCGAGCCTTTGTCATAAAAGATTTCGGCGATTATCTGTCCATTTTCATTCCAGACGACGCTTCTTCCATCAAAAAGCCAGCTCGATTGCGCCATCTCGCTCAAATCGGCTATCCCTTCGATCACGATGACTTCGAGTTTGAGCTTTCCATTAGAGTGCCATTCGCGGTAGGTGCCATGGGCACGCCCGTCAACAATTTCTAAGCACTGAGAGACTTGACCATTAGGGTGATAGCTGGTTGCAGCCGAATGGCTTCTTCCCTCCGCATCTCTACCGAAAACGCGCAGCACCTTCTGATAGGGTTGGGGAGTAAGAAAATCGACATTGTCATAGCGGGAGAGCCGGTCTTTTGAACTGATCGTCTCAGAGAAGCCATTTCTGTCGATCATCTGGATGCTGACCATATCATCTTGCGTGGCTTTTTGGCTCATGCAGCCGGAGAGTAGAACCAGAGATAGCAGTAGATAGCGTCGCATGGATTATTCCTCTAGAGTTTCGCGTTTGATAATTGAAAGATGGACTTCGAAGACATCTTCGCTACCGAGCGTTGGTTTTTTTAAGAGTTCAAAATTTTTGATAATTAGCTGAGGCGCATTGTCGGGAGGAAGGTTGGATCCAATTTTAACCTCTTCAACAACGGAGAGCAGTTTTTTTAAATCCTCCTCATTCATCTCGACAGGGTACTTACACTTCTCTTCGACCTCTTGCAAAGAGCCGCTCCTCTCGATCCCCTCTTCTACGAAAAGAAGCTTGTTTTTCCCTTCTTTTAAAAAGCCGAGCCTCTCTTTGAGCTCCTCATCCTGCATGCCTGTTGCTAGGGCGCTCTCTAGCTTTTGGATTTCCGGCTGCAGGAAGGTTAAACTCTCCAGATGTTTATCGATGTAGTAGTGGTCGCTCTTTTTGAGCTTATCTACAAAGTGAGCTTCACGCTTTTTCTGCAGCTCGTACTGCAATGCTTTTTGATGCACTAGCTCGAGGCGCGCGCCCAGATCTTTTTGCATCTCTGTATAGAAAGAGAAACCGAAATAAAAAATGGGGAGGGGCGCACAAAGTAGGAGCGGCCAAAGAAGAAGGGAGAAGTATTTCTGGTAATAGGCGGTAAGTATTTTCATAGGTAGAAAGAGGCCTGGTAAGTGTTGTCTTGGATGTTCCAAGTGATCTCGCTTTTGGGGCGCACGATCGCATCGCCTTTTAAAAGAGCCTCTCGAAAGTCGCGCGCTATTTTAGGAGAAGAGGCGGTAAATTCTAGCTGCACTTGGGCTTGATAGGGAGTAGTCGGACTCTTGATTTTAGGATATTTCAGAAGAGTGTAGTGCACCCGTTTAATATCGATCGTCTCTTTCTGATCTTTATTTGCAGAAAGTAGAGGATGGGTGCTCAGCCAGCCCAAGATATCGCTTACCTTGGGAACTGTTACCTGGTAGTGGAGGGCAGCTTTTTGCGTAAACTTCTTCTCCCAGCCATCTAGCTCCTCTTCTAAAGAGCTCATGCTGCTTGCAGGCTTATTAAGATAGACTCCTAACCGCTCTTTTAGCTTGGATTCGCGCTGTTTTAAAAGAACATTCCCCATTCCCCATATCGTGATACTCAAAAGGAGGCAAGCCGCGAGGAAGGTAAACATCTCCTTATCTCTCTTTTTGCGGACGTGCTGTGGAGTAAAGATTCCTTGCAAAAACTGGACAGAGGAGCTGTCCTTTTTTAGAGCGTCTAAAGCAAAACCCAAAGGGAGTGCAAACTGAAGAGCCCTATCGTCACACTCAAGAGTGGGCATAAAAGCTGGAAGACACTTTGCAAGAAGAGCATGTCCCTCTCCCGTCAGAAGAATCTCCGTGTCCGTAGGTAAAGATGTCTTTTGACGGAGTGCCACGAGCGTCCGGTCGAGCTCTTTTTGCACACGTGTTAGATCCTCTTTCTCCAAATCCTCTTTTCCAAAGGCTAGAGAATGGCTCTCTTGGACTCTTCCTTTTACGATAGTGCCGGCTAAGCTCTGTTTCTCCCCTAAGTGGCAGAAGAAGAGCGCTTCAACGTCCGGAAAAAAGAAGAGGGCAACCCGCGCGATCGCAGAAGGGGCGCAAGAGAGCGTGTCTATCTCTTTTTTTATCACCTCTAATTTCTTAAGATGAGCAAAAAGAAGCTCTTTTGTACTTGCTATGATTTTTACGCGAGAAAGCGCCCCCTTTTTCTCATCGAAAAATGGGAGAAGAATTGCATCGCTTGCAGGATAAGGGATGGAGCTTTGCGCTTGAAAAGGGAGCACGCGCAAAAGCGCACGCCGGCTTTTCACCTTCAGCGAAAGGGTGCGGATGATCAGATCTCTTCCGTCGAGGCCGCCCGCGACTAGCAGATCCTTTTTTTGTGAAAGAGAAGCGATGAGCTTGTTGAGCTCCTCCGGTTCTTGCAGCGAAAAGGATTGGAGAAGTTTGATCTCTATCCTCTTGCCCGTCTCTGCTAGGAGTGCCACATGCGCAGCATCCCCTTCTATGTGTACGCCTAAAACTGTCATCCTTACGACAGCGCGGAAACCCAGTCCTTTAGGACTGGGAGGAAGCGCTGCTCCTCTTTTTTAAGATTGAATTTAAAATAACTTTTAAGCATCTTTGCGCACCAATGAAACGCACGATTAGCATACGACTTGAAATTACCCCAGAGCAACACAAAAATCTTATCGGATTGCAGGAAGCATTTCTTGCATCCTGCAATGCGATAGTCCCCGATGTTGTTGAACATCGTTGTTGGAACCGTGTTGCTTTGCACAACTTGACCTATTCCAAAATTCGCGCAAGCTCCTCTCTTGGCTCGCAAATGGTCTGCAATGCCATTTTTGCCGTATGCAAAGCCTACAAAAATAAAACGATCGATAAGAAAGATGCGATGCCAGTCATTCGCTTTCACAAAAACCGCAGTGTCCATTTTGACAAACGCACTTATAGCATTCGAGGCGACATACTTTCTCTCTACACACTCGAAGGACGCATTCGCACACCCATGCATTTTGGGCCTTTTCAACGAGAGTATTTTGAACAAGGGATCCCTAAAGAGGCCGAACTCATCTGCAAAAAAGGCAGATGGTACTTCAACCTCGTTCTTGATCTTCCCGATCCACCTATTTCTGAAAACAGAGAACTTTTTGCAGTCGATTTGGGAGAAAACACTCTTGCTGCGACAAGTGCAGGCAAAATCTACGGCGGAGGCAAGATCCGCCATGTCCGTGATAAATATCTTGCTAAACGGCGCAAACTTCAGTCCAACGGTTCTAAATCTGCAAAGCAGCTTTTGAAAAAAATCTCTGGTAGAGAAGCGCGCCGTATGAAACAGATCAACCATGAGGTGAGCAAACAGATTGTTCAGGAGGCACTTGATTACAAAGCGGGAGTCCTCGTTTTGGAGGATCTGACCAATATCCGCAAACGGATTAAAACGGGTAAAAGGATCAGAACACGCTTGCACAGGTGGGCATTTGGACAGCTTCAAACCTTTATTCAGTACAAAGCTGAAGCCAGAGGTCTTAAAGTTGTCTATGTCAATCCAGCTTATAGCAGTCAAATTTGCTCCTCTTGTGGCGTCTTGGGCGAAAGGCATCAGCATCACTTCCGATGCAACTGTGGTAACAAACAGCACAGCGACTTGAATGCAAGTCGAAATCTCTGTAAGTTTGCGCTGTCTTTCGGCAGCACAACGTGCGCAGTAAACCGCACGCAGGTGGCAGCTTTAAGCTGACCATAAAGCTTTCGCCTTTAGGCGAGAGTTGTTTACGGTAGCTTGAGATTTTACATAGATGGGGCATTTAGAGGAGAGGTCTAAAATTAAAAATTTACAATCACAGAGATTTTTAAGGTAAATATCGGTTAATTTGCCTATCATGCCTATGATGTTAGCTTCTCTTATCCATATCGTTTTTCTGGCCTACACGATTCTGCTTTTTGTGCGGATCGTGGGCTCCTGGTTTCCGGCAATTGCCCAGCATGCGCTCATGCGCCTTGTAATACAATACACCGACCCCTACTTAAACGTTTTCCGTAAGTTCATTCCCCCGATCGGAGGGGCGTTAGATTTAAGCCCTCTCCTTGGCTTTTTTGTGCTTCAGATGCTCGAAAAGTTCCTTCTGAAACTGTTATGAAAGAGCTCAGAGCGATCTTTATAGGCACGGTTCATGGGGTTGGCTTTCGTGCGACTGCCAAGCGGCATGCCGATGTTCTTGGCCTTTCTGGCTACGCACGGAATCTCCAAGATGGAAGCGTTGAGGTGCGCGCGCAGGGCAAAGAAGAAGAGTTGGAGAAGTTCCTCAGCAAGCTCAAAGAGCTTTTCAAAAACCACATCGAAAGCGTGGATGTCCGCTTTACGGAACAAAAGAACACTACTCTCGCTTTTCTGTTTTTTATAACGACCAAATAGCCACCAAT
The DNA here is from genome assembly GCA_963804085.1 of Chlamydiia bacterium. Classification (GTDB taxonomy): domain Bacteria; phylum Chlamydiota; class Chlamydiia; order Chlamydiales; family Rhabdochlamydiaceae; genus CAWDOQ01. The sequence continues at coordinate 262,662 of CAWDOQ010000010.1, read as the reverse complement.
GCGCGACTTATGGGACCAAAAAGACGAAAGAGTATTTGTCGTTTTGGTCCCTTAGGTCCTTTTGGTCGTTTTGTCCTTTTCAATGTAAAATGGATTTACATCGCGCGCAGAGAAGCGAGCGACTCGAGAGCGGTTGCGATTTTGTCTAAGGCTTTGCGTCTATGTGAAATGCGGTTTTTGGTCTCCTCATCCATTTCGGCAAAGGTCTTGCTGTAATCATACTTGATAAAGAGCGAGTCGTAGCCAAAGCCTCGGCTTCCGCGCTCCTCTGTTGTGATCATCCCTTCACAGGTGCCGCGCACCGATTTTTTGACGCCTTCTGGAGAAGCGAGCACAATCCAGCATTCGAAATAGGCAGCTCTATCAACGTCGACTAAAAGATGGGACATATCTCGGAGCAGCTTCTGGCGGTTTTCTTTATCGCTTGTCCCCATTCCTGCGTAGCGTGCAGAGTGGATGCCGGGTGCGCCGTTTATTGACGGGACGACTAAGCCAGAGTCATCTGCAATCACCCATTTGTTGAGCGCAAGAGCTGCGAGCTTCGCTTTTTGTAGAGCGTTCTCTTCGAAGCTGCGGCCCGTCTCTTGTGCAGGGCGAAAGTGGGGGAAATCTAGGAGCGAGAGAAGATCGAGGCCCGGGATCTTTTTTAGGATCGATCTAAACTCGCGGATTTTATGAACATTGCTGCTGGCTATGACAAGTTCCATACCCAATATTTATAAATAGGGGCGAATTGCAGTGATAGTAAATTCGTCGCCTTGGAATCGGAATTTTTGTCCCACAGTTTGTCCAATCATCGTTTGTGCCAATTTGGACTGGTACGAAAGAATATTCTTCTCTGTATCAGCGTCCCATGGTCCTAAGAGTGTGTAGGTAACTTTTTGTCCTGTCTTATTCTGACATTCGACGATGGTACCTACACCGACAATATTCAAAGAGATGTCCTCTTTTGTAAGAACACGAGCTTTACCCAGCTGATCTGAGAGGAACTTGAGCTCTGATTGGAGGCGCGAACGCTTCTCTAGCGCTGCTTTAAATTCGGCATTCTCTCTTAAGTCGCCATGTCCACGAGCCACTTCGATCTCTTTGGCATTTTCTACGGTCTCGACTGTGCCGATCTGCTGGATTCTCTTCTGTAGCTTCTGATATCCCTCTTGTGTCGTCCAGATCACATGGCTCTCTTCAGAAGAGATCTCTTGCTTGGGACGTACTTTGGCTAAAGAGGGGTGTACCACCTCTGCAAGCGAATGGAAGATTTTCAAATCGTGGTCGCTTAGGGAGTGGCATTTTGTTGCAAGCAGGAGAAACTCTTTGCACGTTTCTAATGAGGATCCTTTCATCATCTCGCGTACTAGCGCAAATCTGTCGTCAGTAAGCAGAGCGTGTATCTTTTTGATCAGGTCCCGTCCGCTTTGGCCATGCTCGAGCTGGCTGAGCAGAATCATGAGCGATTCGAAAAACTGGTTCTTTCCCTTCTTGTCGCCAAAGGGAAGAGAGGGTTGAGTGAGGACCTTTTGGAAGTACCAGAGAAAGGATTCTGGATAGCGGCTGGGGAAGGCGAGGAGCTCTTCGAGCTTCTTCTTTACCTCTTCCTTCGCATTTTCAGAGAGGAGTTCGTTTAAAATGTAGTCGCGCAGCGTGTTGTAATCCATTTTGAAAAGAAGCGATAAGAAGATCTCTTTCCAGTCGCCTCTGAGCTTGCGTATCTCCATCAGCACCCGCTTTTTAAATGAGGGGAGCTCCATCTCGGCAATCACCTCTTCAATCGGCGAGAGGTTTTTGATTAGATCAGCTATCTTTGTATTCTCTTTTTCTCCGCTGACGTCTTGTAGAAGGAAGTAGATCTGAAGCTCTTGTGCAGAGGTGATCTCTTGCATAGAGAGCATCTCTCTTAGTTTGGTCTCTAAAGTGGTTTTAAACTCGTCGTTTTTGAGCGTTTCGGGGAAGTCTTTTAAAAACGAGTAGATCATTGGAATCAGAGCAGCCAGAGAGGGTTTGGTTTCTAAAGCTTGTTTCAGCCGGGTTTCATGTGTCATTTCGCTTGTACGCAAGCGGAAAGGCTGACTCAAATCGTCAGGTGTCTCGATCAGCATGTCTTTTTTAACCTTTGAGCGAGCAGTCTGCCACCAGCGGGGCCATTCAGCCGTAGGGATAACCAGTTCGCATAGTTCGTCTTTTATCTCCGATGCAGTCTTTGGTCCTAAATCGCGCAGGAGTATGCGAAGAACAAGAGCAGGATTGTCTTTGGCTTGCTGCTCAAGAAGATCGGGGTTGCCAAAGCGCATCGCTAAAAAGTGGTCTTCTGGAACAGGGATCAGGCTTTTAAAGGCAGTATCAAACGAGAGATCTTTTCTTCCGGGCACTAGATCAAACTCTACACTGAGCTGCTCGCGGATCATAGAGACGTCTAAAATCTCGCCGACACCCCATCCGCCTGTATGGAAGACGTGATTCCCTTTTTTCATGTGGGAAAGTAGTTCGAAATTGCTGATCGCTCCTTGAAAGCGCTCTTTAGAGCGCATACCGATAAGGCGCATCTTCTCGTTAAAATCTTTCTGGCCGGAAAACTTTTCGGTTAAATAGTTGAAGACTATGTCAGCTAGTTGGGGGGTGTTGGTGGTTTGGATATCGGTGATGAGCTTTAAAACTTCGTAGGAAACGGGCGAGTCGGGCAACTTATTCCAGAGACGAATGCCCCTTTCGATATGGCGGCCAAAGGATTCGGCTATATCCGAGCGCTTGATCGCAAGAAGGATCTGTTTAAACTCCTCACCGTCTATCTCATCGGATTCACAATATTCTTCCCATAGGCGCAAAGCAGCGGTGTAGTCGTGATTGGCAATTTGCGTCAGAAATTCTTTTAAGTAACTCATCTCAACCCCTTTTTGCTCAGTCGTAAGCATATCTCTCCATGTCTAACCCTTGGGAGTATAGGAAGCTGGTTAATTATCCGCAATTATCTTCAATTGAATCTTTTATTTTTTTTTGTTATGAAAGCTTCCCTACTTTGAGATTTTTTGAAAATGAAGGCACTAAAATATTTTCTTTTATTGTCTAGCTGCTCGCTAATAGCTGCCGAAGAGCGGACGGTATTTGACGATCTGCAGCTGTTGGAGTCTGTTAATAAACAGATCGCAGATGAGCTACCCTTTTTTTATAACTCCTCGCTTGTAGGGGGCTACTTCAACATGCCCTCTGCAAGGATGGCCAAATGCGGCACAACTGCTTTTGGTATTGCAAGAGCCCCGCCTTACACTGTCTATGGTGTCAATTTCCAGATGTTTGACCATATAGAGATGTCGGGTAACTACCGCGTTTTTAATGGGATAATCGAAAAAAACTTTGGACACGAAGGGTTTGGCGACGATGCCGACAGGGTAGGCAATTTCAAAATCTCCCTTCTACTCCCCGGAGATGGTTATCCGATTCTTCCTAGCATCGCAGTAGGCGCAGAGGATTTTGCCGGCACACGCAGATTCCACTCCAAATACGTGGTCGTGACCAAATCCTGGCTCGATGCCAATTTGGAAGTGACATTGGGTTGGGGTAAGGGACGGATCAAAGGGCCTTTTGGGGGAGCCACTTGGTCTCCGTTTCGTCAGACAGGATGGTCCTATTTAAAAGGTCTTGCCCTCAGTGCCGAATACGATGCGATTAACTACAAAAAACATGAGCATGAGCATCCGAGGGGAAGAGAGATTAGAACGCGCTTCAATGGAGGCCTTACCTATCTCTTATGGGATAGCTTGCAATTTTCTATCAGCTCGCTAAGAGGAAAGGAGGTTGCAGGCTCCGCTTCCTATCGCTATCCGCTCGGAACTACATCGGGGATCATGCCTAAGATAAAAGATCCTATTGCCTACAGCACTCCGGTCGATACAGAACCGCTTGGTGTTCTGCGTCCGGAAAAAGAGCTTGCGCAGGAGCTAGCCTACGCGCTCTCCGATCAGGGCCTGGATCTATTCACCGCCTATCTTCTCTATGATGCTGACGGCAAAAAGAGCTTGTGGTTAAAAATCGTAAACAACCGCTATCGCGAGGAGAAGATCGTAAGAGATAGGTTGGAGCATGTTCTTGCGGCTCTTACCCCATCGGACGTCGCGAGCATAACAGTTGTAATCGAAGCGGATGCTCTTGCCTGCCACACCTACCGCTATAGGACAGAAGATTTAAGACGTTTCCGCTCCGGAGTTACCGGACGCTTTGAGCTAGAGACGCTGGCGCCCATGAGAGAAGCTGCCTCCACACCAAGCGCTTACGACTCATCGCCGATCTTTCGCAGACATAAGAGCATCTGGGCTTTTTCCCTCTATCCGCAACTTCTCACTTTTTTCGGCAGCTCTAAGGGAAAATTCAAATATGCCGTTGGTCCTACTGCGGGAATGGAGGGATATCTTGTCGATCAGATCTACTACAAGCTGCAGGCAGCTTACTGGGTCCAATCGAGCATCGTAAAATTAGGGCAGCAAGACAGACTCAATCCGTCTCGTCTTTTAAATGTGCGCACAGATTCGGTGCGCTACTTTCAGACCAACACAGTTACAATGGAGCAGGCCTATTTGCAGAAGGGGTGGAATCTAGGTAAAGGTTGGTTTTACAGATTAGCAGGAGGCTACTTTGAGCCAGCATACGGTGGGCTCTCAACAGAATTTCTCTTGTTTCCGGTGAACTCCTCCTGGGCAATCGGTGCCGATGTTGCCACACTGCTCAAAAGGCGCTACCAAGGAATCGCGTTTACAAACAAGGTGCGCAAGTTTAAACATGGCCATGTCGAGCATGTCAATTATTTTGGACTCCAGTATTTCTTGAATCTGCACTACACATACAAGCCGCTGGAGCTAGAATTTCTGGTAAAAGCCGGACAGTTTTTAGCTAAAGACCTCGGCGCCCGCTTTGAAGCGACACGCTACTTTAAGAGCGGACTCAAGTTTTCTATCTGGTACACCGTGACAAATGGACATGACAAAGTAAATGGCAAAACCTACTTCGACAAGGGATTTGCCTTCTCCATTCCCTTCGATATGTTCTTAAAGCAGAGCAGCCGCAACTTCATCAACTACGGCATGTCAGTCTGGCTGCGCGACGTCGGCGCGATTGCCGACACCGGCCGCACCCTCTACTACACCCTCAACGAAGAGCGCTACAACTATTAAAGCGGATCTGATAAAACTATAATATATGATTCGCAAAAGCTCTCTTTATTCGCTCATTTTTACGATTTTCTGCGATGGACTTGGCTGGGGAGTTGTGCTCACCATCTTTGCGCCGCTTCTCATGCATCCGGATACCCCTCTTCTTCCGGCAGGTTCCACTATCGGAATGCAAAATCTCGTTTTGGGATTTTTGATCGCCTGTTATCCACTCACGCAGTTCTTTTTCATGCCGCTGGTCGGCGCTCTCTCAGATCATCTAGGGAGAAAAAAAGTACTTGAGTGGACCATTCTGTGTGCGGGATTTAGTTTTGTTCTATCGGCGATCGCCATTTCTATGGGCAGCCTCTCTCTTCTCTTTCTCTCTCGCATTTTGGCAGGTATTTTTTCTGCAAACAGTGCAACGGCGCAAGCTGCCATTGCCGACATCAGCTCCGAACGCGAAAAGGTAAAAAACCTCTCTCTTACAGGCATCGCAGGAGGCATCTCTTGGATTGTGGGTCCTCCATTAGGGGGATTTCTTTCGACGAAGGCTCTTCTTCCGTGGGTAGATTTTGCCACGCCTCTCTGGTTTGTAGCGGCGCTCTTCTTTCTTAACTACTTCTTCGTCTTAAGATCATTCGAAGAGACCTACGTGAAGCCGACGGGTGAAAAGCATGACCTCAAGCAGGAGATAAAAAATCTCGCCAAGCTGTCGGAGATTCCGCGCATGACACCCTGGCTCGTCATCACCTTTTTGTTCTATTTAGGTTGGGGATTTTATGTCCTATTCTATCCTGCCCTTCTCGTCACGCGGTTTCATTATGATCAGCAGATCATTGGACTGCTCTCCGGATACTCCTCTCTTTTTTGGCTCGGAGCATCGACCGCTTTAAACCGTGGACTTGCGGAGAGGTTCAAGCCTGAAGCATTTATTTTGCTCGGCTTGCCGATCGCAGGCATACTCTGTGTGGTTATTGCCCATACAAATTCCATTGCATGGTGGTACATCACCTTTCCCTTTATTTCTATCTGCGGTGCTTGGGTATGGTCCAATCTTCTCGCCTTCTTGTCCAATCTCGCAGGCAGAGAAAACCAAGGGAAGATCTTTGGGATTGGGCAGTCTCTCATGGCGCTAGCAATGAGCTTGAGTCCCATGCTATCAGGCTTGCTCGCTGCCTGGGACGAGAGGTTCCCGCTCACGATAAGCGGACTCATCCTCGTTTCCAGCGGCGCCTTCGCTGCGCTCTACTACTTCCGTCGTCCTAAAACATCCTAACTCAAGCTAAGAGCTGGCCAAAGTCGATTATCTTGTCAAAGTATCCTTCATCTGCGACAGAATCTTCTACACCATTTACATGGATAAGAACAGGTCTAATCGAAAAATTTCGGGGCACTTTTAAACGCTTTTTCTTTTCATCCATCTCTTCCACGACTTTTTTATCTATCCGGTTTTTGGAAAATTTAATTTCACATATGTACAAAGTGTTAAATCGTGTTTGAATCATGTAATCGATTTGGCATCCGAGCTGTCTCTTTGTAGGAGTCTGGAAAAAGGGTCCATCCATTACTATCTCTTCCGGTGGTACTCCTATCATTTTCCAAAGGGCTCTACAATTATGAACCACAAAATTTTCAAATTGCAATCCCATGATACTTTCCCAATTAGGAAGCTGCACAAGTGCCGGAAGCGAAAGGGTTTCTTTTTCAATTTTAGAGCGATTCGATGCAATGTATTTTAAATAGAATCGCAGATAATTATCGCTTAAACGATACATACTTAAACTTGCCTCTTTCCCCTTTTCTAAATCCCAAGTAAAATCTCTTTGAACGAAACCGGCTTTGACTAGGTCTTCGAGATACTTGTTGCGAATTCCACCTAGGCTTTTCTTGAGTTGTTTGCAAATTTCTGCAACGCTTTTGGGGCCATCTGCAAGACATGTAACAATCTCTTTGTAACTAGTACTTCGTCGAGAAAAAAGATCGGAAAATATCTCATCAAATTCTCGCACTAATAGGCCGCCATTTGAAAAACATAAATTTCGAATATTTTCTTCAGCAGAAAAATCGGGTCTAATTTGTTCGAGATAGAGAGGGACTCCCCCTGTAATCGACAACAGTTTGAATTTTTCATAAGAAGAAATACGCGATTCTTTAGGATGCCAGAATGCATTGCAGGCATTTAGCGGTAGCTCCTTAAGCACAAGGTCAATAGTGATTCTTCCAACGAAGCCAGTGCTACTTAAGATATTTTCTTCAATCCAAGAAGAAATCGAACCGCAGAGAGCAAGAATTAGCTTGGGATTTTTGCTGAAATACATATCCCAGGCAGTTTTTAATTTGCCTAAAAAGTTTGGGTCCTTTCCGCCCATCCATGAAATTTCATCAAGCACAATCAGCATACGCCCTGATTTGGTATGTTTCGCAAGATGCCAAAACATATTCCCCCAGTCGTCCGGTTTAATTCCAGGTAAGCCTGTTCTTTCAAGTTGCATGGCAAATTCTTCACGTTGCAGTTGTGCCGTTGTTTTACGATTGGGAGGAATCCCAGTGAAAAAAAAGCTGGTCTGGTCTTTTCCAAATTCTGTAAGGAGTCTGCTTTTTCCAATTCGTCTTCGCCCACGCACTACAATGAGGCTGGCGCTTCTATTGCCTAAAAGCCTTTTGAGCCGTGCCATCTCTATTTCACGTCCGATGAATGGTGTGGTTGTCATTTTGTTCCTCTTTTGATGAGCCTTTGACGATAGCAAATTCTTTAATAAAATCAATCCTAAAATTAGGAAAATGCCGATTTTAGGATGCGAATGTAGGGTCTATTTTTGCTCCAAATCTGCAAATGTCGATTTTAGGATGAGAAGTTCGGGTCTGTTTTTGATCCTAAAATCGACATTTTGTCGATTTTAGGATCAAAGCATGTCAAGGACAAGGGGAGCGGCGTAGCTGATGATGAGGTCGGCGCCGGCGCGCTTCATGGAGAGGAGAGCTTCGTAAAAGACGTGGGGGGCTGAGAGGTAACCCTTTTCATGCGCGGCCATCACCATTGCGTACTCGCCGCTCACATGAAAGGCAGCAATAGGTTGTGAGAGATTTGCGCGGAGCTTTGCCAAGATGTCGAGATAGTAGAGACCTGGCTTTACGAGCACGATGTCAGCTCCTTCCTCCACATCGAGCGTTGCCTCGAGCAGCGCTTCGCGTGCGTTGGCCGGGTTCATCTGGTAGGTTTTTTTATCGCCGAATTGAAGCTTTGATCCGAGCGCTTCGCGATACGGTCCATAGAGCGAGGAGGCGTACTTGGCGCTGTAGGCCATGATGCCGACATCGGAAAAGCTCTTCTTGTCCAGCGCAACGCGAATCGCTCTCACACGCCCATCCATCATGTCGCTGGGGCCAACAAAATCGGCGCCGGCCTCTGCATGCAAAAGCGCCATCTTTGCTAAAATAACTAGACTAGCAGTCGTTGTCGATCTCCTTATTTTTGCCGATGAGGCCATCATGTCCGTGCGAAGTGTAAGCATCGAGTGCGATATCGGTAATTAAGCAAAGCGACGGAATCTCTTTTTTCAACGTAATGAGCGCACGTGGGATGATCCCTTTTTCATCGAGCGCCCCGCTTCCTTCGAGATCCTTCTCTTTCTGAGGAATCGTCGGAAAGAGAGCGATAGCGGGAATCCCTCTTTTGTGAAGCTTTTCTGCCTCGCGCACGATCTGGTCGACCGAGAGGCGAAAAACATTAGGAAAATTTTTAATCTCCTCTCGCTTGTTCTTCCCCTCCATCACAAAGAAGGGGGCGATTAAGTCGCTGGGCCTTAGGATGGTCTCTTCGACCATAGCCCGGATAGAGGGAGATTTTCGGTTACGCCTGGGTCTTTTAATCATAAAAAAAATCGTAAGGGGTATCTCGATATGTTTCTATCAATTTTTTCTCTTGATCGAGGGAGCAAAATCTGAGAAGCTTAGGAACTTATGTTTGAAAATTACGAAGAGTTTTCCGAGAGCCAGCTCAAAATTTTGGGCCGCTATGTGACCAATACTTCGAGTAACGTCTTTGTGCTCCGCAACTTGCCGGAAGTTATCAAAGGCGCGCTCTTTTCTCGCTACTCGCGTTCAAGTCTTGGTCTGAGATCGCTTTTGCTTAAAGAGTTTATCTTAAGCGAAGAGACCGCCTTCCACTCTATCGCAGGACAAGCTGAAGAGCGTGAGAATGAAGATCAGGTGATGGCTATAAAGAAGGCGCAAAACTTCTACGACCGGATCTTGGATGGATATGGTGACGACTCTATCGGGGAGCTTGGCGGTGCACACCTTGCGATTGAAAATATTTCGATGCTCGCGGCAAAGATTGTCGAAGATTGCAGAATCGGCGGATCGCCTCTTGAAAAGTCGACGCGCTACATCTTTTTCGACCAGAAGGTAGGCGGCGAGTACCTGTTTTACCGCGAACCGATTCTGATGACATCCGCCTTTCGCGAGATCTACGTCCAAGCGTGCAATCAGCTGTTTGAAACCTATTCGCGCCTCATCCCTCCCCTTACCGAGCTCATGGAGCAGAGATTTCCGAAAGAGCATGAGGTCTCTAAAGTTGCCTATACGGCAGCACTGCGTGCTAAAGTGCTCGACTGTTTGCGCGGCCTTCTGCCAGCGAGTGCGCTTACAAACATGGGCATGTATGGCAATGGCCGTTTCTTTGAAGGACTGATTCAGAAGCTCAACTGCAACAACTTAGCTGAGATGCAAGATGTCGGCAAAAAAACTTACTGCGAACTTTCCAAAGTGATCCCCTCATTTGTCAGACGCGCAGAACCCAGCCACAAGTATCAGAAAGCTTTCACCTCGTTTACTGAGCAGATGCAGAGCGAGCTAAAAATGATTAGCGCGCAGCACACTGCGCAGCTTCCTAAAATGCAAGGGCCCGGAGTGCGTCTTTTAAGCTACGATCCAGAAAGTCCTTCAAAAGTAGCCGCCGCCCTTCTTTTCGGAGTGTCCCATGCAGGACTGCTCGAGCTGCAAGAGCACTGCCGCGGCTTGCCCGAAGAGGAGATAAACCGCATTTTGGATGCAGGCAGCCACCTGCGCGAAAACCGCAGGCACAAGTCGCCGCGCGCGCTCGAACATGCCACCTTCACTTTCGAGATCTCCGCAGATTTTGGCGTCTATCGCGATCTGCATCGCCACAGGATGCTCACACAAGACAGGCAGCTCCTCACATGCGACCTCGGCTTCTACACGCCGCATGAGATTAAAGGCACACCGATGGAAAAAGAATACATCGATGCGATGGAGCAGGCCAAAAAGGTGTACGACACCATTGCAAAAGATCTGCCCGAAGAGGCGCAGTATGTGGTTCCGATGGCGTACCATCTGCACTGGTACTTCCATGTAAACTTACGCGCACTGCAGTGGATGTGCGAGCTTAGATCGTCTCCCGCAGGCCATCCAACCTACCGCTACTTGGCGCAAGAGATGGCTAAGCAAGTCATCAGTGTTTTCCCCTGCTTTGAGCGCTTCTTTAAATTTGTCGACTATGACGGCTATGAGCTTGGTAGACTCGGCCAAGAGATACGCACCGTCGAAAAAATGCAAATGAGAAGCACATGACCCAACAAAAAGGAAGTGTGGTCGGCGGTATGCTCTTGATCGGCGGAAGCTGCATCGGAGCTGGGATGCTCGGCCTTCCCATTTTGACAGGACTTGCCGGCTTTGTCCCTTCTATCGGCATGTTCCTCCTTGCTTGGGGCTTTATGACACTCACCGGCCTCCTTCTCGTCGAGGTAAACGGCTGGTTCAAGGCGCAGGTAAATCTTGTTTCGATGGTCGGTCATACACTCGGCCGCGTCGGCAGAATCATGAGCTGGGTGCTCTACCTCTTTCTCTTCTACTCACTGCTCGTCGCATATATCTCCGGCAGCGGAGGGCTTTCCACGACCATTTTGCGCGCCTGCTGCTCTTTACCCCTGCCCGCGTGGGTCGGAAGCTTCTTCTTCGTCCTCTTGTTTGGACTTGTCGTCTACAGAGGAACGCGCCCCGTCGACTTGTGGAACCGAGTCCTGATGGTGGGCAAGATCTTGAGTTATGTCGGCATGGTCGCCTTAGGCATCAAACACGTTACACCCCATCTTTTGGAGCGCACTGCACCCTCTTACGTCTTCTTTTCGCTTCCGATCCTCGTGATCTCTTTTGGATTTCACAATATGATCCCCAGTCTTACCGCCTACATGAAAAACGATTTAAAGCGCGTCCGCCTCACCATTTTGGGCGGCAGCTTCTTTGCGCTTTTGGTCTACTTGATCTGGGAGTTTGTCGTTTTAGGGATTGTACCGCTCGAAGGAACATTCGGCATCATCGACAGCTTAAGACATGACTATGAAGCATCCCAATCGCTGACCGGCATTTTGGGGAGCTCTTGGGTCTCTACCTTTGCGCAGGGGTTAGCCTTCTTTGCCATCTTGACCTCCTTTCTTGCCCAGTCACTCAGCCTTGTCCACTTTTTGGCCGATGGCTTTGACGTCAGCTACCAGAAGAAGGAGAATGTCTGGCTCTGTCTTGCAGCGCTCGGGCCCCCGTTGATCTTTTCGCTCATCTACCCGCAGCTCTTTTTTAAAGCGCTCAACTTTGCGGGCGGTATCTGCGCCGTGATCCTCTTTGGCATTATCCCTGCCTGCATGGCTTGGATCGGAAGATACCAAAAGAAGATAGAGTCCTCCTATCAAGTTGCGGGAGGAAAGCCGCTTCTCATCGCCATCTTCCTCTTCTCCTGCTTCATCCTTTTTTTCCAGCTCGCCAGCATGATGGGTGCTGATTTTATTCGTAAACCCTAATGTTTAAACTCAAAACAGATTTCAAGCCCAAAGGCGATCAGCCCACTGCAATCGAAAAACTCGTGCAGGGCCTCCAGCACAAAAAACGGGCGCAGGTGCTGCTCGGCATCACAGGCTCGGGCAAGACCTTTACGATGGCAAGCGTCATCGAAAAGGTGCAGAGACCGACGCTTGTCCTAGCTCACAACAAGACACTTGCTGCGCAGCTCTACCAGGAGTTTAAAGCCTTCTTTCCAGACAACGCTGTCGAATATTTTGTCTCCTACTACGACTACTACCAGCCCGAAGCGTACATCGCGCGCACAGACACCTACATCGAAAAAGACTTTGCGATCAACGACCAGATTGACAGGATGCGCTTATCTGCAACCCGTTCTCTGATAGAACGCGAGGATGTGATCATCGTCTCCTCCGTCTCCTGCATCTACGGCTTAGGCTCGCCCGAGTACTACAGCCAGATGCAGCTAAAAGTAAAAAAAGGAGAGACGCGCCGCCGCGACGACATTCTGCTCCATCTCGTGCAGATGCACTACAAGAGAAACGATTTTGATCTAATTCGAGCCACCTTTCGTGCGCGTGGCGATGTCCTAGAGGTGATGCCCGCCTACGAGGAGGATCTCGCCTATCGCATTGAATTCTTTGGAGATGAGATCGAAAGACTCAGCGCGATCGACCCGCTGACAGGAAAAGTCTTAAATCGACCCGATGAGATCACCATCTTTCCCGGCTCCCACCACGTCACCCCCGAAAGCGTTCGTTTTTCTGCGCTTGAGACGATCAAACTCGAGCTCCAAGAAAGAGCCGCCTTTTTCGAAAAGGAGAATAGGCTGATCGAGCTCCAGCGCATCAAAGAGAGGACAGCCTACGACATGGAGATGATCCGAGAGATCGGCTTTTGTAAAGGTATCGAAAACTACTCGCGCCACTTCAGCAAACGTGCGCCTGGCCTGCCTCCATCCTGCCTTCTCGACTACTTCCCAAAAGACTTCCTTCTTTTCATCGACGAGTCGCACCAGACCATGCCCCAGCTACACGCCATGTACAATGGCGATCGCGCCAGAAAACAAGCTCTTGTCGAGTTTGGCTTCCGCTTGCCCTCCGCCTACGACAACCGCCCGCTCAAGTTTGAAGAGTTTTACGAGCGCATGCACCAGGTGATCTACGTCTCAGCTACACCCGGCACATGGGAAGTGGGCGACGCACAAGGCGATATCGCCCAGCAGATCATCCGACCCACAGGCCTCTTAGACCCACTCATCACCATCAAGCCTGCCACCACACAGGTCGACGACTGCTTAGAGGAGATCCGCAAAGAGACAGAAAAGGGAGGTAGAGTTCTTGTCACCACACTCACCAAACGCCTCTCCGAGGATCTCACCAAATACCTCACAGAGATCGGCATAAAAGCCAAGTACCTTCACTCGGAGATCGAGACGCTTGAGCGCGTGCAGATCATCAACGAATTGCGCAAAGGCGTCTTTGACGTCCTAGTCGGCATCAACCTCTTGCGCGAAGGCCTCGACATCCCAGAAGTCTCCCTCGTCGCCATCCTCGATGCAGATAAGGAGGGGTTCCTCCGCAGCGAAACCTCCCTCCTCCAAAACTGCGGAAGAGCTGCCCGCAATGTAAACGGCCGCGTCGTCATGTACGCCGACAGACAGACCAAAGCCATCGAAAAAACCCTCGCCATCACCACCGAACGCAGAGCGATCCAGCAAGCCTACAACGAAAAGATGGGCATCGTCCCCCAAACCGTCAAACGCCTAGTAATCGAAGATCTCGCCGAAACCTTCGGCGATATCCTCCCCACCCCCCGTGCCAACGAAAGCGAAGCTCCGCCCCTCACCCACAAAGAGGTCTCCCAAAAGATCCGAGAGTGCGAACTCGAGATGAAGCGCGCCGCCAAAGAGCTCCGCTTCGAAGACGCCGCCCACTTTCGCGATTTACTTCGCCACTACAAGCAGCTAGAATTGCTCGAAGATAATTTGTAAAACAGGTTTACATTATGAGCATTAAAGAACGTTTTTTTTCGTGTTTCACTATTGCAACTTTTTTTCTTTTCTCCGCATTACATGGTTGGGAAGCAGAGCTAAAACAAAAAATTGCAGCAGCGAATCCTCCCTCCTGGGCAATCGAACAGGTCCGAGAGGATCTTTCCTGTTTTTTAGAGAGTGGAGTGACGCAGGAGATGTTGGATGCGACTATGCAGCTCAATGAAAATCAAGTAAGAGGTTTCCTGTTCGCGCGATTTCAAGTGGTCAATAATGAAGTTTTGGTTTTAGGGAATATTCCCGATTCCGAAAAGGTGCGTTTGATTGCTGTAACCAATGCATTACGCGCTCTCGCAACTGTAGTTCAGCTGCCAAATCTAGATTTTATCGTCACATTGCACGATTCATTAGATATAGACGATCTGCCCTCTCCCATTTTTGCATTTGCTAAGCATTGCAATTCAAAAAAGATCATCTTAATTCCCGATTTCGAAGCACTTTCAGATCGAACGTCTATGTTATTAGAAGTAAAATTAGGAGAAGAAAAATATCCCTGGAAACAAAAATTACCTTTGGCTGTCTGGAGGGGATCTACAACGGGGGGTGTCTATAATCGAGATAATTTTCTTGCTTTTCCCCGTTCGCGAGCAGTTACCCTCTCCTTGGAATATCCTTCCTTGATAAACGCAAGATTTACGCAGCTTGTCCAATGCGCAGACACGAAAAAGGTGATGAAAAAATTTCATGATTATTTCGACGAGCCCTATTCCATGCTCAAACATATGAAATATAAGTATCAGATATTAATCGATGGGAATAGCTGCGCCTACTCGGGTGCTTATTGGCGGCTTTTTTCTAATTGCGTCGTGCTCAAACAAAGCTCACCCAACATTCAGTGGTATTACAAAGGATTAGTACCGAATGTGCACTACATCCCCGTCCAACAAGATCTTTCAGACCTGATTCACAAGATTAAATGGGCAAAAAAACATGATCGTGAGGCGCGAATCATTAGTCAGCAAGCCCAACAATTTGCTCAAGGCAATTTGACCTATCCTGACATTTTATATTACGTTTATCTTTTACTAACAGAATACGCCAAACTTCAAAGTTTCTAGTGCTTATGACGCCTATCAAATTATCCATTTGCATGCCGACCTACAACTTTGCCAAATTCATTGGGCAGACGCTGGATAGTATTCTCCCGCAGTTAACTTCGGAAACAGAAGTGATCATTTTAGATGGCGGTTCAACCGATAATACCCCACAAGTCGTTGAGTCTTATCAAAAACGATCCCCTTACATTCACTATTTTAGGCAGCCGGAGCGGGGAGGGATTGATAAGGACATGCACCTTTCTGTTGAGAAAGCCCAAGGCGAGTATTGCTGGCTTTTCAGCAGTGATGACATAATGGAAAAAGATACGATTGCGACAATTTTAGAAGAGATCAAACTTGGCATGGACCTATATCTATGCAACCACGCCATCTGTTCATTAGATATAAGCGAAGTTTTACAGGGCCATCAATTTTTTAAAGATGCCAAAGATACTATATTTGATCTTGCCGATCCCAAGCAAAAGAAGAGCTATTTTAAGACTGCTACTTGCACAACAGCCTTTTTTAGCTTTATGAGTGCTTTGGTGATAAAGCGCGACCGCTGGATACAAACAACTGTCGAATCCCAATTTTTTGGCAGTTGCTGGGCGCATGTCGCACGCATTTTTAATATGATTCCGCATGGTCTCAAGGTGAAATCTCTCTCTGCTATTTTCCTTCGCAAACGCTCCTTTAACTGCTCTTTCTCAGATAGAGGAATCATTCACCGCCTCGCGCTTGCAATCGATGGGTATCAAGATATTGCCCATACAATTTTTGGAAGAGATAGCAAAGAGGCCTTTCACATCAGGCGCGCTCTTAGAAACGAATTTTTAGTCGGAGTCTTTTTGGACGCAGCAAAAAAGACACAAAATGACGCCGATAAACAGAAACTTATCGAATTAATCTCTAAAACGTATGTGGATCGCCCTTTGCAGAAGTGGACCTACCTCCTACTCATTTTCAAAACACCTAAATTTGTAGTCATCCCTCTAAGGCTTTTCTATCGAATGGCAAAACGCCTAGTAAAGCGAGAAAGCCATGCTTAAGATTGGTCTTGATGCTCAGGTGCTTGTTAAATTAGGCGGCGGTGTAAGTTATTACGTTTTTCATCTTCTGGATGAGCTTGTAAAACAGAAAAAAGACGCTCTATTTTTTTTATATGTTCTTTCCGACAAAGGGGATATTGAACATTTCAAAAAGTATGAAAATGTCCGCATCCGCAAAATACCCTATCCGCCTCTTAAGCCTATTTGGAGACTTCTGACCATCCCCTTTTTTTTGTGGAAAGATAAGATCGATATCTTTTGGGGCACGGTGCAATCTTTGCCTCCCTTTAAACCCAAGAAAACAAAGACCCTTCTCACCCTTTACGACTTTGTCTACCTGCACTACCCAGAAACAATGTCTCTTAAAGGCATGCTCTACCAGAAAGTCTTGGTGAAAAGAAGCTTGCATAAAGCAGATTACATTTTACCAATCTCCAAAGGCACAGGGCAGCGTTTAAAAGAGATCTACGGCTTAGATCACCATGGAGTGGTCTATCCCCCCCACAAACCCGAAATCTTTTACAAAGAACGAAAAACAGTAGAGCCCTTTCTTACTTCTAAATCCCTCACTTACAACAACTACCTTATCACAGTCGGGACATGGGAACCACGCAAGAACTTTGCCGAACTGGTACGCATCTACCAGCGCATCCTAGAGCGAAATGATCCCAATAAAATCATGCCCCTTGTCATCATAGGTGGAGGCGGCTGGAAAAACAAAGCGATCCAAGACGCCTTTACTTCTGCTCAAAAAAATTATCCTTCTCATTTCAAAATCACCGGGTATCTCTCTGACCATGAGCTCTCCCTCTATCTTTCCGGAGCCAAATACTATATTACTCTTTCGCTCTACGAAGGATATGGCATGCCGCTAGCCGAAGCCAGACGCTGCCGTACTCCCGTCGCCTGCTTTGATCAACCTGAAATGCGTGAAGCCGCTGAAAACGATGGGATATTTTTGCAGAGCGACGGAGCAGAGAAAGAGCTAGAGAAGCTTTTTCTTATCCAAAATGAAACGATCAAAGAAAAAGATCCTATCCCACTTCATTATCCCACAAATGCAGAAAGCGCAGCTAAAATGGCAGCGCTCATCGATCTGATAAAGTCTTACTGATCAACAGGAATACATAGATAATCATGAATGGAGACTCTCGTTAGTTTATAACCAAGATCAACGATCTTTTTTTGAGTATGTAAGATTTGTTGTTTGTGCTCAGGGGTTGCTGTATCAATGTCAGCACCCCCAAGAATTTCCATTACCAAGACAGGCTTATTCCGGAGGATAGTTTCTCGCGCTCCATCTAAAAAGATATCGTCACATCCATCGACATCGACTTTCATAAAAGATACATTCGTAAGATTTAAGCTATCTAAAGTGATGATAGGAGCCACATTTCCAGAAGTTCCATAACGATGGTCAAACAAGTATTGGACTTCTACATGAGGATGAAAATTGGGTAGTTTGATTTCACCGCACTTATCACCCAATGCAGCCCAAAAACACCAGATATTGGGAGCACCGTTTATTTCGGTATTCATAAAGAGCTCACAAAATGTTTTAGGTTGCGGTTCAAATGCAAGAACCATTCCGTTTGGTCCAACGGCACGAGCTAGATTTAATGTATGTGTACCTATGTGAGCACCCGCGTCTATCACAATGGTATTTGGTTTGACATATTTTTGAATCAGCGGAATGAGATACTCTTCCCAGAGCTGATTGTTTTTTAAAGCATCTTTTATCCAATCGGATTTAGCGTCGAGAAAAAATAGTCCCAAATTATTTACCATGTGAATTTGGTAGTTAGATGAGGGAAATGCGAGAATTTTTCCCATAATTTGCTCTCTATAATTTTCATTCGCACTCATAACATGATCATATTTAAGAGAAGAGGGAATGTATTGAGAATGGGGCGGCCGAGAAACGAGAGTAGCGTGTAATTTGGTGAGCGCCAAAAATAGACACACAATGATCCAATGCATAATAATCTCCTATCCTACGATTCTGTTGTTGATAAGCTTTCTGTTTTTTGAAAGACGAGGGTAGCAAAGCAGTAATTTACGTTTTCATAGTTAAAATCTGCTGCGCCCTTATCCCATTGGGCATGGTCGAATAGGTGACACTGATTTAAAAGAGGAAGAATCCGATTTTTTAGGTCAGCTTCTGTATAAAACCGGAAATTGCCCGGAAAGACAAAGTCTCCTTTTCGATAATCACCTTTAAAGTCGCACGTAAAGACCCCGACCCCTTTTGGCGCTAAAAGACTCACGATTTGTTGAAAGAACTTTTCATCCTCCTTTACGTGTTCAACGACAGATGTTGAGAAGATCAGATCATAGCTGACTTTGTTCATGGAATTTTTATGAAAAAAAGTATCCAGATCATAATTGAGAACGGGATCAATGCACTCAATGTTATAGCCTAATTTCATTAGTGCTTCGCAAGCCGTATCTTCATAAGAGCCAACACATAGCAGTTTGTCTTCTGGGCAAGCTAACCGTTTTACCGTTGCCATGACAAAGGCTTGCTGGATATTTGCCCGTGGAATTTTTCTCTTAATCGTTTCAGGAGCTAATCGGTGAAGTTGTTCGATTTCCCAAGAGTATTCTTTACGCATACGATCGTCTAGAATTGCATTAAAGGGGCGTCTATTTTCTTGTGCATGTATCTCGGAAAGAGTGTCTTGCAGATTGGCAATAAACTCTTCCTCACCCCATTCTCTTTGCAAGTGTTTCAAATGCGTTGTTCCTTGTTCGATTACCGCTTTCAAGGAGGCATAATTGAACTTACGCTTTTGTAATCGTTTCATCCAGGGGTGGTTGATAAAAGAGCGTAACAGCCTAGCTGGGGCGCTGATTGGAATAACGATAGAGGGGCTTAGCGAAACAAGATGTCTAAACATCGGGCAATGGGAGATAGCTATTGGCTTGTCAACAGCAAGGGCAAAATCAGGAGCGCTTGCAATTCCTGAACATCTTTTCTTCCGATCTTTATAGAGAAAAACATTCAAGTCATTAGAAGCTAAGAAATTTAAGAGAGCCTCTTCCGAAAGAAAATCTTCAGAGATCTCTAGAGAAATTTCTGGTTTTTGGATCATCTTCTTACAACGATTGATTACTGCTGTTCGGAGCTTATCCTTTGGATCGACAACGGGGTTGCGTGGAATATGGAGCCGTATCAGAGCCGCATCAAACTCTCTTTGAACCTGTTTTATCAGACGAGGAAACCCTTTTGAAGGGAAGCCAAAGCCATAACTTCCAATGCGAATTCTCTTATCAGAACGCGCTTCTTTGGATGACTTATAAGAAGGCAAAAGACGTCCCATTCGAAAAACAAATGGCGTGGTTTTTAGCGTAGGGTCTCCATACAAGTAATAGTGAAATTCAGATCCTGAAACAGCATCTGCCATTTTTTGGTCCATCTCATGCATGACTGCAATATGAATGCACTTTTTGAATGAACGGAAAAGCTTGAGAGTCAAGAAAGGAAGAGTCGTGGGGTAATAATTATAAATTATGATGTCGGGCTTAAACAATTCGACAGCAGATAAGAAGTCTTGGGCGCTTTTGCATTCTGCGTAATGAGAATTCAAAAGAGGAATTTTTTCTAAAGCTCTAAAAAAACGCAGCCCATATTGATAAATCCCGCATTGTTTATCCGCATGAGTGATAAATAAAATGGAGGTCATTTAGCTTGGGAAAAATTGCAATTTAGGAACAGGAGAAATAAATTTTCCTCCGTGAGCTATGAATTCCGTTTCTCGTTCCAAAAATTCCTTCATGAAATGATAGGGGAAAGCCAAAAAGTAGTCGGGTTTCATTTGTCTGGCTTGGTCTTCGGAAATAATAGGAATACGTGTGACAGTCTCCCTTCCCCATTTGATCGGGTTGCGATCGGCAACAAAGGGAAGAAGGTCTGGGCCTATCCCGTAATAGGCAAGAATCGTGTTTCCTTTTGTTGAGGCGCCATAGCCGATCACTTTTTTGCCCTCATCTTTCGCCTTTTTCAAAAAGCGGATCATCTCTTGCCTATTGTTTTCGACGCGCTGGGCAAACTCTTCATAAGTTTTTAAACTACTCAGGTTTAACCGTTTTTCGTTTTCTCGCATTTGTGTAACAGCGAGGGTTTCTTTGGCTTTATCTGTATAACGAATGTACAGTCTAAAGCTTCCACCATTGACATCGTTGAGTTCGACATCTTCCACTTTTAGGCCCGCTTTTGCGAAGATAAATTCCATCGAAGACAAAGAGTAATACTCAAGATGCTCCGCGCAAATGGTGTCAAAAGAGTTGTTTTCAAGCATTGTGGGGAGATAACTCAGTTCGATTATCCATAAACCATCAGGATGAAGAACTTCTTTCACATCTTGGCTAAATTTTACTGGGTCTTCTAGATCGTAAAACATCGCGATACTGGTGACAATTTTCGCCTTTTTGCTACCCATGGCATTCTGGAAAGCTTGTGCGCTGAAAAAAGTGTTAACATGAACATCGCAAGCTTTAGGTTTAATGTTTTTTGCAGGATCGATACCAACTCTTACAACACCCTCAGGATAAGCGCTTAAGAGCGTTCCATCATTACAAGCGATATCTAAAACAACATCCCCTTTTGTAAGAAGGCCCTGGGTGCGTTTTAATGCTTCATCGACAATAGATTTTAGGGCCAGCTTCATCGACAAATTCACTCCGGACATATACCAATATTGACTATAGAGAGCATGTGGGTCTACGGAGTGCCGCAGTTGTAAAAGGCCAGAGTCTGTGTTCAACGAGAGCTTCAAGGGAGAGCAGGGCGGTGCCGCATCTTTGGTTTCTGGAAAACAAGAAATAGGGAGTATTCCTAAATCCAGAACATCTACTAAAGGACCGTTGGAAGCGCGGCATGCTTTTCTTTCTGAGAATTTCACAGATGTAGCTCCTCGATTTTTATTAGCTAGCTAAAGATAAGAGCAATTTACTTTTTTCGTCTACTCTATTCAAAAGCGTTTCCTTGATTTGATTCTATCGGCTAATATGACACGCAAACAGTTGTTGGAGTCGACATGAAAAAAGCATTGATTACGGGTATTACAGGGCAAGACGGTTCTTATCTCGCAGAGCTTTTGCTGGAAAAGGGGTATGTGGTCCATGGGCTTATTCGGCGCTCTTCCTCTTCTAATCTCGGCCGTATCCAGCACTTGTGTGAAGACAGCTCGCTGAAGGGACGGTTTTTTCTTCATGAAGGGGATTTGAGCGATGCGACAAATTTGAAACGTATTGTCGAGAACATCGATCCCCAAGAGATTTATAACTTGGCGGCGATGAGCGATGTAAAAAGCTCATTTGATATCCCGGAGTATACGATCGACGTAGATGGAGTAGGTGTCCTGCGTCTTTTAGAAGCGATACGAGCTGTAGATCCATCCATT
Source organism: Chlamydiia bacterium (assembly GCA_963804085.1). GTDB lineage: Bacteria > Chlamydiota > Chlamydiia > Chlamydiales > Rhabdochlamydiaceae > CAWDOQ01. The sequence continues at coordinate 241,176 of CAWDOQ010000010.1, read as the reverse complement.
CGCTTTTATCAAGCATCGACGTCCGAGCTATTTGGAAAGGTCCAAGAAATACCGCAAAGTGAAAAAACACCTTTCTATCCTCGCTCGCCCTACGGCGTGGCGAAGTTGTATGCATACTGGATCGTGGTGAATTACCGCGAAGCATATCAGTTGTTTGCATGTAATGGGATTCTGTTTAACCATGAGAGTCCGCGAAGAGGAGAAAATTTTGTTTCGCGTAAAGTGACGTTAGGGGTTGCTAGAATTAAATGTGGATTGCAAGAGAAGCTTATGCTTGGCAATCTCGACGCCAAACGGGATTGGGGTTATGCGAAAGATTTTGTCGAAGGGATGTGGCTTATGCTACAGCAGAAAACCCCAGAAGATTTTGTCTTAGCAACGGGAGAGACGACCTCTGTTCGTCGTTTTGTCGAGCTCGCCTTTCAAGAAGCAGGAATAGAGATCTCTTGGGAAGGAAAGGGAATCGATGAGAAAGGACGCGATGCCAAAACAGGTAAAGTTTTGGTCGAAATCTCTCCTGAATTTTTTAGACCCGCGGAAGTCGATATTCTCATTGGGGATGCAACGCAAGCGCAAAAGAAATTGGGCTGGTCGGGAAAATTGCCTATAGAGGAGTTGGTTTCTCTAATGGTAAAATCTGATCTTGAGGCAGTTAACAGGATGGATAAGGTTTTTGGATGAGGGAGCTATGTGTAGATGCGAGGGTATTAGGTTCTTCCGGCACAGGTATGAGAACCTATCTAACTCACATTTTGCCAAAAATTAATGAGGGGTCATTTTCTTTAAAATTGCTCGTAAATCCTTCCAATATTGAATCTTGGGGTGCTTTATCCGACTATGATCTGATCTTTACGGATCTCAATTATGATAGTCCCATCAAAGAACAGCTTGCATATCCTTTTTTACTTCCAAAGTGCGATCTTTTCTGGTCGCCCCACTTTAGAGTTCCCTGTTTCCCAATAAGAGCGCGCAAGAGATTAACTACTATCCATGATGTCAATCCTCTAGCCTTTTCTTCTTCGTTAAGCCCGAGAGAAAAAATCTATTACAATACTGTAATTCATGCCGCAGCAAGATTATCAGATCAGATCATCACCGACTCTCTTTTTTCTTCAGAAGAATTACAAAAATATACGAATGTTAAAAAAGAAAAAATTCACGTAGTTCCTTTGGGTGTCGAGCAAAAACACGGTTCACGCAAGCAGGATAGAGATTCGGATAAGTTTTTTCTTTATGTTGGGAGCATTTTGCCTCACAAGAATTTGCTAGGATTAATCAAGGCTTTTCGAATTATTTTGCAGCAGGGATATGCCGAGTATCGACTCTTTGTAGTCGGTCAAAAATTTGCAACCGTAGAAATAGATGCTCTTTTACGTGAAGAACCTGATTTGGCAAATCGCATCTCTTTTTTAGGAGTTGTGGAAGATGCGCGTCTTGAAGTGCTATATTCAACGGCTACAGCTCTTGTGTTTCCCTCTTTTTATGAAGGGTTTGGGCTTCCTCCTTTAGAAGCCATGAGTTTAGCATGCCCTATAGTTGTTTCAAAAATGGCGAGCTTACCAGAAGTATGCGGAGATAGCGCAGAGTATGTTGATCCCTATGATCCGCATGATATTGCGCGTGGAATGATGCATGTCATGACAGATTCTCAACTTCGGGAAGAACGAGTAGAGCGAGGTTTACAAAGAAGTCGTCTTTTTTCTTGGGAAAAGACGGTAGAAAAGCATATGGAAATCATAGAGCAGATGGTGTCATAAAGATGAAAACAGCGCTGGTGCACGACTGGTTGGTAGGGATGGGAGGAGGCGAGAAGGTGCTTGAGGCTATTTATAGCCTTTATCCGTCGCCCATTTACACACTTGTGGCTGATAGAAAGGAGATTGAGGGTGCGACGTTTGCTGAGGCTAACATCTCCTCTTCGTTTCTTCAAAAGTTACCGTTAGCGAAATCTTGTTTTAGGAACTTTCTCCCTTTTTTCCCCATGGCAATAGAGCAGTTTGATTTGGGGGAGCATGAAGTAGTCCTCTCTCTTTCGCATGCGGTGGCTAAAGGGGTGCTGACCACGAGTGAGCAGCTTCATCTTTGCTACTGCTTTACGCCCATGCGCTATGCATGGGATCTTTATCATACCTATTTGCGAGAGCTTGGCGCCTTTCGTAAACTGAGTGCCAAGTTAGCGCTGCACTCATTGAGAAAATGGGACATTTCTAGCGTCAATCGAGTCGATCATTTTGCAGCTATTTCCAATTTCATTGCTCGCAGGATCAAGAAGGTGTATGCAAGAGAGGCCACGGTCATCTATCCACCTGTCTCGACTCAGAACTTTAACTTGGTTCGCAAGAAGGAAGAGTATTACGTCACAGCATCGAGGATGGTGCCCTACAAAAAGATCGATCTAATCGTAGAGGCGTTCTCTCAGATGCCCGAGAAGAGGCTGCTTGTGCTAGGCGACGGCCCTGAGATGAACAGAATTAAAGCTAAAGCGAAAAAAAATGTCGAGATTTTGGGGTATCGGTCGGATATAGAGATGCGCGACTATTTAGCAAAGGCCAAAGCTTTTGTCTTTGCAGCCGAGGAGGATTTTGGGATCATTGTTGTCGAAGCGCAAGCGGCAGGCACGCCTGTGATTGCACTTGGTAAGGGAGGAGCACTCGAAACTGTAATAGAAAATGAGACGGGTCTCTTTTTTCCTGACCAGACACCCGAGAGCTTAGCTGTTGCGGTTGAAGAGTTTGAGAAGTGTGAAGAGCGGTTTGATCCTCACAAGATCAAAGCGCATGCAGAAAAGTTTTCTGAGGAGCGATTTAAGCGAGAATTTAAACAATTTGTCGAAGAAAAGGTACGAGAATTTTATGAAGATTCTGATTCTAGCCGGGGGCAGCGGTACGCGCCTTTGGCCCATCTCTAGAAGCGCATTTCCAAAGCAGTTTCTCCATTTTGGCGATGGAAAATCCCTTTTGCAAAAGGCGGTGGCCCGGTTTTTACCGCTTTTTTCATGCGAAGACATTTTGATTGTGACCAATCAGGAGTACTACCATCTCGTCAAAAGTCAGGTAGGAGAGATCAACAGCGAATTAGAGAAAAGAATCTTAGTTGAGCCTGAAAGAAGAAATACGGCGCCTGCCATCGCTCTTGGAATCAAATACTTACAAGAACAGGGAATGGGAGATGAGGAGTGCATTGTTGTCTCCTCATCGGACCACATTCTTTCGCCTGAAAGTGCGTTTCTGTCTGCTCTGACACAGGCTGAGGAGTTTGCTAAAAAGGGCGCACATGTGACGTTTGGGATCCATCCCCATAAACCAGAGACAGGCTATGGCTACATCAAAGCCAAAGGCTCGAAGGTAGAACGTTTTGTCGAAAAGCCAGATTTAGCAACTGCTCAGCAGTATCTTTTGAGCGGAGATTATCTCTGGAACTCAGGCATTTTTGTTTTTAATGCAGGATTGTTTTTACAAGAGATGGAACAATTCTCTCCTTCGATTGGAGAGCAACTCAAAGGCAGCTTCTCTTCGATGGTCCAGCACTTCTCCGAGATGCCCGAAATATCTATCGATTATGCCCTTTTGGAAAAGTCTAAAAATGTCTCGGTGATTCCTCTGAATATTAGCTGGTCGGATGTCGGTTCTTGGGATAGCGTCTACGACGTGCTCGACAAAGATGCCGATCAGAATGTGAAGATCGGCAACGTGATGGCGATCGACACGAAAAACTGTCTCATCCTCGGTGGCAAAAGGTTGATCTCTACTATAGGTCTCGAGGATATGCTTATTGTCGAGACAGAAGATGCGATCTTTTTAGGCAAAAAAGGAGAGTCGCAGAAGGTGAAGGGGCTGGTCGAGGAGTTAAAAAAGAAGGCCTACAAAGAGCCATTTGAACATCTCACCACCCATCGTCCTTGGGGAAAATATACTATTTTGGAAGAGGGAGAGCGTTATAAAATCAAACGAATCCAGGTTAACCCTTTAGCTCGGTTAAGCTTGCAAAGGCACTACCACAGAAGCGAGCACTGGGTTGTAGTCAAAGGCACCGCTAAAGTGACGATTGGCGAAGAAGAGAAGCTCCTTCACGAAAATGAGAGCGTTTACGTCCCTAAATCCACAGTTCATCGCCTGGAAAACCCGGGCAAAATAAACCTTGAACTCATTGAAGTGCAGGTGGGTGAGTATGTGGGCGAGGATGACATTGTTCGTTTGGAAGACGTCTATGGCCGAGAAGTAGCCTCCTCTCATGGATAATAAAGTAGAGCTCTTTTACCAAAGTTTGCGCTTCTCTCCTTTTTGGTTGGGAGTCGATCTTCTTCTCATCGCACATCTGTTTATCTCTTGGTACCGCTCCTACAAGCGTACAGGCTGGAAGATCGATGTCTGGTACTGGACGCTTTTTCTCACATTTTTTGTTTTCGTGTTATTGATGTATCCCTTTAATAGTTCTGTTTTCAATCGTATAGCGACAGGGGATGCCTACTCTCTTCTGGAGAGTTATGTGGACAAGGCCTTTGTTATCACGGTAATGGGGTATTTATCGATATGGATAGGGCGCTATTTTTATGATCTTATGAAAGAGAGGGCGCCGTTTGCTATTTTACTCTTATTTGTTCGCCCTTTTGAACCGATTCTTGAAAAAAACATCTCCAGCCGGAAATGCGTTCTTCTATTAAGTTTGACTGCTCTTTTCCTTTTTACAGTGATGTTTGTTTTACAGGTGAAAAATGGGTTTCTTTTCAACCCGCGGGCTTTTTTTTTGCAAGAAGACGCTCTCCGTCCCCTTTATAACTTAACGCTCACTATTTTTGGCTTTTTACTGAGCTTTTTGGTTTTAAGATGCATTCAGTTTAAGGACAGGATGAGCAAAGGGCTGCTCATTCTCTTTTTAGCTCTCTCTCTTTTTATGGGAATAAGATCGCTTTGTATTTTTAGCATTCTTTCTCTCTTTCTCTACCACGCTTTTTCAAGATCGGGGAAGGTGAGCTTTTTCAAGATGGGAGCTCTCTGCTTTGGATTAATTTTTCTCGGTATCTGCATTGAAAGCTTGCGAAATGCGTCATGGGATGCTTTTTCTTCGATTGGTTGCTTCTTTATCAACATTGTTCTATGGCAACCATTTTTCTGATACGCGCGACTTTGCGTGGCTGCTCGCTTATTGGGATGGGGAGTATCTTTATGGTAAGACCTATTTAGCAGGATTTCTCTCCTTTATGCCGCGTCTATTTTCTGAATTTAGACAGGAGTGGGGCTGGGGGATTTTTGCGGGAAGGCTCGTTGGTTTTGACCCCGCAGTGCATCCCGGTTTGCGCCCTGGTCTATTTGGAGAGGTTTTTTTTAACTTTGGTTATCTGGGCGTACTATTGCTTGGTTCGATCGCGGGATATGCATTAAGATACGCAGATCTCAAAATGAAGCAAGCGGTCGAGCAAAATCAAGGTGTGGTGCGAGGGTATACAGGCTCGCTTGCCTACGCAGTGGCCTCTTCTTTTTTCATGACAGCTGGCTTTTGGAGTTTTTATTTTTTTATCTTCGCGAACTTGCTTCTATATTGTTTTTACAGGATTAAATTTGCGCATTATAAAGTTTTCTAAATAAGTGGTCCCACTTACTGTTTTATCCCACTACAATATGTTCGGATGATATTTATAAGCTCATTATGATTTTTTGCTTTTAGATCCAAAGAGGTAAGGGAAGAGAGTATATCAGCGGGAAATGCACTCGGATGAATCCACCAGTCCTCAAATGAACAGTTTGTGCGATTAAGGCTGATCAACACATCAGGACAGAGCAAATAGTAACCCAACGCAGTAAGAATCTCGCGCTCACTTTGCTTATACGTATCTCCGTATCTATAGAAATCATGCTCAATGGTTATGATTTTGAAAATATGCTCATCGAAGGGTATCCTCTTTAAAACGACATCGTAACTATTATCAATATCCAGAGAAAGGTAATCGACGACTTTAGGGAACGATTTTAAAATGAATCGATAATCCGATTGCGTAGCATCTTCAATAAGCAGCGGATTTTGTCGAGTAGAAGCCCATATCATTTTGGATGCGTCTGCGACATCTATGCTAATTCCTTTCCATCCAAATATTTTCTCGAAAGAGTATGAGTTGCTACAGATGCTTGGATGCCCTGCGCCAATTTCGAGATAACTACCATCATCTTGTTTATCAAGGAGCTCATAAAGGAGAAGGTAAACAAATTGATCTTGAGAAGCTTGTGAGTATGACCGCACATGTGGAGATTCAGAAAGCTTTGATGATGCACCGAGAAAATGTTGGGGGAATACAAAAGTGATCCCCAATAGAAAGATAATCACCTTCATTAACTTCGACATAGTTTTTCTCCTTTTTTAGAAGAGGTGAGCTCGTTGGTTCGCTCATAATATGAGAGAAATTCTTCTAACTTGTTAAATAATTGTACTTGCACGCGTAATTGGTCTTTTGTATCTGGATAGCGCGTACCTTGTATATGGTAAGCAAAAAGCTGGCCTTTCCAAAAAAATTGATATCCATCGTTTTCAAACTCTTTAAATATGGGAGAAGAGCTGGTTGTTATCCATGAGGCATTACGGGGATAGGTGCGGATGACATTTGGAAGGATCGATTCCAATAATTTAGCTGCTACACTGCGTTCATCACGAGCATACACTTGTAAAGACTCATGTCTGACGCGAGAGCGATATCGTTTGTAGAATTGATATCCGGTATCAGGAAGGCTTCCAATGAAGAGTTGTGGAAGTTTTCTCTCAAAACCTTCACGTAATATTAGAGGTAAATCTCGAAACTTTAGCGCTGGATGTCTTTTAGCTTTAAAGAAAAAACATAGAAGACGTTTGTAAGAACAGTGCTGATGAATGGCACGGAGAATTGATGTTCTATACCGTTTTCGATCCATATATGGGGAGAAATCAAGACAAAAGCAATTTTGTTCATGGAGCAAGCGTCTATTTATAAACATACCTATGCACAAGGAAACCCTTGGAATTGAGTATAATATTGTGGAGGATAGGGCGTTCCAAAAAAAGCAAGTTTATTCCTTTTTGATATGCTCTGTAGATGAGTTCAATCCAATTAGGCATTAGAAAGTAGCAGTCAGGATCTAATGCTAGAATCAAATCCGCATCTGTGTAAGAAATTGCAAGATTAAGAGCTTTTGCGTGTTGTGACGGCTCCTTGAAGCCGATTGATTCTTTTTCAGATTCTGGAGTTACCGCTCCTCGAATCATTTCAAAGCGAGGATCGTCCATAGCAAGATCATTTTCCAAATCCGAAGCGGGGGTGTTTTGAACAACAATCCAGCGAAAAGACGCATGGGGGTTTAACGCTTTGACCAGACGATAATTCATGTCTAGCAGCGCTTTGCTTTTATAAGAAACGGAGATGATGGTTAACATGAGTGCACCTGTAAACAATAGCGTGTGACATCTTGATTGATTTGAGAATGAGATTTGAACCCAAATTTTTCGTGAAGATGAATGGAGGCGTTATTGCCATTAAAAATATCTGCATAAAGTGGCAAAGCAGGAAAAATCTCTGGGCAAAGCAGCTGTTTGAGAAGGAAGCTGCCGGCGCCTTTACCGCGGCTTTCTTCTCGGACTCCCTCGGTAATATAAAATCCATCAGCCTCTTGTTTTGCTGCAAAATAAGCAATAATCCCTCGTTGTTCTTTTAAGAGCCATACTCTGTATTTGATGGGGGTTTGCTTTAGATAAAAAGATTCGAACCATAATTTTTGATTCGCGGGCAGTATTTCGCGTTGATCATTGGTCATCATCTTCCGGCATTCATTGCGTATTAGGGCAAGGGTAAGCGCCTCTTCAAGAGTGGTAAGAGGTGAGATGCTCAGCATAGACTTTTAATTTCCTGATACGAAGTCAATGATACTGTCAGCGATATATTCTTTTTGTTCGGGTGAAAGCCACCATCCAACTGGAATCGAAACCTGTTTTTCGACAAATGCATCAACTCCAGAAAGATGCGTCTTAAACTCTTTGAATACAGTGTGGCCATCATTGCGTGCATGCACTTGCGAAACTGTAATCCCTTTCTCTTTCATCGCATTCATGAAGGATTGCCGGTTGTCGATCTTCAGTGTATAGAGCCAATAAGAGGCTACGCGATCGGGCTGGTAGTTTAAAAGCCCAAGACCTTTCGAGGATAGGCCGGAGAGTTTTTCATTGTAAAATGAAGCATTATTTCGGTGTGCTTCGAGAATAGCCGCAACGTGATTGAGTTGTACGATTCCAATGGCCGCAGAAACGTCGTTCATATGAAATTTATATCCATATTCAAGGACATCCTCTTCACAACGAAAATCTACTCTTGGGCCTTCTCTATTAATTCCAAACCAGCGCAGCAGCTTGCCTCTTTGGTAATCTTCAGAATCTTTGCACACCAAAGCTCCGCCATCTACTGTAGTGATATGTTTGATCGCCTGGAAGGAGAAGCATGTAAAGTCTGCTATTCCGCCTACAAGCTTATCTTTATATCGAGACCCAAAGCCATGAGCGGCATCTTCGATCAATTTAATGCCGTGTTGATCAGCAATGAGTTGTAGTTCTTCTAAATCGCAGGGATAGCCCGCCCAGTCAACGCAGATAATGGCCTTAGTTTTGGATGTGATTTTCTCTTTGACGCTTTTTGGACAGATGTTTCCTGTTTTTGGATCGATATCTGCCCACACAATACGAGCACCGTTTGCTAAGATTGGGACATTTGTTGCCATGCAAGTCATGGGTGTACTGATCACTTCGTCCCCAAAGCCAATACCAGCAAGACGCAGAGCTAAGTGAAGGGCAGAAGTCCCGGAATTTAATGTAAGGATGTAGGGACTGGATGTCCATGCTTTAAGCTTTTCCTCAAAGAGATCAACCCTAGGTCCTTGTCCAATATATCCAGAAGCAAGAACCTCTCTAGAGGCAGCAATTGCGTCTTCGGGCATAAAAACTTTGAATAGAGGTATTGCATTACCTTGACCTGATAGCAGCTTTGATACATCCAATTTTTCTTGAAGAGCAGTCATTCGTCAACCTTATAAATGTTGTAGAGTTATTCAAGGAAGGTACCCTTAAAGAATGTTTTTTTCAACATTTAGCTGCAAGCTATGACAGGTGCTTATTGATCACATCCAAGAGCTTCATCATGCCGAGGCTCTCGTTGGAACCGAAGGCTTTACCGAGCTTGGCATCGGGCAAGATGAATCTCTTGTTTTTACAGAATCAAATTTGTCCGCTCTACTTTCTAGCAGCAATTGACAGCCTGACCCAGTACCAGCCCATAAATAGTAGATCGATGCCAACAAAAAGCCCGATCACCCATATGGCGGAAGCAGGCCACTCTGCAAGGATCAAGCTACCGAGGAAAATAGCGATCAATCCATTGAGCAGGACCCATTGCCAATTGTCGAAGCGATAACTCAAGGCAGAGACCACGCGAAAGATCCCTCCAACTAAAAGAAGTGCAGCGATTAATAAACCGATGGTTAAAGCGCTCTGCATGGGTTTGAAGATGCAAAGAGCTCCTGCGATGACATAGAAGAGTCCTAGGAGGAGAGAGAGGGAAAACCCTGTCCATTTTGCTGCATAAAAGCCACTGATGAGTTGCAATATGCCAGCTGCTGTCAGTAACACTCCCAAAAGGATGACGGTAAACTCTGTTGCCCAATTCGCGTATCCGATTGCAAGTGCTCCAAGAAGCATGAGTAGAAGCCCCATACCGAGAAACCATCCCCAATGTTTATGCACATTTGGGAGCTCATAAAAAAAGACGATGAGTTCATTTTTTTTGCCTGCCATAAGATCTCCTTCTTAACTTTTGTTCTTATCTTCTCTCATAGCGTTTTACTGCTCATTTGACTATATTTTTTTCAATGGATAAGAAAACGCGCTGTTTTGGCGGGGCTCCCGGCAAAGAGTTCTATGCCGAGTATCATGATAAGGAGTGGGGTATTCCTGTGCATGAGGATCGGCACTTGTTTGAAATGCTTATCTTAGAGGGTGCACAAGCGGGTTTAAGCTGGGAGACGATTCTAAAAAGGCGTCAAGGGTATCAGAAAGCGTTTCATAAGTTCGATCCTGCCAAAGTTGCTGCGATGAGTGACAGCAAGCTGGAAGCTCTCATCAAAAATCCGGAGATCATTCGCAATCGGTTAAAAATTTACGCCGCACGTCAAAATGCGCAAGTATTTCTAAAAATCCAGAAAGAGTTTGGTTCCTTTGATCGTTATGTTTGGAGTTTCGTCAAAGGAAAACCGATCAAAAATCACTGGAAGAAATTGAAAGATATTCCCTGTCAATCTATCGAAAGCGATGCCCTGTCAAAAGATTTGAAGAAGCGGGGGATGACTTTTGTCGGCTCTACGATTATTTACGCCTTCATGCAAGCAGTCGGTATGGTAAACGACCATGTGATCGACTGCTGGCGCTACAAAAACTAAGAGAAGTGCTTATTGAGCACGCCCGAAAGCTTCATCATGTCGAGGCTTGCTTTGGAGCCGAAGACTTTGGCTAGCTTTGCATCGGGTACGATGAGGCGCTTGTTTTTGGGGTCTTGGAGGTTGTGGGCTTTGATGTACTCCCAGACTTTTTTGGTCACTTCTGGGCGCGAGAGTTCTTTTTCTCCGACCACTTCTTGAAGAGCAGGTGAAAGTTTGAGGGCAGGCTGTGTGCGCTTAGGCTTTGCGGCCTTCTCTTTTTTGGCTTTTGCTCCCTTTTTTGCAGGGGCTTCTTTCTCTTCTTTTCCTTTGGCGCCCTTTTTGCCCCACTTGCTCTTTTTGACGTAGGCGGTTTTGGGATGGTCTGGGTATTTTGTCTCGAGGTCGTCGAGGTTATTTACGATGACATCGCAGTCGGGATAGTTGGTGCAGGAGAAGAAGGGTTTACCGAAGCGCGAGCGTCTCTGGGCCATCTTGCCATCGCAGCCGCGTGCGGGACAGGTGGGCATCTGCTCGGGCGGGAATCTCTCCCTTTTTGGGGACGTTGACGATCCCTTTACAGTCTGGATAGCGTGTGCAGCCTAAGAACGGGCCGAATTTGCCATGGCGCAGCTTCATCGGGCTTGCGCACTTGGGGCAGGGCTGCTCCCATTTGAAGTCGGGCGCATAGTCCTCTTTATTAAAGCTTAAGGCTTCCATCGGCGTCGTATAGTCGCAGGTGGGATAATTGGAGCAGCCGTAAAAATACTTGCTCCTTCCCCAGATTTTTTGCAGTTTATGGCCGCAATTGGGGCAGTCGATCTCGGTCATTATGCGTGGGACAAAGGCCTCTTTTTCGGCTGTCTCTACTGTGGGGATGAAGACATTCCAGAACTCGCGGACGAGCTCCTTCCAGTTCTTTTTATCTTCGGCGACAGACTCGAGCTCATCTTCCATTGCGGCAGTAAAGCCGACATCCATGATCATCTTGAAGTTGTTTTCAAGCATCTCGGCGATCACTTTTCCGAGTTCAGTGGGCTTTAGCGTCCCCTTTTCTTTGACTGTGTAGTCGCGGCTCTGGATCTTGTTCATGATCGCAGCATAGGTGGAGGGTCTACCAATGCCCAATTTTTCGAGCTCTTTAACAAGAGAGGCTTCGGTGAAGCGAGGAGGAGGACGGGTAAAGGATTGGTGTGCTTGGACCTCATTGAGTATAAGAGGCTGTCCTTCTACAAGCGGAGGGAGGAGTCCTTCTTGCTCTTTGGTATCATCGGCATGGCCTGTTTTGTCCTCTCTCTCTTCGTAGACTGCGAGAAAGCCTGGAAACTTCACGACGGAGCCTGTTGCACGCAGGGTGATATGTTTATCTGTTTCGATGTCGCAAGAGACGGTGTCGTAAATCGCAGGGTTCATCTGCGATGCCATAAAACGGCGCCAGATGAGGAGGTAGAGTTTAAACTGATCTTCGGAGAGATAATTTTTAATCTTCTCGGGAACATTTTGTAAGTTAGTGGGACGAATCGCTTCGTGCGCATCTTGCGCGCTCTTCTTTGTGGAGTACTGGTGGCCTTGCGCGGGGAGATACTCTTTTCCGTAGTCGGACATGATGTATTTGCGTGCAGCTTCGATCGATTCGGGAGCGAGGCGGACAGAGTCTGTACGCATGTAGGTGATAAGACCTTCTGTGCCCTCTTGTCCTAAATCGATACCCTCGTATAGGCCTTGCGCGATGTTCATGGTGCGCGCGGCAGAAAAGCCATAGTGGCGGCTCGCTTCTTGCTGGAGTGTCGAGGTGATGAAAGGGGGTGAAGGGTTGCGGCGCTTCTCTCTTTTTTCGACGGCGCCGACTTTGTAGTGGGCGTTTTTAAGACGCTCGACGACGCGATCTGAGGTGACTTGGTTGGGTATGATGAAGTGGTCTTTGCCGGGGACGGGCTCTTTTTCTACGCGTTTATCATCGACAGCGTAGAGGGCGGCGCGGAAATGGGCTGCCTCTTTTTTTGTATGCAGAAGGGCACCGATATTCCAGTATTCGACGGGGACAAAGGCTTCAACCTCTTTTTCGCGGTCGACGACAAGTTTGAGAGCAACCGACTGGACGCGTCCTGCGGATAAGCCGCCGTCGCGTGCGCCTTGGACACGGCGCATGAGAATCGGAGAGATTTTATATCCCACGATACGATCCAGAAGACGTCTTGCCTGCTGCGCATGGACGAGTGCGAGGTCGATGGCGCGCGGATGCTTAAGCGCTTCTGTCACTGCATCTTTTGTGATCTCGTTAAATGTGACGCGTTTAATCTTTGTGTCTTTGGGTAGAATTTCGGCCACGTGCCAAGCGATCGCCTCTCCTTCGCGGTCAGGGTCGGGCGAGAGGTAGACCACATCCACCTCTTTGGCTGCTTTTTTTAGCTTTGCGATCACATCCTTCTTATCGGCGAGGACCTCATATTGCGGCTCAAAGTCATGCTCCACATCGATACCGAACCCTTTTTTGGGAAGGTCACGGATGTGTCCAATAGAGGATTCGAACGAGTAGCCTTTTCCTAGAAACTTTTTAAGCGTCTTGATCTTGGCAGGAGACTCGACGATAATCAACGCTTTCTGCATTACATTCCTTAATTCTTAAATAATTTTTTTATAGCTCTTGCCCGGAAGTTCTCGAACAACACCTTTTAAAACAAGTCCCATTAATAATGCACTCAATTTAGAAATGGGCAGCTCTGTTCTCAAGGCAAGCGCATCTAAGACAATCTCTTCGGATGAGAGCTGCTTTATAAGCTGCTCTTCCTCAACGCTCAACGGTTTTACAGCTGGGCGCGAGACAGACCTAAAAGATAAATTAGCATGTTCCGGCTCCAGAATGGATAACATCTCGCGTGCATTTTCCACAAGCTGAGCTTTTTGTGATTTGATCAAAAAATGATTTCCACGGAACGATTCTACGTCGGCTCTTCCTGGCAGGACAAAACACTTTTTCCCTTGGGCGAGGGCAAGATCCACGGTGATCATCGCCCCACTTTTTATCGGAGCTTCGATAAGAAGGAGCGCAACTGAAAGTGCGCTGATGAGCCTATTGCGCTGAGGAAAGTGGTGTTTATGGGGAGGGGCATCCAGAGGAAAGGAGCTGATCACGGCTCCTTGCGCTGCGATCTTTTGAGCGAGCGGTATATTTTCTGGAGGGTAGATGCGATGAAGACCCGAGCCGATTACAGCGATCGTCCGTCCGGTTTTCAATGCACCCTGATGCGCTGCCGTGTCGATGCCGCGTGCAAGGCCGCTCACAATAGTATAGCCATAGGCTGCGAGCTCCTCGGCAAATTTTGCCGCCATCTCTAGACCATAGTGTGTGCAGAGACGCGTCCCTACAATGGCAATGGCTCGAGAATCCTCCGGAAGAAGGGTGCCCTGGACGTAGATTGTAGGCGGGGGATCAGCAAGCGTGAGCAGCGCTTTAGGGTAGCGCGGATCTGTAAACGAGAATTTATCAGTCATGCTGAACTGTTCCCGATGAAGAATTTTCCCAGAAGGAAAATTAGACCTCAATATTCTTCTGGGAAAACATTCCTCGCAATTAAAAAATAAACAATATCACCCCAAACTGGTCTTTGTTGCACATTCCAAAAATAATATTGCTCGCAGGTAAGAATTTCTAAGGATAACAGCACTAAGAAAAACAAGAGTTAAAACAGGTATGGGCAGGAAAACAGTATAAGAAAGCAAGAAAGAGGTTTCAATATTTTGCACCGGGGTTAGCTTCCTTGCTTTCTTGAAAAACTTTTCCTTCCTCTACTGTTTGAACTTCGTTCAAAAGGGGTGATTGGGTTACCATGCCTTCTATTAAAATTTCCATGATTTCTCTGCGTTTCGGCGTCTCGGGCTTTTTCTCAGTGCTTATGAAATTTGCTATCGTGGGAGATTCAGTTAATGTTTTTGACGGAAAAAATAGGTACACGATAGATTCTGTGTTTGATTTGCTAAGGTTTTGATGCAAAAAATTTCTAAAATCCTCTTTTTTCTAGTTCCGATTGCTTTCGTCGCTTTTTTTCTGATGAAAAATAAGCCGCCCCAAATCGAGCAGGATTTTGAGACGCTGATGGGTAAAGGGAGCGAGGCGTGGCAGTATGTCGAGACGCGCGAAGATAGGCAAAACCTCGCCTTTTTTCAGAAGCTTTACGAAAAAAATCGCACTCTTGTCTCAAGAGAGCAACCGATTCCACACACCCTCCATTTTATCTGGCTGGGACCGCAGGAGTTTCCAAAAGATTCGCAAAAGAACATCGCCTCTTGGATCCAAAAACATCCCGGATGGACCGTAAAGTTTTGGACCGATATCGACCGAGCGCCGCCCCATCCACAAATGCAAAAGGTGCTAGTGCAAGAGTCAGATCTTCCTCACCTGCTCTCCTGCTACTACAAGTCGGACAACTTTGGAGAGAAGTCCCTCATTTTGCGTTACGAGATTCTCTATAAAGAGGGAGGGCTCTATGTCGATCACGATGTGCTCTCTTTGCAAAATATAGATGCATTGCAAAAGAGCTACGATTTTTACTGCAGCTTAGAGGAGATCCAGAGACCGATTTTAAGCAGCTCTATTTTTCCAAGTGCTCATCTCATCGCCGCAAAGCCTCAGCATCCTGTCTTGCTCAGCACAATCGAATGGCTTTCCAGAAAGTGGGAGCAGCTTGAAACATTTTATCCTGGCACAGATCCACTAGCCGTAGTCAATCGTGTTAAACACCGAGGCTTTACTGCTTTGCAAGAAGGGATCTTCTACAAGATCGACAAAGAGGGAAGACGCGACATCGTTTTTCCGGCAGAAGTCAGCTTTGCCAAACATCAACATGCGGGCACCTGGATAGAGAGCAAGAATGAGTCGGAAAAGAGATGGGACAAGGAGCTCGATGCTCTTTTAGATAAAGATGGACAGATCCAATTTCTGCTCCTCTTCCTTCTCGGCATCACCGCACCTCTCCTCCTCCTATTTAAAAAGAAGAGACCCCATGAAACCATCTAAATTAATTCTTCTAGCCTTCTTCTCTGTGGTTTTCAGGATGGGGATTTTGAGACGCTCATGGGCAAGAAGACCAAGCACTGGAGCTATGTGCAGCAAGAGGAGGATCTTGTCTTTTTAAATCGCTGCCATGCTCTCTTTGAAAAGAATAAAGTCCAGCTGCTTGCAGAGAAGAAGATGAACAAGATCCCTAAAGTCGTCCACTTTATCTGGTTGGGGCCTCGCCCCTTCCCCCCCGATTCGGTCGAAAATATCCGCACTTGGCTTGCGCATAATCCTGAGTGGACAGTGAAATTTTGGACCGATCGCGATAGAGCTCTACCTTGCAAAGGCCTCCAAAAGGTCTTCGTCAAAGATTTTACCTTTTCTCGTCTAGAAAAGTGCTACCATCAGTCGCAAAATTGGGGAGAGAAGTCGGACATCTTGCGCTACGAGATCCTCTATCAAGAGGGGGGTGTCTATGCCGATCATGATGCCAACTGCCTGCAACCGTTTGATAAGCTGCACAGCAACTTTGATTTCTACTGCGGTATGGAGGCGCCGCACGAAGCGTTTGTCGGACGCAACGTCACTTGCGGAAATGGCGTGATCGGCTCGCGTCCTCGTCACCCGGCTGTAAAAAAGGTGATCGACCTGATTGCCGAAAGATGGGATCTTTTAGGGCGTAAGTACCAAGGAAGAGATACCTATTCTAAGACCGAAGTTGTGATGCAAAGAACCTACATCGCCCTCACCCACGCAATAAAAGAGACGCTAGACAAGGAGGGTAACGTGGATATCGTCCTTCCTGCCGCCTACTTTTTTGCAAAAAGCGGCATGCCCTCCATTTACTCGAAACATTTTTATGCGACGGCCTGGTCCGATCAGCATGTCAAGAAGAGCGACTGGGAAAAAGGCGCGCAAAAGAAGCTCGATAAGATCAAGCATAAGACGAAAAACCTCTACCTGCTTGTCATTCTCGCGCTTGGAGTCTCTATTATGATCATCACAGCACTTCTACTGGAGAAAAAGCCATGGTTAATAAACAAATCCTAGTTTTGCTGATCGCTTTTTTGCCTCTGCTTGCAGGTTGCAAAAAGAAAGAGATGCTCAAAAAACCATCGACCGATGATTTTGAAACCCTCATGGGAAAAGAGCTTCCCACCTGGCAGTATGTGCAGACAAAAGAGGATCAAGAACACCTCCAGTTTTTTAAAACCCTCTACGATGCCAACAAGAGTTGGCTTAAAGCACCTAATGGCAGCGTGAAAATCCCCAAAGTCCTGCACTACATTTGGGTAGGACCTAACCCCTTTCCACGCGCATCCGTTGAAAATGTGCGCTCCTGGATGGCAAAACACCCCGATTGGACAGTCAAGTTCTGGACAGATCGCGAAAGACCCTTGCCTTGTCCCGGGATGCAGCTAAAACTCATCCGCAACTTCAAATTTCAAGCTTTAAAAGATTGCTACGATAAGGCGGACAACTATGGCGAGAAGTCGGACGTACTCCGCTATGAGATCCTCTATCAAGAAGGGGGCGTCTATGTCGACCACGATGTCAAATGCTTCAAAACTTTCGATCCTTTAAATACTGCGTACGATTTTTACTGCGGGATGGATATGCCTTTTACCAGCAGCCTCCCCTCCTGCATTTTTCCTACCAACAACCTGATCGGCTCAATCCCGAGCCACCCCATTCTCAAGAACTGCATGCAGGCGCTCAAAGAGAAGTGGGACAAGATATCCGAAGAGTATCCGGGTAAAGACCGCGATGCGATGCTAAATCGAGTCCTCCACCGTACTTTTCTGCTATTTGGAGAGGCGATCAAGCAGTCGAGCGGACAGAACCAGAACCATGACATCGTCTTTCCTGCCTACTACTTCGATGCCCCCAAAGATGAGCTCGCTCTATGGGCACGCCATCTCTATTCCGGCAAATGGTTCGAAGATGAGAGCAAGTTTGAAAAGATGGTGCGCGAGCGCCTCGATGGTCATCACCAAAAAGACCAACAAACTCTTTCTCTTTTTCGGCATCTTATCTGTGCTCAACCTGATCGGTTTTATCATTCTCGCGATGCTTTTCAAGAGACGCCATGCTGCAGGATAGCGAACTTCGTGCTTACAATAAGCGCGGTCTCCTGCCGGGACCTGTCGAGACAGAGGAGGGTTTTTTAGAGCGTGTGTCTCTTGTGCAAAAAATAGAGACGCCGCCCAACGCTCTTGCAGATGAGGAGTGGAAAGAGGCGCACCAGATCACAGAAAGGCTCTTTGATTTTTCGGTAGACTGGGTAAAAGCGTTTTACAATGACAAAGGGCTTCCCTTCTGGGAAGGAGCCGCGACCTGGATCGAAAAAGCACCACTAATTCAGCTCAAATCCACATTTCGCAAAAAGTCGCGCTTCAGCCTCTACCGAAAAGAGGAGATCCTCGCACACGAATCGGTCCACGCTGCACGCATGGCGTATCACTCGCTCAGATTTGAAGAGCACTTTGCCTTCCTCACTTCCAAAAGTGCCTTTCGCAAGATATTCGGCCCCCTCTTCCGCTATCCCTGGGAGAGCGCCCTCCTGCTGCTCCTGCTCTTAGTGTCGCTCGGCGCCCAAGCGGCAAGCTTCTACTGGCCAGAGGCTTTCTGGCTTAACACACTGATGCTTCTTCCTTGGGCCGCGCTTACGTTTGGCCTCCTGCGCCTCACTCTCACGCGTTACACACTTTTGCGGTGTAGACAAAATCTGCAACCGCTTGCACAAGACATTCTACCCATCCTCGTCCGCTTAACAGACCGAGAAATCGCCCTCTTCGCTAAATCCTCACCTCAAAAAATTCAAGAGTATATCGAGCGCGAGAAGGCAAAAACCTTACGCTGGCGTATGCTCGCTATGATCTATTTTAATTAAAAGAAATTCCAATCAAAGGCAAGAGAGGCTCAATTTTTTCGAAGATCCACTACAATTGACATGGGCCGTCTTGGATTTTGCACCCTTGGATCAAAATCGGGCGTTCTGTCAATCATACAGATGGAATAGTCTGTAGGACGTATAACAGGATTTCCCTCCTCATCATAGTATTGCAAAAACTCAACGCTGCCAAATTTTGAGAAATCTGAATTTTCGGTGAGCTGCTTTACAGATTCAAACTTGGGAAACCAGAGATGACCGCCATTAATTACCTTCCCTTGTACGTATGCTCCGCCGCCTCCGGGATCAAACACAATATTTCCATTTTTGTCTTTTATACTTCTTGCTATGAGCAGATCGCATCTGTAATCAGGCATCGAAATTCGACATAATCCCCCTGGCTTCAATACTCTATAAATTTCATTTAGTACAGAAGGAAGGGCGTTGTACTCTATGTGCTCAAAAACATCTTCGCTTTGAAAAACGTCGACAGTATTGTCCTCAAGATCAAACGGCTTTGTTACATCATGTTGAATATGAAAATGATCACTTTTTTGTAGGCTCAGTCCGATAAATTTTTTACGTAAATGCGGATAACTAACCGCAAGATCTCCTGCATATAAATATATGCGCTCACGATTCTTTATGTCGTCAAATTGCAAAGCATGGGCGCAAGTGGTCAGTAAGGTTACGCAACTGAAAAATAGAGTCAAATTTTTCATCTTGCGTTTTTTTTGCAGAGGTAAGTTTTGCAGCTCTGTATATCTTTTTGCGCGGGGTCGTAATATGCATCGAGTGTGATTGCGTCGAGAAGCTGCAATCCTTGTTTTGCAAAAAGGCGAAGTAGCTCCCTTTCGGAAAAATGTATTTCAAACATTTCTACTCCATAGGCTGTCTTGATAAAAGAGTGGGTAGGACCCAACGATACCACAGGCGTTCGATGGAAAATGACATACTCATGAGCTACGCGAACAGTTTCAGAAATGGCTTGGGCGTATTCCTTGATATGCAAAAGGCAACATCCGGAAACAACAATGTCAAAACTGTTGGTTTTATAGGAGAGAGAGCAAGCATCTTCTTGGTCAAAAGGAGTATTTGGGTATAGTTTTTTAGCAAATGCAACAAAAGCAGATGAAAAATCACAACCGTGATATTCGAAAGGCAAGTTGCTGAGCTTCAATACGGCACTGTAATATCCAGAAGAGCATCCCACTTCCAACAGAGTTTTTTTAGAAAGAGGAATGTTCTCTTTTAGTATAGCCACTAAGGTGTCATACACCTTTATTTCTTTGCCTTGTCTAAAGTCAGCAAGTTCCTTTTGAACGCATAGATCAAATTGTCGTTGAGGAATGTTTTGATCTTGCCAGGAGTTTTTAAGCTCGCTACACGCTTCCAAAGAGACTGCTTCGCGATTCTGGGGAGAAATTAGGCGTTTTATCCGCTGCATTATGTTAAACATATCTATCCACAATGCTTATCAATTCTTGCATCCGATGGAAATAGGTGTGCTCTTGCAGAGTTCTCTTTTGACCAGCTTTTGCAATTGCTTCACGCTCTTGATCGTGTGTTAAATAGTAGCGAACCAGATCGATTAATTCATCGGCATTGTTGTAAACCACCACCTCTTTTCCTACTTCAAAAAGGTCAGACATGTTGCATTTGGCGTCAGTGATAAGAAGCGCACCAGATCCCGTGACCTCATATAGACGCATGTTGTTTGCATAATCTCCAGCAAAATCTGCATGACGGTTTAACCCGATTTTGCTCGATTGTAAAATGTTGTACATATCGCGTCCCCAAGCAGGGCCTCTATAGCAATCCTTCAAGGGTGAATCTGTAGAAATTCCGTTTAGATTTGGACCAAAAAGGGCGAGTGGCAATGCGCGGGCAACAGCCTCCAAATGCTCTCTTCCTTTACGATGGTGATGACCAAAGCCTCCCACGAATGTGCAATCGTATAATTTTTGAGGTTTGGCCTTTCCTAGGACGGTAGGCTCGAAAGCAATTTTAAAATACTCTGCCGGAATCTGATGCTCTTTAAAAAAAGCAAGAAAATTAGGCAGAGAGGTAAGGACTAGATCATACGGTTTGTAGAAATGAACAGGGGGGTGATCACTGGCAATTTGTCCGACAAGTAATTTCGTATATTGTTTAACTTCAAATAGAAACTCGGGAGGAAAATAGGCGATATGCTGCACATAGAGCACATCGGGTCTTGCACGCTTAATTTGCTCCTTGACCATGTAGAGATCGGAGATGGGAAAAACCGCCCAATTTTGGCAATTTGGATAGCTTGAACAGAAGATTGCTATAGAATACTCGATTCTCCTCTGCCCATTTTGTTTGCAGTGCAAAATTGTTTGCGATGATCTCTTCTGCTTCGCATCCTAGAATCTGGAGGTTTTTCGAATAAAAATCGCCCGTTCCAAAAGCACTGTGCTAGAAGCAACTCTTTTTGGGCATGGTAACTGCTGTAAGCTAAATCGACATTGTCTCGATAAAGATCATTTAGAAATTCGGGATAATATGTGTCTAAAATTAAGAACTTGTAGGGCATGATTTTTCACTTTTTTACAGTCATTGCATGCAGATACTTTTCTATAACTATTTCTGATTGGCCATCTTCAATAATCTTACCGTTTTGCATCCAGATTGTGCGGGGACAGAAAGAGAGGATCGATTCCACATGGTGCGTGACGTAGATCACGGTGCGATTTTCATTGGCGATCTCATGCATTTTCCCCAGGCATTTTTTTTGAAAACTCGCATCTCCTACAGAGAGAATTTCATCGGCAATTAAGATGTCGCTGTCGAGATGAGAAATTACAGAAAAAGCGAGCTTTAAGAACATGCCGCTGGAGTAGCGCTTCACGGGAAGATCCAAAAATGACACAAGTTCCGAAAATTCGACGATTTGGTCGAATTTCGCGTCAATTTCTTGCTTTTTCATGCCCAGAATTGCGCCACTTAAGTAGATATTTTCTCTTCCTGTTAAATCACCATGAAATCCAGCGCCGAGCTCAAGGAGGGCGCCCACTCTGCCAAATAACTCGATCTTGCCCGAGGTGGGGCGAGTGATGCGTGAGATTAATTTAAGAAGCGTACTCTTCCCGGAACCGTTTGCTCCAACGATAGCGAGTTTTTCCCCGCGTTTTACTTCTAAGTCTAGGTCTTTTAATGCCCAGAACGTTTCAGGAGTCTCTTTGTTTTTTACCGAAAAAAGAGCCATCAGATCTTCTCGGAAAGATTTGGGCAAATGAGGCGCAGTTCGAGAAGAGATTTTATAGCTCTTGCTCAGCTTGGAGATCTTGAGTGCGAGAGAGTTAGATGACATCGGCGAAATAGCGCTCCATTTTCTGAAAGGCAAGGGTTCCGAAAGTAAAAAAGAGTAAGCCTGCTATTAAAGATACGGAGACAGCATCCCAAGGAAAAGTAGGAAGCCCCAAAATGGCCCATCTAAAACCCTCGATAATACCGACGAGAGGATTGAGGCTGTAGACAAACCTCCATTTCTCCGAGATCATCGTGCTGGAATAAGCGATGGGGGAGGCGTAAAGCCAGAGCTGGATGACCAATGGCGTTACATGGACGAAATCGCGGTAATAAACGCTAATGGCTGAGAAGAAAAGAGTAAGCCCGGTTGAAAAAAGAAGAGCCAAAAATGTGAAAAAGGGAATCGTTAGCACCTGCCAATTGGGAGTAAAGTGGTAGAAGGGCATCAACACAAAAATCGCGGCAAGCGCAATCAGAAAATCTAAGAAGACCGATAGAATTGTTGAAAGAGGAATGAGCGCGCGCGGAAAGTAGACCCTGGTGATAAGTCCTACGTCGCCAACTACGCTCGTCGAACCGCGTTGAATCGATTGCGAGATGAGGAGCCAGGGCAACATCGCCGAAAAGCTAAATAGAAAATAGGGTGTCCCTTCGCTCGGTAGATTAGCAATTCTTCCGAAAATAATCGCAAAGATCACAGCCGTGGAAAGCGGTTGAAAAACCACCCAAAGAATACCCAAGACAGTCTGCCTGTAGCGTAATTTGATATTTCTTTTGGTTAAGACCAGAAGCAAATTGCGATACTCCAAAATATCCGAGAGAATAGCAAGAGCCTTTCTCGATGCAGTGTGGACAATTGCGGGTGTTGGTTTTGTACGCGTATCCATCGTTTTTAAGGCTTGCGAATTACTGCGACAAACAACCCATTCCACCAGTTTTCAATGTCACCGGTCTCTAATGCTGGCAAAACGGCTTCAAAAAGAATCTCATAACCTAGCTTGCTAAAGGCTTCTCGAGTGCCTTGTTGAACTGAGGACCAATTCCAATCATCCACAATGGCAACAAAGAGATTATCCAGGATGGGGTTATAGTGGGTGAATGCGAGCTCTTGGCTTTCTGCTGAATGATCGCCATCATAAAAGTAAATGGTGACAGGTCGATTGATGACTGAATGGGGATTGAGTTAAAGGAATCTTCAGAGAAGAGCTTGTAATCTAAAGAGGGAAGAAAGGTACGACAGTTTTGCAAAAATTGTTGCTGGGGGCCGCCAAATCCAGACCAGTTATCGATTGCTGTAGCAGCGGATATCGATGCTTCGTTTCCGAACAAGCTAGCGATCCATGTCGAGCCTTGCCAACATCCGATTTCCAAGTAAACGGTGGAAGGAAGAGAGCATAAGTTGTTGAGTAAATGGCGTACTTTCGGGCTGGACATGCCCGAGATTTGCAATACAGCGCGGTTTAATTTTGAGTTTCTATTTTCTGCACGGACAATACTCTGTTTGACATGTTCAACAAGTTGTTTTTCCGACTGGTTTGTTGGACCCGAATACTCTACAAACTGTGTTATAGGTGCTGGTGGAGGTGGAGTTGGTTTTCTTTTATTATGGTCTTTAGAAAAAAGTGGAGCCGAATGAGAGAACAATACAAGGACAAATAGAAGTAGAGACGAACGAAAATGACGCATACGACGGCTCCGTTTTGTGCAATATTGAGGCAGCATAGGAGATTTAGAGATTTAACGCCAGCGGCGGCGCTGAGAGGCGATGGCGAGGCTTGGCAATGGTGCGACGGGCGAGCAGCATGCCTCTACTCTGCATCAAATTGCGCTTGAGCAACATGTTCATGCAATCTGCTCCAAGAATACACTTTTTTTGTTTTTCTTTACCCTGTTATACTTTTTTGCAGTTTTTCAACTTAACCTACGAGGTGCTTTGTGCTCGAAAAAATACCGCTTTTGATCTTAACACAACTCCTATGCCTCTCGGCCTATGCAGAGTTGCCAGAACCCTATCGTGATATCCAAGTGCTGCCGTTTGATGGGCATGGCTGGTACATGAATGGTGGACGATTGCAGCACCTTATTTACAAGTACAAGGTGAATACCGTCATTGAGATCGGCAGTTGGCTTGGCTGCTCTACACGGCATATGGCCTCATTCGCTGCCTCCAACTGGCCAGTTGTACGCAGTCGACCACTGGAAGGGTTCTGTGGAACATCAGCCGGGAGGGTCCGCCTACTATAAAGCGCTTCCTTATCTCTATCAGCAGTTTTTATCCAATGTGATCCATGCAGGCCTGACCATAAAATCGTGCCTGTGCGCATGAGCAGCTTAGAAGCAGTAGGCTACTTAAAGATGTAAAACCAGTTCTAATCTACATAGATGCGGGCCACGACACAGACTCTGTCTACAAAGACTTAGTCGCTGGTACCCTTTTGTTAAAGGACGCGGTATCCTCTGTGGCGATGATTGGTCATGGCCAACGGTAGTGACTGCTGTACAACAGTTTGCTCGAGAAAACAAACTGCGCATCTCAGCTTCCGGCAATTTCTGGCAGCTCGTCGAATAAGTTAGGGCCAGCGCCGGCGCTGAGAGGCGGAGGCGATGGCGAGCGCCTGGCGGTACTTGGCGATGGTGCGGCGGGCGAGAGGGATGCCGCGGTTCTGCATTAGTTTTGCGAGGGCGTCGTCGGAGAGGGGGCGGTTTTTGTTCTCTTTTTGGACAAGTTCGAGGAGGAGTTCTTTTGCGGCTTGCGAGGAGATCTCTTCACCGGCGTGTGAGGTGGATATCTGGCTGAAGAAGCTGCGCAGCGGGAGGAGGCCTTGTCTACAGAAGAGGTACTTGTGGGCGACTGCGCGGGCGATGGTCGACTCGTGCAGCTCCAGGGTGGTTGCAGCCTCTTGCATGGTCAGAGGAGCAAGCGCTTTTGTATCGCCGTTTAAGAAGGAGGCGTGCTTTTTAACTAGCAGCTCGCCGAGATCTTTTAGTGTTGTGTGGCGTCTTTTGACGATTCTCTGCAGCCACTTGCCAGCAGCGATCTGGCGGCGCAGGTAGAGTTTTTCTTGCCCATCTACGTCGGGATGGGTGAGGGTCTCCAAAAAGAGAGGGGCGACTCTAAAAGAAGGGAGGCTCTCTTCTGAGACTTCGACGATCCACTTATCTTTTTCTTTATGCACCAGAAGATCGGGCGAGATGGCTTGAGCCGGCTCAAACGAGAAGCGCGAGCCTGGATGCAGATCGAGGCCTGCGATTTCTGAGTAGATCGCTTTTTGGAGTGCTTCTTGCGAGCAGGGCATTGCTTTTTGGATCTGGGGAAGTCTGTTGTGGATCAGATCGTCAAAGTGGCATTCGATCACGCGAAAGGCCAGGCTCTTCTCTTTGCCTTTTAAGCGAAGCTGAAGAAGTAGTGATTGTTTTAGATCTTGCGCGGCAATGCCCGGCGGATCGAAAGCTTGGATCTTCTCTAAGACAGCCTCAGCTTTTTTAATATCCTCCTCTTCAAAGAGCACGGAAAGAGGTATCGAGAGGAAGCCGCGATGGTCCAAGTTGCCGACTAGGGTCTCTGCGATCTTTTTTTCTCAGCTGAGAGGCTGAAGCTAGCTTGCGCCATCAGATGTTCAAAAAGGGAGTCGGTGTAAAGAACAGGCACTTCGGTTGGCGATCGCTTATCTTCAGGAAAAAGTGCCGTCTCAAACCCCTCATCTAGAGTATCAAGCACCTCAAAGCTGCTCTTTTCAAAATCGATCTCGGGCTCAATAGAGTCGAGGACAAGACTCTCCTCATCGTCCTCAGTCTCATCCTGATATTCTAAGACGGGATTCTGCTCGATCTCGTTCTTCAGCCACTCTTCTAGCTCATACACAGGCATTTGCAGCGCACGAAAGGCCTGCTGCATTGCAACCGAGAGTAAAAGATGCTGATTCTGTCTAACCCCAACACGTGGGAGTTGTCCGAGCAAGTAATCCATATGAACCCATCCTAATAAAATCTCTGGCGGCCTTCGAGTTCTTTTCACGACCTGTTTCAAAAAAACGCTCAGCCATATCCCCGTCCCGATATGCCTTCGCGTTTTTTTAAACAGCTCGAGAAAATAATCTCGAACTCCGCTAGAGACTTTTATTAGGATGGGTTCTTACCTGCTCTGTATCTCAAAACCCAATAAGAAGCAATTAGCTATGAAAGCTTATAGGAAGCATCTCCGTTTCTAGTGTGGATCCCTCTTGCGATAGAAAGACGAGTTAGCCCGGGGCGCAGGAGTCCTGCAAAGTTACCTTGGTTTTCGACCAATTTTCTATAAAAGTTACCTTTGTTTTTGACCATGTGATATAAAAATCACTGTTTTTTTAACCTTGAATTTATGTGTAAGGTGCTGTAAATAAAGATGTTAAAATTATCCTTGCTTTTCGACCATTTTTATAATAAGTTTACCTTGTAATTTGACCATAGGTAATATGTTTAAACGCTTGATCGATTGGCATCTTGAGAAATGGAAGGAAGACAAACATCGCAAACCCTTGTTAATTCGTGGTGCGCGCCAGGTGGGCAAAACCTACGCCATCCGCAAACTAGGCAAGCTTCAGTTTAGAAACAAGATGGTCGAGATCAATTTTGAGCTGATGCAGGACGTAAAATCAATTTTTGAAAAAGATCTCGATCCTCATACGAATTCTTCGCGATCTCTCCGCTGCTGTTGATAAAGAGATAGAGCCGGGAAAAACGTTATTATTTTTTGACGAGATTCAAGAAGCACCAAAGGCTATTTTAGCTCTGCGTTATTTTTTTGAGCTTATCCCCTCTTTTCACGTCATTGCAGCAGGATCCTTTTCGACTTTGCCTTGGAAGAGGTCGGAATGCCTGTGACGCGTTTCCAGTATTTACATGTTTCCCCTCTCATTCATGGAATTCTTGGCCGCCTGTCAACAGTTTCTAACGCTCAAGCTGTTTTAGAAAATGAGCGAAATCGCCACTCCCTGAAAGAGCGCACCTTAAAATCATGGAGCTAGTGGGTGAATATTTCGCTATTGGCGGTATGCCAGAGGCAGTAGCAAAATGGGCTGGAGAGAAAAATGCAAAAGAGTGCTTTCAGGTACATCACGATATCATCGCATCTTATCGTCAGGACTTTGAAAAATATGCAACCAAGCATCAGATGAAATATATCGAGGCTCTATTTAACCAATTGCCCTACATGGTCGGTGATCAATTTCAATACAAAAACATTCATGGAGAATATCGCAAAAGAGAATTGGCTCCTTGCCTAGACTTGCTCTGCAAGGCAAATGTGATTCATAAAATCCATCATAGTGCCGGAAATGGTTTGCCTTTAGGCGCAGAAATCAATCTGGAGTGGTTTAAAATCATCATGGTCGATATTGCCCTTTCTCAAGCGACTTTGGGATTTGATCTTTCTACATGGTTTTCACAACCGGGAATGGAGTTTATTAATCGAGGCACCATCGCGGAAGCATTTATCGGTCAAGAGCTGCTCTGCTATTCTCATCCTCTTAGAAAAACCGATCTATTTTTCTGGCGACGAGCAGAAGCAAACAGTTCAGCCGAAGTGGACTTCCTTTTCGAGTACAATGGACAAATCATTCCGATTGAAGTGAAAAATGGTGATGGCAGAACCCTAAAAAGCATGCACCTTTTTCTCGAACACCACCCCAAATCACCCTACGGTATCCGTCTCTCGGCTCAAAATTACTCTCTTTGGGAAAAAATTGATTCGAGACCCCTTTATGCTGTCTCCTCTTTGGCTCACGAGGATCAGAGAGCGGCTTTACACTCTCTACTTTGAGTTGAGAGGGGTGAGTTTGGCGAATTTGGCGACGAGGGTGCGGGTGATGCCGGCTTCGGGGAAGAAGACCTCGTAGGTGAGGCCGTAGGAGGTCTGGTAGCTTGTTTCTACTACGCCGCGGCCGAGGTCGCGGTGGAAGACGAGCTGGCCAGGGGCAAAGGGGCGCTCTTCTTGCTCCGCTTGTTCAAACTCGGGTGAGGGAGAGTGGCTTTGCAGGAAAGTGTCGGGGATTTCGCGCAGGAATCGGCTTGGCTGCATGCTTCTGCGCACGCCCCAGAGGAAGCGGACGTAGGAGGCTGTGAGGTAGAGGAACTCTTTAGCACGGGTCATGCCGACATACGCGAGGCGTCTTTCTTCTTCGAGCGCTTCAGGGCTGTCGTAGGAGTTCATGTGCGGCAAGAGCTCCTCTTCCATGCCGACGATAAAGACGACATCAAATTCTAGGCCTTTGGAGTTGTGGAGCGTCATCATACGGACAGCATCGCCTGGAGCTTTCGCTTCATCGTGGCTGCTTTTAAGCGAGAGCTCTTCTAGGAAGAGAGGGAGCGAGGGGTGGGTGGTCTCTTCTTCCCACTCCGCAGCTTTTGATTTGAGCTCTTCGATGTTTTCGCGTCTCTCTTCGTAGGTGTCGGGATCTTCTTTGAGATAATCTACATAACAGGAGAGCTCGATTGCGGAGGAGACTATCTCGTGCAGCGCAGCTTTTGCTTTTGCGAGCTGCTTTAAGGCCAAGATCATTTCTACATAGCTCTTTAGCCCTTGTGCCTGCTTGGGAGTCAGCTTAAATTCGAGCTTGTTTTCAACGATCAACGTGCAGGTAGAAAAAATATCCTGGCCCATCTCTTGGGCAAATTGGCGCAGTTTAGTCAGTGTGCTCTCGCCTAACCCGCGTTTAGGGATGTTGATCGTCCTTGCAAACGAGAGCCAGTCGCCACCGCCTACGATGAGTCTTAAGATTGCTAGGATGTCTTTGATCTCGCGCCTTTGGTAGAAAGAGAGCCCTCCTACGATCACGTAGGGCAGGCGCTGTTTTAAGAGGGCATCTTCAAAGACACGCGACTGAAAGTGGGTGCGATAGAAGATCACACACTCGCTTAAGGATATACCTGCATTGTGATGCTTGCGGATCTGCCTTACGACAAAATCTGTCTCGTCATGTTCGTTCGGTGCGATGTAGAGGGCGATCTTCTCTCCCTCTTTACGCTCGCTCCAGAGATTTTTCTCGTAGCGTCCCTTGTTGTGGGAGATAAGCGCGTTAGCTGCCTCTAAAATGTTTGAGCGGCTTCGGTAGTTTTGCTCGAGCGTGATTACTTTTGCACCGGGAAAGTCTCTTTCAAAGTTCAAGATGTTGTCGATGCTCGCTCCCCGCCACGAGTAGATCGATTGGTCCGGGTCGCCGACAGCAAAGACATTCTGTTTTTTGCCTGCGAGGAGTTTGATCAGCTGGTATTGGGCGTGATTTGTGTCCTGATACTCGTCGATTAGGATAAACGACCAGCGCGCTTGATACTTTTGGAGCTCTTCGGGAAATTGTTGGAAGAGTTTGGCGGTTAAAAAGAGAAGGTCGTCGAAGTCGAGCGCGTTGTACTCCTTGAGTTTGGCTTGATAGAGTTTATAGATGCTGAGGAAAAAGGGATCCTCATCGTTTAAGTTTTCGGGAGTGAGCAGGGCGTTTTTGGCGCGGGAGATTTGAGCAAGAAGTGCTTTAACTGCGCCTTTTTCTGGTGTTTGATTCAGAGCTGCAAGACACTCTTTTAACACCTTTTCACTATCTTCTTCGTCGAAGATGACAAAGTCGCGTCCATAGTCGAAGCGCGCAATCGACTCGCGCAAGATCCGTGCACAGAGGCTATGAAAGGTGCAGGTAAGTACGGACTGGTGTGCGAGTTTCTCTACGCGATCGCGCATCTCGCCTGCTGCTTTGTTGGTGAAGGTAAGCGCAATGATCTCGGACGCAGGTACGCCAAGCTCTAAAAGATGGGCTATGCGAAAGGTGACGACGCGCGTCTTGCCGGAGCCTGCGCCTGCAATGACGAGGAGAGGGCCCTCGACATGGTTTACAGCAAGCTCTTGCTGTGGATTGAGAGTGTGCATGGAAATGGTATAACACAACAGGCTTTGACAAAAAAGCTTTTGCCAGCAAAAATTTGTTTGCAAAAGGAAGGTAGGTATGTCGCGCAAATTGGTCCCTAACACATTTTTGTCCTTTCCTACGATGCGCTTTCCCTTCTCTCTTTTTGATGATGAAGAGGAGGGTTGGCCGCAGGAGTTTGCCGACACCTCCGGCCTCTCTGTCTATGAAGACGAAAATAATGTTTATATAGAAGCGGCCCTTCCGGGCATCCGTCCTGAAGAGATCGAGATGACCTTTGACAAGGGGGTTCTCTGGGTTAAAGCCGAAAAAAAGAGGAGGAAAAGGATAAAAGTAAAAAATTTTATCGTAAGGCTGTCCGCTCTTTTTCCTATCGTGTGGCCGTCCCCGGCAATATCGACGAGAGCAAGCAGCCCGATGCCTCATGCAAGGATGGCGTTCTCCTCGTCAAATTCGTTAAAACACAAAAGACGCAGCCTAAAAAAATTCCTGTCAAAGCAAGCTAATCCTTCTTGTTGTTTGCCTTGGTTTAATCTCTTTTCTTCCTTATAATGCTTTCAATTTTAAACCGGGTTGCTTCTTGTAATGACGCTATCAATTAACGAGCTACCAGCTACTTGTCTAGGGAAAATTTTAAGCTACAATCTCGATGCGAGTAACTTGCTCGAGACCGTCAGCAAATGTTTTCGCGCAGCTTTGCAAAAAGCGATGCAGGCAGAGTGGAGAGAGATGAGCAGATTGTGGAGCATGCCCGCCCCCTTTTCGGTAACTCACCTGGAAGAAAGAAGCCAAGCTCTTGAAGGAATCCGGAAAACGATTGCACATAGGCTGGAAAGCTGGAAGATAGATAGGCCGCATAATTTTGCACCACAGCAGGAGCTCGATCACTATAAAACACGGATGAATGCGTACGAGAATTTCCGCTGCTTGTCTAGAAGAGAAGTTGTTTTCTTGGACGAAGAGAGAGAGTTGTTAAGTGTAAAATTTCCAGCGCTTTATGCTCAGGTGGTTGCAAGGTGGGAGAGACATAGCCATCTTGTGCTGGATATGCTTTCCGAAAGGGATGAAGAGCTCGACTTTCAAGAAGCAGATAAGCAAGTAACCAGGTTTTTGAAAGAGGAGGGGTTCGCCTTTAGAGAGCGCAAAGTGCGGCTCATCGAGAAGCTCGACCCTGAAAAAGCCGATCAGATCAAACGCTGCTTTACTAAATTGTACCGAGAGCAGAAAGAGATCTGCTCTTTGCAACCTTTTTGGCGCTCCGTATTTGCTAAACTCCCCTTGATCTTTTGCGCACAGTGCCGTTTGGATGCGGAGGATTGTGTACAAAGTGCTCTTTGTGAAACAGATGAAGACCTGCGTAACATGTGGGCCAATATGCGAGTCATCTATCAGTGGTACACGTTACCAGCGGTGGCTCTTCCGCCCGATGCGCCGCAAGCGGGTGCTCCTGCCTCCCAGATCCGTGCATGGATGAACAGCCCTGCAAACTCTCCCCTTTTGGACAAGTTGCAGCAGCTCTATTTAGGCAAAGGTGCTGAGGAAGTAGGAGGAGGTCGATGGCTTGGTGTCTATGCCATTCCTCGCGAGATTGTGAAATGCCGCAATCTAAATCTTTTGAACTTGGGAGAGGTAGAAGAGCTTCCCGACTTTCTTGCGGAGCTGCGCTACCTTAATTCAATTAATACCATAAGACAGCCAGGAGATCGTTGCACGGTTATGCGTATCTCCGATCGCGCCTATAGGCACATGGAGCCTTCGCTGCCTCTTGGATATGAGAACATCCAACTAGACGAGAGCAAGCTTAAAGAGATCCCCTTTCGCAAATGGTTTAAGGACATATACTGTGTTCCCTATCTCTCTTTTATAGATCCTATATTGAAATTTCTCGAAGATAGAGAGGAGAAGAACGACTGTATAACGGTACTATGTTCGCTATCCTTATCAGTAGCCTTTCTTTTGCAAATACCCACTCAGATTGCGATCTTTTTTTATAATCTTTTTGTCAGCGATATCATAGAGCCCATTATCACCTTTGCGCGAGACCGCTTAGGCTATAGCCGCATGGTAAAAATAGGAGGAGAGGAGTAGACATTATGGTGGCATCAGCATCGATACGAAATCTTTCCGAGCCTCTTTTGGCCAAGGTGATCGGCTATACAGATATAGCCGATCCTTTCGAACGTGTATCTAAAGCCTTTCATGAAGCGAAACGCAAGGCGATGCAGAGCGCGTGGAAAGAGGGTCTGCTCCTGTCGCATCCTGTCGCCCCTGCGACACGTCTTGAGATCACCCAATTAGAAAACGAGATTAATGCAAAAGCGCGGACACACTATCCCCCCACGGCAGAGATAAGCAGGGTGTGGGCAGAATATGTGCACTTCCGCGACAACTCTCAAACCATTTACTCTACTGCTTCCGGGCTCCCTGCGCCTATCGCGGATCAAGTCAGAGGCCGCAGACGCGAGCATTTACGCGAAGTGAGTCGTATGTTAGACCAGCTGCCCGTCAACTTCCGAGAGATAGTTCGATCGATCCATGAGTTTAATGCTCAAGAGAACCTGGCTTTAAGAGAGCGGATCTGTGCTATTGTGCCCGGGGTGTATGAAAACCCCGAGATGATCGCTCTCTGCTTCAAGATGCTGCAGGAAAACCAGCGCGCCAAAGCCTGTGAGACATTTCAAGGGCGTAAGGATTTTGAAAAGATTCCTCGTGGCCTATCGTTTGAGCGCAATTTAGCAGTGGAGCGCGTCATTCAAAAGGTGGGTGAAGAGATGGATAATAACCTCTACCTTGCCTGGCAGTACATCAGATTTCAACTTAACCCACTACCGGCGGGGGTGCCTGATGCAGCTGCAAGCTCCTCTTCGATTCGCATTTGGCTGAATGATCCTGCAAACCAGCCCCATTTGGATCGTATTTGGAATTTGTCTATACCTGGAATCACTGCCATTCCGCTCGAGGTTGCGAAGCTGCGCTATCTCACCGGACTAACGGCGGAAGGAGTGCGAGAGCTCCCCTCCTTTCTTGCCGAGCTGCGCTATTTACAGTGGTGCACTGTTCAAGACAATGGCCTTCGCCTCTTTTCCATTTCGGATGCCTTCTATCGCCATATGGAGAGCATGCTCTACTGTTGGGAAGGAGAAGCAGGTTGTATATATGCTCCTATCGATCATATGGAAGAGATCCCTTTTCGCATGTGGTGGAAAAGGGAGTATACAATTCCTCATCAGATTTTTACTTTTTCGGCTTTTGACTGCGTTGAAGCTTGTCTAGAGGCGGAGTTCGATCGAGATACGGCAAACTGTCTACTCGAGATTGGCATCCGCTTGGGAGCACCCATTTTTATCGCCATTGTGGCTTTTGACCTTTTATTCAACTTCACAGTTTTTCTCCTCAATCTTCTTATCATCGACTGCATAGAACCTGTTATCACGTTTGCGCGAGATCGCTTAGGCTATAACCGCATGGTTAAGCTAACTTAAAGGACTTTATGGCCGCATCTATTAACCACCTCTCCCTTCCGCTTGTCGCCAAGATCGTCGGCTACGTGTGCCACGCGGACGACAGGTCCCAGCTGGTAAGTAAGGTCTTTTGTGCTGCAAGACAAAGGGCGATGCAAGAGGAGTGGCGCGAAGGGGCGTTTATGTCTAATAGAGCTCCTTTTTTTCCGCCGCAGCTTTGGGAACAGGAGGCAGGAAAGCTAGACGCTTTGAGAAAAGAGCTGAGAAGCAAATTCACTGCTCACTACCCACCCACGGACGGGCTTGCGCGCAGCATATGGGGCACAGTGGTCCATCTGCATCAATGCTCTTACGCTATTTTGCAATCGGAAGATGAGATCTTTTGGATGGACGACGGGCTTCGGGCTAAAGCAGTCGAAAGATGGAAGGAGCATGTGCGTGAGAGGATCAATATACTGGATCAGCACCCGGTCGATTGGCAAGAGCAGATGCGCTGCATCAGAGCATTTAATGCAAGAGAAGGTTTAGCTTTAAGAGAGCGCACACTACAGATTTTAGAAGTGGGAGATCCCGAAGATCCTAAACAGATTACCGCCTGTTTTGAGAAGCTTTATAAAGAGCAGAAAGAGCAGGCTTGCCTGACACCCGAAGGTAAGACGCGCATTTATGCAGATACCGCGCAACTTTTCTTTTGTATACAATCGTGCCAGGGAATGGGTCGTTCAAGATACTATGGCCCAGATGCACACAAATTTATCCCGGGTTTGGCAAGTAATTCGTCAGAGATTTAATGTTGCCCCACCTGCCGGAATCCCCGACGCAAGTGCACTAACAGCAGATATTCGAAAATGGCTCAACAATCCTGAGAGCCAGCCTCACTTAGATAAGATAAGCCACCTGCACATTGGAGGGAAGGGACAAAGGGCGATAACGGCCATTCCTCGAGAGATCGTGAATCTACGCTACCTGACTAGTCTCGGCTTAACTGGAGTGAGCCAACTCCCTAGTTTTCTCACTCAGTTCCGCTATTTAGAGTATATTTCGGACAATTACAGTAATCAACAGAGATACCCGATGCGCTCTACCGCCATCTAGAATCGACGCTATACATTTTGGAAGCAAGGAATGGAGCAGTATATACATTTGGCCCTCTAGAGAGAATCCCCTTCCGTATGTGGTTTAAACAGCAGTTTACTCTGCCTCATTGGCTTTTAACGGAGCGAGGGATGATCTGGTTGAACCATTTTTGGAGAAATAGCTGCTTCAGAAATAGCTTTATCGACTTTCTTAGCTATTGCATTGTGGGAGCGATACTTTTACCTATAGATCTTTTGATCAACGCCCCTATTTTTCTCTACAACCTCTTTATGATCGATGTTGTAGAACCGATCATCACCCTCATCCGAGATCTGTCCGGCATCAGCCGTATGGTCCGTATGAGGTAGTTAGCAGTTGGTTTTTGTTAGTGCCAAAAAGGGGGTTAACCTCTTGACGGAAATCACTTTTGTATATAAGATTTTGCTTTCGATTTAACTGCAAAGATTTTTTAATTTTTTTAGGAGAGTTTCATGTCAGTAAAGAAGATAAAGCCGCTGGGCAGCCGTGTCCTCGTTAAGCGCTCTCAAGCCAAAACGTCCAAGGGAGGCATCTTGCTTCCTGAAACCGCAAAGGAGAAGCCCAAACAAGGCGAAGTAATCGCCGTGGGCCCCGGAAAAATGGATGAAGATGGTCAGATGCAAGCGATGCACGTGCGTGTGGGAGACCAGGTGCTCTTCACCAACTACGCAGGGACGGAAGTCAAAACGGATGAGGCTGATGCAGAGTATCTTCTTTTATCCGAAGAGGATATCCTCGGCGTTCTCTCTTAATACAAAAATAATTAATATAGGAGTAACTAGTTATGGCAAAGATGATGCAATTCAATGAAGAGGCGTTAAAATCGATTTTGCAAGGCGTTAAGACCTTAGCAAAAGCTGTCATCGTGACACTCGGGCCCAAAGGCCGCAACGTCGTGATCAACAAAGGCCATGGCCAGCCCCTTTCGACAAAAGATGGCGTCACAGTTGCCAAAGAGATCGTCCTGAAAGAGAAGTTTGAAAACATGGGCGCGCAGCTCGTAAAAGAGGCTGCATCTAAAACAGCTGACGTTGCAGGGGATGGCACCACAACCGCGATCGTACTCGCAGAAGCGATCTACACTGCAGGCGTTAAGAACGTGATTGCAGGCGCAAACCCCATGAGCGTTAAGCGTGGCATAGACAAAGCAGTAGATGCGATGTGTGATGCGCTCACAGCAATGGCAAAAAAGATTAAAACACCCGAAGAGGTGAAGCAGATCGCCGCGATCTCCGCAAATAACGACCCAGAGATCGGCGCGATCATCGCAGAAGCGATGGAGAAGGTAGGAAGAGATGGAACGATCACCATCGCAGAAGCCAAGAGCATCGATACGACTCTTGATGTGGTTGAAGGACTCCAGTTTGATAAGGGATATCTCTCTCCCTACTTCATCACAAATGCAGAAAAGATGAGCGTCGAATTTGACAACGCGCTCGTTTTGATCGTCGACAAGAAGCTCTCCAATGCTAAAGAGATCGTCCCGATCTTAGAAAAAGTGATGGAAAAGGCGCAAAAACCTCTTCTTATCATTGCAGAAGATGTCGACGCTGAAGCGCTTGCAACACTTGTCGTGAACAAACTAAAAGCAGGCTTGCCGCTCTGCGCTGTCAAGGCTCCCGGCTTTGGCGACAGAAGAAAAGCGATGCTCCAAGATATCGCGCTTCTGACCGGTGCTACCGTTGTTACCGAAGAAGTGGGCCTCAAGCTAGAAGATGTTGGCGTCGAAGTGTTAGGCAAAGTGAAAAAAGCGAAGATCGCCAAAGATGAGACCACACTGATCGATGGATCAGGCGATGCGAAGAAGATCAAAGCACGCATCCAAGAGATCAAAGCAGAGATTGGCCGCTGCACCTCCGATTATGATCGCGAAAAACTCGAAGAGAGACTTGCCAAATTAGCCGGCGGCGTAGCTGTTATCAACGTGGGAGCGCCAACCGAAAGCGAGCTCAAAGAGAAGAAGGCACGTGTCGACGATGCACTTCACGCAACACGCGCAGCTGTTATCGAAGGAATAGTCCCCGGTGGAGGCGTTGCCCTCTTAAGAGCCGTAAAAGCATTAGATAATCTCAAACTGCCTAAAGATGAGATGATCGGGTTAGAGATTATCCGCAATGCTGCCTTTGCACCGGCTAGCGCTATTGCCAATAACTGCGGCAAGCAGGGCAACTTGATTGCCGAGAAGGTCTTCGAAAAAGAGGGGGCTATGGGCTACAACGGCCTGACCGATCAGTTCAGCGACCTCATTAAAGATGGCGTCATCGATCCGGTCCTCGTGACTAAAAGCGCGCTTAGAAATGCCGCTTCCGTCTCAGGCCTGCTGATTACCATTGCAGCCATGATCACCGACAAACCCAAACCCAAATCGAAAAATGCAGCTCCTTCAATGGATGGCATGGGAGGAATGGGTGGTATGGGCGGCATGGGAGGAATGGGAATGGGTGGTATGGGCGGAATGGACATGATGTAGTTCCCATTCTTAATCGCGCCCGCTTCCGCGCCCGCATGCGCGCCCGATCCG
Organism: Chlamydiia bacterium; assembly: GCA_963804085.1. Taxonomy (GTDB): domain Bacteria; phylum Chlamydiota; class Chlamydiia; order Chlamydiales; family Rhabdochlamydiaceae; genus CAWDOQ01. The sequence continues at coordinate 204,618 of CAWDOQ010000010.1, read as the reverse complement.
GATTAATTCGGGCGCGCATGCGGGCGCGGAAGCGGGCGCGAAAGAATAAAGAATAAGACCTTTATTTACTTCTCCAGAAAGCAGGCACAAGAAAGACCAGCAGCGCAAAGAACTCTAGACGGCCGAGGGCCATCCAGATGATCCCCACGGCTTTGGAGAGGGGTGGGAGGAAGGCGCAGGATTGGTCAGGGCTGAACTCCAAGCCGGCATTGTTGATCAGGCTGGAGATGGTGCGCAGCGCACTTGTCGCATCCAAGCCATCTACAATCAAAATAAAAGTTCCCACCATCACCGAAAAGATCACGATGCAAAAGTAGATGAGCACTGTTTGTACTGTGCCATCCGAGATCTCTTTTTTCCCGATTTTTAAACAGCGGACACTCGAGGGGCGGAAGATCGATTCGATCTTGTGAGCCATTGAACGAAAGAGAATAAGAAAGCGGGCGATTTTCACGCCGCCTGTTGTCGAACCGGACATTCCCCCAACATAAAAGAGCAGGACCATTAAAAACTGTGAGGCGAGCGGCCAAGAGAGCGCGTTTGCCATCGAAAACCCCGTAGAGGTCTGCGAAGAGATCGCTTGAAAAAAGCCTAAGCGCAGAGACTCTCCTAAAGGATAGGTGCGGGCAAGTGTCAAAGAGAGGAGAAGTGAGCTAAAGATGAGCGTGAAGAGAAAAGCGAAAAATTCGGGCTCGTAGATCTTATAGATTTTGCCGCGCATGCAGTGGAAGTAGAGGGTGAAGTTGATGCTTCCCAAAATCATGAAGAGGAGAACGACCCACTCTGTAGCGGAGCTGCCATACGCCGAAATCCCTGCGTTGTGGATGCTAAACCCTCCCGTAGAAATAGTCGAAAAAGAGAGCGTCAACGCATCGAAAAAGGAGATAACGGGATTGGTGAGTATGAGAAGTAGAACCTGAAGAGCAGTAAGGCCAAAATAGATCTTCCAAAGGAGACTTGCAGTCGCTTTGACGCGCGGTACAATCGCCTCTTTGCTGGGGCCTGCCACCTCCGCCTCGAAGAGAAACTTTCCTCCGATAGCGAGTGCTGGAAAGACGGCGATAAATAGGACCACAATGCCCATCCCTCCCAGCCACTGCAAAAAACTGCGCCAGAAAAGAAGAGCTTTTCCCACGGCTTCCACCCCAGTGAAGAGGATCTCTTTGGTAATGGGATCACGCACGGGGGCCACGGTGCCATAGAATTTTAGGGGGAGTTCAGGAAGAGCTATTTGAACCTCTTCGCCTGTCTCTGCATCATAGGCTTTTGGAAAGAGAACGGTCGCTCCGGTAGTGGAGAGGCCCGACATCGCTTCAAAGTAGGCATCCAAAGGTTTTTCCAGAGTCTTTGTGAATGTAAAAGGGAGAGATCCGATGCCGGCTGTCACAAACCAGATGATGACGACAAGAAAGATGCTCTCCTTTCGATGGAGCTGTCCGGATGCTTTTTTGCCAAGCGTTGAAAAAAGCAGTGCTAAAGCAAAACAGATGAAAAAAGTTTGCAAGAAGGCGAGCGTACTATGTGTTTGCGGATGCTGATGTGGGTCAATACAAAACTGAAAATATGCCGCTACTCCCAGAGGGATGAGAAGAATCAGGGAGAGGTAGAAGAGATACCTGCCGAGGAAGCGGCTAATATCTTTAAAATGCATACTAGAAGATCTTCTCCAGTTCAGGGACATGTTCCGGATTGCAAATGACAATCACGGTGTCTCCCGGTGATAAAATATGGTTGCCTTTAGGGATTAAAATGCGCCCCTTGTTCTCGATCAGTGCAAAGAGAAAATCTTGCGGGAGGCGGCTGCTTAAATCGGCGATCGGGATCCCTACAATTTGTGAGTCTGTCGAGATCTTGATCTCCATGATATTGGCGCGGTTGTCAAAAAGCGATGTGATAGAGAGGATCGCGCTCGCATGGATGATCGAATGGATCTTCTCTGCAATGCTCGTGCGCTCGGATACCGTACGGAAGATGCCGAGTCTTAAGAGAAGAGGGATGTAGCTCTCCTCCGATACAAGCGGGATCACCCGTTCGCAGCCTATCTGCTTGGCTAAAGCTGCAACCAGAATGTTAGTTTCATGCGAGGAGGTACATGTGACAATCGCATCGGCAGAATCCATCTTCTCTGCGCGGAAGAACTCCATGTCGGTCATCTCATGATTTAAAATGGTCGCATGAGGAAGCTGTTCTGCAAGAAGCCTGCACTTAGCAGCATCGGCTTCGACGATCTTTACATGGACATTCTGCTCTTGCAGGATTTGACAGGTGTGCAGAGCGATCGAAGAGCCGCCGACAATAACAACAGATTTTACATTCGGGTGTGCGACGCCGAAGATCTCCTGTAATCTTAGCATGATCTTGGTCTCGCCGATCAGGGTAACCTCATCTTCTGAGAAGATCGCATCGTCCCCATGAGGAAAGATAAGTTTATTTCCGAGCTTTCTGTGGATCAGGCCCACTAGAAGATTGTGGGGGAGGGATAGCTCAGCGATCTTCTTTTCGCCATAGCGCCAAGAAGAGGGGATCGTAATTGTGCGCATCTGAACGGTGCCATGTGCAAAAGTCTCGACCGCTCGATTGCCCGGATGCAGAATCTCCTTGGCGATATCGTGTGCGACCAGCAGCTCTGTTCCGATGAAGTAGTCGACAAAGAAGAGACGGCTAAAGTCGAGTCTTGAGCGCTGTAAGTAGCTCTTTTGGCGTATGCGGGCGATAGTCTTGGGGTAGCCTAAGTTTTTTGCGATGCTGCAAGCGATCAGATTTGTCTCATCGTCGCTGCTGACAGCGATAAAAAAGTAGGGGGTGTGCTCTAAAAGATCTTCTAGAAGCTGGGCATCTGTTCCCGAACCGAGGCGGGTGGCGACATCTGCTGTGCGGGCAATCCTTTCCAAAGCCTTTGGATCGCAATCGACTACGATCACATCATGCCCTTCTTGCGACAGCATCGCTGCCAAGTGGTTGCCGACGCTTCCGGCCCCCAAAATCACAATGTTCATGCCGCCCATTGTACACACTTTCGATTTTAGGTTCTTTTCTTGATGAAAATCAGGGGGGTTTGAGAGAATGACCCCCTTAGGCACTGGTAGCTCAGCTGGATAGAGCACACGGCTACGAACCGTGAGGTCAGAGGTTCGAATCCTCTCCGGTGCAAATTTCCCCCCCAGTGTACTAAGTGGACAGAAGGGTAGTGGACTAAAATGGACGAAGTGGACGGGGGTCTCTTCCGGCTCTTCTTCTTGGCGCTGTCCACAAAGTCCACTTAGTCCACATCGTCCACTTTAGTCCACGAATTTGCGCCTTGAGGTTGAATGATATGATACTTGAGATTTTTCCTGCGGGGCCGCTTCGGACGAATGCTGTATTGGTGGGGTGCAAGGAGACCAAGAAGGCAGCTGTGATCGATGTGCCGATGGAAAGCACAGAGCCACTGTTAAAACGGATCCATCACCTTAAGTTGGAAGCAGAAAGTATCTTGCTCACCCATTCGCATTGGGATCATATCGCAGAGGTAAAAAAGCTTAAAGACGCGCTAAATGTCCCGGTATCCATCCATGCTGAGGATGCACCCAATCTTCGCGATCCCGGAGCCGATGGCCTCCCTCTCCATTTTCCAATCGTTGGAGTGGCCGCTGACAGCTACCTTACAGATCATCAGATCATCTCTATCGGCAAACTAAAGCTGCGCGTGATTCACACGCCCGGGCACACACCCGGCTCGGTCTGTTTTTATATAGAGAGCGAAAAGGTTGTGATCACAGGAGATACTCTCTTTCGGGGTAGTATTGGCAGATTGAATTTTCCCAAATCGCGCCCCGATCTAATGCAAAGTTCGCTAAACAAACTTGCCAAGCTTCCTAAAGAGACGCGCGTCATACCCGGTCATGGAGAGAGCACAACAATTGGGGATGAGGATTGGTTGTCTCGGGCGCAAGAAATATTTGGATTTTAAATTCTCAAAGTTGGTATAAAAACTTCTCATGAAAATAATTCCTTGTTTCTTTCTTACTCTTTTATCCCCTCTATATCTCACTGCTGAGAGCGCTCCGGTAGAAGCACATTCGACTTGTGAAGATGCCTGTTTGCGCAAAGAGTGCCGCCGAGTCCTCTTGCACGAGATGATCAAGAGCAGATTAGAAGAGCGTTTTTCTCTTCCTCCTTCTTTTGTCGAGAAGAGCGCATCCGATCCTCTTTCGTTTCTCATCAAAGAGATCGGTGCAATTCGCGGGATAGAGTTTACAGAAGAGGAGCTTAGCTCTGCCAAAGAAAAAGTCTGCGCCTTTTTGCTCACTCATATAGAAGTTGAACAAGAGGAGAAACCCTCTTCGGGTTTTCTTGCGTTCGAGATCACATTGAGGCTCATGGGAGCGATCTCATTGGATGAGATCGAAGAGGAGCTCGAAGATTTTTTTAATGGCGAAGAAGAGGATGAGTTCGACTTCGAAGACGAGGATGATAATATCTTCCATTTAAGAGAAGGAGAGAACGTTCCTACAGAGTCTCTAAACATTTATGGTCAAAGAGACGAAGAGGATATCGAAGATCCCTTTCTAAAGCCGCTTGATCCTGCTGATGATCCCAATATGAAGAGCGCGCAATTTTCTGATCTGCCGCTAGTGGATTGGGAAAAGAAGATCATTGCGCACATTGTTTCCAATATGGCCGATAAGAATGTCTTTGAACTCCTCTTAGAAAAACGTGATATGGAGAGCAAAGGCAGGCAGATTCATCACGTGCACCCTCTCAGATTTATGGGATATGTCTTTAGCGAGCCGCGTCTTAAGCGGCACATGAAGGCGATCAAAAAAAACCCCTTCAAATGGGATGGTTTTATCAATGGCTTTGCAGCACGCATGAGAGAAGAGGGCGCTCGCAACAACCTCACTAGATTCATCCCCGGCTTTGCTGAGCACCTTCAGATTGACCCCGCCGAAGTGGGTCCCTTTATCCAGCGTGGCGATAGCGACGGCCTTGTCCGTTTCCTGATCGGTTCATAATAAATTATTTGACGGCATATTGTCTTATAATTAATAAGGCAATTAATGAACCGGTTTTCAATTAACTATCTTTACTTCGGGTTGCTCTTTTTTTGCTTGGCAGGGGTGCATGTGTTTCATGTGCTGCTCATTGAACCTGCTTCGTTTGCAACTCAGGCTGTCTTTATTATCGATGTCATTTTCCAATGTCTCTTCGAGGTGCTCGTTTTGGCGCTTCTCTCGCAGGTTATTCGCACCTTTTTACACCCCTCTTGTTTTAAGCTCTTTCTGGTCGCCGTTTTTCTTTTGTTTGTCATGCAGATGATCGATTTTCCGCTTGTCCGTCTGATGGATATCAGCGTCTGGTATGCGATGAGTTTGGTAACAGAAGAGTCCTTGGGAAACTTTATAGAAATGCTCTATGCAACTAACATGCCGCTTACTTCGTGGGCACTTGTGTTCGCGGCTATTTTGCTCTTACCGGTTTTTGGGCTTCTACTCTTTTACATTTCCGAGAGAGCGACACGAAAAAAACAATGGGAGCTCTCCCATCGAACGCTTGGCACTTTTTTCTGGGCGATTCCCATTTTTTTAGCTGTCTGGGATTTTTGGAATGTGCGCGCGGTTCCTGCCCAATGCTGTGAGAGTCTGCAAAAAGCACTTCCCTTAAAGGCCACCCTCTTTTCCCCACCCTCGGAGCTATTGGCACTGGGCTCGCCTTTAACACCGGTACAAGGAGAAGAAGAGATTCTGCATGAGATAGAATCTAATCCAATAGTTTCTGACAAGAAGCCCGATATTTTTCTTTTTATCATGGAAAGCTTGCGCGAAGACTTTATCACTCAAGAGACAGCGCCCCATTTGTCTCAATTTCGCAATGAAAACTTTGGGTTTGATCTTGCCTACTCGAACGCCAATGCAACTCACATCTCCTGGTTTTCTCTTTTCTACTCTGCCTTTCCTTTTTATTGGTCGGAGTATGCCCCTGCCAAATGGAAACAGGGAAGTATACCTCTACAGATTTTGAAAAAGATGGGATATAAGATCCACGTCTACTCTTCTGCACCGCTTGTCTATTACAACATGGATGAGCGCATTTTGGGAGAAAAGCGCCATTTAGCAGATAGCTGCGATCATTTTGTGCACGACAGCACAACGCCCGCTTGTGAAAGCGATGCGCAAGCATTGACCAAGCTCCGTGCTGACATGCAAAAAAATCAGGGTGATGAGGGGCATGTCTATATCGTCTTTCTCGACTCTACCCACTTTGACTATAGCTGGCCCCAAGACATTTCCTCCGAGGGTGTTCTTGACCAGGAAGAGATCAACTATTTGACCGTCACCTATTCGATAGAGGGTTTAGAAGGGGTAAAAAACCGCTACCGCAATGCTCTCCATTATGCCGATGCGCTTTTTGGAAACTTCATGGTCGATCTCAATAAAACCGCACAAGGAAGAGATTCTGTTGTGGTCCTGACCGCAGACCACGGAGAGGAGTTTTATGAGCATGGACACCTCTTTCACGCGTCAAACTTAAGCGAAGAGCAGACCCATGTAACGCTCTACTATAAGTTTGGCCAAAATAATGACCTTCCAACAAAAAATCTACCCACTCTTACCTCGCATATGGATGTCTTCCCTACTCTTTTTCACTACCTATTCAAAAAAGAGCTCTTCTCTTCTTTGCTGCAAGGTCAGTCGATCTTTCGGAGCGACAGATGGCCCTACGTGGTTACAGGCCGTTTCAATGGAGGAAGAAATCCGAGCGAATTTTTTATCCATAATGGCTTTCATAAACTTCTACTTCGGTTCGAGGAGCAAAAAGAGATTTTTAAATCTTCCTCGTTATATATCCTATCGGTAAAAGATCTATATGATGAGACGATTTCTTATGACCCCGCACTTGTGCAAGAGGAGTTTGGCGGCGCTCTCTTACGCCTCTTTGCTCCTTAGCGCACCTCTTTTCGCTTCGGTAGATCCGTCTTGTGAAGCAGAGCTTGGTGCGCAAAACAGAGATCCTACTGTCGGCAAAAGGGTGCGTTCTACGTTTTTAGAGAGCCTGGATAAGATGCTCGCACTTGCCTTCGATCCGCAAGCGCGTATTTTTCAGCTCGACCAGACAAGGCCCAAGTACACATTTCGCTCAGATCAGAAGGAGTTTGCAGAGTTTATCAAGACATATGGCTACTTTTCTGACGAGAAGCCGATTGTAGGGAGAGTCACTAAAGATAACGCAGACACATGTGCAGTGACGGAGCTATTGAAGCAAATGGCGAAGAAGATCCGTGATCCTCTACAGCTTGAGATCGCAATTGGCGAGGCGATTGCCAAGATTTTAGCCTACCGCGATTTAAAAGAAGGACAGATTCTTAATTTGCCACGGCTCGATCAAACAGGGCGCCCGGTTTTCACCACTTACAAAGTCGATCAGGTCTTCGATCTTTGGCATAAGATGCCCGCCTTTGGGCTGGTGCCTCAAGAAAAGGGAGTTTCAGCACTTTTGTTATTTCGCGGCACCGATTTTTCTTTGATAACAGAAAGAGGGTGGGCCTCTCTTATCAGCGATTTAGAGATCAGAGATCCCGGTTATTACGCTTTTGTCCAAGCAGAGCCTATGCTACGCACTTGGCTCGCGAAAGATAGCAGATCAAGGTCAGCATGCGCATGTGATCGGTTTTAGTTTGGGAGGAGTGTTTACTCTTTATACCGTTCTTCATGCATACGATCTGCTCAGCAAAAAGAGCGAGGATCGTTCGCTTGCTTTTAACTTGCCCGGTGTTTCGCGTGAAATTCTCGATGAGTGGGAAAAAATTCCTGCCGGTGACCTTCCTCCCTTAAAACTCTTTGTCAACCGCGGAGATCTCATCTCCAAATTGAGCAAGCTGTTAGGCGATATCTATGAGCTATCTCTTCCTACACTCTCCAAACCTATTTATGCGCATACCGCTGTTATCTCACTCGAACCCCTCTACTTTTTACAAGCAATCGATTTGGAAAAAGAAAATGCCAAGCGTTCTGATTAAATTTTCTGTTTGAAATTTTTTGTAACTTTTCATATGCTCTCTTTCTTTTTTAAAGGAGGCTTTATGTCTGGTTGCTGTTCATTTCTACCTTGCTGTCCCGAAAGAGTTAGCTTCAAATCACTTCTCTGGGATGAGCTCCCTGATAGTATTGCTTGGAGAGGGCAGATAACCGTAATAGATCCTAAAGACGAGCCAGGCTGCTGCGTAACAGTTGTGCTTTCTAGGCTTTTTGCTGAAGTGATCGCCGGTCTCTCTTTCTTGGATGTGCCAGGAAATATCATCCTCGCAACGCTGAAGCTAGCTTCGCTTCCGATCGTGCTTATCGGGTCGAGCTGCTCCGAGTGCTGCGCCGTTTTCTGGCAGGCGATGGGCAACTACTACGATGCTATTTGCGATCTTCTTTTGGGAATGACCGTGCTCTTTTCCTGGGTTTACCCTGATGTCGTTTACTCGAGCATGCAAAATGCGAAGATCGATAGTCTCTTAAGAGCCATTTCGCAAGAGTACACCTCTGTCAGTAAAGCGGTCGAGATTACACGCGCAATTTCACATGATACGCAAGATGTCGCTGTGCGCACGCGCGCTGCACTGGCTCTACTTGAGAAACTAGGTAAACAGACTCTTACCAAAGAGAATATTGAACAGGTCTTTTCTGTTGCCAATGTCGCGATTAAAGCAGTGCCTTCCGAAGATGTCGCAACATCGCAAGCAGTGATGGAGATGATCAAAAAAACTGCAAATCAAGTGCCTGCTTGGGAAAATCTTCCACTGCTTTTTCAAGTCGTAGATGAAGCACATGTGCACTTTGCGGACAATGTGGGCGTAAGAGTGACAATCACCCACACTTGCTTAAGAGAAGTGATGAAAAAAGAGGGCTGTTCTACAGATCATCTCCTCGCGATTTCTCAAAAATTGCGTCAGCATTTTAAAAAAGGCGATGAGATCTATGCACAGAGTAATGCAGAAGTGATTGGCTTGCTCCTTCAAAACGGAGAGGAAAGATTTGGAAAAGAGGGTGGCGCACGGATTTTTGCAGAATTAGAGACCCACTACTTGCCAGCTTTTGATGCTCGCACAAGCACTTTTGATTGGAAGCCACTTACTGAGCGTTATAAGCCAGCTGTGCCGCAAGAAAAGAAGGTAGACGAGCCGCTTCTCCCCGCTGCTGCAAAAGCAGAGGCAGCTAAAACAGAGATGGCAGAGGGTGCTGAAGAAGGCGATGATCTTGAATCTGATACAGAGTCTGTGGATTCAAACGATTCGCATGTCATAAAAACTCCTAAGGCAGCTTCCGCTCCAGAAACAATGGAGACGCCTGTGACACCTCCCACAGCTGGATCTTCGAAAGAAGCTCCGGTTACAGCTTCACCCAAACAGAAGCCCGAATCCCCTACTGCCGCGCAGCGTTCACCCTCTCCTGTTAAAGAGGCTAAGCAAGCTCCTGCAGCTGAAGCTACGCCTCAAGCAGCAAGAGTGCCTACGCCAGAATCTCGCACCTCTCGTTCATCCTCTCCCGAGATAGACTCTAAAGAAGGTGAGACAGACGGCACAGAGGAAGATCCAGTAAACCCGATTACGCCTCGAGCTCCTTCCCCGTCCATGACTGTATCACCTGTGAAAGAAGCTACTGCTGAGAAGTCTGTCCCTGCACAAACAGTAAAAGCCCCAGCTGAAGAGCAGGCAGGAAGCGCGCCTGCGAGTCCAAAAGCGGTATTTGTACCAATTGATGAGACAGTAGAAGAGCCTAAACAGGAAGCCATAAAGCCCGCTACAGTTGCAGCTGCGGTTCCTGCTACCCCCTTCTCTTCTCCTGCAGTACAGAGTTTTGAGACACCAGTGTCTAAGTCGAGACTAGGGCCTCCGCGACGTTTGTCGGCTGCTGATCAGCTTGCGCAGATGCAGTCTCCAGAGGTTGCTCAAGTAAACACTGCGGACCGAAACTGGCTGCTTAAAACTTCTAAGCTTGGTGAAAAGACAGTTGCCAACGGAGGCACGCTGCCTCATGCGTGGAAGATGTCGCCAGGCACCCAAACAGACTTAAACTCCGATGCTTTATATGAAATGGGCTTGTCTCCCATGTCCCCTCTTCCTAATCCCATTAAAGAAGAGAATACGGGAGATCTCGCCTCTCTTCCTTCTCTTCCTTCAGGAAGTAAAACAGAGACTCTGACTCGAGCAACGGGAGATCTCGCATCTCCTCTTTCAGGAAGTAAAACAGTGACTCTGACTCGAGCAGAAGTAATTGAAGCTAGGGCGATGTTTAAATTCAGCTCTGCAATGTCCCCCCCTCTTGGAACTGAGACGCCAGTGCATGAAAGTGACGACGGCCAACAGATCCGTTTTCATGACGGAGATAGTGATGGCACGGAAAAAAAAAGCATGAGCGAAACGACTTAAAAGTCGAATCGCTTACAACACCCAGTCGGGCTGCGGCACCAGTGCCTCGGCCTGCCGGTGCAAAGCTTTACACTGAGCTTTCCCTGACCCAAGAGGACAAAGCTAAGATCGCGGAGATGTTCAAGATCTTGTCGACCAATGGTGCAGGAGGATTGCTTGCGGAAGCTCGGAATTTAGCCTATACTTTAGGGCCAAGAGTGGGTGAGATTCATCCCATTAAAATGATGGAGCATGTGATCAACACGCCCGATTTAAAGAAGCAGCTTCATGTGATTCGCACCAAAGACATATCTGTTATGGGATTTGGACACCTTTGGACGACATACATTAAAAAGACAGGAAAGCATTTAGAGAAGGTCCATGCAAAAGGAGAGCTAGTCTTTTACGCAGAAGATTTTGCTAAAGCCGTTAAAAAAGATGCGGAAAAAGTGAAAGCACACTTCAATGCAAAAGATAAGGATAAGTGGACAGCTCTTTTTGATTATTTGCGAAATTGATAGGATGAGGTCATGTTGATATTTGCCGCGCCGTCCGCTCTTGTGCAATTGCATGAGGCGGGATCTAAAGATATTGCACGCGCTTCATACCAAATTGCGCTTGCCGACGTGTCGCAGGTTGCGGCAAAACCCCTACTTAAGCCCTATAAAGATCTTTCTCTTACGGTAGAAGATAAACAAAATATCGCAGATTTATTTCGTATCTTGGCCACCTATAGTCCCATTCGCTTGGGAAAGAAAAGAGGGTATTTGCAAGCAGAACTCGGCCCTGCGGTCGGAAGAGTCTACCCGCTTAAAATGATGGAGTATTTTGTCAATACGCCCCAAGTAAAAGAGCATGTCACAAAACTGCGCATTAGAACTATATTTTTTTATGGAAGAATTTGGCCCAATTACATCAAGCCCACGGGTAAAGATTTTGATGGCTTAGCCGATCGTGGAGAGCTTGATTTTTATGCAAAGGATTTTGCCAAAGCTGTGAATAAAGATGAGAAAACTTTGCGCGAGCTCTTTAGCAAACGCAATTGGACAGCACTCTTTGACTATCTACTCGACCGTAAGGACGATAGGTAATCGTACAAGTCTTTTTCTGTTAAAACAAGCAAGCAGTTGTGCAGCAAACAGAGCGATGTAAAGGCATCGATGATTTCGCTGTCGCCAACACCCGGCATCATGATTGCCGAAAGGGGATAGAGATCCTCTTTGCTCTGCAAAATTTTCAAACCTCTCATGTAGTCCTGCGTGCTGAAACCCTCTTCTTTCACTCGGAAAAAAAAGAGCGTGCGCTCATAAAGCAGCGTTTGAACTGCGTAGCTAATGCCTATACTATCTTCGGGCGGATGGCCCAATGTGTCGAGAAGATGAGGAAGCGAATGGCATAGAAGCGGAGTGCAAAACTCCCCCCTTTCTGCTTCGCCAAATAGAAAAATCGTCTCGCGCATCCCGCATCCTCTCCTTCTATAGCCTTTTTCATATAAACTTTATTTTAATTCTTGTGAAAATTTTTTTTTAAACCAGGTGAGATTTCTCTCTTCCTCTGCGCTCTCTAGCGAGGGAGAATCTCCTCCGTTTCACGGAGGAGGAGTTCTTCAAAGGATCTTTAGCCCAAAAATTTCATAAACGCAGAGAAAAAAACGAGACGCTAAAACGCTGAGCAATGCGAGGGACTTGAATAGAATGCATAGGGGTTCAATCGTCCCTTTTGAACGAAGTTCAAACAGTAGAAGAACGAAATGTTTTAAGAAAGCAAGGAAGCTAATCACCCGCGCAACCCATTGAACTTCCTTGCTTTCTTAAAACATTTCGTTCTTCTACTGTTTACTATGTAAAAGGGGCGATCTCAGCGTCTTAGTGTCTCGGGCGTCTTCTCTGCGTTTATGAAATTCGAAACCATGAATACTTCAAAGATGACAAGATAGGGCTTCGCGTTGCGTTTACTCTTCAATTTCTTAAAAAAATCCTAAAGTCGAGACAGAGGACACAGAGGAAGAAAATCGAAGAAAAAACGATTTTTTTGAGACTCTGCCGTTGTGATTCTCTTGTCTTTTAAGAGTGGTAGAAACGAGCGGCGGAGCCGAGTTCGGCTTCGATTTCGAGGAGGCGGTTGTATTTGGCGGTGCGCTCGGAGCGAGAGAGGGAGCCGGTCTTGATCTGGCCGCAGTTTGTGGCAACTGCTAGATCTGCGATCGTGGTATCCTCTGTCTCGCCGGAACGGTGAGAGAAGATGATGCCGTAGTCGTGCTTCTTGGCAAGAGCTACGGTTTCGAGTGTCTCGGTGAGTGTGCCGATCTGGTTGATCTTGACTAAAACGGCATTGGCTACTTGAAGGTCGATCCCTTTTTGTAAAAACTTGGGGTTGGTCACAAAGATGTCGTCTCCGACAATTTGGATCTGCTCTCCTAATTTTTTGGTAAGCAGCTGCCAGCCATCCCAATCATCTTCTGCAAGGCCATCTTCGATAGAATCGATGGGATAACGTGCACAAAGTTTTGCAAGATAGTCCACCTGCTCTTGCGTTGAGCGCTTTTGATAGGGAAGATGGGCATCACACTTCTTCTTTTCGATGTAACACTGCTCTTTAGCGTCAAAAAATCCGGATGCAGCACAATCTAAAGCAAGTGTGATGTCGCGTCCTGCTTTGAAGCCCGCTTTTTCGATCGCGCGTAGGATAAAATCTAGAGCGCTTTCGGCAGAAGGGAGCTGGGGCGCAAATCCTCCCTCATCTCCTACTGATGTGACGTGTCCCTCTTTTTTTAGTAGACCTTTAAGTGTGTGGAAAATCTCAGCACCCCAACGGATCGCTTCCGCAAAAGTGGGAGCGCCCATGGGACGGATCATGAATTCTTGAAAATCGAGTGGGTTGTCAGCGTGCATGCCCCCATTTAAGATGTTCATCATGGGGCAAGGAAGAAGAGTGGCTTTTTCACCCCCGAGATAGCGGTAGAGGGGCTGGCCTTTAGTGGCAGCGGCAGCTTTTGCAAGAGCTATCGAGATCCCTAAGATTGCGTTGGCGCCAAAGTGGGCTTTATTTGGCGTGCCATCAGCTTTGATCATCAGCTTGTCGATACCGGCTTGGTCGAAGATCTCTTTGCCGACGAGTAGCTTGGCAAGTGGTCCTGTAACATGTGCGACTGCTTTTAGAACGCCTTTACCAAAGTAGCGTTTCTTGTCGCCATCGCGCAGCTCGAGCGCTTCATTTTCACCGGTCGATGCACCTGATGGGACTTTGGCCTTTCCTGTTATCCCTTTGTCAGTTGTGAGTATGACCTCTAATGTGGGAGTGCCTCGAGAGTCGAGGACTTCGATAGCATGTATCGAGTGGATGCGAGCCATGAACCTACCTTGGACGGTGTTTTTCTCCTAGAGTTGTCATTAAAGCGCAGTAGGAGGCAAAGCGCAAGGAGGAAATTTCTCCACTTTCTACTGCTTTTTTCACTGCACACTCGGGCTCTTGCATATGGGCGCAGTCGAGAAATTTGCAAAAGGGTGCGCGCTCGTTAATTTCTGAAAAGTAGAGTTGTAGGTCTTGCTTGGAGAGATCCCAAAGACCAAAGCTTTTTATGCCGGGTGTGTCGATGCAAAATCCCCCATGATCTAGTGGGATCAGATGAGTGGTTGAGGTTGTGTGTGCGCCTTTAGATGTCTTTGCAACGATCTCGCCTACGGCTAAAGAGGTGCCGATCAGTGCATTGATAAGCGAGGACTTGCCAACACCCGACTGACCTGAGAAGACTGAGGCTTTGCCCGCAAGCGCCTGTTTTAAAGCCTCCATCCCAACGCCTGTTGTACAGCTCACGGGAAAGAGAGGGATGCCGAGAGCTCGGTATGTCTTTAGAAACTCTTCGTAAAGAGCGCGCTCTTTTTCTAAATCCGCAGGAAGGGTTGTAGAAGGAGGATTTTTTAAAAGGTCGATCTTATTGATGACGATCAGAGGCTGCATGTTGCCTTTTTCGGCTGCGATGATGTACCGGTCGACAAGCGCGGGTTTTAGTGGTGGGAGAAGAACGGAGGTGGTGATAAGCACAGCATCGATGTTGACAGCGATCAGCTGCTCTTTTCGCCTTAGGAGGTTGTCTGCACGCGAGAGAATGGAGCGTCTCTCTTCGACATAAGCGATCGTTCCCTCTTTTTCGCCTTTCGGTTCAAAGTGGACAAAGTCTCCGACAGCGACTAGGTTTTTGATGCGGCTGTTCTCTTTTTTTAATGCGCCTTTAAGTGTGCATTGAAAGAGCACATCTTTGCTTTCCACTAAAATTCCAAGGCCTGTGATTGCAAGAACGCGCCCTTTTTGAAGGCCTTCAGGTGCTTTTTCTTCGAGCGCCCGTTTTTTTAGCTGATCTTGATCGCTCTTTTTATATTTAGAGCGGTCTTTGCGGACAGCCATCTTGCGCTCTTTACGCGAAACCCTGCGGTCATTTGCATCAAACTCCTCTTCGTAATCGCTCATGGACTGCCTTTTATTGCATGCATGAGAAGAGAGCCTGCGATCGCGACATTTAACGATTCCATCTTGTCGCTTATCGGAATCGCTAAAGAGACAGCTCCTTTTGGAGGAGAGAATTTGACGCCGTGAGATTCGCTTCCTAAGATGAGGAGAAGAGGCGGCGTAATCTTTTGGGTTTCGTAGGACTTTCCCTTAGCGTCTGCGACATAAACCGAAACGTTCTTTTGTGCGATGAGTTTATCAAGATCGCCATACTCTCCTAAAAAAAGAGGCAGACGAAAGGTGGCACCTCTAGCCGCGCGTAGAGCCTTGTCATTAAACGGATCGCAGCTGGAGCGAGTGATGAAGGCTCCCTCCCAACCGAGAGCAAGAGCTGTGCGCAAGAGGGTGCCCAGGTTGCCGGGATCGGAGATGCCGTCTAGCACCAGGATGTAACTTTTACCAAAGAGATCAGCAGGCTCTGGAAGCGCGACAACAGCTGCGAATGGTTCAGGATTTTCTGTGCCTGAGATCTTTTTTAAAAGAGCGCTTGGGACAGTATAGCACTCTTGTGCGATAAGCTTTTTGGGGATCTGCACGCCTTCTTCGACGACAAGAGTTTTTAGGGGAAGAGCGAGCTCAGTCACCATCTTGGTCCCTACCACTAAAACGCTCTTATTTAGGGCGCGCTCTTCTCGGCTTGTTCTCAATTTAACAAGGTGTTTAACAAGCGGGTGTTGCAGACTCGTGATGGCTCGTGCTAGCATGCGGATATCATGACACAGATCCGATTGACAGACAAGCAGGCAGCCTCAAGAGATGAGCCTAGATACCATTTATTGGGCTCTTTATCTTTACGCATCGTTCTAATAGCCTTTTTTCTGCTGATTTTGCCTCTGATTATATATGCAATTTTTGTTTTAACAGATCTTTCTCAAAATCTCGTTTTACAAGAAGCCTCGCCGCGCATCCTGCAACACCTTTTTGCGCTTTTTCTTTTGATCCTGGCTCTAGGAGGCTCTATCACATGGTGGCTGGTGCGGCGTATGGCCAAGCCCCTAAAGTCTCTCAACAATGTGATGGCGCGAGTTGAAGAGGGACACATGCATGCGCGCTTTCAAAAGGATCTCTTCGGCTTTGAGATCAATGCTCTAGGAGAGCATTTCAATAGGACGCTCGATGCTTTAATCGAGCAGATGGAAGAGGTCAAAAAAGAGCGTCTGGGCAGAGAGCGGCTTTTGAGCGAACTTAAGATTGGCCACGAGATCCAGAAGAGCATCTTGCCCAAAAAGCTTCCCGCTTTTCCCGGTTTAAAGATCGCAGCGGGTTTTGTCGCTGCCACAGAAGTTGCCGGCGACTTTTACGATCTGTTTGAGCAAGAAAATCTGATGATTTCGATTGGTGACGCCTCCGGTAAAGGGATATCGGCGTGCCTTTACGCTTTTTTATTGCGCAGCATGCTGCGAGCATTTAGCAGCACATCTTCGGATCTTAAAGAGATCATCCAAAAGACCAACTCCCTCTTTTGCCAAGATACAGGTGATAGCGGCTACTTTGTGACTGCATGGATAGCACTCTTTGATCCCAATAAACAGATGCTTCATTACAACTGTTCGGGCCATTTGCCGGCGCTTCTTCTACGCCAGAGCGAGCCTATTCAAGAACTCTCCACACCGGGCATCGCGCTCGGTGCGATCGACATCGAGGAGGTAGAGGTGCGCTCTTTAAAGCTTCTACCCAAGGATAGGGTGATTCTCTATACCGACGGGATCCTCGAGGCGCATGGCAAAAATGGCCAGCTCTATGGAAAAGAGCGGTTATATCAACTCATCGAGAATGCGGGAGCACTGCCAGCTCAAAAACTCGTCGATCACATTCTGGAAGATGTGCGCACATTCAGCCACGGTACTCGTCAGCATGACGATATCACCCTGCTCGTCTTAGAAATGCAGGGTTTTGTCTAACCTCATTCGCCCATCCTTCAATGCTCTACTTGCTACAAGGTTGTATGGCGCTCTATTCCCGATTCTCGTGCATAAGAAGAGATCTGTCTTTGTACTTCTTTTGGAGTCAATACAATTGGTTGAAACCAGAAGAGAGCACGTGGAATGCTGTTCGTGAAGATTTGCGAGCGAAAATTCCAATTTTTAATAAAAAATCCTGGTAACTTAGCAATCTCACCCGGTATGGCTTTGATCGAAAAATCCTGGCTTGCTGAATGCCTATAACGCATATCCTTAGGGTGGCCCGGATCATCAAATCTTATAAAAATACACTCATACATTTCTTGATCATCTAGGAGTTCAATTTCTTTCAAAGATTGATACCAATATGTACCCGAATCGACAATTTTCTCGATATCATCCCCGCTCAAAGTAGTAATAGCGGAGGAAAAGAGTCTTTCTCTTTCCTCTAGCGAGGGTGCAGGACCATTTGCAATCCTGAAAATTACAGTCTTAAACAAAACCAAGTCCACTTTGCCAACTAGAGCTTGAAAAAAATCAACACTCCAATTTTCGACAAACTTTCTCTCATGAGGATGCAGGAAATTCTCCACATCTCGCTTGGCAGCTTTCCAATCGATAGAGGCTATTTTTTTTCTCAATTCTTCCTGGAGCCATTTTTTACTGAAGGGAATATCTTTCCCTTTGTAAGGTCCAGCTTGATATAGCGCATTTTTTAATAAAAGATAGTTAATCGATGTTCCCTGCGTAAGGTACCAGACAAAATCAAACCAGTCGCGTCCCTTGTCATATTTTCTACAAAGCAAAGCATGACATTTACTGGCAAATAAGCTTGCAAGATTTTGGATGAGAAGCGAGAAAGGGTAGGGATAGGTAAGAAAGGCGTTCTCATAATCAGAGCCTTCAGGTGGCTCTGTATCGACTTCTAATTTTATCATAATTTTTTGCGCATCAGAAGGCGCTCTTTCATAAGTCAATTCAAGGATGCGTGCAAAAGAATCTTCCTTCAAAAACGCCGTCTTTACGGGCCCTTTTGCTTCCGTGCGTTCTTTAATTTCTAGTTTCACGCCAAAGGAGTTGAACTCTAACTCAATGGCCTTCAGATAAGATTGCCATCGAAATGATTCTGTTGGCTTCAATAGTATAAAATCGAGATCCTCTGAAAACCTTCTTAATCGGTGGACAATCCGAAGAGCGGTTCCTCCTTGAAAAGCGGCCAATTTAAAAAAATCGCTTCTCGCTAATCCGGCTAGAGCAATTTCTTGATAGATTTCTTTCAAAGCATTGAATTCGTCCTGCTGTGAAAGAGGCGTGTAGTTTTTAAGCCTCTCTTGAATAATTGTGATCGTCATGAATGCAATCCTTTTTGCAAGTTCGAGAGTGTTTTCTTTACTCGTAGGCTTGAATAATTTTCGCTAATTTCTTTCAGTAAAATCCTGTCAATTGTTTGGAAACTTTCTGCTTCTATCCGGAGATCTTCGCAAAGATCGTCGATCGTCGCCCAAGTTCGTTTCCGAGTGTAAATCATATCAGCCAAAGCTTTTTCGGGTGATGCAACAAATAGAATCAGGTCATTTTGCTTGTGTTGTTCTACACCAAAAGAAAACGCTTTTAACGGAATGTGCTCATAGGAAAAAATTCCCAGTGGGGTTTCGAATTCCTTGCTTCTTTTTACCGATGCGCAGGTCGTTGTTTTCACAGCTTCCGGAATCCACCCATGATAACTCAGGGCTGATTCGAAGCTGACATAGGAGGGGCCGTAGATGATCGGAGCGATTTCAAATGTGTTTCTCGTTGCCCCGTTTGTATTTTTAATTAAATACAGGTCTCTTCGGATGGGGCTGAGGTATCCTTGCTGGATAGCTCTTTTGATAATTGCGTGGCGAGAGTCAGCAGACTTATCCAAAAGGGAGTACACATCAACTCCAGAAATGTAGAATTTTGGCCAAGTTAGTAAAGCTTCAAGAAAATGTTTGCTCATAAAAACGCGCTCTTAACTGTCACTTTATGACAGTTTCTAACTTAAACATAAGAAAAACGCCTATTTTTTGCAAGAAGTTGTCATAAAGTGACAGTTTCCTGCATATTCTGAGCGGCTCTAAAAGCCGAGGGTTTTGTGTAAGAAGGTGCAGATTTTGGTCCAGGAGTCGCGGCTGGCAAGCTCATCTTCTTGGGGTGTTCCGCCCATGGCAAACCAGCGCTCGACTACAGGATGGAAGTAGACGGGATCGGCTGCGGGGTGGAAGGGGATGTTTATCTGATGGCCGGCTTTGGGATAATAGAGGTGCTGGCACTCGCTGCAAGAGCCCTTGTTTTTTAAGTTCTGCTCAACCTGTTTGGCGAAGAGAAATGAGGGCCAGATCTGATCATCTCCTCCCGAGATTAAGAGTATCGGACACTCAATCGCTTCTACTTCGATGCTAGCGGCTTCAAACGCTTTTTTGTTCTGCATTCCTTGCAAAAAGTAGGGGGTTGAAACAAAGGGTTTGCTCGGGTCTTTTCCTTCAGTAAGTTTTATCGCAAAGAGAGGAAAAGGCGCATTGGGTTTAATCGCCTTTCCTTTGTGGACCCAAGCAGGAGAGGTGTAGTCTCTTAATCCCGCATAGAGGGCAGAGCTTGGCACGGTAGCGACGATCGCTTTAATCTTATCGGGAAAGAGGCTGCCTAAAAGAAGCGAGAGCTCTCCTCCGCGCGAGACGCCATAGACTGCAACGCGGCTAGCGTCGATAGCAGGATGAGAGGCGATCCAAGAAAACGCCTTTTCGAAATACTCCATCGGGATTTTTTCGAGCGTGGGAGGTAATCCGTCTGTTGCAAAATAGCCCAAGGCAAGCGTCGCAAATCCGCGCGAGGCGAGCAGCTTAGCGCGGCTTTCGCTTAAACCTCCGTTTGAACCACTCAACGTGATGACAAGCGGCAAAGGAGTAGAGGAGGGAGGAAGAAAGAGTGCGCCGACAATCCCGTTCTCCTGGATGAGGTGGCGTGTGACATAGGGCGCTTTTTTCATGCGCACGATCTTTTGCGAGCAGATGAACTGATCTTGGAGCGGGACTCTCAGCTCGATCTCTATCATGTCATCTCTTGTTTGAAACTCCTTTGTCACTCCCGATTCAGGCCGCATCGACCAGAAGAGACCCATCGAGTCTTTGCAGTTGTAGCTGCCGTGCAGGGGAGCTTGCTCTTTTAGTTTAATCATTCCATGGCTATCTGCTTGAAAAGCGGCAAAGGAGGACCATTTTTCCCCCTCTTTATCGACTGTTTGCGCTTCTAGGAGAATCTTTTGATAGGGTTTAAAACCCGATAGAGAGACTTGGATCTCCTCGTCCGCAAGAGAGATGAGAGAGGAGACGTCGATCTTGATCTGAGGAAAGGAGAGGGTAGCATTCAGTGCCTCTTCAAAAAATGGGTTCAGCTCCGGGTAGTTCTCACAGAGCCATGTTTTAAAACTTTGGGTGATGTTGCCGAGATCCGCCTTGAAAGTGGAGGAGCGCGCTCTTGTCGGATCTATTTTTAATCTTCCCACATCGATCTGGATGGGATGGCCTTGGACAAAACCAAAGTTTTTGCGCAGACTCGGGTCATTGCCCACGACCCCTTTGCGCGAAAGCTTTTCTAAGAAGGTTAAAAGAGAGGAGATCGTCCTCTTTGCTCCTTCCGTATCTCCCTGCTTCATAAAAGAGGCGATGCGTGGGTAGAGAAGGTCTGCTTTTTTTTGCACAACAAAGGCGGTGTCGTTTATGTCGACCTGGAAGTTTCTACCTTGTTTATCAGTGATAGCGATAAGTCGGGGACTCTCCTCTTTTTTTGTCAGATGTCCATAGAGGAGTGCCGCATCATCTTTGAGCTCTAAAAATGCAGTTTTGCTACTTTCCATCGCATCTTGAAAGTTGGCCATTCTGCGCAGCTTGTCTTTATAAAACGGATTAAAAGAGAAGGGGAGTCTGTCTAAAAATGAACGTTCTTGTGTCGAGCGCTGCTTAAAAACCTTAAGAACATATTGCTTATCTTGGCTGATGAAGGCGTATACCTGGCATCCCTTGCCAAGATAGGAGAAGGGTTGCGATAAAATCGTCTCAACTTTTGATTGCTCCTCTTTAGAAAGAGGAGGGAGCTCCCACTCTGGATTGTAGGGCAGAACCGAGGTGATCTTCTCTAGAAAGCGGTTGTTAAAAGAGGGGTGGCAAAAGCGATCGACTGCAAAAAATAGCCCGGAAATTACCGCAAACGTAAAGAGGAAAGAGAGAGAAATTCTTTTTAATCGTGCCATAGGGAAGATTTTTTTAGCTGCTCGATTATCTTCTTTTTGTCTTCAAGATCTTGATCGGTTGCAATTCTAGCCGCTTCCTTTAAAAGATGCCCCATTTTTTTTCCGGGTGTGATCCCCTGCTCCATGAGATCCTCTGCGCGTACGACGGGATTTTGGGTCTGGATGCGCAAGATTGCCTTTTCTATTGTTTTTTTGCGCCGCACATGTGTTTGTAAAAACAGATCCCTCTTTTCGGGAGCATAGTGCGCGGCTACTATTTGGAGGGCGGTCTCGAAATAGGGAGATGCGTAAAACTCCGCCCACTCTATTTTTTCCAGCTTGTTTTGCCACTCATCCGGCATGCTTAAAAGAGTTTTTGCATGGTGCAAGAAACCAACAAATAGACGGTCTTGTCTTGAGAGTTTGAGATAGTCCGAGAGCTCCTCAAGCTCATCTAAAGAGCTATTGGGAAAGAGCTCCATAAGCTCGCCGATGGGAGGCGTCCCCTTAGGAAAGAGGGGGATTGCCCGCACGCGCTCTTCCATCTCTTCTTTCGTTACATTCTTGAGCTTCGGAAAGATGACAGGAAGAAGATGGAGTTCATGGAGTATAACGAGACCTCTATCAAAATGGGCAAATTGCGCCATTTTTTTAAACTCTTGCCATACCCTTTCCATTGCGACAGAAGGCAGGAGGCTCATCGCATGCGCCAAAATGGCCTGTGCTGTTTCTTTCTCTATCGGAAAGTTGAAGCGCGTAGAGTAGCGGACCGCCCGCATCATACGTAACCGGTCCTCTAAAAAACGCTGGTGAGGGTTGCCAATGGCGCGGATAATTTTTCTTTCGATATCCTTTTGCCCATCCACAAAGTCGAAGAGCTTCTCTTGTAATGGATCGTAGAACATCCCATTTATCGTAAAGTCGCGCCGTTCAGCATCCTCTTCAGGGGTGGCCGGTTCAATTCCAGTAGGTCTTCTTCCATCGACATAGCCATGCTCCTTTCGAAAGGTAGCCACCTCAAATTGTACCCCCTCATGCACCACAATGACGATGCCAAAGGCGACGCCTACGGGAATGGTTTTTGGGAAAAGAGCCTGGATCTCTGCAACTGAGGCGCTTGTCGCAATATCTATATCATCTGAGGGGTGCTTCATCAGAAAGTCGCGTACCCAGCCCCCTGCAAAGTAGGCAGTGTGGCCTGCTTGGACAAGTTTTTTCACAACAGCTGTAGCAACAGGACGCATAGACATGTTTTTAATTGGATTTTAACCGCGCCGCAATAAAATGTAACCATGCAAGCAAAAATCCACCTACTTTCAGAAGAAACCATCAACCAGATCGCAGCAGGCGAAGTGGTCGAAAACCCCGCGTCGGTTGTAAAAGAGCTCGTTGAGAACGCGATCGACGCAGGTGCAAGCGAGATTCTAGTCGAAGTAAAAGCGGGCGGGCAGCAGCTCATTCGCGTGGTCGATAACGGTTCGGGCATGGGGAAGGAGGACGCTCTTTTATCACTGGAGCGTTTTACCACTTCTAAAATCGCAAAAGCGCACGATCTTTTTCATCTTTCTACAATGGGTTTTCGAGGCGAGGCGCTCGCTTCGATCGCATCGGTCTCCAAGATGAGCCTGCACACATCTACGGGAGAGAAGGGAACCCTGATTGAAGTAGAGGCGGGTAAAGTGGTAGAGGTGGCTACTTCTGCCCGTGAGTGCGGCACCACGATCGAGGTGCTTTCCCTTTTTTACAATGTGCCGGCACGCAAAAAGTTTCAGAAGTCGTCAGCTGCAAATGGAGCTGAGATTACCCGCATGATGACAGCGCTAAGTCTTGCCCATCCTACGGTCGCTTTCGAGCTAATCCAGCAGGGGACCAAGATACTTTCAACACCGAACCATGCCTCAAATCTTTTGTCTCGCATCTCGACCGTACTCGGAGAGGAGTTTATAAAAGAGAGCATAGAGATCAAGATCGAAGAGGAGTCTTTTAAATTATTCGGCATCTTGGGCTCGCCTATGCAGAGTAGAGCCAATCGCACAGGCCAGCATCTTTTTATTAACGGCCGTCCGATCATTTCGCCTCTTTTGTCCTATGCCGTAAAAGATGGGTATGGGACGCGCCTGGACGCGAGCCGCCATCCCACTTATGTGTTACATTTAGAAATCGCACCCGATCTTGTCGACGTAAATGTCCATCCGCAAAAGCGCGAGGTGCGCCTAAGAGATGAGAAGAGAGTCCGGGACAAGGTGCAAGAGGCAGTAAATCTTAGCCTGCAAAAAAAGGAGAGGCCAGATTTTGCCTGGACCCCTTCTACAACAGCGTACAACAGTTTTTCTGAACCGAGCTTCTCTTATAACTCAACTTCTGCTGCTCCCTCTTTTAAATTTAAAGAGGAGGTAGCTAGTTTTTCGCCCCCTCTCGATCTTTCCTTTAAAAGTGAGGCGCGTGCACTTGGCCTATTCTCTCCGTATCTTTTTTTAGAAGAGGGAGGAGAACTCCTCGTAGTCGACTTGATCGCCGCGCGAGCGCGCCTCCTCTTTGACTCCCTGGTCGAAGAAAAAAGAGGGCCACCGGAGTCTTTTATGCAGGCACTACTTTTTCCTGTCATACTAACCGTTTCTCCTGCTGATCTCGCCCTTTTAGAGACCCATTTAGAGGAGATCGAAAAGCTCGGAATCGGTGTGAGACTCTCCGGAAAAGAGACCTTTATCGTCGATGCACTTCCCCCTTTTATGCAAGAGCAGGATGTACAAGCAGCGCTTATGCTTCTTGTTGAAGAATTAGAACAGATGGAGTCCAACTCAATAGAGAGTGAGCGCATGCGCAAGCTCGCAATGGTCTGCACCCGTTTTACTAAAGCGGACAAAAAGCCCTTTTTGTTACAAGAGGCTTTGGCGTTGTTTGATGAGCTGATGAAAAGCTCCTCACCCTATCATTCGCCGCAAGGAAAACCCATAATTCTTACAATGAGTACATATGAAATCTCAAAACTTTTCGAAAAAGCGCATTGAAGAGCTGATGAATCAGTTGCCATCTTTCGGGGCAGAGGCTTGTTTTATCGACAGCCCCGCCGATCTCTTTTATCTCACAGGCATCGCTCTCTCTCATGGACTTCTGATCGTAACCCAAAAAGAGGCACGCCTCTTTGTCGATGGCAGATACATACAAGTGGCGACAGAAAAAAGTCCCGTCCCCGTTGCTTTAGAAGAGAAGAAAGCAATCCTAGAATATCTTGAGCAGAAAAAAGCTAAGAAAATCGCATTTGATTCCGATGCGACCCACCACAGCCAATTTTTAAAACTCTCCTCTTGGCTGCCTACAAAAGAGCTCCTGCCTATCGCAAGTCCATTGAAACAGCAGCGCTTGATCAAAGATAAACAAGAGAGCGTGATCATGCGCAAGGCTGCCAAAATTGCATGGCAAGGGTTTTTGCACATACGCAAGAAGCTCAAAAAAGGGATAACAGAGAGCGATCTCGCACTAGAGTTTGAGATATTTTGCCGCAAAAAAGGGGCGCAAAAACTCTCGTTCGATCCGATCATCGCCTTTGGGAAAAATAGCGCGATGCCCCACTACCGACCTACCAACGCCAAACTTAAACAGGGCGATATCGTTCTGATCGATGTGGGAGTAGTTGTAGACGGCTACTGCTCTGACATGACGCGCACGGTCTTTTTTGGTAAAGGAGATCCCCTTCTTGTACGCTGGGCAAAGATCGTGCACGACGCGCAAAAAGCTGCACTTAAACTCTGCAAACCCGGCACCAAGCTCGGCGACCTAGACCGCGCCGCACGCGAAGTGATGAAAAAAGAGGGTGTAGAGAAGCACTTCATCCACAGTCTCGGCCATGGCGTAGGCATTGAGATTCACGAGTGGCCGCGCATCAAAGCGGGCGGCGACGACCAGAATGTCCTCCTCAAACCAGGCATGGCGATCACCATCGAACCCGGCCTTTACCTCCCTGGCAAAGGCGGCATCCGCTACGAAGATACCATCCTCATCACCTCTACCTCCTACGAAAACCTCTACCCATCTTAACATGCATTTTACGCGCCCGCTTCCGCGCCCGCGTGCGTACCCGAATTAATCCGGATCGGGCGCGCATGCGGGCGCGGAAGCGGGCGCGTGTAAGAGGGGACTAAAGATACACGCTTTCTAAACAAGTAAAATCTTTAATGCTAATTTATACTAGTATTTGCTATTTAGCCTCATTAATGATAAAATTTTACCACATTTAAATAGGGAGATATTTATGGCGCAAACTGTGCAATTATATACTATGCATGCGGCTACAATCGTCACTGAAACCGTCCAATCCTGCTGCACCTGCATCAGCGAGCGCGTACAAGCGATCTGGAATGCCTTTTGTCTCCTCATCACAGATTATGTCAAACCAGCCTTTACCTGGTGTGTCAGTTGGTTTAGTTCCGCTCCCACTGCTCCCGCTGCTCCCGTAGCACGGGCTGAGCCGATTGAAAAGCGTGATCCTTACATGATGACGCTCATAGGAGTGCGCAAGCAGAATGGTTCTGAGATGCCCTCCTATTTGGATTTCTGCAACGATTTGAGAAATTTGAGGATTCGATCACAAACAGAAAAGTTTGGTAAGTGGGCAGACAAAAACTATGCGCTTCACATGATGGCAAATCCCCGCTACGCCAAGGCGGATTCCAATGCGACCGAAGATCTGATCCGCTTGGGCGCAAATCCAAATGCAGTAAATGAGTATGGTTATACTCCTCTTCATTGCGCTGTCCTTTCTGGCTCCTTTTTAGCCTACAAGACATTGCGCGGTCTCGGAGCCGATCCTACGCTCGCCGCCAAGAGGCGTGTTGATTTTGACTCTTTTGAACCCGGCACCCCTATCGAACTTGCGTATAAAATAAAAGAATCTGAGTTTGAAGTTCATATCAATTTTTGGAGCCTTGTCATGAATGGAGGCCGATATTTTCTACGAGAGCTTTTTCCGGAAAATCTAATGGCGCCCGGCAAGAATGATGAAGTCGGAACAAAGGCCGACATTAATCAAATGATTGCTTACGAAGAGGGATACCAAAAAGAGATGGTAGAAAAAGCTGCGCCAATAGTTGGTGAAGTTTGTGGAGTTCCTCCGTCTCTTGCAAAGATGATTGCCGAGATGGGAAAATACTACATCTAACGGTTTAAAGAGAAAACATGTCCGCTGTCCAATCTGTCACATTAACTCCTCCGGTAGCAGCCGCTATTCCCGAGCTATCCTGCTGCAGCTACATCGTCCAGCGTGTGCAAACCATCTGGGATGCCTTTTGTCTCCTCATCGAAAATTATGTCAAACCAGTCTTTACTTGGTGTGCCAGTTGGCTTTGTTGTTGGACAGACGATGAAACGTTTAAAAAGTACATCGAAAAAGACTACTTACTTCACAAGATGGCAAATCCCCGTTTCACCAAAGCAAATTCCAATCGGACCGATGATCTATTGCGACAGGGCGCAGATCCTAACGTAGTCAATAAGTGGGGTTTTACTCCTCTTCATTGCGCTGTGATTTCTGGTTCCTTTTTAGCCTACAAGACATTACGTGAATGGAGAGCCGATCCCATGCTTGCCAGCAATCCTCCTTCTGACATGGTTACATCAGCTACCCCTATCGAGCTTGCTTACAGAATAAAAGAAAGATATGAGGGAGAACCGAGGAACTTCTTTGTGCAGGTTGTAATAAACCCAAAACCTCATTATCTAACGGAGCTTTTTCCGAGAATGCTTATGTTTCACGACACACAAGATGTCGGAACAAAGGCAGACATTGATCAGATGATTGCTTACGAAGAGGGAAAAGTAGCAGTAGCTGAACAAATGGTTTCGGAAGTGTGTAAGGAGCTGCCTCCGTCTCTTGCAAAGATGATTGCCGAGATGGGAAAATACTACATTTAACATACTTCTTGTATGGAGTGCGGCGACTTGTCGCCGCTTTGTTAGACAGCGACTTGTCGCTGCTCTTTCTTCAAATTATGCCGCGACAAGTCGCGTCAGAAAAAAGCGGCGACAAGTCGCCGCACTCCATACAAGAAGGATGCACTCTTTAAGTATGGCACCGACACGAAGTGCTCCCCTCAGCCCCCGACATGTCTATTAGACCTCTTGCGTATTTCCAACTTTCACATATAAACTACCTACATGCTAAAAATCCTATTCTATCTATTTGGGAAGAAGAGATCGGTGAAGAAGGTGCGCGGGTTTGCGCGCAAGCTTTACCAGCCGGATCTTGCCTTTTCCGGGCAGGCGCGCAGCCAGGTGCAGGAGATTGCAGAGGAGCGCAAAGAGAAAGAGCTCATCCTGGAATCTTTAGGCGAGGGGGTCCTCTCTGTCGATAGCGACATGCGGGTCAAGTATATCAACTATCTAGCTAGCCGAATGCTCATGGTACCCAAGAAGCGGCTCATCGGAGAGTCTCTTCTCTTGTGGGAGGAGCGCGCCTTTCGTCCGCTTTTGCAAAAGGCGCAAGAGCTTTTAAAAGAGTGTCTTCAACGCGGGTGTGCGGTCACCGATTCTCTGTCGACAGAGGAGGGCAGAAGGAGCTACTTTGAGCTGATCGCTGTCCCGAAGACGCAAAAGCGGGGAGCGATCCTCATTTTGCAGGACAAGTCGAGCCACTACAAGGTTCTCGAGGTAGGCAAAGATTTTATCTCCAACGCATCGCATGAACTGCGCACGCCGATCACCATCATCAAAGGCTTTGCAGAGACACTGCAGGATATGCCCGACCTTCCGCGCGATCTGGTGGTAGATATCACAGAAAAGATCGTAAGGAACTGCCACCGGATGGACAACCTCGTGAAGAGCTTGCTCACGCTAGCCGATCTTGAAAACTTACCGATCAGCCGTTTTCAGGAGTGTGATCTAGTCGCTCTTGTCGAAAGCTGCAGGCCCCTTCTCCTCTCTGTCTATCCCACTGCACACGTCGAGATCGAAAAGCCATCCGAGCCCTTCATTATCTTGGGCGATCCTGATATTTTAGAGCTTGCTGTGATCAATCTTTTAGACAATGCCGCCAAATACTCTGTTGCTCCGGCTCACATCCGCGTCACTTTCGAAGAGAACGAGAAAGAGATTAAGATGTCGATCGAGGATAAGGGAATCGGCATTCCAGCCTCATCACTTGAGCATATTTTCGACCGCTTTTACACGGTGAGTAAAGCCCATTCGCGTAGATTAGGCGGGGTCGGTCTTGGTCTTGCCATCGTCAAGACGATCATAGAAAAACACGAAGGGACGATCAGCGTCTCTTCTATCGTGGGCAAAGGGACTTGCTTCACTCTTTCGTTTTCCACGAGATCTGCGTCTTTGGATCGATGAACATGTAGGAAGTGGCTGGCTTTTTGTTTGTCTCAAAGTAGATCAGATCTGAAAAGTCTGAGAAGGCAAGCCTCTCTTCAGGAAATTGCAAGAGCACTTGTTCCAGCCCCTTTTGTCTTAAAGCAGAAAACTTGCGGTTTTTTTCGCTATTTACCTTCTCTTCTTCCAAAATCTGAGACGTGATTTTTGGACCCAATAGGGCTTTAAGAAGGGGAGCTGTTGCAAGGGAAAAATTGATCGGCTTTTTCTTTGACTCCTTTTCGAAGCTAAAATAATCCTGGAGGGGTGGATAGCCCGACACGCCATCATAATTCTGCGTCCCTTTTAACATTTTGTAGTAGATCTCCTGCAGAGCAAGATCATCGGGAAAGAGCTCTGCAAGAGATTCTGCTTCCGGATTCTCTTTTGCTTTTTCAATTATGCTGTCTAAGATTCTAAGAGCAAAAGAGTCTACTTTCTTCTCTTGAGCCAAACGTTCCACTGCGCTTCCCTTGTAGAGCTCTTCCAAAAGAGCTACTGCGACTTCGTAAAGCTTTCCTTGGGTTCCAGAAGAGAAGGGGGCAAGAAGCGGGCCCAAGTTTAACTTGGACTCGTCCCAGGGATTTTGTTTTGTGCGGGGATTTATTAGCTCTTTTTTCTTTTTTTCCGCAGAGGTAGAAGAGTTGTCCTCATTTTTCTTTTTGCCGGGGGGGCGTGCAATCGCTCGATTATATTGCTTCTCTTGGATCTTGTTGAGTGATAGCTTTTGTGCTTCAAGACGTCCCTTAAAGCTCTTCTCTCCAATCGTAGCTGTTGTAAAGGTTTGAAAGATGGCGGAGCATCCGAGAGCAAGCACGATCAAAAAAGCACTGACTAGAAGGAGTATGTTCATGGGCCCGCTCCTCTTTTGTATGTCACCGGCTCGTTCGCTCCGGGAAGAAAGAAGGCAAAGGTAAGCGCATTTAACGTGAGTCTAACGATGGGGGGCGCGTCCTTTTTTTCTTTAGGCCAGGTCAAAGCCCATTCAGGGTCTTTTTTATCTACAAACTCCCATAAATGAGAGGAGATGTTTTCATAGAGCTTCTCTGTTCTCGTGGTTTGCTCCATCCAGAGAAGAGATATCGAGAACGAGATTTTTGTCTGAATTGACAAAGAGACAAGCCCCCACCTCATTGCATAAAGCAGGCTCAGGATCTACCCCGTGATCGAAGTGAAAGTAGAGCTTTCTCTCGTCAAAATAAAAAGAGGGCTCCTTATCGTCTGTTACCACTGCTGCAAAGACTTGTGCAAGACGCGTTTGCAAAAGGTGTCTAGAAAAGAAGATCTCCTGCACTCTTTGAGTCTCCATGCTCGCAAAGCTCATCTTCTGAAACTGGGAAAAGAGAAACGAGAGCAAGATCGCAGTCAGCGAAAAAGCGATCATCACTTCCAAAAGTGTTAAGCTACGGCGTTTGGTGGTGTGCATTGAATAAAGACTTTGTATCCAAATTTAACTGTTTTTTGCTTATCTTTTTTGCTTCTGGAGATAAAGACGATATGGACGTTGATCAGACGAATCTCTTCTCCCATTTTGTCTTTTTTTATTTCTTCTACTTGAGATCTTAGTCGTATTTCGCGTTTAAATTCTTTCGTGTAGTTTTTACCGAGCTCAAGTTTTAAAGGCGTTAACTTCTTATCATCCCATGGGATTAGCTTTTCATAGGGGATCTTGTTCGTATAGAGTCTCTGCTTCACATCTGCAAACAATAGATCTGCCTCGCGGGCAAGCTCCAGCTCTTGCAGCATCTCTCTCTCTTTGCCCACCATCGTAAGGGGATTCTGCGTAAGAGGAAGCAAGCAGGCAGTGAGCAGCGCAAAGGCGATGAGAAGCTCGAGTAACAGATAGGGGCGTTTTTTTCTTCTTTTGGCAAACATGGCGGGGCAATTCTACCATGAGCTAACAAGAGGCTACTAGCTAAATTTATTTTTACAGGACGCGAAGGGGGACAAAGTCCAAGTAGTCGCAAGAGGTAAATAGGTAGCGGACACCCCGCGCCTCTCCAAATAGAGGCTTCTCTTTTTTCACATTGTGCAGGTGTCCAAAGATGCAGATCTGGATCTTATGCTCTTCTAAAATCTGAGAGGCTATTGATGGTTTTAAATCGGGACCGATCGGGGGGTAGTGTGTCAGTGCTATGCGGATCTTAGCGTTTGGATTTAACTGCTTTAAGCTGAGCTTTAACCTTTCGAGTTCGCGTGCGAAGATCTTGCTCTCCTGCTCCTTTTCTGCTTCATATTCCTCTGTACTCTTTTTCTTCTCGCGCGGGTTCTCTTGGAAGTGGATTAAGGAGGAGAAGGTGTACTCATCGCTATCCCAGAGCCGTGCGCCGCCTATCGTGATATCTCCCCAATTAAAAACATTATTTTGGATGAAGTGAATAGAGGGAGGCATGACTTTTGCCATCTTAGAGGGAGAGCTCCACCAGAAGTCATGGTTGCCCTTCAGGATTAGCTTAGTGCCCGGCAGCGCATCGATCCACTTTAAATCGATAAGCGCATCTTCCAAATGGGTCGCCCATGAGATATCGCCCGGGAGTAAAACAAGATCCTTATCCGTTACGCACTCTCTCCAATTTCTCTCCATCTTCTCGGCATAGCCCGCCCACAAAGGTCCAAACACCTCCATGCTCTTCTTAGGCACACTAAACGAAAGATGCGGATCCGATAATGCAAATATGGACATATGTTAAATTCATTAGTAGTTGTTACGTGGCATACCCATACACATGTCGGGGGTAAGCCACTGCGTGCGCTTACCCCCCGCTGGCCCATTTTGTTTGTCTTCGCAGCCTCGGAGTCGGGGTGTGTATAACACGACCCCGAACGCCCTTCGGGCTCTCCTGCGAGAGCGATTTCTCTGTGCGCCTTGAAGCCATTGGCTGCGAGGCGCACTCCCTCCCCACTCCTTCGTCGCGGGGCCCCTTCCATGTCGGCTCGCAGAGCCATCCTTCAAGAATTCACCCTTCTTGTATGGAGTGCGGCGACTCGTCGCCGCTTTTTTCCACCGGGACTTGTCACGGTGCTCTTCAAAAGCAGCGACGAGTCGCTGTCTAACAAAGCGGTGACAAGTCACCGCACTCCACATAAGAGTGCATCCAACATTGACAGGCTCTGCGACACGACGCGAGAAGGGACCCACACCGACAGGTGTGGGAGGTGAGCGCGCGAGCAGCCATTCGACTCAGATCGCACAGCAAAATCGTACCACAGGAGAGTGCAAAGCACGTTCGGGGCTGTGTTATACACGCCCCGACTCCGAGGACACGATTTGGCAAAGCGAGGTGAGTCGCAAGGGGGCCAGCGGGGGACACGCACACAAAGTGGCTTGTCCCCGACATGTCTATTTTAGCCCTACTCAAACCTTCATCATCTCCATCTAAGATATCTCTTCGCGCAGGTTATTGGGAAATGGAAATTATAAGATGAAGTTGTCGGGGAGGGTGGTGCCGGAGGTTACGATTGTGATGCCGTCGCGGATGTAGATGCCGGGGCCGTCGTAGGTCTGGAGGTCTTTTTGGTTGGTGAGATGCACGTTGTTTCCGATAGAGACATGCTCATCGATGATCGCTTTTTCGATCACGCAGTTCTCTCCAATGTGGAGCTGCTTGGGCAGCGGGGGCTCATAGGGAGAAGGAGGGGTGTAGAACTTGTTGCCTATGAGTATCGAGTTGCGTATCACGGTGCCGCGCTTAATTTGGGAGCGGACGCCTATGATACTGTTCGTGATCTCTTTAGCGTCGATGATCGCTCCTTGGCTGATGAGCGAGTGCTGAACAACAGTATTGCGGATAATCGGGCTGGGAAGCTGATGTGGATGGGTGTAGATCGGATAGTTTTCATCGTAGGTGTCGAGGCAATTTTTTTGTGTGAGAAGTGCCAAATTTGCCTGGTAGTAGGAGGAGATAGTGCCGATATCTTCCCAATATCCATTGAAGACATAGCCGTAGGCCTTTCCTCGTTTCACTTGTTGAGGGATGATATGTCTTCCAAAATCATCTCCCTCTTCTTTTAAGATCGAGACGAGAGCTTCGCGTTTAAAAACATAGATCCCCATCGAGCCCAAGTAGTAGGGCTCCTCTCTTTTGCCTAACCCCTTCGCCTTCCAAAAATCAGGGGTAAGCTCAAACCGGTTTAAGATTGCAGGATCAGAGGGTTTTTCGAAAAACTCTTCAATCCCACCTCTTTGGTTCAATTTAAGAAGACCCATGCGTTTGGCTTCCGCCTCTAGGACCGGAAGAGAGGCGATCACAAGATCTGCTTGTGTCTCTTTTGCAAAGTTCAACATCTCGGAAAAGTGGGTGTTGTAGAGCTGATCTCCCGAGAGGATTAGAAAGTACTCTGCAGGTGTAGCAAGAAAGTGGTGCAAGTTTTTGCGTACAGCATCGGCCGTCCCTTTAAACCAGTTTGTCTTCGCGGGGTGTTCTTGTGTTTCTTCGGGGCAGACCAGCTGGATCTCGCCTCTTTGAAAGAGCTCGGTAGGAAATGTACCGATAATGTGCTGATAGAGGTCGGAGGCAAAGTATTGGGCTAGGACAAAGATGCGGAAAATATGAGAGTTGAGCGAGTTGGAAAGAGGAATATCGATCAAACGGTAGCGCCCGCCAAAGGAGACAGCAGGCTTGCAGCGGCTTACGGTGAGAGGAAAGAGACGTGTGCCTTGGCCACCGGCTAAGACGATGCTTGCTACTTTCGAATCGCCCTCGATTTTCTTCCCTTTAATCAAGCAAATGCTCCCTAGCAGGCTAAAGTCTATAGCCGGTTCAAATTTTTTATTAACAGTCTAGGAATTGATCTGCAAGTTATCTTGGAGAGGAAAACGCTAAGTTTTTGATTTCGTGTGCGTTATAGCTTGAGCGCACAAAGGGTCCCGCATAGACGTGGGGAACGCCAAGCGCATGGCCAAAATCGGCATAACGCTGGAACTGTTCGGGTGGAATGAAGGCCTTTACCATGAGTTTACGCCGGTTGGGCTGCAAGTAGTGGCCGATGGTGATGATGTCGCAGCCTACCTGATGCAGGTCGCGGATCGTCTCTTGCATCTCCTCTTCTGTCTCTCCGAGGCCCACCATGATGCCCGATTTGACAAAAGCCGCTTTTTTCTGCTCTTTGACGTAAGCGAGTAGACTAAGCGATCGATCGTAGGTCGCTTTGTGGCGTACGCGGGGAGAGAGCGAGCGGACCGTTTCGATGTTATGGTTGAAAATTTCGGGTCTCTCTTGCAATACGGTGTCAACAGCTGCAAAATTTCCCGCAAAATCCGAGGTGAGAAGCTCGATTGTAACCTCTTTATTTTCTTCACGGATCTTACGTACGATCGCAGCGATATGTTCTGCGCCGCCATCTGCAAGATCATCACGTGCTACCATCGTGATCACCACATGTTTCAGACCGAGCTCTTTTACCGAATGGGCGATCCTCTCGGGCTCATCCTTTTCGGGCGCTTTGGGAGTTTTAGAAAAGTCGATATCGCAAAAGCCGCAGCTGCGCGAGCACTCTTTGCCGAGCGCCAAAAAAGTCGCCGTCTTTTTGGAGTAGCACTCCATGCGGTTGGGACATTTTGCCTCTTCGCAGACGGTGTTAAGCCGATACTTTTCTAAGATGGAGTTGGTCTTAAAGAGATTGCCGCCTTTTGGAAGTTTGCGATGCAGCCAGGAAGGGAAACGGCCGAGACCGACCGCTTTTTTTTCGGGCTGCTCTTCTCTGTAGATAGGAAGTTTATTTAACATCGCTACGTTTGGGTGGGAACGGGACGTTTGGGTGGAAAATGGATCGGCGTTTCTTGTGCGAGAAGACCGGCTTCCAACCACGCTTCAGGAAGCGTGGGATGCGCGTGGATCGTCTCTGTGAGACACTCAAGCGTTAACTCGTTTGCAATAGCAAGCGCTACCTCTGCAATGAGAGATGAGGCGCCATAGCCGACCACCTGCGCTCCTAAAATCTGCCCGGTCTTTTTATCTGCGATGATCTCTGCAAATCCCTCTGTCTCTTGTGCGGCAACCGATTTGCCAAGTGCTTGGAAGGGAAACTTGCCCACCGTTGGACTATGCCCTGCTTGGGTGGCTTGCTCTAAAGTCATTCCCACTGATGCGATCTCGGGAGAGGTGAAGATGACAGCAGGCACGGCTTCGTAGTGCATGCGTCCCTCTTTTCCTGCCGCGTTTAGAGCTGCGATAATGCCTTGGTGAGAGGCGACGTGCGCCAAAAGAAACTTGCCGGTGACATCGCCGATAGCATAGATGCCGGGAACATTGGTCTCCATCCGTTCGTTTACCAAAATTGCACCCTTGTCTCCTAGCTGCACACCCGCTTTTTCCAAACCGAGGCTTCCGGAGACGACCTTTCGTCCGATTGCCACAAGCGCCATATCACAATTAACCGGAGCTTTGTCTTTGATGCGCACACTCACGCCAGCATCTGTCGTGTCGATCCCTTCGACCATGACGTTGGTCTGGATTTCGATCCCTTTTTTCTGAAAGGCGCGCGTAAGAGCGTCTGCTATGGCTTTACCCTGAATAGAAACGATCGAGGGGAGTGCTTCCAAAATGATCACACGCACCCCAAAGGCAGCATAAAGAGAAGCGAATTCGCAGCCGATGTAACCCCCGCCAATAATGGCAAGTGTTTTGGGGAGAGTAGTCAGCTCCAAGATCGAAGAGGAGTTTAAGATCTTTTTGTGGTCGCACGGAAAGGCAGCAATATCGAGCGGTTCCGATCCCGTTGCGATGATCACCTTCTCCGCTCCGATGATGTGAGTCTCTTGCCCTTTAATCTTTAACTCTTTAGGTGAGATAAATTCTGCCTGACCTTGCAAAATGGTGATCTGGTTAGAGAGAATAAGTCCCTCTAAACTTTTACGGATCTTCTGCACTACGCCATCTTTGCGCTCTTTCATCTTAGCAAAGTCAAAAGAGATAGGCCCTGTCGTGATGCCAAACTCTTTTGCTGTTTGCACCTTGTGCATCACTTCAGCATTGGCAAGAAGAGTCTTTGTCGGGATACATCCCACATTCAAACAGGAGCCTCCGAGATATCCCTTTTCTACAAGACATACGCGCATGCCGAGCTGAGCGGCTTTGATTGCGGAAACGTAGCCTCCCGGCCCTGCACCGATTACGACTAGATCAAATTTTTGTTTGTTCATAGGAGTTTCAGCATATCTTATTTCATAAATACAGAGCCAGTTGCAAAACTCCCCGCTCCAGAAAAATCGAAGATTTTGAGTCAGTTTGCCGGGGCTGCAAAGCAGCCCGAACCCCACCGCCGGGGACATACTCGAGAGCGTAGGACCCGGCGGCGGGGCGGCAAAATGGCTCAAAAGGGCGATTTTGCTGGAGTGGGGAGTTTGGCAATTGGCTCTAAAAAATGTAGAAAATTTTGGCGCGATCTGCCAGGATGTAAAAGTAAAAGAGGTCTACTATGAAACCAGCCGATAAGCAAAAAATGTGTTCTAACTGCGATGGCAGAATTCCTTACGATGCACAGACTTGTCCCTATTGCGCCGCAGAGCAAGCGGATGTGGAAGAGTCCAACTCCTTTCAAGCGCCTCTTTTTAAAAATCAGACTCTGCAAGAGAGCTTAGCATCACTCTACACGCCTCCCTATGGAGGTAGAGGCCCGGCGGCTCCCGAAGCTGAAGAGAAACCTGCTCCTAAGAAAAAGAAGGAGGCCTTCAAAGAGGTCTCTCAAGAGAAGAAGAGCTACACGCAGCCCGCCTCATTTGGCGGCACATCGATACCGATGAACACAATGGAAGAAGAGGAGGAGACGGGCAAGAGTCCGCTCATGCCTATTCTCGCTCTCTCCGTAGGTGCGAACTTGCTAACGCTAGGACTTCTCCAACTTCTCTTCTCTGACGGCGGTTTCCTGCGCCTAGAGTGGAACGCCAGCTATTGGTTCATCTACACCCTACTCTCCCTCCCCCTCTTCTACTTCGGCTACAAAAAAGCCACAAAGCTTTAGAAAAGCTTTGGAAGATTTAATAAAATCTTAGTTAGAGGCTACCCATACATATGTCGGGGGTAAGCCACTGCGTGCGCTTACCCCCCGCTAGCCCCCTTGCGCCTCACCTCGCTTTGCCAAATCGTGTCCTCGTCGGAGGGGCGTGTATAACACGGCCCCCCACGCGCTTCGCGCTCTCCTGCGGCAGCGATTTTGCTGTGCGATCTGAGTCGAAGGGCTGCGAGGCGCACTCCCTCCCCACTCCTTCGTCGCGGGGGCCCCTTCCATCTCGGCTCGCAGAGCCATCCTTCAAGAGTGTATCCAACATTGATAGGCTCTGCGACATGACACGAGAAGGGGCCCGCCCGAGACGTAAGTCCGGCGGGAAGTGAGCGCACGGCAGCCAATGGCTCAAATCGCACAGAGAAATCGCTCCGCAGGAGAGCCCGAGGACGTTCGGGGTCGTGTTATACACGCCCCGACTCCGAGGACACGATTTGTCAAAGCGCATTGGGCTCAAGGGGGTAGCGGGGGACGCGCACGACGAATGGCGTGTCCCCCGACATGTGTATGGTAGCCCCTGCAAACAATAACTAACGAACCTTATTTTTAAAATTCGCCTTCCATGAGGGAGAGGCTGGTGCGGTGCATGGGGGTGGGGCGGATGGATGGTGGGGGTGGGGGCTCTTCTTGGTCGGGGAGGACCATGGCGAACTTGAAGAGTGCGTGGGCGATCTCCAGCTTGATCTTCAGGCTGAGGCTTTCAAACATTGAGAATGCCTCGTGCTTAAATTCGAGCAGGGGATCTTTCTGACCGATGGAGCGCAGGTGGATCTCTGCACGCAGATGGTCGATCTGCAAGAGATGGTCTTGCCAGAGTCTGTCGATATTGCGGATGAGGAGGTTGCGCACCACTTCAGAGAGCACTTGCTCAGGCGTCATCGGCGTTCTCGAAGGTGGCAGGATCGCTTGTGCTTTTTCGATCATCTGCAGGTCATGTTCGAGCTTTGTCTTAAAGCCACTTATTACTTTGCCTGTCGCCTTCTGTTCGATATCTGCAACTTGTAGGTAGTCATTATCAAACTCGCCAGCTTCGAATGTTACGGGAAAATGGGTAATCAGCCACTTTTGGTAGCCTTCAGGATTCCAGCCGCCTTCTACGGAACGGTTTGCAAAAAAGCTATTGCACATCTCTTTGCAGATCACTTCTAAGATCTCTTCGGCGATAGCAAGCGTATTCGGTGTGTGTAAAACTTCATTGCGGAAGGAGTAGATCTCTGTGCGCTGTTTGTTCATCACATCGTCATACTCTAAAGTGTGTTTGCGCATCGTGTAGTTGCGCTGCTCGACTCGTTTTTGTGCTGTCTCGATCGATTTGTTCAGTACCTTGGCAGAGATCGGCTCACCTTCGGGAGGGCGAAAACGCTGCAGAAACGAAGTGATGCGCGGAGAGGTGAAGAGGCGCATGAGAGAGTCTTCAAACGAGACGTAGAATTTCGAAGAACCGGGATCGCCAAGACGCGCACTTCTGCCGCGCAGCTGTCTGTCGATACGGCGCGACTGGTGGCGTGTGGTTCCGATGACATGCAGACCGCCTACTTCGGCAACGCCGGCTTTTAATTTAATATCTGTACCGCGTCCCGCCATATTCGTGGCGACAGTGATCGCTGCCATCTTGCCCGCATCTGCGATGATCTCGGCTTCGCGCGCATGGTTTTTTGCGTTTAAGACAGTGTGCTCTAGCTTATTTTGTTTCAGGATGCGAGACAGCTTTTCTGAGACCTCTACCGACTCGGTACCGATGAGGATCGGCCGGCCTTGTGCATGAATCGCTTGAATGTCTTTTAAGATCGCATTGTACTTTTCGCGCTCCGTCATGTAGATCTCATCGTCGGCATCTTTTCTATGACAGCCGCGGTGAGTGGGGATGGCGAGCACTTCGAGCTTATAGATCTCTTTGAACTCGTTCGCTTCCGTCATGGCAGTGCCCGTCATTCCTGACAGCTTGCCGTAGAGGCGGAAGTAATTTTGAAGCGTGATTGTCGCGTAGGTCTGCGTCTCTTGCTGGATCGAGACCCCCTCTTTTGCTTCTATCGCTTGGTGGAGGCCGTCGGAGAATCTGCGACCCGGCTGCGGGCGGCCCGTGTTCTCATCGATGATGACGACTTTTTCTTCTGCAATGATGTAGTCGACATCTTTTTCCATCAAAAGGTGGGCGCGGAAGAGCTGACGCAAGTTATGAGCGCGCTCTTTTCTCTTAGAATCTTCCTCTCTTAATTGAACTTTTTTCTGGATCTTCTCCTGCTCGTCTAACTTGGCGTCCCCATCGATTAGCGCATACTCATGGCCGAGGTCGAGCATGACAAAGTCCTCTTCTCGCGCTTGAGAGAATGCTATCTCTGCCCAGGCGTGGATCCCCTTGTCGGTAAGTTCATACTCGTTAGCTTTTTCATCGACTACGATATTGAGCTCGGAAAGAGCATTAGAACGCTCTTGCTTATTGGGCTCAGAGTAGTAGTAGGTATCCCACTTTTCGATGCTTGCGCGCATGTCGGGATCTTCGCGCATACGCTTCAGAATCTTGTTCTGAGGTGTGCCCTTGCTGACCAGCCAGAGTTTACGGAAGGCCTCTTTTGCTTCTTCCTCTTCTTCTTTTCCTGATAATTTGCGCTTCTCGCCTTCTACGACCTGCCCAAGATTATCTAAAACTTTGCGCGCTTCTGTGGCCAAACGGCTGCAGAGATCACGTTGCAAGCGCACCAGGTGAGAGACCCCCTCTTTTAATTCGTCATACATTTGACGAGAGGAAGGTGAGGGACCGGAGATGATGAGCGGGGTTCTTGCCTCATCGATCAAAATCGAGTCGACCTCGTCGATAATGGCAAAATAATGGCCGCGCTGGCACTGCTCGTCCGCGCTCTGGGCCATTGAGTTGTCGCGCAAATAGTCAAATCCAAATTCCGATGCGGTTCCATAGACGATATCCGCTGCATAGGTGTGCTTGCGTAGATGGTGGGGTGTTGTGCTGAGAAGTGCTTCTACTGTGATGCCGAGCCATCTAAAAATGGCGCCAATCCATTCGCAGTCCCTCTGCGCCAAGTAGTCGTTTACGGTGACAAGATGGACCGGCTTTTGCGTAAGAGCATTTAAGTAGAGCGGCATCGAAGCCGTAAGAGTCTTGCCCTCTCCAGTCTGCATCTCCGCGATTGCGCCATAGTGCATGCAGATAGCGCCGAGAATTTGGACATCGTAGGGGACCATGTCCCATTTTTGCTGATAACCAGAGACGTGCATCTCCTGACCGCAGAGTCTTCTGCAGACGTTTTTGACTACCGCGTAAGCCTCGGGGAGGAGCTTGTCTATGGGCTCGCCTTGTGCAAGCCTAGTGCGAAATTCTTCAGTTTTCTGACGCACTTCCTCATCGGAAAGAGGCTGCAAACGCGCTTCAAAAGCATTCACTTGGCCCACAATCTTACTATACTTTTTTAGAATGCGGCTTTGGGCTGTGCCAAAAATTTTCTTTAATACGTCGAACATGTTAAGTGACCTGTACTTACAAAAAATAATATCTTAGCAGAACAGAACGTTTATTAACAAGAGTACACTAACTGGGGTCAATAATCCAGGGAAACAATTTTTATTTTTGATTGTATTCAAAAACCCTCTTTGTTTGTGATCAGATTAAATAATAATTTCCATTTTTGTTTATTACCAAAATGATTACAATGGTCGCTTTCAACTTTTAGGAGGATCAAACAATGTCATTAGAAGTAAAAGGCGACGTCAAGAGACCAGCTGGTCTCGGATTAGGATTAGATGGATTTTCTGCAGATGAAGCAACTAAAAAAGCTAAAGATGCAGGTGCACCTACCGCACCAGCAAAGACTATACAAATCGGCAAAGACACCATCGCGACTCCTAAAGATGCAGCTCCTACAGAAGATTCTTCTTGCTGCTTCTCTTACTTGTGCTGCATTCCTCAAGCAATTGTAAGCGCTATCTGCTCTGTATGGAGATGGGTGTTTGGTTCCGGTTCTGCAAAAGTTGAGTCAAAACCGGGTGACGCCTCTGCAAAAGACCCAAGAATTATAGCAACAACGCTTAAGGTAGCGGGGGAAGCTACTACGGCACAAGTAGAAGTGAGAACTCTATCTGATGCGACATTGCGCACAGCTCTTCAGACAAAAGATCGAGACCTGCTCTTCAAATGCACCACATTGTCAGCTTCAAAAGAGGTCTCTCCTTTGCACGAGCTATTTGCTGCAAAAGAGTATGATTTCCTCGTTGAACTGGTTATGGGAGGCAAATGCTCCGTAAATCAAACCGATAAAGAAGGTAACACGCTTTTACAACTCCTCTGCAACATGGGCGATGAGTGTTTAAACATTAAAGCCGGCCCCGAAGGAAAAGAAAAAAGAGCTTTTCAAATGGTTGCTTGCTCAAGGTGTTGATGTAGATGTAGTTGATAAAGCAGGAAAAAATCCTCTTCAAATCGCTTGTGCAAAAGGTGCATTTGGATGCGTTCGTCTTTTAGCTCCGCATACAAGTCATTTGAACGTAAGAGATCAGAACGGAAATACTGTTGCACACCTAGTGGCAGCAGCTGGTAATTCAGCAACTTTTGATGCTCTTGTAGCAAACGTTACGAGAAAGCCCTCTTTCAACCTTTTCAATAACGATCACCAAACTCTGCTCCACGTGATTTGCAGAACTGTCCCGGGAACTTCCGGCCATCTCAGTATCTTAAAGCTCATCTGTGCTGACGCAAAATTGACCGTCATAGATGAGAAGGATAGAGAAGGTAACACAGCCCTGCACTATGCTTGCAGATTTGGTAATGTCGAAGCAATCAAGGTGCTTCTCAAGGCAGGAGCACGTACGGATCTACAAGATAACGATGGTAACACCGCTCTTCTCTTAGTTGCGACAAATCCTATGGACTTGGATGCACAACTTCAAGTAGGGGTGGCACAAGTTCTGATGGCAAATGAGCGCACCGATGTGCGTGCAAAAAATACCGCAGGATACGGAGTCATACACTACATTGCTCAAAAGGGTGCATCAGATCTACTCGGCGCTATCGTCGAAGCTAGACCTGGAGTCGATCTAGACGTCAATGAACGCGTGGGTGACATGGGTGTAACTGCGCTCCATATTGCAGTGAGCAGTAAACAAGCCACTATGACAACCAGCCTGATCAGATATTTGAATGCAGATAAAAATGCTCAAGATAAGGCGGGCAATACTGCAGAATGGTATGCTACTCGTCTTGAAGGTGATGCATCGGTACGACAACACATAATAGAAAATTTACAACACGAAGTGTATATGGCTCCTGAAGCACCTCTTCCTCCTGCGGAAGAAGTAGCTCTCGCTGCACAAGTATCAAATGAAGGCAGCCTCTTCGCTGATGGCACAGCCCTATCTTCAGAGGGCGATGCAAAAGAGGCGGATGCTCCTAAAGCTTCTGAAGCACTAACAGCAGTAGAGGACACACTAATTATTGAGCAGCCTGCAGCTGTAGATAGCAAAGAAGCAGCAGCTCCGGTAGCTGCAACACCAGTAACTGTAGCAGAACCTGCAACAGAGCAAGCTCCTGCAGCTCCTGTGGCAGCTGTTAACGCTGGTGCAACAGGACTCTAAAGGGTTTTGACAACAAACGAGCTTTGGGTCAAGATCTTTAGTAATTATGAAGAGACTTCTTGCCCTTGCTCTAATTTCCTTCTTGGCTCCTCTTTCAGCAGAGGAGCCTTCTGCTGTTCACGAGCATGACATTGCTGCAGTCGAGCATCTTATCCAAATAACCACACTTCAACTCGAAAAGCAAAAAGAGCTCAAAGCTCTAATGCTTGAGTTTCGCGAGCAGCAGGACCAGTTTTTCCAGGGGGATCAATCTAAGGCGCACGCCACCAAAATGGTGAGTACCGCACATAAGATTTTGGAGATGATCAAACAAAGCCGTATCCACCACCTCTTCTCTTCAGACTATTTGGAAGAGCTGGCCCTATTCTCATCCATTGCAAGTAAGAGTGCGCCTGCAAGGCCCTGATATGTCCGAAGAGATTCACTACATCGACCGTGTGACAAAAAAAGAGGAGAAGGAGAAGGTCTACGGCCAGATCTTCATCCAGATGCTCTATGGAAAGAATCTGTTTGCGCGCTTTCTTTCCTTTTTTCTTTTGCCTCTAGTCGCCCGCATCTCTTTTCTTTCACATCTCTACGGGGCTTTTCAAAAGAGCCGCCTTAGCAGGCACAAGGTATGTCCATTTATCGACGCCTTTCACATGGATACCGCGGAGTTTTTAGATCCTGTCTCCTCCTTCTCCTCGTTCAATGATTTTTTTATCCGTAAGCTCAAACCTGAATGCCGTCCGATTGTAAATGGGAATGATGTGGCCGTACTCCCGGCAGATGCGCGTTATCTCGTCTATCCTAATGTTTCTCATGCGCCGGGCATCTGGGTGAAGGGACAGAAGTTTTCAATTGCCGAGCTTCTTTGTAATCAGACGCTTGCACAGAAGTATGAGGGGGGCTCTCTTGTTTTAGCTCGTCTCTGTCCCACCGACTACCACCGTTTTCACTTTCCAGTTAGCGGTATGCCCGAAGCGCCCAAATTGATACGAGGAGCTCTCTTTTCCGTTAACCCGCTCGCACTCAAAAGAAACATCCACATTCTGACAGAAAACAAGAGGATGATCACGCAGGTTCACACGAAAAATTTTGGAACGGTTCTCTATGTCGAAGTAGGCGCCACGCATGTGGGCAGCATCCATCAGACCTTTACACCCAATGAGCCTTATGCAAAAGGGGATGAGAAGGGCTACTTCTCGTTTGGAGGCTCTTGCATTATTTTGCTATTCGAACCTTTGCGGATTCAATTTGACCAGGATTTGGTCGATGCCTCAAACCGCGGTATAGAAGTGCGTGGTCTTCTTGGCCAGTCACTTGGCCGGGCTCTTAACCCTGTTTAACTCTTTACATATCGGGCAGCGCTCCACTTTGTGTCCACGTGCAGGACAGTATGTGCGTGCAAAGTAGATGATCTGCAGGTGAAGCTTTATCCATTTGCTCTTCGGAAAGAGCCGCTTTAAATCGCGTTCCGTCTGGACGACATTTTTGCCGCTGGATAGCCCCCACCTCTTTGCGCACCGATGAATATGTGTGTCCACAGGAAACGCGCTAATGTGAAAAGCTTGCACCATTACAACAGACGCGGTCTTGTGTCCCACTCCGGGGAGTTCTTCTAATTCGTCGAAGCTTTTGGGAACCTTACCTTTATGTTTTGAAAGGAGTATTTGCGATAGGTGCCAGATCGCTTTAGACTTTGCTGTGCTCAGGCCACACGGACGGATGATCTCCTGGATTTCAGGGATAGTTAGTTGCACCATCTTTTGCGGAGTGTCTGCTCTGCGAAAGAGAGTTGGGGTTATCTCATTCACACGCTTGTCCGTGCACTGAGCGGAAAGCAGAACCGCAATCAGAAGCGTGTAGGGATCCTTATGCTTTAAAGGAATCTTAGGATCCGGAAACAGCTTTTCCAGCACCTTCAAGACAATTGTGACTCTCTCTTTTTTATTCATCTTTCTTCGAAACCCCTTGCCTGTGCCTCTGCCTGTGCCTGTGCCCGCCCTTCCTGATTAGTTAGTTCTTTGGGCCATTTTAGTGAGAATCGATACTATCCGCACCAACAGCTCTCGGCCACTTACATATCTTTGCTCATCCAACAGTTGCAGTTTCCGGCAAACATCCAAAATACCAGCGCACTCTGTCGCAGATCTCTTAGCCATGCGGTAAAATCGCACCTTTTCATCGATCGCATATTCACCAGCACCCTCAGCCACATTTAAAGATATTGATAATGCGGCACGCTGTAGCTGATCGCTTAAGTAACCTCTACCGCGTGGTAAATGCTCTATGATTGCATCGGATAATATCACAAATTCTATGGCGATGTGATACGCATCCAGCTTCTCGTGATCCAGGATGCTGTTTTGTCCCTTCACCAATGTTTCCATCATTTTTCCAACCCCCAGATTATAAACACCTCGATTCTAAGGACACAGAAGGGTATCAAAAAATTAATTTTCATCGAAGCTGAATCAGGAAGGGGCGGGCACAGGCACAGGCAGAGGCAAGGCACGGGGTTTCGAAAGACATTCTTTATTTACCCACGCAGAATTTGGAGAAGATGGCAGATAAGATATCTTCTGTGATGTTGGTGCCGATGATGGTGCCGAGCTCGCTTAAAATGAGCCGCATATCAGTCGCAAGAAACTCGGGAGAGATTTCGTCTTGCAGCCCAATAGTAACGCGCATGCAGGCTGCGATCGCATTGTCGAGCGCCTGTTTGTGGCGCGCATTGGATAGAAGAAGCTCCTCTTTGGAGGGAAC
Organism: Chlamydiia bacterium; assembly: GCA_963804085.1. Lineage (GTDB taxonomy): Bacteria > Chlamydiota > Chlamydiia > Chlamydiales > Rhabdochlamydiaceae > CAWDOQ01. The sequence continues at coordinate 159,920 of CAWDOQ010000010.1, read as the reverse complement.
GCCCTTCTCCCAGATAAGTTTGTCGATCTCTTGACGTAGGATGTTTAAGCCTTGTGCTTCTTTGGCAGAAACTCGGACAGAAGGAAGAGAAAAAGAGGGCAGGGGAGCTTGGGGAAGATCGATCTTGTTCCAGACTAGCAGCGCTTTTTTATTTGCAGCTGTTTGAATAAGCTGCTCCTCCTCTTCCTGTATCGGACGTGAGGCGTCGAGGACAACGAGAATGAGATCTGCATTTTGCATCGCCTCTTTAGAACGGCGGATCCCCTCTTTTTCGATTACCTCTTCTGTTTTGCGTATGCCTGCCGTGTCGATGAGTCGCAAGTGAAAGGGGCCGAGCCTCACCTCTTCCTCCAAAAGATCGCGTGTAGTTCCTGGAATGTCTGTCACGATCGCACGCTCTTTTCCCAAGAGCGCATTTAGAAGAGAGGATTTTCCTGCATTGGGAGCGCCTACCAGACAAAGAGAGAGTCCCTCTTGTATCTTCTTGCCTTCATGAAAAGTGGAGGAGAGTTTTTGCATTTTATCTAAAGTTGCGCCGAGAGCAGCTAAGATCTCCTCTTTGGTCGCAAACTCAAGTCCCTCTTCAGGAAAGTCTACCCAAGCTTCCAAAATGGCAGCGGTATCGACCAGCTCTTTTTGAAACTCTCTAATTTTCTTGGAAAGGGCTCCTTGTAGCTGCTGCTCTGCAAAGGAGAGAGCAAGATCATTTTGCGCGGAGATCAGCGTCTGGACGGCTTCTGCTTGAGCAAGGTCTAGTTTGCCATTTAAGAAGGCGCGCAGGGTAAACTCTCCAGGATTTGCTGCACGCGCGCCCGCTTGTAGGACTCTTTGGAGTACTTTGCGTGTGATGAGGCTTCCGCCGTGGCACTGGATTTCGACTGTGTCCTCTCCTGTGTAGGAGCGAGGGCCCAGCAATACGAGCAGAAGAACCTCGTCGATCGACTCTCCCTTTTCAGAGAGGACTTTGCCAAAATGGGCGGTGTGGGTTTTGTAGCTTTTCACCGGTCCAGAAAAGACCTTTTCGGCGATTGAGAGCGCCTCAATGCCAGAGATGCGAACGACTGCCACCCCTCCTTCACCTGGAGGGGTCGCTACTGCTGCGATAGTCTCACCGTGCTGGTAGGGGCGATGCACAAATTCCATAGGGAAATAGCATACCCGAAAAAGCGTTAACCTAACAGATTCATCTTAGCAAAAAAGAAGCTGATCTCTCTTGCAGCAGCCTCGGGGCTATCGGAGCCATGGATCACGTTGGCATCGAGCGACTGGCCATATTTAGCCCTAATGGTGTCTTTCGCGGCCTCTTTGGGGTTGGTTGCACCCAAAATAGCTCGTACACGTGGCACTGCGTTCTCCGTTCTTAAGACAACGGCCAAAATAGGAGCGCGTGTTATATAGGAAACAAGATCGTTAAAAAATTTTTTCCCTTTGTGGGCGGCATAAAAAGTCTCAGCTTGCTCTTGAGTAAGCTGCGTCATCTGAAGGGCGACGATCTTTATCCCCTTCTTTTCAAATTCAGAGAGGACAGGTCCCCAGATGTGTTTTTCATAAGCATCGGGCTTTAAAAAGACGAGCGTGTCCGACTCCTCTGCATGCAGTTGAACGGCAAATAAAAGAGCGACGAGAAAAGTAAATAGTTTCATATATGCCTTAAAGCTTGTGTGATGAGTTCTGCGAGTGGGGGTTCTGTTTGACTCTTGCTAAGAGCCGTCTGAATCGCTTTGTCTGCGCGTGCTGCGGGATAGCCTAGGTTGATGAGTGCTGAGATCGCATCGGAGATTTTGCCCCCTTCACCAAAAGTGGAAGAGCTGCCGGTTGTTATTTTGATCTTGTCTTTCAACTCGATCATCAGCCTCTCAGCCGTCTTTTTGCCAATGCCGGGGACTTTGCAAAGGAGTGCGACGTTGCCTTGCGCGATGCAGCGCTGTAGATCTCCCACTTCCATATGACCGACAAGTCCTAAAGAGGTTTTAGGTCCGATGCCCGATATCTCGCAAAACTTTTCAAAAAGATCCCGCTCTTGGCGTACAAGAAAGCCGTAGTTGCGATGCGAATCTTCGCGGATCACGGAGGCGATATAAAAGAGGACCTCTTTCCCTATCTGGGGCAGCTTGCCATAAGTGCTAAGAGGGATGTGCAGCTGGTAGCCGATTCCCTGAATCTCAACGACTGCTTTTGCAGGGGAGGCTTCGGTTAAAATCCCTTTGATATATTCCCACATCGGTTATCTCCTTTTCTGAAAAATAGGGTTTGCGTGCGCATGGCAAAGAGCGAGCGCAAGCGCATCTGCCGCATCTTCGGGCTCGGGTAAGGAGGAGAGCTTGAGAAGCACTTGGATCATGCGCTGCACCTGCATTTTACTCGCTCCTCCATTTCCAACGACTGCCATCTTAGCTTTTTTTGGCGCATATTCAAAGATCGGAATTTTGCGCCGCGCGCCCGCAAGCAAAACGGCACCTCTTGCCATACCGATCTTCATCGCACTCTGCGCATTTTTATACATAAATTGCGTCTCGACCGAGATCGCCTGAGGCCCAAAGCGCTGGATCAGATGCTCAACTCCATCGAAGATCGCAAGATAACGCTCTGCGATAGGAAGATCCACCGGCGGCCGGATACACCCAAAATCGAGCAGCTTATACCCACTGCCCTCCCGCTGGATCACCCCATAACCGGTAATCCGCGTGCCCGGATCAATTCCAAGAATAATCTCATCGTTCATGGCCGCATAATAACTTTTATAGCTTTACATAGCAAAAATTCTCTACCGTGCCCGTGCCCGAATTAATCCGGATCGGGCACGCACGCGGGCACGGGCACGGGCACGTATTAAGAGTGTATACATCTTCTAGATGTACAAAATCCGCAATGCTTGGTATTTTTTAGAGCATGGCACTCGGTCAGTTTAAGCCCAAAAATATCATTGTGCGTATGCCCAACTGGATCGGCGATCTGGTGATGGCGACGCCTGTTTTGACCGATTTGAGGAGAGCCTTTCCCGACGCTTATCTCACGGCGATGTGCAGGTACCCTGTCTGCGAGCTTTTACAGGAAGATCCTGACATCAACGAGCTCTTTTGCTTTCGTAAAGCTGGCCACTTCGGCAGGCACAATGAGAAGCGCGATATTGTAGAAAAGCTGCGGACGGGAAAATATGATCTAGGGATTCTTTTAACCCACTCTTTTTCTTCGGCTTGGTGGTTCTGGCAAGGAAAAGTGAAAAACCGTTTGGGATACCAGTGCAAGGGTAGAGGCCTTCTTTTGACCGATAGCGTTCGTTTGCCTGAAACTGTGGGCGCACAGCATCTGGTCACCACCTATAAAATGCTACTTGCCCCACTGGGGGTTCCAGTTTCTGATACTGCGCCGCGCCTCTTTTTAAAAGACAAAGAGGTAGTAGAAGCACAAGAGCTTTTAAGGCAGCATGGGATCACAAAAGATAGTACGATCGTCGGCATCAATCCAGGCGCAACTTACGGCTCGGCCAAATGCTGGCTGCCTGCTCGTTTTCGCCAGGTGACTGAGCGGCTACTTCAGGATGAAAAGCTCTTCATCGTCTATTTTGGAGACCAGTCGACAGCAGCTCTGGTGAAAGAGATCTGCCAGGGACTTCCTCCCCGTGTAATCAACTTGGCAGGGCTGACCTCTCTAAGAGAGCTCACTGCGCTCATCTCTCTTTGCTCCGTACTTCTCACCAATGATAGCGGGCCTATGCATATCGCCGATGCACTCGGCACACCAGTCGTTGCTCTTTTTGGATCGACGAGTGAAGTGGTGACAGGGCCTTATCGCGAAGGAACTGTGATACACAAGCATGTGAGCTGCTCGCCCTGCTATGAGCGCACCTGCCCGATCGATTTTCGCTGCATGAAGAGGATCGAGGCGGACGAGGTCTATCAAGAAATTATGCGCGTATTGAACAAATCTAAGTTGACCCTTCGCTAAAATGATCAAGCAACTCTGGAAAAAATGGGGACCCAATCCCCTCGACCTACTTCTTAAGCGCGCCCAAAAAAATGGCAAGACCCGCTTTTTAATCGCTTGGAACCGCGGCTTGGGCGATATCGCGCTTGGACTTTATGGGGTTGTCGAACGCATCCGAAAAGAGCTCCCCGAAGCTAGGATCACCTTTATCACCCGTCCGGATCTACAAGAAGGGTTCGAGCTTTTAGAAAATATCGATCTTCTGATCGCAAAAGATTGGAAGCGCAAGACACCATTTGATCTTTCTAACACATTAAAAAATCTCTCGATCGATCCTGCATCGTTCGATTTTCTGATAGCAAATCCCGACCCCACGCATTGGCTGAAAAAAGAGATAGGCATTTTGACGCCAAAACTCAAGTGGCAAAAAAAATGGGATGATCTTTGCAGCCGCTTTCCCGAACTAGATCCCGATGTTACCTATCTGGGAGCGCATGTTCACACAGAGACTGCATATGGCTACGAAAAAAATTGGCCCTTTTCAAATTGGGAGGCGCTCTTCAAAGATCTTTCACAAAAAGAAAAGGTCCGTATTATCTTGTTTGGGCATGGACAGAGCCCCTCGCTTGCTCTGCCCAACTTGATCGACTTACGTGGGAGGACCAGTTTTTTAGAGATGCTCTCGATTATTAAAAATCGCTGCTCCTATCTTCTCGTGCCCGACTCGGGCGTGCTTTCGATGACCTATTATCTCGATGCTTCCTTTCCTATCAAAGTTGTCTCTATGTGGGCCGATCCGCGGCAAGGTGTTTTAAAACAGAATGTCTCCTCTCCTAATCCTCAGCTTGTGCACACACCACTTCTTGCAAGAGATGAGGATATCCGTACGCTGCCTGTAGACGAGGTGCTCGCAGCTCTTTTTGGGGAGAAGGGATGCTAAAAGAGCAGATTTTAGAAAGACTCGCCTCCTTAGGGCAAAAGGATCTAGGATTCGGTGTTGACGCTCTCTCTCCTTCGCAGCAAGAGGCTTTTTTATCGCAGCTCAAAAAGTATGATATCCATCTGCTTAAAAGACAGAGAGAAGCGCTCTTTCGTCCGGTTGCTCCTCCCTCCTCCTTGCAGCCTCTTACGCAATTCGACACAGTAGGATCTCTTTTAAACAAAGAGCGCGGCAAAAGACTTATAAGCGAAGGGAAGGTGGGCTGCCTGCTTTTGGCTGGCGGACAAGGTTCGCGCCTAAAACAAGCGGGCCAGCCCAAAGGAACGCTCCCTCTTTCGCCCATCAAAGGCAAGAGTCTTTTGCAGCTCTTTTTAGAAAAGACACGTGCGGCTTCCCAATTTGCTGCAAAGGCGCTTCCCCTTGCTGTGATGACCTCGCCTCAAAACCACGCAGCCACTCTCTCCTTTTTAGAAAAAAACCAGTGGTTCGGCTTAACGCAAGAGCAGTGCACCCTCTTTTTGCAAGGAACTCTTCCTTTTCTCGATGATAAGGGAGATTGGGTCTTAGAGGCGCCCGGTGTTCTCGCAGAGGGGGCTGATGGAAATGGTGGAGTCTTCACCCACTTTTTTGATCAGGGGCTCTGGGCCAAGTGGAAGGAGAAGGGGATCGAATATGTGAATGTGATTCTCATCGACAATCCACTCGCCGACCCTTTTGATGCAGAGCTCATCGGAAACCATGCTCAAGCGGGTATGGAGGTCACCTTAAAGTGCGTCTTTAGGCGCGATGAAAATGAGAAGGTGGGAGTAGTGGGCGCCACCCCGGAAGGTAAGATACGCGTAATCGAATATGCAGAGCTTCCCGAAAAAGAGAAGAGCGCCAAAAATCCAGACGGCTCTCTCCTTTGGAAAGTAGCTAACATCAGCCTCTTTTGCTTTAGCATGGATTTTGTGAAAAAAATGGTGCGCGACCCTCAATTCTTTTTGCCTTGGCATATTGCAAAGAAGAGCGCGCCCATTCTGAAAGGGATGAGTAGAGAAGAGGCGATTATTGCAAAATGCGAGACCTACATTTTTGATCTTTTGAATTTCGCAGAGCGCTGCAAGGTGATGGTTTATCCGCGAGAAGAGGCGTTCGCTCCTTGGAAAAACGCGGCAGGAGAGGATAGCTTACAACAAGTGCAAGCCGCCCTTTTAGATAAAGATCGTAGAACTTTTAAAGAGATAACGGGCTTGGAGCCGCCCGCTCGCAAATTTGAGCTCGACCAGGCGTTTTATTACCCCACAAGCGCACTTCTTGCTAAGTGGAAGGGAAGAGAGCTTCCCGACCAGGAGTATATCGAGGCTTAAAGAGCCAATTACAAAACTCCCCGCCGCAGCAAAATTGCCCTTTTGAGCCATTTTGACGCCCCGCCGCCGGGTCCTACTCTCCTTGAGTATGTCCCCGGCGGCGGGGTTCGGGCTGCTCTGCAGCCCCGGCAAACTGACTCAAAATCTTCGATTTTTCTGGGGGCGGGGAGTTTTGCAACTGGCTCTAAAGATCAGTAGGGAGTTCATCTCCGTATTGATAGTGCTCCTGCTTTTCGCTCTTTTCTTGATTTCCGTTAAGCATGTGCTCGGCATCCCTTTGTAGAACTCTGTTACGATACTCGTTGGCATATTCAATGTGTCCGAATCTATCCGCATTCACGCGCGGAATGAAAGAGGCAAGACCAACACCCATGTTGGCAAGACCGTGACCTATATAAGAGAGGCCACCTTTTGCTTCTTTAAGCCAAAGGCAGCGTCGCTTTAGCCCTACTGGAAGAATAGGGCAAAATGCGCCAAGTGCTTTAAAAAGAGGGTAAACAATACCGACGACTACTTGGGCTATGCCCAAAAGTCCCCGGCCTGTTCCTTTATGGTCCTCTTCAAAGTTAACAAAGGCAGCCGTCATCTTATCATTGATGCGGTGAGACTTGTCGCCTGTTGAGGTATATGTTGAAATACGAGTCATATTATTGACCTCCTTTTTTAACTATTTATAATTAAAGTATATAATAATTAGTTTATTAATTCAATATATTATTTTAATATTTAACATGTTGATTATGAGTATGTTAAATAGGATTTGACCTGTAGTTAAACGTGTGGTAATTTGGTCCAATGCATATTGGGTATTTAGGGGCAGGCACATGGGGCTTTTGCCTCGCATCGCTTTTAGCCTCAAAGGGAAACAGGGTCCTCCTCTGGTCGGCCAATCCCGAGTTTGTCAAGCTTCTTACAAAGAAAAGGGAGCATCCTAAGCTTCCGCGCTTTAAAGCCCATGAAAACGTGGTCTTTACAAGCGACTTAAAAGAGGCTTTAGATGGGGCGGAGCTCATTGTCGAATCGGTGACCTCTTCGGGGATTCGGCCCGTTTTTGAGCAGGTACGGGCTTTTGGCAGTGTGAAGGCACCGGTCGTCGTCACTTCGAAAGGGATCGAGCAAAATAGCTGCCTACTTCTTCCCGAGGTGGTCCTCCAAGTGATGGGAGAGAAGTACCGGGACCGGATCGGCTGTTTAAGCGGGCCTAGCCACGCAGAAGAGGTCATCCAAAAGCTACCCACATCTATCGTCTCCTCCTCCTACAATAGCAAGCTCATGCTCGATATCCGCGAGATCTTTTCGACCCCCTATTTCCGCATCTATCCCAATGGGGATATCAATGGAGTTGCCTTTGGCGGAGCGATGAAAAATATAATCGCGATTGCTTGCGGTATTGCCGATGGTCTTGGATTTGGGGATAACACAAAAGCTGCACTTATGACACGCGGCCTCCATGAGATGCGTAAATTGGCTGTCAGCAAGAAGTGTCAGCCCGAGACCTTAAACGGTCTTTCGGGAATGGGAGATCTCTGCGTTACCTGCCTTTCAAAACTTAGCCGCAACTACAGCTTTGGCCATCTGATTGCACAGGGGCTGGATATGCAAGCGGCCAAAGACAAGATCGGCATGGTGGTCGAAGGGGCCTACACCTGCGTTTCAGCCTTGCAACTTGGGAAAAAATCCCATATTGATGTGCCGATTACAGAGGCGATAAATGCTGTTCTTTACGAAGGACTCAATCCCAAAGACGCTGTAAAAGCGCTTTTGCAACGCGCAGTTAAGGAAGAGCATCTATGAGCAATCTCATTCAGGGACACAAAGTAGTCACAGCCGAAGAGATGGTGCGCATCGAAAAGCTTGCCTATGCAAAAGGGGATTCTGAGCTCGCTTTCATGGAAAATGCAGGCATGGGTATTGCCGAAGAGACAGAGGAGTTCTGCTTTGCAAACGATCTAGGCAAAGAGGTGATACTCCTTGTGGGTAAAGGAAACAATGGCGGAGATGCTTTTGCTGCCGGTAAGCGTCTTCTAGCAAAAGGCTTTTCTGTCCGCGCCATTCAGATCTACCCTTTCGAGATAAGCAGCCTACTTTGTCAAAAACAGGGCGAAGCTTTTAAAAAAGCGGGCGGTAAGATCCACTTTGTCAAAGAGAGTGCCCCATTTCCTGAGCTCCACGAGGGTGTGATCTTAGATGGACTTGTAGGAACCGGATTTAAGGGAAAGCCCGATGCCCCACTCGCGCGCGCCATTCAGAAGGCCAATCAATCACACTTGCCTATTTTGGCAGTCGATATTCCCTCCGGAGTCAATGGGAATACGGGAGAGGTCCAAACCTGCGCCATTCATGCTCTGCGAACCATCTATTTGGGGCTGCCTAAAGTCGGATTTTTTATTGGAGAGGGTTGGAACCATGTGGGGGAGCTGACCAGAGTCGATTTCGGCCTAAAAGAGAGCTACATCCAAAGGGCCAAAGCAGAAGCCTACCTGATCAACGAAGAGGCGGTGCCTACGCTCCTTCCTCCCGTCGTGCGCAATCGCCATAAATACCAAGCAGGCTACCTACTCGCAGTTGCCGGATCTCCCGGCATGTCGGGCGCTGCTTTTTTATCCACACTTGCTGCGCTGCGCTCCGGTGCCGGGATCGTCAGACTCTTTCATACCGCTTCTTTTCGGGCAGAGCTTGCCCGAGCACCTCTTGAGCTTGTAAAAGAAGAGCTAAAAGGAAGCTCCCTTGCGCGTATTTTCGAGGAGAGCAAAAGAGCCAAATCGCTTCTCATAGGGCCTGGGATGGGACGCACGCCCGATAGCAAAGAAAAAGATCAAAGAGCTTTTAGAAAAAAGCGCTCTTTCAACACTTGTCGATGCTGATGCGCTCTACTTCCTTGCAGAGAATCCCAAATGGAAGATCCCCAAAAACTCGGTGCTCACGCCCCATCGCAAGGAGATGGAACGGCTTCTTGTTCAATCTAAGAAAGAAAAAGATGAGCGAGCCTTTCACAAAGAGTGCCAAAGATTTGCAGAGAAGCGAAAGGCCACAATTGTACTCAAAGGCGGACCCACCTTCATCTTCCATCCCGATGAGGCTCCTCTCATTGTGACACGTGGCGACCCGGGCATGGCAACTGCCGGCACAGGCGATGTCCTAAGCGGAGTGATCGCAGCACTTCTCGCGCAAGGACTCCAGCCGCGCCTCGCAGCTAGCATAGGCGCCCTTCTGCATGGCGCAGCCGGCGAGCTCGCCGCTCTCGAAAAGACATCCTACGGCATGATCGCCTCCGATCTAATCAAGCTTCTTCCAGACGCCTTCTCTCACTACCTGATCTGATTTTGAAGAATACGGCCAAAAAATTGGCCGTATTCTGATTTTTTAAGCGATTAATCTTAAACCACTTACAAATAATACGGCCAAAATTGCTGGAAATTTGGCCGTATTTCGAGTAAAATTGGCCGTATTAGGGAAAAAGCAGGCATTTTATGAAAGTTCGGACTAAAAAATTGGCCGTATTACATCAACTTAGTCAAGAAGCGGACACCATCAGCTTAGAGATGTTGCTTCAAAAACTTGGCCCAGATTATGCAGAAAGAAGCGTAAGAAGATGGCTGGCTGAGTTAGTGAAAGAAGGGCTAGTTGAAAAGATCGGCAAGAAACGCGGCACTCATTATAAAGTTCTTCAACGTGAAGAGCGCGATGTAGGTCATACTGGCAGCTGCTTTGGATCAAGGAGTGAAAAAGTACTCCAACAGATAAGGCGCCCAATGTTTGAGCGGATGCCTGTTGCTTATCAAGATGATTGGTTCGATGCGTACAAGCCTAATACGACCTTCTATATCCCGCTAGAATTAAGAGAGCAGTTATACAAAGCAGGCAAGCGCTCTAAAGTAGAAGATCCAGCAGGAACTTATGCCCATCAGATTTTTCATCGCCTTCTTATCGACCTTTCCTACAACTCATCGAGATTGGAAGGTAACACTTATTCCCTGTTAGACACGGAGAAGCTGATTCTTGAAGGAGCAGGCGCCGAGGGAAAGCTTGACGAAGAGAAGATCATGATTCTCAATCACAAAGAAGCGATTCGCTACTTAGTTGATATGGCTCCGCGGCTTGAAGTCAATAAGCAGACTATTTGTACTCTCCACTACCTTCTCTCAGACGGGTTACTTGAAGCGCGCTATTCTGGAAAGGTGAGAGATCATGGCGTGCGCATAGGAGGATCTTCCTATATTCCTTTCGAAAATCCTAAACAGCTAGAGCTGCGTCTAGATCGCATTACTACAAAGGCGGCAAGGATTAAAGATCCCTACGAGCAGAGCCTCTTTTTGCTGATTCATATAAGCTACTTGCAAGCATTTGCTGATGTTAACAAGCGCACAGCTCGACTTAGCGCAAATATCCCTCTCATCAAAAGCAATGTGGTTCCGTTATCATTTAATGATGTAGAGAAAGAGGATTATACCTCAGCTGTGATTGCGATCTATGAACTGCAAGATATTCATCCTATCCTTGATCTATATGTCTTCTCGTATATGCGCACGTGTGCCTAGTATGATACGACAGTTAAAACCATAGGATTTGATGAGATCCGCGTGCGATATCGACAACAACGTCGCGCTCTTATCCGTGACATTCTTGTTAAGAATATTACAGGAAAGGCTATGCAAAAATACATCGCAATACAGGCAGACAAGCTTGTGAAAAAGGCGGATCGAGATGCCTTTATCGAAGATCTGATGGAAGATCTAGCAGAAATAGATGAGAGTCGTATCGCGGGTCTAGGCGTGACATCGAGTCAATTGAAGAGTTGGCAAAGAAAGTCAATCTAGGCGAATTGTTCGGCTATAGCCGAACAGGTCACGAAAAGTTGTAGCGAGTGGCTCAACTCCATACATGACTAGCGTGTTCAAGAGGAAGAAGGGGAGATTAAGAGTCACTTCCAATACGAAGATCAGAGAAAAGCTCAAAGACGTAAATATACAGAGGGGTAGCGAGGCGAGGGGAATGCAAGGAAAATCGCTCAGTAACTTGCCTATTTCAAAATACTCTTTAAACGGACCCCATAATTTGAGATAGGAAAAGGTCCAGTTTTGCCTCAAATAGAGGATGAGAGGGATCTCGTGAAGCTGCTTGGGATCTATGCCGAAAGTAATAGAAGTATGGCGTTTACCTGAGGGAGTCTGAGTGATTATTTGGGTAGTATGACGTCCATACATGCGCCGCCAGAGGGTATCCGGAATTTTATCTACTTTGCTGTTGGAGATCCAAAGACCATGAAGATGGGGAAGTTGAGCAAGTGGTTTTTCGGGGATCACTTGAATGGGCCCCGAAATTAGCAAAGTTTGCAAAGAGGTCAACTCTCCGATCACGGATGGAATCTCTTCAAAGTCATGCCCCTCAAAAAGATCTAAGTGTTTTAATTTTTTTAGAGAGCCTATCTCCACTGGAAGACCTGTGAGTTTGAAATTTACTTCCTCTCTTGAATGAACGGATAAATTTTCCAATTCGGTGAGCATTCCAATTTCTGGCGGAAGGGCATATAAAACCCTCCTTAAAGGTAGAGAGGTTATAGCTTGAAAGGCAGGAGCATTATCTCGATTATTCATCCATGAGTGTGCTTGATTAAACTCATCCAAATTGGTGATCTGAAGGGGACCTCCAATAGCAGGAAATTGTTCTTTTATCTGGACCCAAAATTGTGCAAAAGCATTCTCGCGTTCATGCCATGCTAAGATAATAGCTTCCTCTAGCGTTCCAAAACGCCAAAAAGCAAAAGAGCCAACATGGGAGAAGTCATGCTCTTTAAACTGCTTTCTTGCGACATGTCCTAAAGCATTTGCTTGAGATTTTTGCTTTTTGTAGAGTTCGGCAAAACAGAGAGAGATCTCCTTGGGATTGCAAGAGTCGAAGCTGGTTTTTGCAACCACTTCTTTAAAGCGGGCGATGGCGCGTCTCTTGCATCTATCTAACAGAAGTCTGTTAAATAGCCTATCTGATGCTGTCTCTGTTTTGTTTTTTTGCCATTCAGCATAGGAGCTTTCTATCTTGCAAAGATCTATAAAGAGCGACTTAAGATACTGGTCACGGCGGTCTGGATTTGTCTCTTGTAAGGCCAACTCTTTTTCTCTTTCAAAATCTTTCAGTAGCGCAGTTATGCGTGGATACTGCTCCATGTTAAATTGGGATGAGAAGTGAGCCAATCGATCACTTAGGGCATCTTGAATGTGGCTCTCAGGAGGGAGGAGGGAGGAGATCTTTACGTTATGGATTAGAATGTCCTCTGGATGTACGTAGAAAAAAGCGCGTCCTTCTTGTAACATCACCTGCTGGTTAAATGCGTAAAAGGCTTTGGAGACTAAAGAAAAGGGCACTGCTTTCAAAAAATCCAGCACGAACTTTCCCACAGTATTTGTAGGTGAGCCTAAGGGCGTCTTTAGAAACTCTTGGAATGAAATACCCTGCGTCATAGGTCAACCCTACCAATCTTAATTTCGCGGGGCAAACCGAAGAGGTCCTGAAAAGCGGTGGCGAGGGGCTCAACTCCATACATGACAAGCATGTTAAAAAGGAAGATGGGCAAATTAATGGCGGTTTGTAAGGGGATAAGCACTAGGGCCGATACAAGGTTTAAAAATGAACGAGGCACTCCCAGACAGAACTCAAAGGGCACGCAATTCAGAAACGTTTCGGCTGCATTTAAAAGATTGAAATAGGAAAAGGTCCAATTTTGCTTGAGGTGGAGCATTAGAGGAATCTCACGGAGCTGTTCATGCTCTACGCCAAAAGTTATTCTCGAATCTTTTGCTTGGCCAAAGAGGAATCGAGAGAATTCTTCTAGCACAGTTGGTTTTTTGTGGACATGGCGCCAGATGCTATCTGGAATCTTTTGCACTTTACTTGAGGAGATTAGGAGCGACGAAAGATTCGGGAGCTTGGTGAGCATTTCTGGGATCTCTCGAATCGGCCCTGAAATCGATAAAGTTTCCAAAGAGATGAGTTCGGCGACAACGGGTGGGATCTCTTCAAAGTCGTGTCCTCGAGTAAAAAGAAGGGTTTTTAATTTTTTTAATGAGCCGATCTCTTTTGGGAGTCCTGTCAGGCGTCCGTTTTTATTTTCAGTTGCATGCACAGATAGGCATTGCAAATTGGTAAGTAGGCTAATTTCTGGAGGGAGGCCCCAATGAATTTGATCCAAAGTTAGCAAAGTGATGCCTTGAAAGGCTGTAGCGTTGGCAGGGTCATGCACCCAAGAGCGCGCACTCCTTATCCCATCCCATCCAATAGGCATGGGCCCCCCTATCGCAGGATATTTCTCTTTCAATGTGTTCAAAAAGAAAGCAAAAGCATTCTCGTTCATGCACCATCCAAAGCAAATGGCTTTTTCTATGGATCCAAAACGCCAGAAAACAAAAGAACCGATTCGGGGTGAATCAAAAAATTTAAAGAAATCTCTGACGTCAGACCCTAAAGCGTGTGCTTGAGATTTTTGTGCTTTGTAAAGGGCAGCAAAGCAGAGAGAGATCTGTTGGGGATTAGAGGGATTAAGGCCAGTTTTGGCGATCACTTCTTTAAAGCAGTTGCAAGTGCGTCTTATGCAGCTAATGGAAAGAAGTGCATGGTATACTTTGTCCAGTCTTTGATTATCTGCTTTATCTTTTTGCCAATCAGCAAAAGCAGCCTCTAGGCGAGAGAGGTGAAGGTAAAGCGTTTGAAGACGGTGTTCTCGACGATGGGGGGTGGTCTCTTGTAGAGCAAGCGTCTCTTCTTTTTCAAACTCTTTCCAACAAGAGGTAAATAGCTCCTGTAATTTCATTCCTCGCGCATCAAATTGAGAAGAGAACTTAACCAATCGAGCATGTAGTATCTCTTCAAGAGAGCGCTCCTGCGGAATCAAGGGCAGGACTTCTTTCTTGTGTTGGAGGGCGTCGTCCGGATGGTCATAAAAAAACGCACGTGCTTCACGCAGCATCACCTGCTGGTTAAATCCGTGAAAGGCTTTGGAGACTAAAGAAAAAGGCACTGCTTTCAAAAAATCCAGCACATACTTCCCCACAGTATTTGTAGGTGAGCCTAAGGGCGTCTTTAGAAACTCTTGGAATGAAATACCCTGCGTCATAGGTCAACTATTATAACATATTTGTAACAAAAACGAGAGGGGTTTTTTGATAATATTAAAAATTTAAATATTGCATTTATGTTGATTATACCAGGAGATGAAGTGGGAGAGGCCGTCGGCGAGGCTGGTTTTGGGAGAGAAGTTAAGCATTTTTTTGCTTTTGGTGATGTCGGCGTAGGTGATTAGCACTTCGCCCGGTTGTGGGGGCAGGAGCTGCTTGATCGCTTTTTTGCCTGTGAGTTTTTCGAGAAGAGAGACGAGGGTGAGGAGATCTTCGGGATGGTGGTTTCCTAAGTTGAAGATCTCATTTTGTGCTTCTAAGTCGATGGCTGCGGCTGTTCCTTGGACGATATCGTCGATGTAGGTAAAGTCGCGCCGCATCTTGCCCTCGTTGTAGAGCTGGATCGGTTTTCCGTTTGCAATGGCATCAGTGAAAGCGAAGTAGGCCATGTCGGGACGGCCCCAGGGGCCATACACGGTGAAGTAGCGGAGGCCTGTTGTCGCAATTCCGTACAGATGATGATAGGCGTGTGCGAGAAGCTCATTGGACTTTTTTGTCGCGCCATAGAGGTTAGCGGGTGAGTCTGTTCGGTCATCTTCAGCAAAGGGGATTTTGGTGTTGAGTCCGTAGACCGATGAGGAGGAGGCATAGGTGAGTTATATGTGAGGATGGCGTCTAATTACTTCTAGTATTTGCACAAAGCCATCGAGATTTGTCTCAACGTAAGCTTCGGGATGCTTGAGCGAATGGCGCACACCTGCTTGCGCAGCGAGATGAACAAAGTGTGTGATCTTATGTTCGACGATAGCTTTTTCGATAAGAGATGGGCTTGCGGATGTCACTCTCGAAGACGATAATTCCTAATTCTGCTAATCTTCGGGCGCGCTCTTTTTTGAGCCGAGGATCATAGTAGGAGTTAAAATTATCGCAACCAATGACAAAATCCCCTCTCTTCTTGAGAAAAGAGGCCAGATGGTATCCGATGAATCCTGCTATTCCTGTGATAAATATTCGTTTCATAAGTGCCGGTCCTTCTTTTTTAATGGATGCAAGGATTCTATGAAAGTTCTTCTGTTGTTTCTTCTCGTAGCACTTGCTGCGTGCACTAATCCTCCCTATCGAGGAAGCGATGTGCTCGGCGCAGATGAATTTGTGATGGACTCCTATAAAATTAAAGAGGGTAAATTCTCCATTTTGCAGATGGAAGGAAAGGAGAGCGGGACTCTTTCGCCCGATCTTCTCGATGAATATAGCGACCTGATCCACGAAGGAGACGTTTTAAAAGTTGCCGTCTACCATCCGACGCGAAGCGACATCGGTGCAGCTGTACAAGGGATCGGAGAGATGGTGGGTTACACTGTCGTGCAGGGCCAGATCCATCTTCCCGATCTTGCGCCCATCAACGTGGAGGGGCTCTCGTTGGAAGAGGCGCGCAAAAAGATCCGAGATAAATACCGTGACGAGATCCAAGATGTGGATATCTTCCTCGCTTATCAAGACAGAATCCAGCGCAAGGTGGAGCTTGCAGGGTTATGTCAGGTGTCTACCCTTCCTGTCGACGGAAGAATCCGACTTTTTGAAGCGCTCTCCGTTGCAAAAGTGCCGCCGCAAGCCAACCTCTTTAAAAGTTATGTGATCCGCGATAACTCACTTTTACCCGTAGATCTCTACAAACTGATCAAAGAGGGAGATATGTCGCAAAATGTGGTGATGCGCGGCGGAGATAAGGTTTACATTGCAGAGACGTCTGCCTCCTCTCTCATGGTGCTCGGCGAGGTAGGAAAGGAGCGCGTGGTCGATCTTCCCAACGGCTTTATGACGCTAAGGCAAGCCCTCGCAGAAGCTGGCGGTATTCCTCCCAGCGGCGACAAGTCATACATCCAGATTATACGCGGCAATATCTTGCATCCTAAGATCTACACGCTCAATTGGCGCCAGGTGATCCATCTTCCGTCAGATAGTATGCTGCTCATCCCGGGCGATATCGTCTACGTCGCAGCGACGCCGATCACCGAATGGAACCGCTTTGTCACGCAGCTTCTCCCAACATTCATCGGCCTAGACCTAGTCACAAAAGGCCTCAAAGGCGTAGGAGTCAATGTCACTCCATGAATAATAACCAGAATGATGTTTTTCTTTCTTTTTCGGATCTTGTGCGGCTTTTTAGGCGGCTGCGGCCGCAGCTAGTGAAGGTCGCGCTGCTGTCGGCGCTGTTTGCCTTTTGTTTTTTTATTTGTAAGGAGGTGCGCTATACGGCGACTGCTACCTTCAAGCAATCTGCAGGCAAGATCGACCAGTCGGGCAACTTGAATAATGTTTTAAAAATTGCGGGCCTGATCGATCAGGATTCCAATGCGGTTGCGCTGATGCTCTCGCAGAAAATGGTGCGCGCGGTCGTAGAAGATTTGGGACTGCAGGCCCAAGTAAAAGAGCAAAATGTACTTGTGCGCGGATTTTCCAGAATCATGAGAAACCTTCTGATGGAGATGGGTATCTCGCCCTCTGATCGCGACCATTTTGTCTTTCAGGATGTTCACTTGGATGGAGAACGTGCTGAAAAGCTTTTTCTGCAGTTTGAAGAAGGTCGTGGTTATAAGGTTTTTAATGCGAAAAAAGAGGAGATAAAGTGCGCACAAATAGGCGATAAGGTTGTGCTGGGAGCTCTTCGTTTTTCTCTTGTAAAAACACCCAAAAACATCTCCTATAAAAAACTCTACTCGCTCCAGATCTCTCCTTGGCAGCCTCTTGTGCAATCTTTTTTGCGTAAGCTCCAGATCAAGCCGATCAAACAGGATAAGAATGTCCTTCAGATGACGTTTGTGCACACGGATCGGCATCTCTCTGCACTCTTTCTCAATCAGCTCATGACAGTCTATGTGCGTCATTTAAAAGAAGAGAATGAGCAGCTTGCAGATGCTCAGCTCGCCTATCTGGAAAAAAGACAAACGGAGCTAGCAGCACATTTAGATCGCACGCTCGAAGAGCAGACCCACTACTTGCAAGAGAATTTAGGAGAGAGCGGCTTTGTCGGCCTCAAGCAAGAGATCGACATGCTAGCGATTCCCAAACAGGCCTATACGAGCAAGCTTTTCGATATGGAGCTGGAGCTCAAACGCTTTGAGAAGAAGATTGCAGACAATGACAAGGAGCAAGAGGAGATCCGATCGCAAGATCTCGCAAAGAGAAAAGAGTCTCTCGATGAACAGCAATCTCCCTTTGAGGCTCAGCAGCATCTTTTGCAGAATAGGCTGACAGCATTAGATGTCAGAGCTGCCCTTTTTTCTCCGGTTCGTGAAGCTCGAGCCGATCTTAAAAACGATCTGCAAGGGATCAATTTAGAGACAGCGCAAAACCTCTACGTCCAGTACAACAACAGCCTTGACGCTATCCAGAGTCAAATCCGTCAGCTGCTTTTCTTGCGCGATCAGATCCATGAACCTACGTTTGAGCTCAGCTCACTCTCCTCGCTTTTGACCGATGCAGTGAGTCAGAAAATGGTAGAGAAAGCATCTGAACTCTCTCTCATGTTGCACGATAAACAGAACCACAGTCTTAGAGAGCAGGAGAGACTAAAAGAGGGGCTTACAACGCAGAAGAACTTTCTTGTTCAACATATCGATCAGACGGTGGAGCTCAACAAAGAGAAGGAGAAACTAATAGACGATAAGATCGCTTCTTTGCAGAGAGTCTGCGTAGATCTGATCGAAAACGAAAAGACGCTTATCAAAGAAAAGCTCAAAGATTTGAGCGCACGTATGGGCAACCTTCCAGATAAGTGGCGTTTGGAAAATCAGCTCCAGTTTAAAAAAGAGCTCTGCATGGGGATTGTCGAAGGAATTAGCCAGCTAGTGGAATCAAAAAATCTCCATTTCCAACTCTTTCATGTCGACTCCAAGCCTCTGGATAAAGCCATGGCGCCACTTGCACCCATGCCTCCACATTTATGCCTCTTCTCAATGCTTGTAGCATTTTTCAGCGGCAGCTCACTTTTTGCATTCCATTTGGGGCGCGGTCTTTTACGCGGTCTTCCTCTAACACTCGAGAGCATGCAAGCGAACAAGTTGCCGGTATGCGGCTCTCTCTCCTCTTTTTCACACGTCTCTTTTAAAGAGCTAAACGATAGAGATCTGGAGACATTAAGGCGTATAGATTCCTATCTGGAACATAAGAAAAAAGAGAGAGTAGCACTGGTGGCAGGCACTTCTCCCGATTACTCGCACAATTTAGCCAAGCTTCTTGCGCTGCAAGGAAAAAAAGTGCTGCTCATACAGTGCGCATTTGATGCGATAACCACTCAAGAAAATGTTCCCGGTCTTTACCACTTTTTAGAAGGAAGTCAAGGGAGTGCTCCTATCCGTAAACGCGAACATTACGACTTTTTGCCGACGGGTGGCTCAAGTCGTCATGCAACGGAGCTGTTAGCTCGTCCGGCATTTACAAAACTTCTAGAAGAAGAGACAAAAAATTACGACGTTCTACTTTTATTTAGTTCGGCAAGACCTGCATTTAGCGAGGGGCATCTTTATTTAAAACTCGCTGACACTCTTGTTGTGACCGCAAATCATGAACGATTAGAAGACCTAAAACCCTATATCGAAAGCAAGCGCGCTTTGTTTGTATCGTATGAAGAATAAGAAGAAGATTCTAGTTACAGGCGGTGCAGGCTTTTTAGGCTCTCATCTCTGTGAGAAGCTGCTGGAGCTTGGAAATCAGGTGATCTGTGTTGACAATCTTTTCACAGGCAGTGAAGAGAACATTCGCGCGCTTCTGAACAACCCCTCTTTTTCATTTATCGAACATGACATATGCGAGCCTCTAAATTTGAAGGAGAAGGCAGGCGAGATCTATAATTTAGCCTGCCCTGCTTCTCCCATCCATTACCAGCACGATCCGGTAAAGACGATTCGCACCAATGTTCACGGCGCGATCAATATGCTTGAACTTGCCAAAGAGATGAAAGCGAAGATCTTTCAAGCCTCTACAAGCGAGGTGTATGGAGACCCGCATGAACACCCTCAAAAAGAGAGCTATTGGGGTAATGTCAATCCGATCGGATTACGCTCCTGCTACGATGAGGGAAAACGTTGCGCAGAAACCCTCTTTTTCGACTACTTCCGCCAGTATGGCATTCCGATCAAAGTGGCGCGCATATTCAACACCTACGGCCCACGCATGCATCCCAATGACGGACGCGTCGTCTCCAATTTTATCGTGCAAGCGCTCCAAAATGCTCCCATCACGATTTATGGAGATGGCAAACAGACCAGATCCTTTTGCTTTGTCTCGGATCTGATCGATGGCATCGTGCGGCTCATGCACACAAGCGGCTCTATTACAGGGCCTATTAACTTAGGCAACCCTGTAGAGTTTTCGATGCTCGACCTTGCCCAAGAGGTTCTCAAACAGACAAAATCCAACTCAAAACTCGTCTTCAAGCCCTTACCCAGCGACGATCCTAAACAAAGAAAGCCTGACATTGCTCTTGCCCACAAGCTGCTCGACTGGCGCCCGCAAGTCGACCTCGCCACCGGCCTGCAGGCCACTGTTGCCTATTTTAGAGATTTAATTAATCGCGGTAATTGTTCGATTAAGTAAAAAGGAATAGAGAGAACCTGATCGGAATAGGAGAGAGGAAGCTGCGAAATGCGCACTCCAAAAGCCGCCTTTTTTTCTTCGATGAAGAGTTTAAGAGAACGAAGAGAGCCAATGGCTCCAGCTTTTACTTCGATTGGAATAACTTGCGATCCAATGGCTGCTAGATAATCTACCTCTGCGCTGCTGTTTTTTTCTTCGCGTATCCAAAAAAATAGCGTATTCATATCCTCTTTTCCAAGATATGCAAGCAGCTCTTGCCCCACAAATTGTTCTGCAAGTGCGCCCTCATTAATGAGCATAAGATCATTCTTAAACAGCACTTCGAGATCTAAATTGCATGCTCGTTTGACTAATCCTACATCTAGAAAAAGGAGTTTAAATTTTTTTGGGTTCTCATGAGTATTCAATGGTAATCCGACACCTGAAGTGGCATGTACGAGGATTATCAATCCAGCATCGCGTAATTTATCCAGAGCATTTTTCAAAGTCCGAGCAGGGGTATCTGGGTCGAGTTTGGAATATTTAAACCATTGTGCAATCAAGCCTGGTGCTCTTGCAAAAATCGCCTGTAAGTATTTATGTTGCGTATGCTTTGCATATTTTCCAAAGTCATTGCGAAACGTAGTCAAAATAGCGGTTTGGATCTCTTGGCAACGCAAGAAGTTCTTTGTCTCTAGATATTCTCTTACTACGGCCGGCATACCCCCCAAAGCAAGATATTCTCTTATTCTTACGTAGAGAGCTTGATGGATTACCCCTTGAAGAGGATTATTTAGAGAAACGGTCTCTAAGTGCTTGCGTAGTTTTTCATCACCAGAAGCATCTAGATATTCTCCAAAAGAAAGGGGTCTTAAATGCAAAAATTGGATGCGTCCTACCGGCATCCGAAATTCAGCATCATTTAAAACAAATTCTAAAAGAGAGCCGGCCCCGATGACATGCAGCTCCGGCATCTCTTCTTTAAAATAACGAAGCGCTTGGATGGCCCTTGGACATTCTTGAATTTCATCGAGAAATAGGAGCGTTTTTCCTGGATGGATGCTCGCACGTTTCAGTAGTTCGATGGCATTGACAATTTTTATTGGATCAAAAGTGTCAAAGCAGCGTGCATATTCTGGATCTTTTTCAAAATTAATGGAGACACAATTTTCGAACCGTTCTTTTCCAAATTTTTCTACAATGAAGCTTTTCCCAACTTGTCTAGCCCCTCTTAAAAGAAGGGGCATGCGTCCGTGCTGGTTTTTCCAGCGTTCCAAGTCCTTTTCAATATCTCTTTTCATGACCCTAAAGTATTCAATGTTTGCATATTTTACAAGGCAATTTTATGCAGCAGGCGCATATTTTACAAGGCAATTTTATGCAAGTCGTTGATAATCAACGTGTATATTTGGCGCAGAATCTGCCTTACCTTTTATTGGCTTAACTGATAGAATCGTTGCTCTATGGCGCAAGCAGTAACTTTAAATTCTAAAAGCAGCACTCCTGCTCTTGTGCAAGAGCTGCCTTGCTACACAAAATTATTAGAACGCATAGCTTCCATTTGGTGCACCATCTATGCCTGGATCTGTGACTTAGCCAGCCAGCTCTTTTCTTGGACAACAAATGCTGAGAGCAAATGCGATCTCGCCCTTCGTAACCAAAACTGTTTCTGTCACATGATTCGCTACCTGGAACCGGAAGAGGTAGCAAGATGCGAAAGAGTCGCCAAATCTTGGAAGATAAACAAGGTCTGGCAAGCCCAATGTGCCAATTATGGTGTGACAGTGGCGCCTGAAGGCGGCCGATTTAAAGATCTGTTTACAGAAATTCCTGAGATGGCCTTTGGACCAAGCGAGTGGAAAAAGCACTTTGGCAAGGCAGGCCCCACACCGCCCCTTCCCGCTAATATCAAAGACCAAGTTGCAAAACTGGGCAAAACGCATACCCTCACGCTCATCCCCAAAACCGTAAATGGCGCGCCTCTTTGCTTTAACACCTTTGCGCCGCTTGCAAAGAAGGTCGGCATAAGACTTTATGTCGACGTGGGATTTTTGGTTAGTGGATGGGATACAGAAAAATATGGAACGGAACCTGTGGAGAAATCCTTCTGGGTGTGGATGCAAAAAGAGCTGGAGCCGGCGAGCATAAATAGGGAGCAAGCCGAAATAGAGAGAGATTACCCTCAAAAGCTGGGAAAGGCGCTCTGGATAGTGATAAGCACAGTGGCTCATTATGCACTCCATAAGATCTTCCTCTTTCCTGTCCGCACCTTCACACGGACACGCGATCCCACACGGGATGGGGCTTGGTACTTGACGGTTGGGCATTCCTCAGATCGCATTCTCAAAGTCCAAGACCATGTCGCCTTCATCGAGAAACTCGGCTTGGCGGCTTGTTATCCTGCTGACCTTCGTTATTACAATATTTAGCGCAGATCTCGCGCCATTTTTTGATGATTTGCATGGCGATGGGGGCGCCCTCTTTACCTCCTCTTTCTCCGAAGCGGAGGAAGACTACGACGACAAGTTCGGGCTCTTCCAATGATGAGGAGTTAAAAGAGGCGCCGGCAAACCAGACGTGCGTGGTCATATTGGCTTCGCTCTCTCGGTCGATCGTGTGTTTGTAGAGGATCTCGGCGGTGCCGGTTTTACCGATTACTTGATGCTGGAGCTCGTTATAGTCCTGCATCTCTTTAGAGTTATTTACGAGATAGCGTATCGCGTCAGGACGTGCTGTTCCTTTGGAGCCTGCGATCACTTTATGCATACCTTCCATCATTATGCTCTTGATCTCCTCAGGAAAGAAGAACTCTCGCTGGACCTCTGTGGGAGGGACAAAGACGCGGCTTTGCATATGCTCGGATAGTGTCTGTGTAAAAAGAGGATAGGAGATGCCGATGCGCGCAAGCTCTTCTTGGAAAGGGAAGATAGGCGAGGAGAAGAGAACCTCTTCTTCTTGCGAGAGCTCTTTTCCTGCCATCACTTTGATAATTTGTGGCTTCAGTACCTTGCCGTTGTTGACTAAAGAGGAGACCATCATCGCAGTCTGTAGGGGAGAGACGATAAGGGAGTGCTGGCCTATTGCAAAAGAGTAGAGGCCTGTCCGGTTATAAGAGATGTCATCGGGGACGTTTCCTCGCGTCTCCAAAGGAAGGTCGATGCCGGTAAGCTGTCCAAAGCCGAGGAGTCGAGCGGTTTGGCTCAAAGTTTGTGGTTTTTCAAGGTGTTCGCCTGCTATAGGGCAAAGTAGAGGTTGCTCGACTGTTCGAGCGCGCCCACGATGTCGATGCGTCCGATATTCGAGTGGCTACTACGAGGTAAGCGCCCTCCTTTGAAGAGGCGTGTAAGGGGCTGGCCATCGAGTGTGTAACCTAATATCTGAGAGTTGGAATTGATTTTTTTACCCCCTTTCAAATCATCGATAAGCGTAAGAGGATTGAGCTGACTCAGAGAGCGCTTTTGCTCCATAAGCATATGGTAGCGCTCTTGAAGAGCTGCATAAGCGGTGACAAGCTTAAATACCGAACCTTGAGGAGCGGATTGGCGGTAGGTCTGCGACCTGCCATAACTGAAGCCGCACAAAGGGTAGAACGCAGATGCAAGGTGCTTCTCTATGTGGGCACCTTTGGTGTGACGAAGGGAGCGGTACTTGCCATAAAGAGGGCGAGAGAGCTCTTCAAAGGAGCGCATCGTCTTGAGATAAGAGAGTGCAAGATCAGAAGAGAGAGGGGCGAGCGAGCTTTTTAATTTATCTAAAGAGTGAGCGAGCTCTTTTTTGCACTTCTCTTTCAACCTAGTGAGCAGAGCAACGTAGGGCTCTGGTAAAGAGTTGTTGGGTAGGCTTTTATCTAGAATAAAGGTGTAGACAAGCGCCATCCGATTTTCTTGCCAAAAGGCTTTGAACATCTGCTTTTCTAGAAGTTCCAGATACTCCGTGTAGGGGCGGGCATACTGCTTCTTCTCTTTTTCTTCGCGTCTCTTTTCTTTGAGAAACTCTTTAAAATGGGTCTTGCGCCACTCTGCGAAGTTCTGGTTGTGAAAGAGCTCTTGCACGTGCGGGCGCAGCATGGATTGCAAAGAGACTGCGGCCTGAGTGAGCGTGCGATAGGAGGAGAAGTCCAAATGGCCTATTGCGGCTAGTAGCTCATCAGAAAAATCCTCTTTTTTTGCGATCAGCTGGCATAGATCGATTAATAAAACTTTATCATCGTTATAGCGAATAGAGGAGAGAAACCGGTCCAGATATTTTTTGTGAGGAGAGTGCGCAGCAAGCTGCATCGCCTCTTTTTCGTAAGGATTTACATTACCTGTTAGGACATGCTCTTGTTCGCTGTAAAGAACGTCGAACAGTGTGCGCATGCTGCTCTGCCCGGATAATAGGAGAAGATCTTCGGCCTCTTTTTGGAGCCGGACGGCTGTCTTTAGATTTCCTACTTGATTCAATCCGGTTTTGATGCTGCCCGTGGCGGGTAAGATACACTCCAAGTAACGCTCCCACGTTAGAGGGAGCTTCTCTTCGCTATACCCGCTCTCTTTTGTCTTCACTTCGCGCTCAAGTGAGCGCTTGCCATCCCAGAGCTCTGCAACGTAGGCTTCGTTTTCTAAATAACGGATGACGGATGAGCGTTTCTTTTTTTGCAGATCAGGATCGTGAGAGGGGATAAAGTCGTTGCTGTCGATACGTGGATAGGAGGCAAGAGCCACCACCTCCCCTGTTTTTGGGACCAGTGCGACGATGGCGCCTCCTTTAATCCAAGGATGGTCGAATTTAAACTTGCCTTCGCTGTCGTGCTTATCGCGCAAGACCTCATTTTGAATAAGGAGGGATTCGGCAAACTCTTGCAATTCTGAGGAGAGGGTGAGCAGGATCCGCTGTCCGCTCATAGATTTTCTGGAGCCTGGAAGTTCGCGCAAAAAGTTGCCCTTAACGTCGACCTCTACCATCTTCTTGCCATAAAAGCCGCGCAGCTGTTCGTCGAACATGCTTTCGACGCCGCTTTTTCCAACGAGGTCGTTGATTGTGTAGGCTCTTTCTTGGAGCTGCTTGAGTCTCTCGCGCACTTCCAGAGGCGTTTTATAGCCTTTGGGCAGGGGAACGAGATCGCCCGCCTCACGCTGTTCGATGTAGCCTTGCAGCTCCTTCATCTCTTGCGCAATCGCCCAATACTCTTTTTGACTGATCGCCCCCAGGTAGCCGATAATGTCTGCCCCAGTTTTTCCTTGCGGGTAGAAGCGTTTAGTGGTGCGCTGCGGCTCGATTCCCACCCAATCTTTGAGCATCATCCTGAGTCGGTAGTAGACCTCCTCCGAGATATCCTCTTTGATCACGAAGGGTGTGTGAGGAAAAAGGGAGGCTTTACCATGGATTGTGTCTTCGATGCGCGAGGCATCCATCGCAAGTTCATGCGCCAGTATTTCGGAGAGTTTGCGGATATATTCGGAGCGCGCCTGCACACGTACCGACTTGCCTTTTTCATCTTTTTTCCATTGCACGCTGGGAATTTGGCGGATCTCTGCGTAGCAGACAGCAGCGTTATATTGAATTTTGTTTAATGCGAGCGGAATATTAAACCTATCGCGGATCGTCGCCCGATCGACATGCTCGATCTCAACGCGCCTTTGAGGCTTTCTTGCAAGTACGAGATGCTCTTCGTGTTGTATCACGCCTAGATACCAGACGCGGACCAAAATGAGCAGGAGACTGAGCAAAATAATGTTTAGTACGCGATTGGTTTTCGCAGATATATTTTGATCGACCATATCAATGCTTATAATTGAACATTAAATTTGCTGCAAAAATTTGATGAATTTAATAAAATTGAACTCCTTCATTTTTACGTAAGGTTTCCGTGGCCACTTCTTCGCAAGCAGTTATAGCAGCATCGCCCGATCTTATCACCTGTGTATGGAATCAGGCTAAAGAACTCGCGCTCGACTATCCCCTTCTTTTGACTATCGCCACAGTAGCTTTTGCTGTTTTAGGTATCACGCTTTTAGTAAAAGGTGCCGTCCTCGCAGGAGTTGTCTCCCTTGCCGCTATGTGTCTTGTCGCAGCCCCTCTGGTATCAGAGTATAGCCACATCTTAAATATCTTTTGCTCTCCTCCTGATCATCCGATGAGCGAGCATGTTTTTACGGAGAAGGCGTGCGAAGGGGGCAGGCTCTACTACCATAACGATGTGCCGATTTTGGAGATCAGCAGCACAGACCCGAAAAAGTCGGGCTTTGTCCATGGCTATCTCGCTGGCAAAAATATTCAAGAAATTTGGAAAAAGTATATCTCGGTTGCCCTGCCTGTAGTCTCTGCAAGCCTTTGTGCAGAAACTTATTTCAAAGAGTCGCTCGATGAGGTGAGCATCCCTCAAGAGTACCGTTTGGAAATGGAGGGACTCGCAGAAGGGTACAATCGCTGGTTAGAGGAGCATGAGAAAGAATTGGGCCTCTACTTCTCTTCACAAAGGCTCACGGTAGAAGATGTGATGGTCTGGCACGCATTTTTAGATATTGCCAAAGCCACGCCTCAGCCTTGCTACTTGAAACATGCGGTGCTCGGTTGCAGCACGGCTGCCTGTCTTGAAAATGAGAATATCTATGTCGGACGCAATCTGGATTGGGAAGGTTTGGGAGTGGTGGGAAAAAACAGCTTGCTTATTTTGCGTAGCCTTCCTGGAAAACAGAAGACTGCGATCGTCGGTTGTGCAGGTGCTATCGGCTGTTTGACAGGGATGAACGATCGAGGAGTTGTCACAGTCGTAAACGAAGCCGGATGGAATTTTAAAGAGAAGGGGATGCCGTACAACCTTTGGCATAGAAAGATTCTAGAGAGCTCCGATTCGATGGAAATGGTGCGTGCTCTTGTCCACACCACTTCTCCTGCCGGCTCCCACATCTTGACAGTGGCCGACCCAAACGAAGCCGCTGTGTTTGAGATGCAGCTTTCAGACGAGACATCCGTGAATGAAAGATCCCTGAACGCCGAGAATTTTTTTGCTGTGACCAACCATTTCCACGATCGTGATTTTAAACCCATAAAAGATGGCTGTTTTGGTTGGGACACCGAAGGAAGAATGGACCGGCTTATGAAAGTGATGCTCTCTAAAGATCCGGACCAGCCCCTTGCTCGGTTGCATCAAGGGCTGCAAGATACGCAATCCAAGGAAACCTTTCAGACTATTTTATTGGACCCCAAGGAGAGGCGCATTTTCCTGAATTTCAACAATAGTTTTGCAGCCCAAGAAGACAATTTGCGGCTCCTCTCCAGCAACATTTTATTTTAAAAGTCGATTTGCCATTGAATAAAAAGGCGCTTCTTAGTAAAAATTGGAGCAGTTTTTGCGCCTGTAGTTCAATGGTAGAACCGTAGCCTTCCAAGCTACTCGTGTCAGTTCGATTCTGACCAGGCGCTTAAATTAAGTAGTGAAAAGTGAAACTAGAACATTAACCAAGACCGAAATCTTCCTCCTTGAGAGGGGATGCCGTCGTCAAAATAAAGGGACAAGGCTTGGCAACAAAACAGCAAGACCTAGCAGTCACCATTAAGGAACTGCTCGAAAGTGGCGCCCATTTTGGGCACCAGAAGCACCGTTGGAACCCAAAGATGAAACGTTTCATCTTTGAGGAGCGCAATGGCATCTATATCATCGATCTCGCAAAGACTATGCATCAGATCCGCAAGGCGGTTCAAGTCATTCAAGAGGTCACAGCAAAACGCAAATCCATTCTCTTTGTGGGCACAAAAAAGCAGGCGAAGATCGTCGTGCGCGAGTGCGCCGAAGAGTGTGGCGAGTTTTATGTCTGCGAGCGCTGGCTCGGGGGCATGCTCACCAACCTCACCACAATTCGTCAATCGGTTAAAACGATGGAGCGCATCGAAAAGCGCATCGCAGCCGGCGGCGAAGGGTTTACCAAAAAAGAGCTCTCAGAGCTCAGCAAGCAACAGATCAAGCTGGAACGCAACTTGTCCGGAATAAGAGCGATGAGAAAGCCTCCCGGTCTTGTTGTGGTCGTCGATCCTAGCCACGAGCATATCGCCGTAGCGGAAGCTAAAAAGCTGGGCATCCCTGTAATGGGACTTGTCGATACCAATTGCGATCCCGATCCGATCGACTATGTCATCGCTTGTAACGACGATGCACTCAAAAGCATCAAACTCATTTTGCAAGAGCTCACTCGCGCAATTGTAAATCAGAAAAATGAGATGCAGCTCAATGTTGCAAAAGCCGAGAAAGGTGATGACAAAGGTAGAGAAGAGCTGGGCCGCTCCGGAGACTCTCTATCTGACAAGATCCTCGAAGAGGACAGCAAAGAGGAGTCACCATGAGCAAAGCAGTCACATCAGACATGATTAAAGAGCTGCGCGAACGAACAGGCGTCGGCATGGGCAAGTGCAAAGAAGCACTTGATGCAGCCGGCGGCGACATGGAGCGCGCCATCGATATTTTGCGCAAGGCGGGCATGGCTTCTGCTGTCAAAAAAGAGTCGAGGGAAACAAAAGAGGGGGCGATCGCCTCAGGAGAGAGCTCCTCTGCAATTGCACTTATCGAGCTCAACGCTGAGACCGACTTTGTTGCGCAAAACGAGCAATTTAAAGAGTTTTTGCACGACATCTGCAAGCAAGCAGCCGAGACCAAGCCTGCAACACTTGAAGCATTCCTAGCAGAAAAAAGCCGCAAAGACCCTTCGGTTACCATCGACCAGTACCGCGCGCTTGTCATGCAGAGACTGGGCGAGAACATCAAAATTAAACGCCTGCTCATCATACACAAGACAGCGGATGCTTCGTTTGCTGTCTACTCGCATATGGGTGGCAAGATTGTCACACTGGTGGAGCTTACAGGTGGGGCGGGACATGAGACACTTGCGCGCGATATTGCGCTACATGTCGCTGCAGAGTCTCCCGATTACCTGAAGGCGGAAGATGTGCCTCAAAACGTCAAAGCACGTGAAGAGGAGATCGCAAGAGAGCAGGTAAAGGGCAAGCCAGAGAATATCGTCGGCAAGATCGTCGAGGGTAAACTCAAAGCCTTCTATGATCAGGTCTGCCTGCTCTCGCAAAAGTTTGTCAAAGACAGCAGCATTACCATTACCCAGCTTTTAGAAAACGAATCTAAGAGACTAAATAAAAAGATTGGTCTCCGCAGATTTGTCCGCTGGAGAGTCGGAGAATGAGCCAGAAGCCGGCTTACAAGCGCATCTTGCTCAAACTTTCTGGAGAAGCTCTCATGGGCGGCCAGAAGTTTGGGTTAGAACATAACGCCTGTGAGGAGATTGCGCGCGCTGTAAAAGAGGTGAGCGCAAAAGGTGTCCAGATGGGCATTGTGGTGGGAGGCGGCAACATCTTTCGCGGCTCGCAAGCCGACATGTTCGGCTTTGCCCGCACCCCTGCAGATCACATTGGGATGCTTGCGACTACAATCAACGGACTTGTGCTGCAACAATCGCTCGCAAGAGAGGGTGTAGAGAGCCGGGTTATGAGCGCACTAATCACCGATTCTATCGTAGAGAAGTACAACTGGGCCCATGCGATGCACTGCCTCAAAGAGAAGATCGTCGTGATCTTTGTCGGCGGCACCGGCAACCCCTACTTCACTACAGATACTGCTGCTGCTCTTCGTGCCAGCGAGATCGATGCCGAGGTGCTTTTGAAAGCGACAAAGGTCGATGGCATCTACAGCGATGATCCCCATAAAAATCCCAAAGCAGTTAAATTCACAAGCCTGAGTTATGAGGATGTGCTGACAAAAAATCTCAAAGTGATGGATGCGACAGCAATCGCACTCTGTCGTGAGAATAAGATCCCCATTCATGTCTTTAATCTTTTTGAGAAAGGGGCGATGCTAAAGGCCGTGTGTGAAAAAAAGGGTGGAACCCTAGTAACCTAATTTGGTGCAAGGAGGATAAAACCATGAGCGTGACCGATCAGACCAAAGCAAAAATGGTGGCAACTGTTGACCATTTCAAACAAGAACTTAAGAACCTGAGAAGCAATCGCGCCAATCCCGGCATGCTAGAAGGGGTAACGGTAGAGGTATATGGTTCGCATATGCGCATCAAGGAACTTGCTAACATTACAACCCCCGAGTCGCGCCAGCTCCTCGTCTCTCCCTTTGATCCTCAAACTACTGCCGCGATCGCCAAAGGCATCGAGCGCGCTAATTTAAACCTCCAGCCGGTTGTGGAAGGCCAGGCGATCCGCATCAACGTCCCCCCCATGGATGAGAGCATGCGCAAAGAGATAGTCAAGCAAGCCAAGAAGAAGGCCGAAGACGGTAAAATTGTGATCCGCGAGATCCGCCGTAAGGGCAACGAACAGGTCAAAAAGCAGAAAGCCGATGGCGAGATCACCGAAGATATTATGAAAAAGTCAGAAAAGATCATCCAAGAGCTAACTGACCAGTATTGCAAAGAGATCGATACCCTTTTTACCTCCAAAGAAAAGGAGATCTTGACCGTCTAGCTCTACTTTGGCTTGCAAGAAAGCGTGTAGATAGGGTAGATTATAGCCACTTTTGGCCCCATCGTCTAGGCTGGCCTAGGACACCAGATTTTCATTCTGATAACAGGGGTTCGAATCCCCTTGGGGTCAATGTTTTTGAGACTTTAGCTCAGTTGGTAGAGCACCTCACTTTTAATGAGGGGGTCGATGGTTCGAGTCCATCAAGTCTCAAATTTTTTCGCAGAAAAAAATTATGACTTGAGCATGCCCAGTGGGCATGCGTATGCGACTCGAAGTGAGGGCTGCGGATACACGAAGAAGGCCAAGTGGGCCTTCGCAGTGCGGAGCAGGTGAGCGAGTAGCGAACCGGGAGCTTGCGACCTAACCGGACTTGTTACCCGATAAGCTTTAAATGTTCTTCGAGGTCCGTTAGATTTTTCCAAGCCCGATATAGGATTGAGCGA
The DNA here is from genome assembly GCA_963804085.1 of Chlamydiia bacterium. Taxonomy (GTDB): domain Bacteria; phylum Chlamydiota; class Chlamydiia; order Chlamydiales; family Rhabdochlamydiaceae; genus CAWDOQ01. Next base: position 129,130 of record CAWDOQ010000010.1, on the reverse strand, counting down.
GGGCAGTAGCTATTGCTCTGCAAGCTTGCGCCTGAACAGGTCGAAACGTCGGAATAGGAAGTCCGACTGGGAATAAGCCTTACCATATTTACAAAAAATTCAGGTTTCTATGACCATAGACGTTAAACAAACATCCTCCATTATCGATTCTGTCTATAAGCTTTTTCTGGATGAGTCTCAAATTTTTTCAGCGATCTGGTTTTGCAAAACAATCGATGAAGAATCCAGATGATTGTGGTGGATTAGTTGAGTTAGCAATTCGTAAATTTTTAAGAGAAGTTGTTGGGGAGAGATTCCAAATCACTCATGGATATATTTATTCTTCAAAAAACAAAAAACTATCGCCGCAAATAGATATTATTATCACTGACAAGTTGGTTTCGCATTCTTTAAAACGCTTTGATTATCTTGACAATTTAGAAATCGTACCTGTTGAAGCAGTGGTGGCTATTTTCGAAGTTAAGAGAACTTTACGAACAGCTTCATTAACAGCTGCTGCAGATCATTTGGAGAAAATTTTTTATGAAGTTCCAGTACTTAAGGATAACACTGGTAAATATTTGCCGGGCGGCATGCGGTTAGAATCCAAAAATAATATAACTATTGATGGTGGAAAATTTTCAAATCCGCTAATCGGAATCATCGGGCTGCTCCACGAAGAGCCTAATAATTGCACCAAACTTCCTTGGTTTGTAGATACTGTTTTCAGTTTTCAAGGATATTTAAGAGCTCCAAAAAATACTGAGGATGATTCCTTGTGGGTTTTTTCGACACGTTCTTCTAAAGACAAAATTGAATTTAAAGAATTTTCAGAGAAAAACGAAGAAGGACAGGTAAGGCTTCTCAAGGTATACATTGCTTATCTTTTAGCGCACTTAGACTCTGTAAGCGGAAGAGCATTTGACTTAAATGCCTATTTTTCTTAAATAATTTCTAGAATAGCAAAAGGGAGTTGCGTGTAATACAAACTAATTGTTTTTATGACAAATTATCTTGATCTAAGTATAATTTCCGAAATTAACAGGAGATTATATGTCAGTTCAAACAAATCTATTCAATGTTTCCGAACCTGCCTACTACCACCGTGAGTATGTACATGATATAGGGGAACCTTCAAACGATCATTCGTGGTTTGATGGATGCAAAAGAGTTGGAACGGTCGCTCTACCTTTTGTTAGTCTTTATAAACCTCTTAGTTTCCCGCTTTCACTTGCTATGGGCGGTGTACGGACAGTGCATTCGATCTTTTGCCTTACTTCTGCAATTCAAAAGGGTGGTTCAGGGGAGATTGGGTATGAGCTACTTCAAACCATCATCTCTATCATCGCTCTAGCTGGAACAATTTTTGCCCACCCACTTGGAATGCTAATCACAACCGGTCATGATCTTATTGTCGAACTTACACACCTCGTCCAGAATTTATATGTCGGGGAATATCAAAAGTCACTAGAGCATTGTCTGAGCCTTGTCAACAATGCTCTTTACCTTGTTCTTTTTCTGGATGGTGGTTTAGAACTTGCAATCGCTTCACTTGTAATTCAAATTCTCCTTGGACTTTATCACTCGATAAACCAATTCCAAAACGGAAAATGGATGGAAGGGGCGGGACATGTGCTTATGGCGATGGTTCGCGGCAACCAATTAACTGGACAAGTCAAGATATTGCAATTGAAGTGGGAGATAGAAAAAGTTGCTCGAACACCTGCTATAGCAAACGGTTCGTTAAATACTTCTTTTTCTGTCGATACAGTCTCACATAAAAAAGAGAATAAGAAAATCGCATTTTCTCAAATGCTAAGTGATGCTCAAAAAACCGAGAATCAAGAGTTAATCGATATCCTTATCAAGTATGGCGACAATCCAGAAAATATTCCCCCGCTTCTTTGTGCAGTTAAATGCGGTGATCTAAATGCGGTAAAATTGTTGGTTGCGAGCGGAGTAAATATAAATGAAATAACTCAAAGCGAATCTAGGAGTAGGCCAAAGGAATGTGCTCTCACCGCAGCATTTTGTCACCCAAAAATTCTTCAATTCCTAATCGATTCCGGCGCAGATGTTGATATTAAGTTAGCTCAAAGACAAACACCATTGCATTATGCGGTACAATCTCAAGACAGCGAAGCGCTTTCTATTCTTCTAAAAGGAGGAGCTGACGTTCATGCGAAAGATTTATATGGTAGAACCCCATTACATGTGGGCATATATGACAAAAAAATTGCTTTAGAACTTCTTGACAGGGGAGCTGATTTACATGCAGTTGATGATGAGGGTTGGAAACCTTTGCATCGAGCTTATCACGCCGCCAACATTGACGTGTTAAAAGAACTTGTAAAAAGAGGGGCTTCTTTGAATGAATTTACTCCACAGGGATGCAATGCATTACATTGTGCTGCTCGTCGTGACTTGAATTTACTGAAATGGTTAATCGATGAGCAAAAAATGGATGTTAACGCCTGGAGTAAATGGCATGATGGAGTCGATGGCGCTCCAACAGTTTTTATGGGAGCTGTAGAGAATCAACGTAGGCTTGATGAGAACTTTGAGATCTTAGAGTTTTTGTTATCTCGAGGAGCTGATATCAATGCCAAAATCCATTATGGCAACCGTCCTCCTCATTGTGGCACAATTCTTGATTGGGCCAAAGATTTCGGTAGATGTCCTCGTTATGTGCTGGATTGGTTAATTCAGCATGGAGCTAGATCCGAGAGGTGAAAGGCGAAGACGACTATTTGTCCAATTAAGTTTTTAGTGATTCAAACTAGCTGCTTCAATAGAAGTAACCATGTTTTAAAGACGGTGCATAAACGGTGCACCGTGCCGCATTTTTTACCCTCTTTATCCCAGAAAAATCAGTAGCATTCCACACTCAAATTCTTTATAGTGATGCCCATAGGGGTTGAATAAAGCTGGTTGAGTTGAGAAATGCCCTCACTTTTAATAAGGGGATCGATGGTTTGAGTCCATCAAGTCGTATCTTCCTAACCTGTTCGATGAAAATGGCGGGCGGAAAGGGACTAGTTTTCGAAGCTCCAAGTCAACAGTGAGAAATAAGAGCATCTTGTTTTCAATCATTCTATAGCTTAGAATTCTCTTTTCTTAAGAATTGAATTGGCATAGCTTTCGCATGTCTGAAATGGCTCAAGGTGAAGCTGACGCTTTGCTAAAGATGGCAAAATACCGTTGTGATGATCTGCGGCATCAGTTTCCTATTTCGGGAGGCAGTTTGCGGGTTTTGCTTAGGTCCAAGGAGTCCCATGAACATTTTGGGTTAGATATTTCGCGTAGTCGCATTGAAATGAGAAAGAACACATTTCAAAAAAGAGCAAGAAAAAACACAGTACTGGTGCGCCTTGATCTTGGGGGTTCCCCTCATCGAAATCCCGATGGAGTTGAGATTTTGTGTCCGCATATCCATCTATATCGAGAGGGTTACGGAGATAAGTGGGCTTATGAGCTGCCCAAAGAATTTTCTGACCTGACGAATATTCGGAAAACCCTTGAAGAATTTTTTGAATACTGCAATATCGTAGAAGAACCTTATATCGAGGGATTACATGAGCATTAAGAGGGACATCGACGCCCTTATGCAGAACTACTTCGTTTGGCTGAAAGACAAAACTGTTCTCAAAGAGATTGATAATCAATGGGTCCAAATTACCACCCCGCATCTTGATCGTCACAATGATTGTCTTCAAATATATGTAAAGAAACAGGGTGATGGTTTTTTGCTTACCGATGATGGTTATATTCTCAATGATTTGATTAGTTCGGGGTGTGAACTGAAGACTCCGAGGCGTCAAAGTATGCTCAAAACCTGCATTAGTGGGTTTGGAGTCCTTCTGGAAGATGATCAACTCATTGTGCATGCATCTTTGCATGATTTTGCGCTGAAAAAGCACAGCTTGATCCAAGCAATGTTGGCCATCAACGATCTTTTCTATCTCGCCACGCCTAATGTTAAAAGTCTTTTTATCGAGGATGTGGGCAGTTGGCTGGATTCAGCGAACATTCGTTATGTTCCGATGGTCAAATTCTCTGGGAAAAGTGGGTTCGATCATATGTTCAATTTTGTGATTCCAAAGTCACGCAATTCTCCAGAGAGGCTTCTCCAAGTTTTAAATGCACCAGATAAAAAGTCCGTTGAGTTATTGATGTTCGAGTGGTTAGATACGCGCGAAACGCGTCCTGCGGACTCGAAGCTATTCGCTTTGTTAAATGATACAAGCACAACTATCTCAAGTTCCACAATAGATGCTCTTCGGAATTATGAATCGACACCCATTCTCTGGACGGAAAGAGAGAAAGCTCGCGATATTCTCGTTGCGTAGCAAATGCTGAGTTAGTTAGGGCGCCTCGCGGTGCATTGTTCTTCAAGCAGCGAGATTTCGGATACCTTGTCGAGAATTTGCAACCATTTACTAATTCTAGGTGTGACTGCTGCTTTAAGTTCTTCTCTGATATCCGAAAGGAAAGGAAAATTGATCACCTCCCAACAACATATACTGGCCACTAGGCGCCACACTGTCTCTAGAAAATTTGCTTGAAAATGAGCATCATAGCCTGGCTGTACGATCTCCAGGATTATTGGCTTTGGTTTGCTATCCTTTAAAGTTAAAATCCACGAAGACGTCGATTTGTCTCCTTTCCCGTTTAAATGCTGGCGGAAACGCTTTATTGTATCGCATGTCTCCCCAATATAACACTCACGTTTATCAAAACTTAACAACGCGTAAATAAACCTTTCCTCATAAAATTTTTGTTGCGATTCGCGTACGGTAATATTCCTACCTAAGAAAAACTGCTTGTCCAAATCCCGAATTGCTCTCTGAGCATCCGAAGAATTTTTCATATCAATGAATGCTATTGGCTGCTTCATGCAGTTGCGTACGATCGATATTGAATCAATATCACCAAATGGTCGAAACAGTTTCCATAGATCATCTTTAAGAATACATTCAGGAAAACCCGTTACCCATATTCGCTTTCGGGATGGAAAGAGTATTTCTAGTCTGCTTACTGGCTTTTTGGACATCAAGTATAGAATTTAAAGAAATTAGCTTTCATCAGCTTAGGAGCTTTCCGGATAGTTTGACCAGTTTTTTCTGTTTTAACTCGTCCCTCAAGCTTCCATAACATCTTCTTTCGGAGGCAAGTTTTCAGTTAGGTGTAGAAAACTAGAATATGTCTGAAACGCTTCGCGCGAGCCGCATCTCAAAGTGACCAACCGTTTTACTACCGAGCCAATTGACTCTATCTCTAAAAAAAATGAGCATGCTACACTTTCTAGTCCGAAGTTGTTTTAACATAAGGGAGGGCAAAAATGAGTGTGCGCTCTGTTAAGGACCGTTTATGGGAGACAGAAGATTCTTTTGCTCAAGTTGGTCGAGATTTTACTTCTCCTGATGAGATCCTAGACCAAGTCGAGCTCGGTCTCGACCTTGAAGAGAGCCTCCTTGAAAGCGGATACATAAAGTTTGGCCCATCTTTTCTCTTATCTGTCATACAACGTATTAAACTAGAAAAAATATCTAGTGCCTGTGATAGAGCGCTTGAATCTTTGGAAGAGCTGCAATTTCCGCTAGAAGCAAGAGGAGTGGCTCTTACACAATTTGGCGGAAGAACCTCTAAAGTTGTTCCCTTTCTTACTCGCATGATAAAGGAAGACAGAACCCCCTTAATGGTACGATTAAAGAACGTGGCCGATGCAAATTTTTCAGAATATGATCCCGATGAGCGCAACCACACGATTTTTCTTTTTAACATTTCATACGAACAGCTCAATTCTGCTATGAAACAGAATGATTTTTTTGCGGAGGATGTGCTTAAAGCCTTATGCGCAAGTAGTGGAATTGTTCTCGATGTATCATTGAAGTTGGTTGCATTTTTGTCTGAGAGTGCTTCAATCGCTCCTCTGCTCCATTGTATCCAAACAAAAGGAGTCTATTTCATGCTGCCCAATGAAGCTGTCGTATTCCCGGCAAAAAACATCAGACAACTGGTAGATGAGGCCGAAAAAATCCAAAAGGTCGCGCATGAACTTCTTCCGAACATAGGATTGGTTGCAAGAAGTCAAATACTTCAGGAGTTTTTTACAAAAAAACTGCAAAAACGCGTTTTACCGGAGGCGGTCTCTCTCCTCAATGATATCTTCCCAGTTGTTTTCTGGCGCAAGAAGATCTTAGAAGACGATTTTGAATGGACGCTCACCGCCCGAGGGAAACAAACAGACATCAAAGCAATTCCTCTCACTCTTATCCCTCTCGGCATTCCTGTGGAGATGAATACAGTACAAAACTCTATGCATTATGAAGCCACTCTCAGAAATTTCTATCCCACACTTAAGGCGCATCTCTACTCTTATCTAAGCAACGAAACGGGTTGGTTTAGTAAATCACACGCAATTTACGCGACTCAGTATGTAACACACACTCAACAAGAGCAGGAAGCTCTCTTAGTATCTTATAGCAACGTCTGTTTGCGATGTACGTTACTCATCGCCGATTACGCTGTATAATAGTCGCCGGATGAGAAAAAGATCCTTTTATTTTTTGCGTCTGATATCATGTCACCTCATTTTGGGAGGTAGCTATGAGTGTAGAAGCATCGGGTGCAAAATGGGTGGGAATCATCAAACAATATTATTGGAATGATACCGATGAGGAGATGAGGGGCATAGTCGAGGCAAGCATTTCTGGCTGGCAGAGTGAAGTCTCTCACGGAACGACTTTTGATCCAAAAGATATTAAGACAATTGTGGGCGGTATCGCTGTGCTCTCTACCGCGTTAGGCTATCCTGGTCTATTTCAAGATTCGATACAGAAGATCTGCTCTGTTGTGATTCACACGCAGCGCTTACAAATGAGCAGCGGTTTACCAAAAAGCAGTTGGACCTCTGTTACAATTCTATCTCTGCTTTTACCATCCACGACTTTTAGTCGGGCGAGACTGTCTGAATATGAGAATCTGGTGTATGAAACTCTTCCTAGCATGGATGCATTGCCGAGACGGGTGGTGTCTTGTTATCACATTGCTTGCTCTCAAAATGAAAAAATGGCAGAAATCGACAAAGTTTCTACAATCGATCTTGAGAGGGTGATTGGAAAGTCTCAGCTTTCCAATGCAAAGAGATCAAAACCAGATGATTCTTCCCAGAATAGTCAAGAATTGCGGCTCACCTTTTCGCAAAGCTCTCCTATGGAAAGTGATTAATGAGCCCTTCGTAGAGACAATTCAATCAATTAAATATTTTAATAATACATATATAGTTCTATTATCAATTTAGTAATTAATGTATAATTATATGATATTAATTTAACAGAGTGCTTTCATGTCTTTAGGTGCAGTAGCAAATGTAGCCGATGTAAGAAGTTCCAACGCTTTTTGCGATAGGGATTTCCAGTGTATCCGAGTGGTTGCAGATTCGATAAGCAGGCTGTGCCTTGCGCTTTTTTATGAAATCCTCTCACTCTGTAGCTGGGTAGTCAGTTCTGCAGTTTCTCACCATTACGCCTCTTGGGCAAGCTATCAAACGAATCGAGCAGTCAATCAATTGGGCGCCTATCTAAGCTTTGGAAGTGAAGTTGTCGATTTTTGTATTAACTCCTCAACAAGAGTCAAAGAGCTTCTTCCGAATCACACTACCGAAAACGAGGCACTCAGAAATATCTATGGAGACGCGGCGATCGATCGCTGGTCGCAGATAGGAACAGCAAAGATACCGCTTGATAAAGCTCGTCTTTCCAGAAGAGAGATGGCGTCTGATGGGTGCTGCTTCGGCATGAGTCTCGATTTTATCTCCCACTATCTCACAGAAGTTCGATCTGGAAAAACGCCGCTACAAGCTGTGAAAGCAATCGCCGGTCGTTACGTAGATGGTGCTCCCGATGAAGCTCAGCTTGCTCAAACCTTCTACGCAGCTCTGGACACCTCTTCTCTTCTTGCAACCGAAAAGGCTGCTTTGGAACCAAACTTTAATGCCAAAAATGATGAAGTGCAAAGTTGGCTTAAAGCTGAACAACACAGGATTAAAGGATTGGGCCACAGGGAGATGCCGGAGCAACTGACAAACTTGCAAGATCAACTGGCGAAAAAAATGCAAAACCTCCGAACGGAAACTATTAGAGATACGTTTACAATTAGAGCTCAAGTGGAAGAGATGCAGGATGAGATTATGGTAAACACTTTTGGTTGTACGTCACACATGGTGTCTATCTATGTCTGTGAAGAACCAAATGAAGATGCGTTCCTAGAATTTGAAAAGATCGTAAACACATTACCGCACGGAACTTATCATGTGGGTTTATCACCAGATACTCATGCTGGTCACGCCATTGTTTATATCAAGACGGGGACAGGAGAGCACTTCATTCACGAACCCAATTTCGCAACGCTTGCCATAGATCCTGCGGCCTCTGCAGCGCGGCTCTGGAAGATAGCTACCGATTTCTATCTAAAAAGCGGCATTTGCAGCATCTGTTTCTCTGCTTGTTCCCTCCGCTGATATTCTTAAGCTTTTCCTCTTTTAACCAGTCGTTCAAAGTTGCTTTCATTGCCGATGATCCAAATTTTTGGAGAGCTAATGACTTTTAGCACGAAATGGTCTTTTCCTAAAATTCTTTTTTTAAACTCCTTTTGTCCGATGATTACCGGGTTCAGCTCTCGTTGTAATTTTTCTGAAAGAGGACTTAACACTTTTGACAGCTCTCGCAGAGAGATGTTACAAACCAAGAAAAGATCGATGTCACTGCTTGAGGACTCTTCTCCTGTTGCATAGGAGCCAAAAATGAAGGCAAAGTCGATTTTGTCTCGATAAGGATGAAGTGTTTTGAGGATGGTGTTCTCAAAAACGATAGTCTTCAAAAAGAGGTGTCTAAGATCGGCAAAAGCAGGGTGATCTCTTCTTGCTTTGTAATATACCATTTTGCCCCGGCGAGTGATCGTAACAAGGCCAATCTCTTCGAGAGTCTTTAGCGCTCTTTGAACTTGCATTAACGCTTTATCAATTCTCTTGGCGATATCCGATTGGTATAATTCTTCATCCGGATTCAGCAAAAATAAGCTGAGAATGGCAGGAAGCGTCGGGTTAGCAAAAAGCTTCAAAATAGATGGCATATATCCACAACGTTTTGTTGTTTTGTCACAACAATTTGTTGTATATCATCTTTTTCTTATTTTTTCAACCATATAGTGATATGATAATTGGGCATCTGGGGAATTGGTTGAAAATGAAGTTGAAGAAGAATGAGTAGAATTTACGCATATCTTTTAGTGCTGGGCAGTCTTATTGCTAGCCTCCAGTCTGCTGAAAAGGCAGCATCTGTCGATCTTGAGTGTCCTGATCACTTTCATGTTACGCAAGATCGTGCTCTGCGTGCGTTTCGTGTGGCTGAAGAAGGAAAGCATCTAGGCACTATCTTAAGCAGCGACTATGGCGTATTCGATTTTTATAACGAGCAAGGGGAGAAGCTCTGGGTCAACCGCTTTGATTCGCTTTTTGACTGTGCCGGCACTTGCATTGCTCATGTAAGACTTGAGTCGGATGGTTTTTTCCATTCCTCGACATGGGTCGAGATTTTATCTGCGAATGAGGAGCTTCTTGTAATTGTACAAGCAGAAGGAGATGGCAAGTGTTTCGTCTTCCGCGATGGGAAAAATAAAAAACCGCTTGCTGTTGCTCTCTGGAGCTGGATGCCTACGGGAACTTATTGGCCTTCTTGGCGCGACTACTATGTGCAGAATTGGGAAGTGATGCTGATAGATGGCAAGCGTCTTGATGAGAAAAAGATTCCTGCCATTTTTCTGATTTGGGCGCTTTTAAAACATTCTCAAAAGCATTTTCCTAATCCTGATGAGATCAAGTACCAAACCACTTTGCCAGAGAAAAAGAGAAGGGAATAATGCCGCATCAATGGGAAGCAGAACAGACTATCGAGCCTTCGCTTGCGCTGCAACTAGTGCAGGAGCAGTTTCCACACCTTCATGCTGAAAAGATTCGGTTGCTTGGGGCTGGATGGGACAATACGGCTTTTGTAATCAATGAGGAGTGGATCTTTCGTTTTCCCAGGAGAAAGGTCGCCCTTCCTCTTTTGGAAGCAGAGTGGTGTTTTTTACCCAAGATCGGACGGCGGCTTCCTTTTCCTATTCCCATACCGGAATGGAAAGGAGTGCCAAGCGGGGATTTTCCCTGGTTATTCATCGGGTACAAAATGCTTCAGGGATTCACTGCATGTCATATGAACCTCTCAGAAGATGAGAGAAGTTCTCTTGCGGAACCGATCGCTCGCTTCTTAGCTATTTTGCATGCTACGCCCTCGTCTTTGATTGCTACGTGTCACATCCCTGCCGATAACTTAAGTCGTATCGATCCTGCGCAGCTACACAGTAAGATTCAGAAAAATATCGAGGAGCTTGCGCTTCTAGGCCTTGTAGAGAAGCAAGAAATACTCGAGCGTCTTGCAAGTATAAAGAGGACAAGAGCTCCTGCAGCTACAGCAATTGTGCATGGGGATTTTTACGTGAGGCATCTCCTTGTCGACGTGAACCACAAGTTGTGCGGAGTGATCGATTGGGGCGATGTGCATTATGGAGATCCTGCGATCGATCTTGCTATTGCGCACAGCTTTCTACCTCCTGCTGCACATGCAAAATTTAAACAGGCTTATGGTAACATTTCCAATGAGACATGGGAGCTTGCCAAATTGCGAGCGATCTCTAGCTGTACTTATTTAGCTCTATTTGGGCATCACGCAAAAGATCCAGCTCTTCTGCGTGAAGGGATGCGTCTTTTACAATAGGAATTCATGGCACGCTTTATACGTCCCACGTTACTGAGATTGCCCGACGAATCAAGGGAGAGGCATACGACATGGCTGGAAATATTTTTTGATCTGATCTTTGCTGTGATTGTGGTGCAGCTTTCAGACAGGCTGTCAAATAATTTCACCGTTATAGGACTCTTGCAATGTGCTGCTCTGCTCGTCCCTTGCATGTGGAGCTGGGTGAGTTATACTGTATTTGCAGCGCGTTTTGATAATAACGATGCTATTCACTGGCTGATGACATTCGTTATCATGTTTTCGGGCGCAGTCATGGCTATACACATTCCTGCAGCGCTGGAAACCGGTGGAACCGGGTTCTCCATTGGCTTTATAATTTCGCAAATTTCACTGCTTGTTCTCTATTTAAGACCTCTTTATGACAAGAGCGCTCCGAAAAACATGATGCATTTTTATATCGGTGGATTTGGATTGGGAACAATTTGTTGGATCGTTTCCTTATTTTTAGATCCGCCGAACAAGTTTATTTTGTGGACCTTAGGCATGTCTATTTACCTCATCTTTCCGTGGGTTGGCAGAAAGAGAGTTCTATCGAAAGCGCCGCTTGACACTACGTATATCCCGGAACGATTTGGGTCGTTCACTGTGATTATCTTGGGACAACTTATCGCTTCTGTCGTGTTTGGTCTGAAATCGGCAAGTTGGCATCCCGGATCTGTGGTAACCAGTATCATGGCATTTGCATTAGCAATCTTAATTTGGGGGCAGTATTACGCGATTACTCAAGTATCTGACTATAAGTGCACACTAGGTTCCGGACAGCCCTATATCTACAGTCATATTCCCTTGATTAACAGTTTGATGATTATTGGTGTTTGCGCACAAAATTTCATATCCAATACGCAGATAGACCAGAATCTAAAAAACACATTCTGTTTTTCGCTCATTTTATGCCTTGCTTCCTTTGCTCTTCTCCATCACATCGCTATACCCAAATTGAAAATCCGAAAAGGGGTATATCTGGGAGGCATCTTTGCCATATTAGCTTTATTTTACTCCTACCCTCTTTCCCCAATGGCAATCATGTCAGGAGTAGTTCTGGTTTTTGTAGCAGTTTTTGCTATTCAATACCGGCTTGGCTTCAAAGATTAGCGTCTTGGTTCTTCAAAATCGTGCCGGATTTTTGGCAGAGGGTCTGGAACTTTTCTTCCAGCTCTTGCGGAGTCATTTTTAATGCCAGGATGTACCCGATTGGATCTAGGCAGTGGCGGTTGCAGGCCATGAAGTAGCCATCGAGGGGCTTTGTTCTAAAGTCGGCGGACGTAACTGCTGCGATTTTTGTGTGAGCGTGGAACATCTCGCCATCGACTAAGAGTTGAAGGAAGGGGTGCAGGGGACCTACACGAAAGAGCTCTTGCATCTCATCAAGCGTGACTCTTAGTGCGAGGAAGCTCCACTCTCCTTGGTCTGTGTGGGGTTCGGCGTAGGTTAAAGCCGATGCTTCGAGTGAAAAAAATGTGCCGCCAAGCAATGTCGAGCCAAAGGAGAGGGCGTGGCTTCCGTTTCCACCCGCTTGGAGTGTTGTGGGATAGCCTGATCCGGAATAACCTCGGTATAACACCCACTCGCCTTGCTCGTGGGCTAGATGTTCGATTTCGATAACTTTGCTCAATAGCTTTTCATCCATTAGTGCGCTATAGAAGATCGCCGCAGAATTTTGGTTGTAAATCCACGGCGAATTCCAGAATGGGAACCCTCTTTCCCGCCATTCGACAAAGGGAGGAAGCTCGGAAAGAGCAAGACGCACCATCTCCAAATCGGATCTTTCTGCTCGTTCATATAATTCTGCTATCGATTTGTTGATCTGAAAAAAGAGGGTGCTAAGGTTGGGTAGAGTTTGTGACTCGGCATCGAAGAGCCTCTGGATCTCCCCAATATTTTCAGCGTGAGGCAAGCATCTATGCACTGCAGCATCATAGGTCAGGGGTTCGAGCTCTGCAGATGCCAAAATGGTTTCTCGTATCGCAGGATCATGAAAAAAGGCGTGCAAGACACCTATTTGCCATGCAGTGGGAGCGATCCACTCGAGATGCGCCATTTGCTCAAGATCGATGCATGGCAGCGAGCGGGGTGGTTCATGCACCATGATCAGATCAAAAATCAAAGCCTTTTTGTCAGCATCGAGTTCATCTGTATCGAATAAAACATGAGTGGCAAAAAGAGGAGTTGCTAAGAAGAAAAGAAGAGGGAGAAGGCGGTGCATATACATACTGGAATAGTTTTCTTCGATTTGCAACAATCGCAAATTGTATTACTTTTACGGTTTAAATTATGCCGAAAATTTGGGTGATCGCACTCTCTTTGATTTGTCTTCTGCATTGCCATGCCCATGCGTCCAAGTCCCGTAAGTATAAAGGCACGAACAAAGGATTAAAAATCGCGGGAGACATCGGTCAAGTGGCGATCCCTGCAGCTGCCATGTCCGCAACGCTCGGACTCAAAGATTACAAGGGAGCGCTCCAGTTCTTAGAAGCTGGGGCGGCTACTGCTGCAACTGTCATCATCTTGAAGTGTTCTATCAACTCTAAACGCCCATCCGGAAAAGGACACCACTCCTTTCCCTCTGGGCACACAGCAGCTGCTTTTTGCGGCGCAAGCTATGTGCAGTGGCGCTATGGAAGCTGGTATTCGCTTCCTGCCTATGCGGGTGCAGTGGTAGTCGGCTACTCGCGTGTCCAATCCAAGGTGCACTGGGTGCATGATGTGATCGCAGGTGCTGCCATCGGCTTCATCTACAGCTTTATCTTCACAAAGCCTTATCATGCCAAAACACACGTCTACCCCGCTGTTACCAAAGATGGCGTGGCACTGCACTGCTCGCGCAGATTCTAGTAAATATTTTATTACAGTATTTGCTCCGTAATTGCCTTATATTTTTTAATTATTGTTTTTGCACTAATCGCCACCTCTGATAGAATTATCGCATTCAAAATTTGTAAGATCGGAGGATTGTATGGCTGTACCCCCAGTAAAGAATAATGACTATGTTTTATCTCTGTCGGGCATTGGCACAGAGTCTGTAACAAAATATAGAAATCGATCGGGAAGTGGCTGGTGCAGATTGGCGACGGCCGAGCTTGGCTATGGGCTGCTTGCCCTTGCCGCAGCTGTAGAGACAGTCTTTCGCGCAGCGGTCACTGTTGTTCTTGCCGCTCTCTGTGTTGTCACCGCCCCCTTTCTCGCATGCCGCTCAGAAGAGTGGACAGATATTTTAGATACGAATGAAAACGAGCTGCTTCTCTTTACGGTGATAGCTGGTTATACGACGGGAGTGAATGCTAACCAAGTGTTTGTCAACTTAGTAGCGCTTGTCCAAAACCCACGTAAAGGTGGCGAGAAGCTTAAGTCAGTTAATCTCACATTTGGAGCACTTTTCAACTGCTGCGTCTCAGATAAAGCTCCAGCACCTGAAGCCAAAGCGGAAGAAAAAGCACCTGTTGAGCTTGCGTCTGACACAGAGCTAGATGAAATTGGATCATAAAAGAAGGAAATGAGCATGTTTATCCCTGCAAAAGAACTAAAAGGTACACATGGCTGCGTAGAGTCTCTCTCTGCATCAGCCACGCTCTGTTTGGCAGAAACAAGAAACAGAGGAAGCTGCCACTGGACTCTTGCAGAGGCTGGCTTTCTTTTGCTCGCAGTCGCATCGCTGGTAGAAGCTGTTGTGCGTATCGTACTCGGTCTTGTTTTTGCAACGCTCTTGTTAATTTGCACTCCTTTTTTGTGCATTAAGGATGGTTTTGAAGTCACATTTACCAAGACGATACCGCAAGACATTCCTATGCTATTTTGGACCTTTGCTTATACCGGACTTCGAACAGCTTGCAATACGCTGACCGATGTGTATGCACTCGTACAGAATTTGACCAAAGAGACTCTGGACTATGACAAGGATCTTTTGCCTTGCAGTCCGGAACCCGCTAAACCCCCTGAACAAGTTGAACTTAAATCTTAAATAAAAGGAGAAGAAAATGAGTCAAATTAAACCAAACGAGTGTGCCTACATCTGGACATCATTAACAGCCTTTTGCGCAGAAAATTTGAACGATTTCCGCAATGCGCCTATGAATAAAGCAGGTACAAAACCTGTCCACGCTTGCTGCACTAACTGGACCCGCAGAATCATTGCAGAGCCTATCTATCTTATCACTGGACTAGTAGCAATCGTTGAGGCCGTTGTGCGTCTTCCTCTTGCTATGCTCGCAGCGATTTTAAAAATGGCGATGTGCTGCGATTTCCATACAAAGAGAACGAACAGCTGCCTAGACACTATGTTCTTCGGTTCGATCGCTTGTTTGGAGACTGCAGTTTTCTCATTTGAAGCGCTGGTTTATAACATCGGTTCACGTGTCATTAGAAGCGAGAAGTATTACTGCCATCCTGCGGTATTAGAAACGAAGTAATTCCTAATTTCAATAAGGGCTCCTGTGGGGCCCTTTTCTTTTAGTAACTTTAAAATCACATCTGCGACTTCACTAGTTGTTAAAAGAGCCTTCGGATCCTCTTGTGGGAACTGCTCTCTTCGCAGGCGTGTGTCTGTCCGTTGCGGTGCAAGAGCCGTGACGCATAGATCGGATCGCTCTTCTGCGAGCGCCTGAGTGAAGTTCACGACAGCTGCTTTTGCGGCAGAGTAGAGGGCAAAATCCTTTCTTCCGCGAGAATAGGCAGAAGAGGCGATATTGATGAGATCTCCTCCCTCTTTAATCTTGGCGCATTTGCAGGCGAAGACCACCCCTGTTAAGTTGACGCTGATCAGCTCTTCGATCTCTTGAGAGGTCAAATCCCCAAGTGATTTGCGCTTTAGTTTGCCGATGCAGTTGATGAGACCGTCTATTGGACCATATAGAGCGTAGAGTTTATTAAATATTGCCTCTGTCTCAGAAAAGGAGGTGAGATCGACTGAAAAAGGCTCGGCGCTCCTAGAGAGCAGAACAGCTGTCGCTCCCTCCTCTTTTAAGCGCGCCGCAATGGCCTGGCCGATCTCTCCCGTACCGCCCGTTATTGCAAACGTTTTGCCTTTTAATGAGACGGGCTCCTGCTTTTGTGAGAGCGAAAAGGCGTGTGCAGAAGAGCGCAAGAGCTGCTCGCCGATAAAGAGATCCAGCTCGCTCGTGATCTTGATGTTCTCCTCTTCGCCCTCTATGATGTGGACTGGCGCATTGTCGGCCAGGACCAGAGAGCAGTCGTCAGAGGCTGTGATCTTTTTTTGCAGGGCATTTTGATGCGCGCCTAAAATGAGGGGATAGGAAAAGCTCTGTGGCGTCTGTCCGCGCAAGTAGTGGCTGCGCGTGGGGATCGAGGCGATCTCTTTTCCTGAAGGAGAGTGGACAAGAGTGTCTGCCGAAGGGATGCAGGTATCAACTGCAAGGTGCGCTAGCACCGCTTCTACATTCTCTTCCAAAATGCGAACGCTCACAAAGGGACGGACCGCATCGTGGATTACCACATAATCCGTATCACTTCCACAAGCCAAAAGACCCAAGTAGGAGGATTCTTGGCGCGTTTTGCCGCCGCACACAACACGTATCTTATCAGTTTTATAGGCGGCGATGTCGGCCTCCACTTCTCTTTGCCACTCCTCAGAGCAGACCAACAGAATCTCGTCAAAAAGAGAGACGGCCAAAAAACGTTCGAGCGTATGCAAGTAGATCTTCTTACCGCCAATGCGGTGGAACTGCTTGGGTAAGCTACTTTTAAAACGCGCCCCACTACCCGCCATGAGCAGTAGAGCCTTGATATTAGGCATTTTTCCCATACTTCCGCTATACTAGCCTATTTGCCTAAGTAGCTCAACTGGTAGAGCAATGCATTCGTAATGCGGAGGTTGTCGGTTCAATTCCGGCCTTAGGCATTTTTTGAACAGTCAGGTCTGGAGGGTAACACCGGCAAGCTGCTGGTGGATGAACTCGGCGCGCTTGTGGGCGAGCGCCTCCGGGGTGGCTATCTTTTTTTCTTGTAAAAGGTAAGAGAGGTGGGCGTGGCGGCATTTGAAGAAGATGTCGTTAATCTTGGTATCGCTCATCCCGCTGATCCAGCCGAGATGGATGCCGAGCTTAATCAGGCTTAACGCATCTAGCGCTTCTTTTGTCTGCAGCTGATAGGAGTGGAGGAGGAGGCCGAAGGCACGACTTACCTGATCTTTCATATTCGCGTTATTGGTTGTTTTAAGTTCGGTTCGCAATGCGCTTTCTGCGGAGATCAGCTTGGATGAGAGAGCATGGAGCGAACGCAAGATATTCTCTTCAGAGAGGCCCAAAGTGAAGGCATTTTGGAGCACGACAATATCTCCTACACTGTTTTCTAAAGAGCCTTGCAGGCTCATCAGTGCAACCTCCTCCTCTTTTTCTATAGCCTTACCGGTATGAATGAGGGCGGGAAGGTGGAGAAAGACACGCACTAAAAGTGCTGTTCCTGCGATCTTGGGATCTGCCGTAAGGTAGCCAAATTTAGTTGAAAAGGCGTACTCGAGGTGTTTTCCTATAAAGGTGTCGAGCGCCAAGAGGCGCGCGTAAGCACTCTCCCAGCCTCCAATACAATCCAGCATATGCAGTTGCAGATGGTCTTGGACGTTCATCATGCCTAACAGATGCGCGCCCTCTGCTACCAGAAATCCTTGGCTCTTCATGGGCTGCTGAAACCCTTCTAAGCAGAGAAAGTGTTCAAAAAGAAATTCCTTATCCAGAGGCGAGAGCTCTTCGCTCTTTAGAAATAGGGATTCTTGCAAGAGTTTAGAGTCGAGAAGTGTGTTTTTGAGAAGATTGAGTACCTGATAGCCGTCTGTCTCTGTCAATTTTGGAGGAAAGTTATAGCGGGCAAGGTTGCGATGGAGCACAAAGGAGGTGGCAGGCCAAATCGGATTTGCCTCTTCCAGCCAGGGCGTATGCTCTAGAAGGAAGGAGGGTAGATTAGCTTTTTCCTTCATCGCTCTTTTCCTTTAATGCTTTGATCTGGTCGCGCAAGGAGGCTGCATGTTCATAATTCTCTTTTTTAAGAGCCTCAGCCAGAGCTTCGTTGAGCTCTTTTAAGCGCTCCGAGGTAGCAAAGGTAAGCGGCTTATCTAGAAACTTGCCGACATGCAAAGGCTGATTTTTCTTAACCGTCAGGCTCTTGATCATGCGAGAAGGCAAGCTATTTGATGCGATAAGCTCTGAGACAAGCAGATCGGAAAAAACAACATAACATTCGCTGCAGCCAAGGGCATTGCCCGTTTTAACCGACTCTAGCGTTGTGCGGCAATTGTTGCAGCAGAGCCCTGCTTTTACACCCTCAATGCTCTCAGCATTAGCGGTCGAAGCACCATGTAAGCGCTCTTCCAAAAGAGGGCAGTCTGCGCACATCTCTGTGCGTATGACCGACTTGTCCACAATTTCTTTGTAGACCACCTTGACCGGCTTTTTGCACTGGCTGCACTCTACAGATCTATCGTCCATGTTTCACTGATATAAGAAACTGCTTAAAAGATCTCTAGCCATTTTTATTCGCGCCCGTGCCCGTGCCCGTATTTAACCTTCACTCTGCTCAGTAACCTGCTGTTGGGGATGGGGCATGTAAAGAATCAGGAGGAGCATGACGAAGAGGAGGATGCCCATTGTGGCGATGGCGTTTAAATAGGGGGCCACGGTGTAGAGCTTGGCGATAAAGCCGACGCAGGTGGGTCCTAAGTTGGAGAGGCACCAGGCAAACCCCATCATGATGGCAGAGACGGTGCTTGGGCTTTCGGGAACGAGACGGTTTCCCCAAGAGACGATGATAGGATTGATAATCCCTAAAAAGGCCCCTAGAGACGAAAGGAGGAGGATATTACCCGTAAGCGAAAGAGGGGGCATCATTAAAAAAAGGTAGAATAAGGCGATCGCACAAAAGATCACAGAGAGCAAGACGCTCTTTTGCCCATACTTATCACAAAGATAGCCCGCAGGGACCATCGTGAAGGCAGATGTGAGAACGAAGCAGAGGTGGCCGCCGCCGAAACAGAGCCAGGAGTGGCATTCTCTAGCAGAGAGCAGGTCGGGAAGCAGAAAGATGAACGCGAGAACGAGTCCCTGGTTGGCCACTTGCGTAAGATAGAGCAAAAAGAGTGGTTTTTTGCAGTGCATGATGGGCTGGAAAAAACTTTTTAAAGAGACCGCAGGCTTCGCAAAGGTCTGGTAGGGAAAGGGGAATTTGGCGAGCAGGAGAAGAGTAGCTGCCAAAGGCAAAAAAAGGATGAGAGCATGACCCTGGAAGAGGTGAGTAATTTTGGTGAAAACGAGTTGGGAGATGCCCAGACCGATCGCCCCGCCAGAGGCAAAAAACAGAATATACCCTCCCTTTTTTTCAGAACTCAAGCTGCCGGTCAGCCCCACTGCAGCAGGGTGGAAGGAGCCCGATCCTATCATAAGCAGCAAGAGGAGCAGAAACGAGGGAAAGAGCTCGCTGACAAAGGTGATCCAGACAATCGAAGAGGCAAAGATGAGGCCGAAGAGAAGGATAGCTTTGCGGTAGCCCCTATCGCAAAAATAGCCAAAAAAGATTTGTAAAAACTCACCTGTAAAGCCGCTAATCCCGATCATCAGCCCGGCTTTTGCAATGTCGATATGCGCAAGTGTCTTGTAGATCGGCCAAATCCCTGTAAAGAAATCCATGAAGAAGTGGGCTAACCAGAGAAGAAGCAGGCTTTTAGTTACCGGGGATAGTAGGGGCGTTTTCATGGCTAATGGTGGCTTAACTGAATATTACTCTAAAAAAAGATAGACAGAAATCGAAAAAAATATTTAAGGTCTCAAATTAACGCATCATAACCAGGAGAAGGAAGATGACAAAAGCACAGAAGTGGATGGTTTTAACTCTATTTTGCATGGCAGGTTCATTTGCAACGGCCGCCCCTACAGTCGGCTATGGCAACGGTAATAGCACTCAGCAACAGCAGCAACAGCCGCAACAACAACAGCAGCCCAAGGCGAATCAGAGGGCCGACTGCTCCAATCTCTCTTCGGATGAGCAGGATTTTGTGGATGAGCTAAATTCCAATAATAAAATGATGTTTTGCAACAAATTTAGCACCGCTCAAAGAAATAGTGCTATGGATATGTCCGGTACAATGGGCAAAGACGGCAAGCTGATGACCAACGACCAAGCGGTCGAAAAGGTCGCAAGAGATAACAGTATGATGATGCCAGCTAAGCCTTCTACGACACGTCCAGGCGGCAGCTGCCCAGTAAAATAATGGGGGTTAATTCCACTTTCTCTAGACAAAAAATGGAGAGGGGTTTTACATTCAACGCATAACTAAGTGAAGAAACACTTAGATTTTTAGGAGATAAATTTTATGAAAAAACAGTTTTTAATGTCACTGGCCGCAGTTGCTATGGTTGCGAGTCTACAAGCTAACCAAGCTCCAGCTGCTGCACCACAACAAAGCGCACCACAAGAGAAAAGCGTAAGCCATCTCTCTGCTGATGAACTCGCTTTTGCTGCGAAGCTCAATGATCAGAACCGCAAAGTGTTCTCTTCTCAGTTCAATGGAAAACAAAGAGAAGAAGCAATGAAAGCTGCATGTTCTGCTGCTGGTGCTTGCGCATCTAGCCAAAAAGATGCAAAAGTAGCAGTTGTTTCTGCTGATGACGCTGTACAAAAGGTTGCAAAATCTGGCGGCGCTATTGCAGAGAAAAAAGAGACAAATTCTGCTGCAGCACCTGCTGTAAAGAATGCGACTCCTGCTCAAGTGAAGTAATTTTCTCTACTTATTGCAACCGTTCTCTGTTAAATTTAGGGCGGTTGCAATTTTCTTTTATGGAACCCATCACAAATCCCAGAGAAGCAGCCTTTTTAGCCCTGTGCGCTGTTCACCGCAACCAGGACCTCTTCCTTTCTCACTTTTTAAAGAATTGGCAGAAAGGTACAGCCCCCTCTTCTCGTGACAAGCATCTGGCCCAAGAGCTGGCTTTTGGCACAGAGAGGCGCCTTCTCACCTTAGATGCGATTGCACGCAAGATTAGCACACGCCTGGCTCTGCCGGATAAGCTGAAAGAGAAGATGCTCCTGCGTCTTTCTATCTACCAGCATCTTTTTTTAGATCGCATTCCACCTCATGCACTCGTATCCGAAATGGTCCAACTTGCCAAAAAGTATACGGATGGCCGCTTTGTCCGCTTTTTAAATGCAGCGCTCCGTCGTTTAGTTGAAGGTAGTTGGGAGATATCCAAGGAGGATAAGAGTGTGTTCTATTCATATCCTCCTCTCTTCATTAATAAGCTGACAGAAGAGTATGGAGAAAAGAGTGCGGACGAGATGTTAGAGGCGATGAATGCTCCCCCGGTTCTTATGGCGCGCAAGCGCTGGGAAAAGAAGGATGCGTTTGTAGCCATCCAAAGCGTCGAAAAGATCAAAGATGATCCAGTTTATTACATACAGAACAAGACGCAGCCGACTCTCTTGACCGAGCTAGCAGAAGGCTGCAAACCAAAAAAGATTCTCGATCTTTGCTCTGCGCCAGGGGGAAAGCTCATTTTATTCCAAGAACTCTTCCCAGATGCAAAGCTGACTGCTAATGACGCATCGGAAAAGAGGCTTGTCAGGCTGGAAGAGAATTTAGATAAATATAAAGTTTCTGCCCAAATTACTTGCCATCGCGCAGAAGAGTATCCACAGACGGATAAGTTTGATCTCATCTTGCTAGATGCGCCCTGCAGCAATAGCGGTGTTCTCCACAAGAGACCCGAGGCGCGCTGGAGGATAGACACCCGTCACTTAAAAGCGTTAAAAGAGGTTCAATGGAGGACGCTTGAAAGGGCGGTTTCGCTTCTTGAAGCAGGCGGTCATATCTGGTATATGACTTGTAGTATTCTCGCCGAAGAGAATGAAGAGCAGATCAAGCGTGCTTGTTCGTCTTTATCTCTTACTGTAGAAAGAGGGCCTTTCAAACGGCTTCCTGGCAAAGAGGGGTGGGATGGCGGCTTTGCGTGCTCTCTAAAGGTTAAAAGATGATTCGTAAAAAAAGAGATGGAGTAGAGTGGCTCGAATTTGAGCTTTTACAAGAGATTCCCGGTCTAGTCCATGCTATTTTTTTGCGCCAAGGCGGGCACAGCCAAGCTCCTTTTTCCTCTTTAAATGTCGGAGGGGGCTCGGGCGACAATCCAGAGATCATTAAAAAGAATCGCCAGCAGATTTGCCAGATTTTGGGTATAGAGGAGCTCGTTTCGGGCAAGCAGTGCCATGGGAAGGCCATTCATCACCTTAAAGGAGATGAAGAGGCAGGAGAGTGTGATGGCCTTCTTACGCAAGAGAAGGGACGCGCTCTTATGATTAAACATGCAGATTGTCAAGCCGCTATCTTTTACGACCCCAAGAATCATGCTCTAGCAAATATCCACTGCGGCTGGCGCGGCAATGTGCAGAACATCTACAAAGAGACCGTGGATCTGATGCAAAAGCAAATAGGGTCTAGACCGGAAAACCTTTTAGTCGGCATCTCCCCCAGTTTAGGCCCTCAGCATGCAGAGTTTAAAAACTATAAAACAGAGCTGCCCGAATCATTCCGGGAGTTTCAAGAGAGGCCCACCTATTTTAATCTGTGGGAGATTAGCAGAAGGCAACTTCTCGATGCAGGAGTGGTTACCTCTCACATCGAGATCGCTTCTCTATGCACCTATTCGCAACCGGAAGACTACTTCTCCTTCCGGCGCGACCAGAGAGTGACCGGAAGACATGCAACCGTTGCCCTTTTGCATTAGACCTGTTTCGAAAGAGGTCTATTAACTCGTTTTTCTCTCTCTCGGTCCATTTTGAGCAAGAGCAACAGCTTCTTTAAAGAGCCATATAGGATCTTTATAAGAATAGGGAGGCGGTGTTTGATTCTTTAGCACTGCATAGGCTCCTTCAAATATGTCTTGAGCTTGCTGATAAAAAGCATCGTAACCGGCCTTTTTGCGCAATTCGATCCCTCCTTTTATACCCTTGTCAATCTCTTCTATTTGGCCTTTTGAGGTTGAACAACCCTTTTGACTTGCAGCAAGTGCTTCGTCGCGCTCTTTTACTGCTTTTTGAAGGGCAAGATTGAAGCTCTCTTTGATTGGATTTACCTGTGGATGCTCAGATTTTTTTTGTTCCGCTTCCTTTAGTTTATTGAGTTTTTTGTCTCGGTCTTGCTCCAAAGCGTTCTTTTTTGTTGCGAATGTCAGATTTATAGATGCATCTCTTTTTTCACGCTCCTGATCTTGCACAGACAAGAGTTTGGTTTTCTCCTCATCTAAAGACTTGAGTTGCCAAGAGAAATACTTTTCACGATGATCTTTGGCGTAATAACCACACTGTTGAAATTGCACGCAAAATGTCTCGAGTTTGTTATTTCCTAAAACCTGTTTTATGGGATGCTCTGCAAGAAGTGATGAGCCAAGAAACTCCTCGGTAAAAGCTGCTCGCTTGCTGGGAGTGCTTTTTGCACTTTCTAATTGGGTATTCCACTTTTCAAATGCTTGATGTAGTAGATAGGTCATCTCATTCTTAGTCAGATAATTCTGCCGTGATTTTAACCATGTATCCACGAAGCCATTTTGAAAAGCGAGCATCCTTTGATTTTGCAAAGCTACAGCAGGATGCATATTCCAACCATTTGCCTGATCGGAAGCATCCGATGCGCGATAGAAGCTAAGAACGGCAAAGAGCACGAGAGCGACAGCTGCTACGACACAAGTCACTTTGAGCCAAGCGGCTTTAACAAAAACTGTAGCTACGCCGCATCCAATGCCTAAGAGCGTGCCGACAATGCCGCTTGCCAAAGTGATGCAATAGTTTTGATTCCAAAAATCCTCTTTTTTAGCACGCTCCTCGAGGTTAAGCGTCGATATCACCTCGAATGCGCCATCGACCAGCCACTTGTTTTTTCTTTTGCTGTCCATCTCCTGGACACGCGGCCTTTCCTTATGGAGGAGAGGATTAGTATCTTCGGCCTTAGGTTCACTGCCCACCAAACTTGTGTGCGTTTTCACCACATAGCCTTTGCCTTTCAAGTAGTTCCACTCTTGTAAGCTATCAGCTGATGAGCCGCTGTAGTAAAAATCTATAAGGGACATGGTTTTCTCCGATGAGTTATGTTAACTTTTTGCATCTATATCTAATAATTCAGGGCCGCCGGGCGGTGCGCTCGCCTCTCTCATTCTCGCTAGCGGATCATGATAGAGAGGTTTGGGAGGATTTTGGCCTTTTAAGATTGCATAGGCGCCGGCAAAAATGTCGCGCGCGCGCTCAAAGAAGGGGAGCAGATTCTGATGTTTGGCGGTTTCTAATGTCTGGATCGCCTCTCTATGCGCCTTTTCGATTCTCTCCCTTTCTTGCTTAACTTTTTTCGTGATGAAAACAGTGTCTAGCGTGTACTGCTTTTGAGCGGCAGCCATTGCAGCAGTGTAAGCTTTATTTGCTTGGACCACAACAGGATGATCTGGATTATTTTGGTCTTGAAGTGAAAGGGCAGCAAGCGCAGCTTTTTTGTTCGCAGCGCAGGTCTCTTCGCGTGCGCGCAAGGCATCTTTGTATGGTTTGAGCTGTATTGTTTCTTTTATGTGTGCTTCTCGAAGAAGCTGCTCTCTTTCCTTATTCACTTGCGTTCTTTGCTGCTCGGTATGTCCTTGGATATTTTGTATGTCACTTCTATACCTTGCAAATTGAGTGCTGTATGCAGTGAGCTTCGGATGCTCACCAAAAGCGTAGTCTATAGCTTCTATATCGAGCGGATTTTCATGGAGAAACTGCTCGGCAAAGCGCACTTGGGCTTGATCGTTTTGTCCGTTTGCTTGGAAAATGGATCTATTCATCGCATCACAACTTGCGCGATATAAGACTTGAATTTCTTCAGGGTGTAGCACCTCTTTCTCTTTTAGAGCGCATCGTTTTGCAAAGAACAATCCCTGTTGATAGGCCTGAAGTCTTTTTTCTGCGACCTCTTTAGCAGGATGTACATTCCATGCCTCTATTTCGCCGCTCGCTTCGCTTGAACGATAAAAACTTAAAATCGAAAAGACAAGAGTAACAACAGCTACTACTGTACAGACGACTTTCAACCAGATGGGAGGAACAAAAAAGGCAGCTACGCCGCATCCAAGCCCTACAACGAGGCTGACGATACCGCTCACTAGAGTGATCGTGTAATTCTCGCCCCAGTAATTTACCATTTCTTGGCGTTTGGCATCGGAGCTTCCCTTTACCTGAATCGCGTTGTCGACGATCCATTTGCCGGTGGCGTCAATGACAAGAATTCTGTCAGTCGGGTAAAGAATCGGATTAATTACATTTGTATCAAGCGTTCCTCTTAGTAAACGCGTCTCACATCGATAAGCTTGTGCGCTCGCATAATCTTTAAGGCTCTCAGCAGCCAGGCCGCCACAATAAAAATTTATCGTTGACATAGTTTCTCCAAATAAATTGTGAAGCGATTATAACAGATGAGTGAAACAAATGTATCGAGTATAATTTTTTTTAAACTATGCTAGACAACCCAAACACGGTCAGCCACTTAGAGCAGCGCATAGACGCGCTCGAGAAGATCGATAACCCGAATGCTCAGCCGCAGGTAAAAAATGCAATAGGACTTTTTGTAACGGCCGATCTCCTCTACTGGTGGACAGACATTGCAGGGATCCCCTATGCCATCCAAAGAAACAGCGGGTTTTCTAAAGGCAAGATTAAAAATCCCAAAGTGGACCCTGATCTAGGCTTTAAAATAGGCATAGGATGGCGGATTCCTCACGACGGTTGGGACTGTTATTTAAATCTGACTCATCTGCATAGCCGTGCGCATATTCACAAACAATCGCATGATGGAAAGCTGCTCACACCCACATGGACTCTTCCTCAACCTAATATAGCCAATCCGTTTGTAGACTCCGTTGATGGCCATTGGCGCCTCCACTTTGCCTTTATCGACCTCGAGCTAGGCAGATCCTTTTTTGTGAGCAGATATCTCACGCTCAGGCCTCATATCGGCCTAAGATATGGGATCATCCGTCAGAAGTATCTTCTTAACTATTTTGGAGGAGATCTGTTCCCTGGAGGAAAATCCTATATCAGCATGAAGAATAAATTCATCGCACCCGGGCTGCGAGCAGGACTCGATCTAGACTGGAAAATTAAAGGGGGCTGGAGTCTCTACTCTGCGCTTGCCTTCTCCCTCTTGTATGGCGAGCATTACGTGCATGAATCGGAGGAGGTCTCATTCGAAGAGGAGAAGCGTTTCAATATCTGGAACAAGTTTCCAAGTGAAAAACCGATCATCGACCTTGCATTGGGGATCGGGTGGGACAGAATGCTAAGCAAGAGCCGCTACCATCTCGGTTTTCATCTCGGCTTTGAGCAGCACTATCTCTTTGCTCAAAACCAGTTCTTCCATTTCACATCCACTGCGCCACTGACGCCCATAGAGGCCAACGAGGCACTCTCTCTACAAGGGATCACCTTCGGCGGCAGGTTTGATTTTTAAAAATAAGAGAGTCAAAACGCAAAGATGTGAGGGGCTGTCTTGTATACTTAACGTGCCTGTGCCTGATCCGGATTATTGAAAAGAAAGATCGGGCAAAGGCACTGGCAGAGGCACAGGCACGTTAAAAAAAAATTATCCAACCAAGTCCCTCCGCGTTTTAATTTTCTTAATCTTTGTTGATCTTACTCAATGGGGGAATTTGCTGCTTTTGGGCTTGATGCCGGTATACCAGTTGATGGCGATGACGCCTGTTGCAAACTCGGCGCTGTTTTTACCCGCTACTGAGAACCAGGCGCCTGCGATGATCCCTACGGATGAGTTGAAGTTGTACTCGATTGCGGGAGCCAAGCTTACTTGATCAGAGGATGGATCGCCAACAATTGCAGGGGTGCCGGCAGCTGTTCGTCCCTTGTTTCCCGAAAAGGTTGTCTTGCCGCTATATAAGTTAGCGATGTCTAGTGCAAAGGCCCAGTGCTGAGCTAAAGTAATCTCGAGGCCGATGATCGTGTTAAGCGACTGCCCGGGATGCGCCTTTCCACTTGTCCCAAATCCGCCGCCATACGCGTTGAATCCCTTTATGTGTACGGGAGCGGCAATGTTGTAAAAGTTGCTCAATCTAGCGTTGAAGTAGTAGATGCCGCCCAAATGAAAAAGGCGTGCGATCACGAGGCCGATGTTTGTGATGTAGGAGCCCGATCCACTCTCATCAGTGCCGTGTTTGTTAGGGTTAAGATGCTGGTATTTGCCAGTCGGAAAGCTTTCGCGCAATGTGAGTTTGATGGCAGGATACCAGTTGTCCGGCTTATCTTCTAATAGTTGGATGTCAAATCCTATTGGCAGATCTCCGAAATGGGTAGAAGATCTACCTTGGCTATGGTTGTAGATGAGCTGTGGTGCAATTTGGATATCCATCCAATCTGTAAGTCCAATTTGTAAAAAGACGAGAGGGTTGACTCCGATTATTGTCGGCTCTGACTCAGCATGCCAATGTTTGTTGTACTCGCCAAAAGTGTCTGAGACAAAAACATAGGGCTCCAAGTTCATATAGCCGACCGGGACAACGTGACCGGAAGGAGCGAGAAGCGGTCCAGTGAACCAAGGGCCTTTGTTCTCTTCTATTATTTCTGAAATTCCAGTGTATTCCCCCTTGCGACAGTGAAGAGGAGTAAGTGGAAAAAATGCGCCAATGACTAAAGCAGCAAACGAAAGAGATTTTAAGATTTGCATAAAGCAACACTAGTCAATAGCAATTTATTTGACTAGCAACCTGGTTGCTATTGTTTTTCTTTACACGGGCACAGGCACGGGCACGTATGGGATAAAATATATGATTGCGCTAGCGGCCGCCGGCGCCGCCAGCAGGTTGTTCGATTGCGGTTTTTTCGGGGCGGATATTGGTGTAGAAGTTTAGTGCGATGATGCCGCTGACGAACTGGTCAGCGTTGCGACCGCCGATTGAGAACCAGCTTCCGGCGATGATGCCCAACTTCTCGCTAAAGTTGTACTCGATTGCTGGGGCAAGACTGAACTGCTCGGAAGAGGGGATGGTTACGCTTGCAGCTGCTCCAAATTCATCGACCCCCTTTTTACCTGAGAAGCGCGTTTTATCGAAATGGATGTAATCGACATCTAGAGCAAAAGTCCAGTTTCTAGTGAGGTTGCATTCCATTGCAAAAAGAGCTGTAAACGAATTACCCGGACGCACCTTTCCTTTTGTCCCAAAACCGCCTCCATACGCGTTAAATCCTCTCACATGCACCGGAGATGGGTAGGTGTAAAGGAAGTTAAAACGCGGGGCAAAGTAGTGTATGCCGCTTAAGTGAAACAATCTACCGATAGCTAGGCCGAGTGTGCTCTGATAAGAGCCGCGGCCGATGCTATCGGTGTCCATTTTTTTTGGGTTGAGATGCTGGTATTTTCCCAAAGGAAATATCTCTTGTGTAATCAGCTTGATAGAGGGACGCCATGAACCCTCTTTTTGAGTGAGAATTTGAAAGCCTAACCCGATAGGGAGGTCGCCTATTCCCACAAATGACTGTCCTTGGCTCTGGTTGTAAAATAATTGCGGCAGAGCCACAATTTCGATGCTCTCTGACAAGCCGGTTTGAAAAAAGATTAAGGGACTTACAGTGAGTAAGCGCGGCGTAGATTGCGCATGCCAGTGCTTATTATACTCTCCTAAGAAGTCGAATACCTGAAAGTAGGTCTCCAAGTCCATGTAGCCAATGGGAACAACATCGGGTGCAATGGAAAGAAGAGAGCCTGTAAACCAGGGCTCTTCTTCAGCAGCTTTAGGGGTTTCAATTTCATTACCTGGAGGCGGGCTTGTCTTTGCGTGCGCTAATGCAACCGGCAAGAATGCAAAGATAAGCGCGCGTAAAAATGTCATCTTTACCGCTTGATAAATTGATCCGCTATTTCGATGATAAGCTCTAAAATTACAAACAAGATCAGCAGCGAAAGGAAGGCTTTACCACCAGGCAGAAGCTCTTTGCCTTTTTCCGCTACATGTTTTTTGTAACGCCCTACCCACGCCATAAGCGGAGGGAAGAGGCCAAAGAGAACAGCACAGCTGATTCCACCCGCATAACCTAATGCGACGATAAAGATATCGGGATAGGTGAGTGCGATAAGCGTCGGTGGGACAAAAATGGCGAGGCATAGAGCCACTTTTTTAAGACCTTTTTTTTGTACTTTCAAGCCATCGGCGAGGAAGTCTAAGAATGCGAGGGCTAGCGCGATGTAGGAGGTGGTCAAAGTGAAGAAGGCGAAGTATTTGCCGATAGAGAAGAGGTTAGCGCTTCCGACAAATTGCTTAAGCGGCATGACAGCATTTTGACCCAATTTTCCGGCTTCGATAAGCCCACCGGGGCCTTCGACTGGAACAATCCCTAAAATGAGAAACTCCCATACGAGGTAGACCAGAAGAGGAATGGTGGTTCCGCAGATGATTGCGATACGCACCTTTTTGACGTTCCTGTCCATGTAGTTCATAAGCGTCGGGATGATCACCTGATAGGTAAATGCGGTGAATAAGACGGGAAGAGCAAACCAGGCTTTAGACCAGTTAGAATATTTTAAAAGCTCTATGTTCACATGGCCTACAGAGACGTAGATGAAGAGA
Source organism: Chlamydiia bacterium (assembly GCA_963804085.1). Taxonomy (GTDB): domain Bacteria; phylum Chlamydiota; class Chlamydiia; order Chlamydiales; family Rhabdochlamydiaceae; genus CAWDOQ01. The sequence continues at coordinate 99,723 of CAWDOQ010000010.1, read as the reverse complement.
AGGTAGGAGACAGCAACACCTGCCATTAAACAGAGGTTTAACCGGTCGACCGAATGGGCGCCCATGTAGACGACAGGAGAGAAGATGACAACGTAGAGTACCATCGCTGCCCAGTCAGGCATAGAGCAACCGATGAGTTCGTTTAAAACAGAACCCCCGCCTGCTACGTGTGCAATCATGACGGTTACAAACAGAAAGAGGTAGACCACCCAGCAAATATTCTTTCCCACGTTGCCTAAAAGCCTGTGAGCCATGGTGATCAGGTTGGAATCCTTTGGCATCCATGTGCAAACTTCGAGCAGCAAGAGCCCTGTGCAGAGCATGTAGAGCCAGCAGAGGAGATAGATTGCAACAGAGGGGACAAATCCGCCGGGACCAGTCGCTACGGGAAGGGCGAGCATGCCCACTCCAATGGTGGTTCCTGCGATAAGAAGGGCGCCCCCCAAAACGTGGCCCGTAGAGCGAAAGATCTGCATGGTCATTTCCTTGCTTTAAAACAATAAAAGAAAGGAATGTTAGAGGTTTTCCCTAAAATTAGCAAGGGATTAGACGACAAAGGTAGGGACGAGCAAAGAAGTAGCGGCTCTTTGGACGCGCTCTTTTACTTGAGAGGCGCACTTTTTAACGCCGGCGACAGCGCGCTCAGTAAGTGGACGCTTTTCGGGATCAAAGAGGCGAGTTTTCACTTGCGGAAAGGAGTTGAGTTCCTCAGGACGTTTATATAGGTGTTTTTTCATTTTTTTCCATGACTCTTGAGCTAAAAACTCCTCTTCTCCTGTAGGATGAGCTTCTAGATAATGTTCAAGATAAACCAACCGCTGTTTTTGCGTAAGCTTGCGTGTGCACTGTCGGATCTCTTTGATTGTTTCTGGTCTCAGGCTGCCGCCTTCTGAGGCAAGAAGACCGAGAGCTGCTAAGAGAGCTCCGGCCACGCTGGCAAAAGTACAATTTCCCACAGTTTGCATCGTAGAAGCGGTTGCTTTACCTAGTTCTCGGGTATTGGAATCTTCAGAACAAGAGAGTTTTTGTGAAAGAGTTTTATAGATAAAAGTTTTTCCCTTATCGGCAGGTAGTTTTTGCGTATTTATGATCTCTTGGATGAGAGCCTCATCTATCTTTTGGATGTCAAACTTGGAAATTTCTACGCTGCTATCACGAGCTCCCTCTCCCCGGTTGCAACGGACTAGACGCCCTTTATAAAAAATAAGAGATAATGCATGACCCGACCAGCCGCTCGGTATAATAACGAGTTCGCTATTGCGGATAGCAGCAACAGCTGCCTTTATATCGAATGGTAATTTTGCGGCAGCTCTCAGAGCTTTTGCTAATACTTTGCCTTCTGTTTTTTCGTAGAGAGTGCTCGCTTCAACTGTTTGCGCAAAATCATGATAAAAAAACTGTCTTTGCCAGCCCTCATACTCTAAAGGAGCGTTTTTTTGATTACCGATATGGTTTGCGTGCGCTAATTTCTTTGCAGAAAATAGCTGTCTCTCCTCTCGATCAGTAAATAACCTTTCATATTTCGGATAGTGGCCAACAATTTTAACTTTTGAATCATTCGAAGCTTCCGCTCCATGACCTAACAAAAATTCAATAATAGCATCATCAGGTTCGCGCTCCATGTGCACACCAAGGGCACTTCTTCCCTCTTGGATTTGATTTACGTTGGCTCCGGCCACAACTAACATTTTTATCATCTCTAAATTCTTATTTTTGCAAGCAAGGTGGAGGGGAGGAAGCTCTTGGTCCTTATTGGTTAGGCCAATGTTAGGATAAGCGCCTTTCTCAAGCAGTAGTTCAACAATGGAGGTCTTATCACTTGCACAAGCCATACTGAGTGGAGAAGATCCATCAGAGCCTATGAGATTCACTTCAGCGCCATTTTCCAAGAGAAAGGCAACCCAATCCTCATTATCAATCACATGCATAAGGGGAGAGAAGTTCATGGGATCTTTTGCATTGATATCTGCTTGATGAGCTAGTAGGAGGCGTGCAAGGCTCCAGCAGCCATTGATGCAAGTAAGCGTAAAAGGGGTCATCCCTCCTATTCCTCGGGAATTAACCTCAGCGCCTTCTTGAAGAAGGAATGCCGCGACCTCTAGATATAGCCTCTCTTTTTGATCCTTCTCGCTTCCTTTTCTCGGAACTGCATTCACAGCAACCTCTAGAGGAGATAGGCCATCTTGTGTTTTGAATTGCAAAAGATCAGACCTTCCTGAATCTTTAAAAAATTTTAAGAACTCTAGATCTCCTCTTAGACAAAGATAGTGGATCGGAGCATATCCTTCCCTATCGAAAGATCTCAGTAGCTTGTCTGCGTCTGGTGCTGCAAGAAGCATCTTGATATCGTCCAAGCTTCCCGACTTACAGGCATCATGGAGGACAGTATTGAGGGGAGGAGGAAGAGCGCGCCGAGAAGCGATCGCCTTTTTCGCCACCTTTTCCACCCGTTTTGAGCAGCGTATCTTTGTGGCGATACAGCTTCCTACTTCTGCAAGTTTGTTAAAAACGCCTTTTATGCTAAATGCCATAATTACCTTAATTTATAATAATCATTATACATTAATATAAATTATTTTACAATAACGTTATTGTTTTATAATACACTCATTATCAGTGCGTTATGTATTGATATGGCGTTTTCGGCGAGATTCGGTTAGGATATTGCCTATGACATTGACATTAGAGGGTTTGAGGCTGATCCGGCCCAAGGTATTTGAAGATGAGCGCGGCTTTTTCTTGGAGAGCTTCCGCGAGCCATTGTACCAGGCACAGGGGATCACCTGCTCATTTGTGCAAGATAACCACTCCTACTCTAAAAAAGGGACAATCCGAGGGATGCATTTTCAAAGAGCTCCGGGTCAGGCCAAGCTGATCAGAGTGGGAGTAGGACGCATCTACGATGTGGTCGTTGATATCCGTCCTAACTCTCCTACGTTTGGCAAATGGGAAGGGGTATACTTGGATGGCGAAAAGCATGAGCAGCTCTTTATCCCGGTCGGCTTTGCCCACGGCTTTTGCGTTGTAAGCGATGAGGCGCACGTCTTCTACAAAGTGAGCACCCTCTATGATACAAACGAGGAGATGACCTTTCGCTTTGATGATCCTGACGTCGCAATCGAGTGGCCTGAACCCTCTCCGATCGTCTCCTTGCGTGACCAGACTGCTCCTACTTTTAAAGAGGCAGTTCGATGAAGCTTTGGATTGTAGGGGCAAATGGGCTTGTGGGCAAAAATCTTCGCGCGCTCTGCAAAGAGCGCAAGATCGCCTGTGTAACAACAGGACGAGGAGAGGGGGATATCACGGACCGTGAAGCTTTAAGCGCTTTTGCCGACGATGCATGCCCCACCCATATCATCAATGCCGCGGCCTATACTGCGGTCGATCAGGCAGAAAAAGAGAGAGAGCTCGCCTTTCAGGTCAATGCCAAAGGACCGGAGAACTTAGGGAGAGTGGCAGAGGAGCGAGGACTTTCACTTCTACACATTTCAACAGACTATGTCTTTGATGGAAAAAAGAGATCTCCTTATGCAGAAGGCGATTCTGCAAATCCTATAAACTTCTACGGCAGTAGCAAGTTGGAAGGAGAGAAGCGCCTTTTAGAGGTGATGCCGTCAGCTTGCATCGTACGCACCTCGTGGGTCTTTGGAAAGGGGGGCAAGAGTTATATCTCCTCTCTCATGGAAATGATGAGACGAGAGAAGAGCGTGCGTGCTGCAACCGATCAGCGCGGGCGCCTCACCTACTGCAAAGACCTCGCAGCCGCTCTTTTGGAGCTGGTCTCTTTTAAAGGGATCTTTCATTTTGCAAGTTCCGGCGCCTCTTCGCGCTTCGAAATTGCACAAGAGGTTCTGGCGGTTATGAAGAGAAGAGGAGAGCAGGTCGCTTGCCAGGAGATCTTGCCGGCAAAAGCAAGAGAGTTTAAGTCAGCTGCTAAACGCCCCAGCTATTCGGTGCTCGAGACGCAAAAAGTAGAAGAGATGCTAGGGAGTCCTCCACGCACTTGGCAAGAGGCTTTAGAGGAGTATTTAAAAGATGAAAAGTAGACGCGTGCTCGTGACCGGTGGAGCAGGATTTATGGGGTCTGCCTTTATCCGTTTTGGCTTAAAACATCTCTCTTGCTTGGAAAGAGTAATCAACCTAGACCTGCTCACGTACGCCGCAGATAAAAATAATCTAAAAGAGGTGGAAGAGAGTGCTCGTTATCTTTTTGTGCAAGGCGACATTAGAGACGAAAATCTTGTTGAAAAGCTCTGCAAAGAGGAGAAGATCGATACGCTTGTCCACTTTGCTGCAGAGACGCATGTCGATAGAAGCATTATGGGGCCGCGCGTCTTTGCCGAGACAAATGTGATGGGAACGCTTGTGCTTTTAGAGGTCGTAAAGAAGCTTCCTCACATCCACTTCCATCAGATTTCGACCGATGAGGTCTTTGGTGCGCTTGGAAGCGATGGGGAGTTTTTGGAAAGCTCGCCTTATGAGCCCAACTCTCCTTATGCTGCTTCAAAAGCAGCAGCTGATCACTTCGTGCGCGCCTATGCAAAGACCTATGGATTATCGACAACCCTTTCGCATAGCAGCAACAACTACGGGCCCCACCAATTCCCCGAAAAATTCATCCCTGTGCTTCTCACCAAGTGTTTACAAAACGAGCCTCTTCCGGTGTATGGAAATGGGCAGAATGTGCGCGAGTGGCTCTTTGTAGAGGATCACGCAGAAGCTGTCTGGAAAATTTTGGAAAAGGGCAAGCGGGGCGAGGTCTACAACTTAGGCAGTGGCAGCGAGTGCAAAAACATAGATCTCTTACATATTTTAATTGACGAACTTGCCAAACAAAAGAGTGAAGATCCTCAAAACTTCTTACGTCTCATCACCTTTGTTCCCGACAGGTTAGGGCACGATTTTCGCTACGCCCTTGATTGCACAAAAATCCATAGAGAGATAGGCTGGTCTTGCCGCCATACTTTGGCAGAAGGATTAAAAAAAACAGTGGCATGGTATTTAGCATGTTAGGTGGAAAAAAAGTCGCTTGTGTCATTCCTGCAAGACTCCAATCTTCGCGCTTTCCCAAGAAGGTGCTTGCACATATTCGTGGTAAACCACTGCTGCAGTGGGTTTGGGAAGCGGCAGGTAAAGTCTCTATTTTTGATGAGGTCGTCTTTGCTATCGACTCCGACGAGACGGCAGCTCTAGTTGAGAGCTTCGGCGGCAAGTATTTCATGACCTCGGTTAACTGTCCCTCTGGCACAGACCGTCTGATTGAACTTATGAAAAAGGGCTTGGTTGAGGCGGACATATGGGTCAACTGGCAAGGAGATGAGCCCTTCATCAGCTCGCAGATGATCTACACACTTTTACAGACGTGCGACCGCGAAGAGAGCGACGTTTGGACGTTAAAAAAACGGCTCCAGGATTGGGAAGATGTCCTCAACCCACACATCGCCAAGGTTGTTTTAGACGCAAAAGGGTATGCCCTCTACTTCTCTCGCCTTCCTATTCCTTACTACCGCGATCCGACAAAAGATGAGGATAAAATTTTTTATAAACACATCGGCCTCTACGCCTTTACTCAAGAGGCCCTTCAAAAAATCTCTTGTCTCTCCCCTTGCTATATCGAACAGGCGGAGCAGCTAGAACAGATGCGCTTTCTGTACAACAACTTACGCATCCGCGTCCATGAGACCAAAGAGGAAGTGATAGGAATCGATCTTCCCGAACATTTGGTCCAAGCCGAAAAATTGGCTTATCTTCTATAATTTCAGCTCATTATGAGTACAGAAGAGATTCTAAAAGAGCGGGCCGAATATAAATACGGCTTTGTCACGGAAATTGAGACGGAGAGTTTCCCCAAAGGTCTAAGCGAGGAGACTGTCCGTGCTATTTCAGCAAAGAAGGAGGAGCCTCCTTTTCTGCTCAATTTTCGTCTAAAAGCCTATGCAAGATGGAAGGAGATGAAGGAGCCTAAGTGGGCTAATGTCTCCCATCCGCCGATCGACTACCAGAATATCTCCTACTACTCGGCTCCCAAAAAAAAGCAGCAGCTTAGCAGTCTGGATGAGGTCGACCCGGAGCTTTTAAAAACTTTTGAAAAGCTCGGCATTCCGGTAGATGAACAGAAAAAACTTGCAAACGTTGCAGTCGATCTGGTTTTCGATTCTGTATCACTCGGCACTACCTTTCAAAAAAAATTACAAGAAGCGGGCGTTGTCCTCTGCTCGATCTCGGAGGCGGTCCACAAGTATCCGGAGCTCATTGAAAAATATTTAGGAAGCGTTGTCCCGATCGGAGATAACTTCTTTGCTGCACTCAACTCTGCCGTTTTTTCAGATGGCTCGTTTGTCTACATTCCCAAAGGGGTGCGCTCCCCGATGGAGCTTTCCACCTATTTTCGTATCAACGACAAAGAGACAGGCCAGTTTGAACGGACGCTGATCATCGCAGAAGAGGGATCTTACGTCAGCTACTTGGAAGGGTGCACCGCGCCTGCTTTCGACAACAATCAGCTTCACGCAGCTGTTGTTGAACTTGTTGCGCACGATCATGCCGAGATCAAGTATGCGACCGTACAAAACTGGTACGCAGGAAATCCCGAGACAGGCAAAGGCGGAATCTTCAACTTTGTGACCAAGCGCGGCAGATGCGCAGGTTTTCGCTCGAAGATCTCTTGGACGCAAGTAGAGGCGGGAGCCGCGATCACTTGGAAATACCCGAGCTGTCTGCTTCAGGGCGATGAGTCGGTAGGCGAGTTTTATTCGGTTGCACTCACGAATGGAAGGATGCAGGCGGACACCGGTACGAAGATGATCCACATGGGCAAGAACACACACTCTACCATCATCTCTAAGGGGATCTCTGCCGATCGCTCGCACAACACCTACCGCGGCCTTGTTAAGATCGCGCCGCGCGCAAGTGGCGCGCGCAACTACACGCAGTGCGACTCTATGCTTGTGGGAGACCAGTGTTCGGCAAACACCTTCCCCTACATCGAAGTAGGCAATCCAAGCGCACAAGTCGAGCATGAGGCGTCGACCTCGAAGATGAACGAAGAGCAGCTCTTTTATTTGCAGAGTAGAGGTATCAGCCGCGAAGAGGCGATCCAGATGATCGTAAACGGCTTTTGCAAAGAGGTGATAGAGGCGCTGCCTCTTGAGTTTGCAAAAGAAGCCGAGAAGCTGCTCACATTAAAGCTAGAGAACTCAGTGGGGTAAAGAGAAGATGAAAGAGACGATGATTGAGATTAAAAATTTAACGGCCACTGTCGATGGCAAGGCGATCTTAAAAGGGGTCAACCTACTCATCCGAAAAGGAGAGATCCACGCCATCATGGGCCCTAACGGCGCAGGCAAATCGACGCTGGCAAAAGTTTTGGCAGGAGATCCCGCATACGAAGTGCTCTCAGGAGAGGTGCTCTTTTGCGGACAGAACATTTTAGATCTAGATCCTGAAGAGCGTGCGCATCTGGGTCTTTTCATGAGCTTTCAATACCCTGTGGAGATCCCGGGGATCAGTAACATGCAATTTTTGCATGCTTCTTACAACGCACTACGTAAAAGCCGCAGTGAGCCGCTCCTTTCAGAAAAGGAGTTTGAGAAGCTGCTCGATGAGAAGATGGAGCTGATGGAGATGCGAAAAGAGTTTAAAGAGCGCAATCTCAACGAAGGCTTTTCCGGCGGAGAAAAGAAGAGAAACGAGATCTTGCAGATGGCCATCTTAAATCCAAAAATGGCATTTTTAGATGAGACCGACTCAGGTCTTGATATCGATGCAATGCGAATAGTGGCGTGTGGCGTAAAAAAACTGATGACACCCGATAACGCGCTGCTACTGATTACCCACTACCAGCGCTTACTTGAATACATCCGTCCCCACTTTGTCCATGTGATGGTGGGTGGACGCATCGTAGAATCAGGCGGGCCCAAGCTCGCCGAAGAGCTCGAAGCCAAGGGATATGGACAATGGCCCTAATCGAAACACTTGAAAAGCACTACTCTTCTCAAAAACAGGACGCACTCGAGCTCTTGCGCAAAAAAGCGTGGGAGAGTTTTATGCAGCGCGGCCTGCCTCAAAAAAATGAGGAGGCTTTTCAGTATTTAACGCTGCGCAATCTTACAGGCGACAGCTTTACTCCTTACGACGAGAGTCTGCTTCCCAAAAAAGAGAAGATCGCAAAACAGCTTCTTCCTGAATGCAAAGGAAACGCACTTGTCTTTGTAAATGGACGATTTTGTAAAGAGCTGTCGCGGATTCCGAAAGAGGTAGTCGTTCTGCCGCTTCATGAGGCGCTTTCTACTTATGGGCATTTTTTGAAAGAGAGGTTGAATAAAAATTTAAGCGAAGAGAAGGACCCCTTTGCCCTTCTTGCCTTCTCCTTTTTGCAGGGGATTTTTCTCTATGTGCCTCCCAAGTGCAAGTTAAAAGCAGCGCTACAGTGCCACCATATCGTGAGCGGAGAGAAGCCCTTTGTAGCCCAGACACTCTCTCTATTTGTAGGCCGCGATGCCGAAGTGGAGCTGATCTCCACCTTCCAAAGAGAAGAAGAGAGCCCTTTTTGGCAGAATTCACTCTTAGATGTCGCTCTGGACGAGGGAGCGCGCCTCACCCATATCGATGTGCAAGAAAAAGCTGCCTCTAGCTGGCAGTTTACACGCATGCGCGCAACACTCAAACGTTCCAGCTGTTTGAAGACGCTCGCATTTACAAGAGGGGGCGCTCTTCACAGAAACGATTACCAGATCTCTCTTTTGGGAGAAGGGGCAGAAGCCCACCTGCAAGGGCTGGCTCTTATAGAAGGGATGCACACAGCGCATACACATGTGCTCATGGAGCACCATGCGCCGCACACCACTTCCAGACAGCTTTTTAAAAATGTGATGAAAGATTCGAGCCAATCTAGCTTTATCGGAAAGATTTGGGTCAAACGCGATGCCCAAAAGACCGAGGCGTATCAGCTCAACAACAACCTCCTTTTAGGCGAGCATGCACAAGCCAACAGCAAGCCCAATTTAGAGATCTTTGCAGATGATGTGAAAGCCTCGCATGGGGCGACTGTCGCGCAGCTAGATGATGCTCTGCTCTTCTATTTAAAAACGCGCGGCATTTCACAAGAGGAGGCAAAAGCACTTCTAACGCGCGCGTTTTGTCGTGAGATTTTAGATCAGCTCCCCGTCTCTCTGAGGCATGTATGAGACCTCTAGCCGATCAGATCCGCGCTGATTTTCCCATTCTTGAAAAAACCATCTATCTAGATTCGGCTGCAACCACTCAAAAGCCGCGACAAGTAATTGAAGCGATGAACCGCTTCTATTCCGAAGAGTATGGCACTGTGCATCGCGCAGTCTACCGCTTAGCAAGAGAGGCGACGTCTCAGTATTCTGCTGTGCGCGAGCAGGTGAGAGCCTTTTTAAATGCTGCATCTGTTGATGAGATAGTCTTCACCAAGGGAACGACTGAAGCGATCAACCTGGTCGCCTACTCTTTTGGCCAGGCATTTATAGAGGCGGGAGATGAGATTATCATTTCCGAGATGGAGCACCATGCCAACATTGTGCCCTGGCAAAGGCTATGCGAAGAGAAGAGGGCGCATCTCAAGATAATTCCGATAGATGAGAAGGGAGAGCTCGATTTAAAGGCGTACGAAAGGCTTTTAACGGCTCGCACCAAGCTTGTCGCGATTGCCCACATCTCTAATAGCACCGGGACGCTGAATCCTATCGAGAAGATCGCGCAGCTTGCTCATGCAAAAGGTGCTTATGTCTTGATCGATGGAGCGCAAAGCGCCGCACACATGCCGGTGGATGTCCAGAAGATAGATGCCGATTTTTTTGTTTTTTCGGGGCATAAAGCCTTTGGTCCGACCGGGGTAGGCATCTTGTATGGCAAGAGTGAGCTACTTGAAAAAATGCCCCCTTATCAGTGCGGCGGCGACATGATCGAGACAGTTACCCTCACCAAGACCACCTACCAGAAAGCGCCTTTGAAGTTTGAAGCGGGTACACCTCTAATTGCCCAGGTCATCGGCCTTGGGGCGGCTCTTACCTATATTGAATCGATTGGAAGAGAGCGGATTGCAGCTTATGAAAGAGAGCTGCTCGAGTATGCGACCAAAAAGCTCTTAGAGATCCCCGGCCTATCTCTGATTGGCCAAGCTGAGCAAAAAGGTCCTATTCTGACCTTTATTGTCCAAGATGTTCACCCTTTGGACATCGGCACCCTGCTAGATTTAAAAGGGGTTGCGGTGCGGACAGGACATCTTTGTGCGCAACCCACCATGCAGCGCTTCGGCATTACCTCTGCCGTTCGCGCTTCTTTTGCCGTCTACAACACATTCGCCGAGATCGATCTCTTCATCGCTGCTCTCGAAGAAGTCTTAGCAACCGCTAAGCGTTAATCTTTGAAGCGTAGATCCTTCTTGTATGGAGTGCGGTGACTTGTCACCGCTTTTCTCCATCGCGACTCGTCGCGATGTCTTTGAAGAGCAGCGACAAGTCGCTGTCTATGAAAGCGGCGACGAGTCGCCGCACTCCACATAAGAATTGTTAGCCCTTTCAGGGATCTTGGACTACTTGCTCAGATGCTGGCTAATGAAGAGTGGATCCTTTTTGTATGGAGTGCGGTGACTTGTCACCGCTTTTCTCCATCGCGACTCGTCGCGATGTCTTTGAAGAGCAGCGACAAGTCCTGCTATTCAAAGGTCTGACTTTATCAAGCCTGATACAGCATTGAGCAACGGCAGTAGCTACTGCTCTGCAAATAAATGTGCCCCCAGCACATTCATTGTCTCCGCAGCACCGCACTCCAAAAAAGAAAGAGGCCTGGGCTTGTGGCCCAGGCCTCTATAAGAACAAACGTTCTTCAGACTACTAGCTTAGAAATCAAAGCTTAGTCCAACGTTCACACCTGATGTGGAGAGGTCTCCAGCATTTTGGTTAACTGAGAACGTAGGAGAAGATGAATTGAATCTAAACAGTTTGTTTTGAGCCCAGAAGTAGTGGTGTTCCCAGCCGGCAAACACGCCGAACGCATAAGAATCATCGCTAAATGTGGTGTCATAACGGAGTCCGAGTGCCATATCAGCAACTGGTTTGCAAACATGGTGAACATCGCTGAAGGAATCAGCAGTAACAGAGGCTGTACGGCCTGTGTTGTATATTACACTGCTCTGATTTACCTTCATTTGACCCCAGAGTATGGAGAGAGCTGCTTTGCCGTAGATGCTAAAGCCACATCCCAATCCCCATTGCGAATCTAGTCCGCCGCGGAGACCGATACCCCAGAAGTTGTTTTTCATGGAAGTAAATTGCTCTCTACCACCAGCTAAACCGAAGTTAGCTAGTACACCAGATCCGTAAGACGCCATCTTCATACTCCACTCTCATCTTCTGACGAGCCCAGATATTTCTTAGGCCCATGTGAGGACGGATTGTGAGCCACTTGCTAACAAAGAACTCGCGACCGAGCTCTAAGTCGATCATATCGAGGCGCACTTTCCATTTTTTATCATGCGCTTCTGCTGCTGCAACGTCAACTACTGTATAACCAAAAGGTTGAACTGGATACTGAGGAGCGAAAACACCATGGCGGTTGCCACCAGTGTTACGGCGAGATGTCTGATAGTATCTTGTCCAGATCAGATCCGCATCCCAACCATCATGCTCCATGTTATAGCCTAGGCCTAAACGGAAGCCGGTTCCCCATCTGCCTTTCCAATTAGCGAGCTTGCCGCTGTTTGGAGTGCCAGAAACAGGAGTGCTTGCCAGTTTAGTAGCATAGGTCATGTCTTCTTGGTGAGCTTTCCAAATGAGAACTTCACCTGTTAGGAAGATGTCCACGCCGTCTTTTACTACTGGACGTGCTGGTGGGTTAATCATTCCGCCCGCGCCTTTTTTCTGCTCGAGAGCAGTTACGCGGTTGTCGAGGTTGCGCATTTGCGCATCATCGGCAGCATTCAAAATGCTCGTGAAAGCCACGAGTGATAAGGCAGCTGCTTGCCCCATTTTGTTTTTCAAATTCCACTCCATAAAGATCCCCCTGGGTTTTGGATCGTTAAGTAAAGTTCTATCTGATGACGGCAACACACTGTGCACTGCCTTCTCATCATTGATTAAACTCACTCTAATTATTAATTTCATTTCGCGTCAACAAAAAATCGTCCGATTTTCCAATTTACTTGGGAATTGTCTGGAGAAGGTGCGACAGATTTTTTAGCTAGAGCAGTGTTTGTTTGCTCACTTGCTGCAAAATAAAAAACCATCCCGCTCAGAGGGATGGTCCAAAGCATTTAGAACAAACGTTCTTCAGACTACTAGCTTAGAAATCAAAGCTTAACCCAACGTTCACACCTGATGTGGAGAGGTCTCCAGCATTTTGGTTAACTGAGAACGTAGGAGAAGATGAATTGAATCTAAACAGCTTGTTTTGAGCCCAGAAATAGTGGTGTTCCCAGCCGGCAAACACGCCGAACGCATAAGAATCATCGCTAAATGTGGTGTCATAACGGAGTCCGAGTGCCATATCAGCAACTGGTTTGCAAACATGGTGGACATCGCTGAAGGAATCAGCAGTAACAGAAGCTGTACGGCCTGTGTTGTATATTACACTGCTCTGATTTACCTTCATTTGACCCCAAAGTACGGAGAGAGCTGCTTTGCCGTAGATGCTAAAGCCCCATCCCAATCCCCATTGCGAATCTAGTCCGCCGCGGAGACCGATACCCCAGAAGTTGTTTTTCATGGAGGTAAATTGCTCTCTACCGCCAGGTAAGAAGCCAGCTAGTGGAACAGCATAAACGCCATCTTCATACTCCACTCTCATCTTCTGACGAGCCCAGATATTTCTTAGGCCCATGTGAGGACGGATTGTGAGCCACTTGCTAACAAAGAACTCGCGACCGAGCTCTAAGTCAATCATATCGAGGCGCACTTTCCATTTTTTATCATGCGCTTCTGCAGCAGCGTCAGCTACTACATAAGTAAAAGGTTGAACTGGATATTGAGGAGCGAAAACGCCATGGCGGTTGCCACCAGTGTTACGGCGAGATGTCTGATAGTATCTTGTCCAGATCAGATCCGCATCCCAACCATCATGCTCCATGTTGTAGCCTAAGCCTAAACGGAAGCCGGTTCCCCATCTGCCTTTCCAGTCAGCGAGCTTGCCGCTGTTTGGAGCGATGATACCAGGAGTGCTTGCCAGTTTAGTAGCATAAGTCATGTCTTCTTGGTGAGCTTTCCAAATGAGAACTTCACCTGTGAGGAAGATGTCCACGCCGTCTTTTACTACAGGACGCGCCGGTGGGTTAATCATTCCGCCCGCGCCTTTTTTCTGCTCAAGAGCAGTTACGCGGTTGTCGAGGTTGCGCATTTGCGCATCATCGGCAGCATTCAAAATGCTCGTGAAAGCCACGAGTGATAAGGCAGCTGCTTGCCCCATCTTGTTTTTCAAATTCCACTCCATAAAGATACCTTTGGCTGTTGGATCGTTAAGTAAAGTTCTATCTGATGACGGCAACACACTGTGCGTCGCCTTCTCATCATTGATTAAACGTACTCTAATTATTAATTTCCTATCGCGTCAACAAAAAATCGTCCGATTTTCCAATTTACTTGGGAATTGTCTGAAGAAGCAGCGAGAGATTTTTCAGCCAGAGCAGCGCTTGTTTGCCCACTTGTTGCAAAATAAAAAACCATCCTGCCCAGAGAAGTGCAATACCGAGAAGCGACTTGATCGACATACCCAAAAAAGCGATCTGCACTTGAGGAGCGAGCCTGTTGGCGATGCCGAGGAACATCTCAGCCATCAAGATCGAGAGAAGCGCAGGAGCTGCAAGCTGCATAGAGAGCGCTGTGAGCTTAGTCAAGACCCCTGCAATGCTTTGCCAGAAGGGAAGCCGCAAGGTGAAGAAGGCGGGAGAGAAGAAGCCGTCTGCAGGGATTACACTGTAGGATTGCAAGAGTCCATCCAAGAAGATGAAGGGACCATCGAGCTGAAAGAAGAGGACGATGAGGACATAGTTGTAAAGAAGGCCGATGGGTGTCGCTTGCGTTTGCATGGTGGGATCGGTTACGCCGAGAGCTGAGGAGCCACGCATGAAGTCGATGAGCACACCCGAAGATTGTGCGATGTAGAAGGGAATGGAGACCATAAAGCCGAGAAGCCCTCCTATGAAGAGCTCTTTTAAGAGGGAGCCGATGAAGGGCATTCCAAAGCTGACTGCCTTGCTACTCGTCAGCATGATATTCGGCAAAAAGATAGCTGCGAGGGCGACAGCGAGGGCGATCTTTACGCCGCCAGGCAATTTCGCTCCTAGGAAGGGAGCGAGTGCGACAATGGGTGCGATGCGCATGAGGGCCAAGAGGAAGAAGAGGAGAACGCTCAGCGGCGGAAACTGGGGCATGCTCAAAACGAGCGAGAGGTAATCAGATGTGGGCGATGATGGCACTCTAGTAGGACCACTTATAGAAGTTTAAGAAGATCGAGTTGGTAAACTGCATGATCTGGCTGCCCAGCCAGCCTCCCATGAGAAGAAGGACAAACATAACAGCAAAGAGCTTGACCATGAAAGAGAGGGTCTGCTCTTGGATCTGTGTCGCCGCCTGAAATATCGCGACAAGCAAGCCTAAAATCGTGCTGATAATGATCGGCGGTCCGGATAGGATCAGGATTAAGAGAAGAGCCTGGTAGGAGAGCTGATATATTTCTGTACTAAACATCCAGTTTACCTAAAAGAAAGAACCAGTCCTTGGATAATGAGCGTCCACCCGTCTACCATGACGAGCAGCAGTAGTTTTAACGGCAGCGCAATGGTCAATGGCGAGAGCATCATCATACCCATCGCAAGCAAGATGTTCGAAGTGACAAGATCGATCACAAAAAAGGGCAGATAGACTAAAACGCCGATCTCAAAAGCTGCTTTTAGCTGCGAGGTGATGAATGCGGGAATCAGAATGACAAAGTCGGTCGCCTTAAGGGAGGGGCGGAAATTTTCCGGAAACGACTTATAGGCTAGCTGGTAGAAGCTGGTCATGTGCTTGCCGATGGCGTTTCTCTGTAAAAATTCGCGCAGCGGCTCTTTGGACCTGTCCACGATGTTCATCACGTAACCTGCTGTCGGTGCAGAGAAGAGCTCTTGAGGCGCCTCTTTGTTGATATAATCGCTCGACGCATTGTACATGGCAAGGCCTGTGGGGAACATAACGTAGATGGTCATTAAAAGCGCAATTCCGTTGAGCACCTGGTTGGGTGGCGTCTGCTGGACGCCAAGCGCGTTGCGAAGTAGCGAGAGCACGACCACGATTTTGACGTAAGAGGTGAGCAGCATGACGGCAAAAGGCAAGATCGAAAGACCGGCTAAAATAGCCAGCTCGATAACGAGAGAGGGTGGACGTCCCCCTTCGATGTTCTCTGCTTGCATAAGCCCTGCAGGAATCCCTCCGGGCTCTTGTGCTTGCACAGCCATCGTCCAAAAAAGTCCACAAGCGAGGATCAGAAGAACGAGTAGTAGTTTATGTTTAGTCATGCGAGTGTTTTGAGTTATACGTCACATCGTATTTTTTTGCGAAGCGATAATGTTTCTTCAAACTCCGTGCCTGTGCCTCTGCCTTGCCCGATCCGGATTAATTAAGAGAAGAGCAAGATCGGGCACGGCACGGGCAGAGGGCAAGGGCCAGCAGGGCAGGGGCAAGTTATATTAGGAAGGGTAGGGGCTTATCGTTTCATGTATTTTTCGAAGGCGGCTTCTAAAGCGCGCCACTGGTTTTCGATGCTTGCATTGATGATGCCGGCTTCCGTTTCGATGATGCAGCCGCCAGGGGCAACGTCTGCGCGTTCTTGGATGGTGAGCGCCTCTACCTGCTCCAAGATCTCGCGAATACGGCCTTTGTTCTCTTCCAAGGTCTCTTTTTCTGCTTTATTTACGTAGATCTTGATCTTGTGGTGCTGTGTGACAGGAGCGAGTGCCTGGAGGACAATATCGACTATCGTTTCGGGATGGGTTTCCAGCTCTTTTCCGACAATTTTTTTTGCTGCTTTTAGAGCAAGCGGCAGGATCGCCTGCTGCATCTCGTGGCGCAGTTTTTTAAGCTCGGTATCGAAGTAGAGTAGATGCTCGTTAAATTTGGCAAGCCCCTCTTCGAACCCCTCCTCTTTTGTCTTCTTGCGCAGCTTTTTGCACTCCTCCTTGGTCTTTTCGTGGAGCGCTTCTGCGTCCTCTTTTGCCTTGTCGAGGAGTTCGCGTGCGTCCAGCAGGACGCTATACTCCTCTTGGGGGAGCACCTTCTTTCCCGTCGCTGTGTGGATGTCTCCTTTAAAGATGAGCGAAAAAAATTTCATCTTATGCCGCTTGTGTTGGTTGTATGGAAGCTAGTGCTTCTTCGACTTGCGCTGCAAGAACTTCTGCTGCAAGAGCATGTTCTAAAGGCTCTGCGAGCTTAAGCAGCATCTGGCCTCTTTCTACGTCCAGCTTGTGGCTCACATACCAGAGGAGGCTCGAGTTTTGTGTAAAGAGCGCTTTTGCCAGGCGATTGATGCCGCGCTGATGGAGCAAGGAGCGTAAAGAGGGAGCATCTCCCTCCCATTTCTGCAGCGACATGCGCTTAAACGAGACCTTCTCTTTTCTCTGGAGCAGCTCTTTTAAAAAAGCCTGTTCTTGAGGAGAGAGAGCTTGAGAGATTTTTTTGAGTTTGCTCGTCTCGATGACCTGTTTGACTTCGAGTGCTAAGTCGTGCAATCCCAAAAGGTCAATGAGAGTCAAAAGCTCGTAAGCGTCAAAACTGAGTAGACCGTTTAAAGAAGAAGCAGGCAGACACTCTAAGGGCAAAATCTCCTCATCTCCTGCCACCATTTTCCAAAGAGAGTTTTGTAAAAAGGGAAGCGCAAGAGGATTTAAGGGGAGAAGCGAGTTGGAGAAAAGCAGGTTCTTTTTTAAACCTTTTATTTGCGTTTCACTCAAAGAGGAGAGAAAAAGTCGGACCTCGCTTTCGGATAAGGAGCGAAAGTTGAGGGCGAGCCAGCTGTGGTGGACCATTTTCAAACGCTCTTCATCAGAAGAGATTCCCGCTGAGGGATCCCCATAAAATGTAGAGGGGAGCTCTTCCATCTCTTTTAGCTCCTCGGGAGGCAAGAAAGAGAGAAGGCGCGTTTGCAATTCGGGCGAGGAGCGTAGTAAAAAGGCCTTGCAGACAGATCCAGTCACTAGGTTCATTTAGTCTCTTCGGGCGGCTTCTTTATTTTAGACTCTACGGGAATGGGTTCTAACAGCTCTTTTAGCCCCTTCCCTTTTTTTAAGATTGGGTAGAATTTCCAGATGAGCCAGCCGAGACCTGCGCCAAAAAGAAGGGTCGCGATTGTAAGCGTGAAAAAGAGAACACGGAAACGGCTTGTCGAGTTCTTGCTCATCACGATCGACCAGATGCTGACATACTCTTTTGGCTTTGGGGTGATCGCTTCTGTAGGAGTAGACACAGTGATGTCGGTAAAGCGCGAACGGTCTGAGATTACGGTGACATCGTTCACATCGAGGCCATTTACGCTGCCTGCGACCAAGCGCTTGATCTTTGTCACTAAGTGGCTGTTGGGGTCATCGAGAACTCCCTGATGCTTCACGTATACAGACGCGGTCACCTTTTTTGGAGGGGTGGTGCCGGGCGCTCCCGGTACCCCGGTTTCTGCAGGAGGAAAGGAGAGCTGCACGTCGGCGTCGATTACCCCGTCGATCTTGCGAATTGTACCCGCGATCTGCTCGCCCAAGCCCGCCTGATAGCGGATCGTCTCCTCTTTGTCCGAGGACATCAGCCCCGCCTTGGCAAAGAGCTCGAGAAGATTTGTCCCTTTTTTACGCGGGAGACCGTTCTGGTTTAAGATGCCCATGGCTTCTGTCGCTTTTGTGGGGGGAACAGCAATGCTCCAGAGGCTGACAGTTGTGCCGCCGGCCGGGCCGGCAGTGGGAGAGGGCATCTTGTCTGCCGCGATATTTTTGCTCGCCAAAAAGACGATGATCTCATTGGCCTCTCGCTCTTCCACATCGTTGACAATGATCATATTTGTCTCGCACCCTGCGAGAAAGAGGAGAAGTGCACAGAAGATCCAGCGTAAAAAATGATTCATAAAGCTCATGTTTTTTATTTATTTTCGTTATACCACGTTATCTACTATAAATCCAAGCAGGCCCACTGCCAAACCTGCGAAATAGATAGTCTTTTACACCTTGCAATGCTGCCCGATATTTTACAATCTTTTCTCTTTTTTGAGTCTGGTCGCGTCCAGGTGAAATAAGGGAATTCAGTTTAAGCTGGGCGCTTTTCAGAATGCTCAGTTTCCAAATGTGAAAAATTTCAGGGATGAGGACTCTGGTATATAGTCTTATTTTTTCAGAGAACGTACAGTTTCTTTCGATCCAGAGTAGCCTACCGCGCCACCAGAAGTAGGTGGAGTGGGGCTTTCCTCCAACAAAGGAGGCCGAGACCTTATGCCAGACTTTGGCGTCAGTTGAGAGGAGGGAAAGAAAGCCTGCGCGCCTCGCCCGCACACAAAAGTCGGCCTCTTCCCAGATCAGAAAAAAGTTCTCCTCCAAAAGGCCCACCGCTTCAAACACCTCTTTTTTGACAAAAAGGGCAGCGCCGCAAGCGTAGTCAAGAGCGGGATGCTCCTGGCCTATATCTTTTTCACGCAAAGCCACAAAATCAAAAGCGGCCCTCTTTTTGTTCCATCTGCCACCCAAATGATCAAAGCGATCGGGTTCATTATGCAGGTAGAGTTTAGCGCCAAAAATGCCCGCTTCCGGATGGTTTAATAACGAACTTGCAAATGCCTGTAAAATATAAGGGTCTACAACCGTATCATTGTTGAGTAGAAAAATAGCGTCTGCTCCCTCAACAAGTGCCAAGCGGATGCCGACATTATTTCCACCCGCAAAGCCTAAGTTTTTCCCATTTTCGATCAGCGTGACTTGAGAGCCACTTGCAAAAATCCCCGCCGCAGCAAAATTGCCCTTTTGAGCCATTTTGCTGTCCGGCCATCGGGTCCTACTCTCCTCGAGTATGTCCCCGCTGGCGGGATTCGGGCTGCTGCCAGCCCCAGCAAACTGACTCAAAATCTTCGATTTTTCTGGGGCGGGGATTTTTGCAAGTGGCTCTTGACGAAACTTTGCGCGGATCGCCTCTATCGATCCATCGGTCGAGCCATTATCTACGACAACTGTCCGAAAAGGAGCATAAAGAACTCTTTCTAGAGAGCTGAGACAAGCAAGCGTGTCTTCTTTTCCATTCCAGTTCAAGATGACGATGTAGATGAGGGGGTTATCTCTTTTCAACAGCTTTGCTCTTATAGAATAGTTGAACGGCCGCGTCGTAAACCTCCTCCTCGGAAATCTGAAGCATACAGAAAGGATCCTGACACTTTTTTCTCAAGCAGGGGGTACAGGTGCGCCTCTTTGCAATCACATGAGAAAGAGGCATAAAATAAGGGCCGCAGAGTTTGGGATCTGTCGGCGCAAATAGAGCGACCGTGGGCGTTTTGAGCGCAAAGGCGACATGCATAGGTCCCGTATCGTTAGTTACCATGAGAGACATCCGCTTGATCAGCGCTCCCATCTCGCCCAAAGAGAGTAGGCCCGCTGCAGATACTGCGCCTTTAATCCCTTTTACGATCTTCTCTGCGAGTGGTTTTTCTTCCGCATTTCCTGTGACCAGGATCTGGCAGCCGAAGTGGTCGACGAGTCGGTTGCCAAGAGCGATAAACTTCTCCGGAGGCCACTTTTTAAAGGCGTCTTTTGCGCCAGGATGGAGGCCGACAAGAGGAAGATAAGAAGGGATGCCCTCTCTTTTTATGAAGTTATCGCACCTCTCTTCTTCGCTCTCGGTTACATAAAATTCGAGAGTCGGGTCGAGGGTGTGCGCTCCGACTTTAGAGACGATCTCGAGCCGCCGTTCGATCTCATGGATCGGCTTTTTATCTACTGCAACAGTTAGAAGTGAGTCGAGCCCCTTGCTCATCCCTTCCGTTCCGATAATCCTCCATGCCCCCAAGAGCGCGCAGAAGGGAAGAACTGCTCTTTGGGACGTGTGAAAAAGGAGTATTGACCCGATCTCTTTTTTGCGCAGTTTAAAAAGAAGAAAAAAAAGCGAGAGCAGAATAGGTTTTTTTACGACGAACAGTTCATCTATCTGGCGATTGTGTTTGAAGATCTCCTTGCCGATAGGACTTGTCAAGACCGCAAGGTAGCAATCAGGCAGGCTCTGACGCAGCGCTTTGATAGCAGGAGTTGCCCACAAACTATCGCCGAGCCCCGTCGTTGAGACGATGAGAAAACGGCGCTCCCTCCCCGATTTCTTCTTCACCCGGAAGAGCCACACCAAACACTTGAGAACACTATTTTTAACGCTCACGCTTCCACCACACGCCCAGACTAACAACATTGCCCCTTAAACGAAAAGAGCAAAACAACAGAAACTATTTTCTTCGCCGCGTCCATTACCGTCCTTTTCAGGTCCATTTCTCGCTTTGGGGCACTCTTTTTCGCAACCAGCTAATTTAGAGCGTGTTATGGTTTTGTGTGGGTTTTAACAAAGGAAAAATGTAAGATGAAGTTGAAAAAAGGATGGAGAAATGAGGTTATGAACCAAAAAAAGGAGTTGGTAAGAAGGCTCTTCGCTCCTCCCAAGCAGAGTTTTTTTCTTTTTGGCCCTCGAGGAACGGGCAAGTCGACATGGATGAAAACTCTCTTTCCAGAAGCTTTATATCTGAATCTTCTTCTTTCCTCACTCCGTGAAAAGTTTCGAGCCTATCCCGATGAACTGATAAAAGAAGTTACTGCATTGCCCAAACCAGCCTTTGTCATCATCGACGAAGTACAAAAAGTCCCTGATCTTTTAGCAGTTGTCCATAGTTTGATCGAAGAAAAATTGGGAGTTCAATTTATCTTGACCGGCTCTTCTGCTCGCAAGCTGAAGAGAGGAGGTGCCGATCTTCTTGGTGGTAGGGCTCTTATCAAATATCTCGATCCTTTTATTGCAATAGAGCTAGGAGGGCAATTTTCATTAGAAAAGGCGTTAAAGATCGGAATGCTTCCCTTGGCATGGGAAGCAGAAGAACCGGAAGAGCTGCTTTCCACTTATGCCGGTGTATACATCGACGAAGAAGTCCAAGCGGAAGCGCTCGTGCGAAATGTAGGACAATTTACGCGTTTTTTACATGTGATGAGTTTTTCTCATGCGCAACTTCTGAATATCACTAATGTTGCCCGTGAAAGCTCCGTAAAAAGACATGCTGTCGATAATTATATTTCAATCTTAGAGGATCTCCTCCTCTCGGTGCGGATAGATGTTTTCAGTCATCGTGCTAAACGTGATTTGTCACAACATCCTAAGTTCTATTTTTTCGATGTAGGAGTTTTTCGCGCCTTGCGTAAAATGGGACCCGGAGATTCTGCTTCAGATATCGATGGTCCAGCACTCGAAGGTCTTGTATTCCAACATTTGCGTGCTTGGGTCCATTACACTAAAGGACGTCATGATCTTCATTTCTGGCGTACAAAAGCCGGATTAGAAGTTGATTTCATTATTTATGGAGAGATGGGCTGCTATGCAATAGAAGTTAAAAATAGCCGTATTGTGTCTCCTGAAGATGTGCGAGGATTACATCATTTCATCGAAGATTATCCCGAAGCCAAACCGCTACTACTCTATCGTGGCACCTCGCCCATCCAATATAAAAATGTGCTCTGTCTTCCTGTTGAGCAATTTTTAAGACAACTACAACCCAACTTACCTCTTGTAACTTAAGGTTTGACTTTGTGGCCGGTGAGGTTGCTGAGGCCGTCGTAGGCGGCGTACTTGTAGAGGTCGTGGAGGGTCGGGTAGTTGAAGACATGGCCGATCACGTCGTAGAGGGTGCTATTGGTCTCGACGAGGCTAAGGCCGTAGTGGATGAGCTCGGTAGCGATGTTGCCGATGATGTGCACGCCGCGGATGACCATGTCGTTGCGATTAAAGACGATTTTGAGAAATCCTGCTTTTGCGCCCATGATCTTACCGCGGGCCATGTCTGAGTAGCGCGCTTTTCCTGTGCAATATGCGAGGTTTATCTTTTGCGCCCCCTCTTCTGTCAGCCCGACCATCGAGATCTCTGGCACGGTGTAGATGCCGAAAGGGAAGAAGGAGGGTAGATGCTTTAAGTCTTCTGTCTGGAAGATGTGCGCGACGGCGACCCGTCCCTGATCCATGCTCGTAGAGGCGAGGGCCGGAAAACCGATCACATCGCCAGCAGCATAGATATGCGGGACATTTGTCTGATACTTTTCATTTACTACCAGCGTTTCACGTTCGCCCACCTTCAGCCCCGCTTTTTCGCAGTTTAGCGCGCCCAAATTGCCATTTCTTCCCGCAGCAAAGAGGAACATGTCCACTTCGAGTATCTGTCCGGTCTTTAGCTTGACACGAACCATATCTTTCTCGTTTTTGGGCGGCTCTACAGATTCGATGGAGGTGTTAAAGAGAATCTCTACCTCGTTGTTATGCATCTGAAAGATAAGCTCTCGTGCGACCTCCTGGTCGATAAAAGGCATGATCTTCTCTTTGTCGTTTACGAGAAAAACGTGCGTGCCAATAGTCGAGAAAATAGTTGCATATTCGCACCCGATGACACCGGCGCCGACTACGCAGAGGGATTTGGGAAAACGCTTAATCTGTAAGATCGTATCCGAATCGTGTATGCGGACCCCATCAAAGGGGATGTTAGCAGGATGGTAAGGGTAGGAGCCGGTCGCAATTAGGATATGCTCGCCCCAAATCTCCTCATTCTTCTCTCCCGAGACGCTGATCGTATGCGGATCTTGGAATGAGGCGGTGCCGTGATAGATGTCAACGCCATGACGCATCAGGTTTTCGTAGATCTCTTGGCCCTCCGATGCGCTCACTTGGTTTTTTCTGTACATGAAGTCTTCGATCGACGCCTCATGCTGCAGATCGCGGTCGACCCCATATAGCCCCTTTTCATATTTTCCAGAAAAATAGAGCGCTGTCTCTTTGAGCGTTTTGGAGGGGAGTGTACCCGTAACGACTTCTGCGCCGCCAAATAGCTTCTCTTTTTCGATGATCGCGACCTTGTGGCCGAAATAAGCCGCTTTGACGGCTGCCTTCTCCCCCGCAGGCCCCGTGCCGATGACGATCAGTTCATATTTCTTCATAATCCTCCGTATAATCGAAATGTCTAATGATTTAAAATTTTTTTTATTCTAAGGTTCAGAATATGACACTTGATCCACAGTTAGATTATAAAGCGGAGATGCTTGTTCAGAAGATCAAGCACTACCTCATCACGACTATGGCAGTCACCGTCGACGAGGCCAATAATGAGGAGTTCTATCGCGCCTTTTCGCTCACACTGCGCGAAGAGATCATGATCAACTGGACAGCCAGCGCCCATACTTTCCATAAAAAACATCCGCGCACCCTCTACTACCTTTGCATGGAGTATATGCCCGGCAGGCTGATGGGCAATAACATCACCAACATGAGCGCGATAGATCTCATCAAGCTGGTGATGAAAAAAATGAACCGCAAGTTTGAAACGGAGCTTCTAATGGAGCCCGATCCGGGACTCGGAAACGGAGGCCTGGGCAGGCTTGCAGCATGCCTACTTGATTCGCTTGCTACGCAGGAGTATCCGGCAGTGGGATATGGTCTGCGTTATCAATATGGGATCTTCGATCAAGAGGTGTGGGACGGGGTACAAGTCGAGCGTCCCGACACCTGGCTTTTGCATGAAAATCCTTGGGAGTTTCGGCGCGATGATCACGCAGTCTCTGTCTTCTACTCGGGGCGTATGCTCCCGGCGGTTAACAAGAAGGGGGTTGAAGTCTACGACCTAGTAGACTTTGAAGAGGTGAGAGCGCTTGCTTACGATATGCCAATCATCGGCTACAAAAATGCGCCCGATTTCACTGTGCTCACCTTGCGCCTATGGACGACCAAGGAGTCTCCTCGCAACTTTCAGTTGCAGCGCTTTAACGCAGGGCACTTAGATCAAGCCGGGGAGAATTCAGCGCTCACAGACGTTCTTTATCCCAATGATAACAATGAGGTGGGAAAACGGATCCGGCTCAAGCAGGAGTTTCTTTTAGCTGCTGCCTCTATTCAAGATATCTTCAACCACTATCTTAAGCGATATGGGGATCTCTCGCTTTTTGCTGACAAAGTCCGCATCCAGATTAACGACACCCATCCCGCTCTAGTCGTAATCGAACTCATGCGTCTTCTCACCAAAGATTACGATTTTGGCTGGGGAGAGGCTTGGGAGGTGGTCAAAACCTGCTGTAGCTACACAAACCATACGATCTTGCGCGAGTCGTTAGAAGAGTGGAACCAGGGGCGCCTTCATAATCTTTTGCCGCGCCAGTACCAGATCATCGAACGGCTCAACTTAGAATTTTGTAACTCTGTGAGACAAAAGTTTCCCGGCGATGAAGAGCGCGTAAGACGCATGTCCTTTGTCGAAGAGGGGCAAGTAAAAATGGCCTATCTTTTGACCTATGGCACCCACAGAGTGAATGGGGTAGCAGCGCTCCATACCGAGCTCTTGAAAAAGACGATCTTTAAAGACTTTTACGAGATGTATCCCGACAAATTTATCAATGTGACAAACGGAGTCACACAAAGACGCTGGCTCTTAAATGCCAACCCTCGTCTTGCAGAGTTTCTGAACAAGCGGATAGGCAGTGAATGGATCACCGATTTTAACAAGATGCGCGAGATTGCCAAATTTGCATCAGACAGTGCGAGCCAAAAAGAGTTTTTAAAAATTAAGAAAGAGAATAAGCGCGACCTTATCCAATTTCTTGCAGAGAAGAACCCGATCCGCGACTTTAGAGGCAAGGTAATCGCCGCGTCAACAGCTCTAGATGAAGAGGCTCTTTTCGATGTGCAGATCAAGCGGATACACGAGTATAAAAGACAGCTCATGAATGCGCTCCACGTCCTTATGCTCTATCACGAGCTTAAGGCAGATCCCAATGCGCGCAAAATAAAGCGCATGGTCCTCTTTGGAGGCAAAGCGGCCCCTGGCTATGATGTCGCCAAAAATGTGATACGTCTAATCGAATGCATCGCGCGCAAGGTCAATCGCGACCCTGCAGTAAGCCCGCTCTTAAAAGTGGTCTTTATCGAAAATTATAACGTCTCACGCGCAGAAAAGATCATCCCTGCAGCCGACCTATCCCAGCAGATTTCGACCGCAGGTATGGAAGCGTCAGGAACCGGCAACATGAAGCTTGCGATGAATGGCGCACTCACAATCGGAACAGAGGATGGGGCCAATATCGAAATGCACAAAGAGGTGACCGACCAGTGGTGGCCCTTCGGTTTCGGCTTAACCGCAGATCAGATTATAGTTTTGCGCGAGCAGGGCACCTATAGCCCTTGGGATATTTACATGCATAACAGCGCGATCCGCCAGGCGATAGACGCGCTGCGCGACCACTCACTTGCTGAGAATGAATCAGAACACCAGTCACTCCTCAGCCTCTACCACACCCTTTTGGAGAAGTTTAACGGAAGTGTGGCGGATCGCTACTTTGTCCTCGCCGATCTTCAAAGCTACTATGACACGCAAAAGAAGGTCGAAGATCTCTATGTCCAGCCTGAAAAGTGGGCAGAATTTGCAATACACAACATCGCCGGGATGAGTAAATTCTCTACAGACGAGTCGATCGCCAACTACTCCGCGCAAGTGTGGGATCTACGCAAATGCCCTGTGGATGATCAAGAGTTAGAGCACGTGCGCGCAGATTACAGCGAACATGATAAGTGCCGTATTTTCTAAAGGCTCCATTTCTTAACAAGCTCTTCGTATTTACCGCTCTTTTCGAGCTCTTTTAGCCCTTCGTCGAAGAGCGTGCGAAGAGGAGAGTCCGTCTTATGCAACGTCACAAGCCTTAGGCCTGCGGAGGAGAGAGGAGGCGTTGCTATCTTAGCTGGCCTTGGTAGAGATCTTGGCAGTAGGCCTGTGCAGGAAGAGTGTCTACAAGTGCGCCATCGAGTGCGCCCGAGAGAAGATCGCGAAAGATTTCTCCGAGAGTGTTGTAGTTGCGGATGATAATCCCCGCGTACTTTTCTACAATAAGAGCATCTTTGGACCCGTCCAAGACAGCGATCTCCTTACCTGCGCACTTGTCTAAAGAGGTGAGCGGTGATTTATAAGGCACAACAAGGACCGGTCCGGTGAGCAAGAAGGGAGAGGAGAAGTCATACTGCTTCTCGTAGAAGAGATAGGGTTGCAAAGAAGAGAGGATCGCGTCATATTTCTCTTGTTGAAGATGGGAGATGAGATTATCCCAGTTCTCGCGAACCTTGAGGATATTGATTTTTTTCAATGCAGCGATCTCTTGGAGAAGATCGATTGTAAAGCCGTTAAGCTGATTCTCTCTTCCCATCAAGTTTAAGGGATACCAGCTAGGGTCGATAGCAATCGTGTACTCTTTTTGGGACGAGCTTGTGCCGCAGGATCCGAAGAAGAGAAGAAGAGGTAGAAGAAATAAATAACGCCAGCGCATAACATCATCTTAACATATTTTCATGAAGACGCAATTACTTCTATTTGCCAGTTTTGGCGGGCCACGTAATCTCGACGAGATCGCCCCCTTTTTAAAGGAGCTTCTCACTGATCCTGATGTGATCCGCACCCCCTTTCCCCATTTTGCACAAAAATGGTTCTTCACACGGATTGCAAAAAAGCGAGCCGAGAAGATCAAAGCAGACTATACCCGCATCGGAGGGGGGTCCCCGATCTATGCCGATACAGAAGAGCTTGCCAAACAAGTGGGCCAGAAGCTTAAGATAAAAACGCTTGCCTTCCATCGCTATCTTCCTGCAACACATGATGCGTTCCTAGAAGAGATGCGCGCTTTTAAAGATGTCGAGATCATCGTCTTTCCCCTCTTTCCCCAATTTAGTTATGCCACGACAGGCAGCATCGCGCGCTTCTTTTTAAAGAAGCTTCCGCAGATAGCAGACAAGATGCGCTGGGTGGCATCTTTTCCAACGCATCCGGCTTATGTGGCCGCAATGCAGCGCAAACTAAGAGAATTTTTAGAAGAAAGAGAGATAAAAGAAGAAAAAAGCATCTTGCTCTTTTCTGCACACGGCCTGCCCAAGAAGTTTATCGAGGAGGGGGATCTCTATGAAAAAGAGTGTGTCAGTTCCTATAGCGCGATCGCGGAAGGCTTTCCAAAAGCAGAGAAGATCCTCGCCTACCAGTCGAAATTCGGTCGAGGAGAGTGGCTCACCCCTGCAACCGAGGAGATCTGTAGAACACTTCCTAAGACCGACAAGCAGGTAGTGGTCATTCCGCTCGCCTTCCTATCCGATCACATCGAAACCCTCTTCGAGATCGAAGAGCAGTACCTACCCCTTCTTCGCACCAGCGGCATCTCAGCGCATCGCTGCCCCGCCCTAAACTTGCGCCCCGACTGGATCGCCGCGATCGGCACCATCCTCCAGGACGCTCCTTCTTGTACTACCCGCTCTCTTGTCCGTTGACAAGACGATATCGAAATTGATATCATTCCCGGCATGAGCAAATGGCAAAAGATAGTAGAAAAAATCCTGTCTGGCAGGGATGTTTCCTATGAAGAGGCCGAAAATATTTTGCTGAAACTAGGCTTTAAAGTGGACGTGAGAGGTTCTCATCATGTATTTAGAAAAAACGAGTATCCGAAAAATGTATGTATAAAGCGCAGGTCGCAGCTTTTGCCTTATCAAATTCGCGATTTAAAAGAGGTTTTAAGAGACCATGGGTATTAAAAAAAGCTTAAAGTACTACCTTAACTTGAACTGGTCGTATACCATTGAGCAAGAAGCTCATAAAGGAAAGCATTACTACATCATTCGAGTGAATGAGCTTCCTGGGGTTTGCACTGATGCGGAGACCATTGAAGAAGGGTTGGAAAATATCAAAGAAGCTATTGAAGCCGCGGTTAGACTTTATCTCAAGCAAGGTGAGCCAGTACCAGTGCCAATAAAAAAAGACAAATTCAAAGGCAATATCGCGTACAGAACAACCAGCGAACGCCATTATTATGTTGCAAAGGCAGCAATAGCGATGCACAAGTCGATTAGCAAAACGCTAGACACACTCATTGATGCCGGCATAGAAAAGCTACAAATTCTACCTCATTAACAAGGCTATTCTTGAGCGTAGTCGGCTACGGTTGTGGCGATGTCTGCAGGGAGTTCGTAGTGTCTGTGGACCTCTTGGGCGACAGAGCTCTGGAGCATCCTTTCGTAGTCGAGGATCTCTTGCAGATCTTTTTCTGTGCCAAAGCCATCAGAGGCATATTGATTATTCAGTACTGCATGTACATATGTGTGAGGGAAAAGCTGAAGATCGTAAGAATAAGGTGTATCGAAAACTTTTCCTGGTATTTTTGGTATGCCCGCTCGAAGAACAAAGTCACGGAAATATTCGTGCGCTGATATCTTAGGGTTTGCAGCAAGCATTCTTTGTGCCATTTCTATGCAGGTGTCTCCGTCTTGGGCAGATCCCAGCCTCATTGTGGGATCGGCGCCAAACGCGCGTAGAGTTTTATATGCAAGCGGACTGCGGGTCAGGACAGCTGCGTGGAGCGGTGTGAAATTCTGCAAATTACCCAAGGTGGCACGCTTGTTGGGATTGGCCCCTAGCTTAGGAAGAGCTCAGTTCCATTGTGCAGTTCAGATGTTGCTTGTGGGTTTACAGTCAAAAAGAGCTCGTTACTTGTCTCTACGCTCTTTTGGATCATCGCCAGCTGCTCTGTCATGGTTGCTGTTGGATTGCCTTTGAGCAGATCTTGCACGCCTTTGGTATTGGGATCCGAACTAATGTAAAAGCTTTTGTAATCCTCCACAAGATTTGCACCATGCTCGTTTGGATCACCGGCAAGGTAGTAGCTTGCGATAAGTTTAGCAATGGGCGGTCCACGTGCACCGGTTGGGCAGCTTGGATATGATCAGTTGCTTTTTCCACCTCGAAGTCGATCATCTTTTGGACGTCAGTTAAAGTGCCCGGTTTGGAGTAAGAAGCTGGAGTAAAATACCGATCTGGAAAATAGTGAGCTAGGCTGTGCTCTTTTTTTCGTGCAATCTCCCAAAAATAGTCGTCTAACGGCATATTTGATGCGAGGATGTGATAAGCAAGCGCAATGGGTGTTTGCCCTGGTCGGTAACCCTGGTATTCCCTTATCCAAGGATTGGCTCCTGCTTGTCGCAGCTCTTCATAGGCAAGCGTGGATCCGCTGAATACAGCACAGTGAAGCGGAACATAACCCCAGGCGTTATCGCTTTTCCCGTTGGGATTGGCTCCTAACTTAAGTAGTAAACGTGTTTTATTACAGTGCCATGTGTAGCCTTCCACATCTCCAGGCTGTGTATGTTGGGTATTGGCTACACTGGAAAAGAATGCCCTCGTTATTGATGGCCGCTTTGATCTGCCTTGCTCTTGTTTGGAGCGGCAAATGTTCGGGTATGTAGCTTTTTAAGAAGCGTCCCAAGCTTGGCATCCTATCGAATATTTCTATTTGATTCTTAAGAGTCTCTTCTGCTTTTTCTTCTGCTGTTTTCGGATATAAATCCCTAGGGAGCCTAATAGGCGCACGACGCGGCAACCGCTCTTCCCAATCTATCACGAGAGGCTGGCTTTTGCCCGTGGGACCATGGATCTGACACGCGCACCAGTCGACAATAGCTACAAGCAAAGTCAAGAAAGCGTTCCAGACAGCCTGCACGCGCAGGAAGAGATCTGTGCAGCAGGAGGACTCCGCTGTGATGGGGGGAGGATTAGGAATTATAGGGGCTGTTGCGGCAGTTGGCGCGATTGCTTTTGTCATAACATCTCCTTTATAAAAGTGATAAAAATTATAACATTTAATATTGAATAGGTAAATACTAACTATTTTTTATTATGCTAAATAAAAATAAGTTTTAACAAGAAGTAGCAGAGGATGCAGGTGAGGGCGCTGGCGGGGATAGTGACGATCCAGGAGAGGATGATATCGCGGAGGGTGCCGAGGTTAAGGGCACGAAAACCTCTGGCGATGCCGACGCCTAGAACGGCGCCGACTAGGCAGTGCGTAGTGGAGATCGGGAGGCCGAGTTTGGAGGCGAGGAGTATGGTAGTCGCGGCTCCAAATTCTGCGCAAAAGCCGCGTGTGGGGGTGAGTTCTGTGATCTTTTTGCCGATCGTTTCCATGACACGCCAGCCGTAGGTGGCGAGGCCAAGGACGATGCCGGCGCCGCCAAAAGCGAGGAGCCAAGTCGGGATGGATGCAGTGTCAGAGATGGTGCCATTTTTCAAGATGTCGAGGACGGCAGCGATAGGGCCGATAGCGTTTGCGACGTCGTTAGCACCGTGGGCAAAGGCGACAAAGCAGGCGCTTAATATTTGAAGGTAGCCGAACATTTTTTCTACTTGCGTATATTCGGAGGTGCGCTCTCCAAAGCTGGTCTCTTGGCGCAAATTTTGTGAAAGGGCTTTGGCCTCTTCAAGCAGCTCGCCTGTTTTCGTGTGCACATCGTTAAACGAAGAGACATGGACGCGCTGCAGGTGTTTGATCGCCTTTTCAAGGCTGATCACATGCTGGGGTAGGTGGCGAGATAGCATCGGCTCTGAAATGGTCGGAGAAGCGAATTTTCGGATGAGAAAGTAGCATATGGTCCCGGCGATAAGTCCTACGAGAAGAGCGACGCCGATTGCTTGCACAAATGAGAGGGTGATATCCACATTTTGCAGGCCGTTGAAGATGAGACTTAATGTGAAAACGCCAAAGACGATGAAGACAAACAGGGGAAAAAGCTTAAACGTGATCTCTGTGGGATTCATCGCATACAAGATCTTTTTCTGCAGAAAACCGAAGAGAAAGTAGGCAAAAAGGCCGCTTATGACGGGAGAGACAACCCAGCTTATTGCAATGGAGGAGACCTCCTGCCACTTGACAGCTTCTACTCCGCCGATCAAGGCACCAAAGCCTAAGATCGCACCTACGATGGCGTGTGTGGTAGAGACGGGCCATCCAAAATAGGAGGCGATCTGGAGCCAGATGCTCGTGCCCAAAAGCGCGGCGCACATCCCTAAAACGAGAGTGGTGGGTTCTGTTAAGAAGAGGTCGGTGTCGATCAGCCCCCTTTGCATCGTCTCCGACACATTGGATCCGACGAAATAGGCTCCACAGAATTCTAAAATGGCTGCGAAGATTACAGCGCGCCTAAGTGTTAGAGCGCCCGAGCCAACAGATGTTCCCATCGCATTGGAGACATCGTTGGCGCCAATGTTCCACGCCATGTAAAAGCCTACGACCAGGATCAGTATTCTGAGGATCGCTTCGACTTCCATAGTCTATTTTAGTTCCAGTACCATCCGAATGCGATTAGCTAATCTCTCTGAGAGGTGCGAGAGTGCAGAGATCTCTTCGATAACATGCGCCCAAAGGTAGAAGTCGGGTGCAGAGAGGGTTTCTCCGTTTGCGAAGAGCTGCTTCATCAAGGTGCGTTGCATTAGATCTGCTTCATGCTCTTTGTATGCGGTCTTGAGCACCATCTCTTTTACTTTTTCTGCTTCGATGCCGCCAAAAGAGGCTTCTAAGAGCTCGTCGATCTCTTCGATGATTTTTTTAGCATCCCAAAAAACTTGAGCGCTCTTTTTAAAGAGCGATTGCAGATCCGCTTTAAAGTTGTGGAAGGGTGCAAGCGGGCGCAAGGTGAGCAGAATGCCGATATCTTCTGCTTTATCCGCGATGCTGTCTTGGACTGAGAGGATCTCTAAAAAATGGCCGCGGTCGATCGGAAGAAAGAGGCTTTTGGGAAGGTGGTTGCGGATATCGTTTTTTGTAAGGTCGGCCTCCTCTTCAAGAGTGCAGATCTCTGAAGAAAATTTTTCAATCTTCTCCCGTTCCATCTTAGGAAGAGCTTCGATAAGCTGGGTCAGCTTTTCCACGCAGCTCGCCACTTTCTTCATGTGGGTCTGCAGGGGGGCAAAAGGAGACTTTCCAAACAGCCGTGCAATGGTTAGCATAAACGGAGATCTTTATACCTAAACGAGATAAGAAAAGCAAGCGGCTCTGTTCTTTTTGGGGGTTTTCTGCTATGCTACTCCTCCATGACACCAACAATTAATTTAGATTCTGCAAAACGATCGATAGCCCTGCCCGAAGAGAAGCCCTGCTATCTCCAAATTGCCGAGACCATAGCCGCGCTCTGGAAAGCTATTTGTGATTGGATTTGTTCTTGGTTCAGCAAGCCGGAAGCCAATCTGAATGATATATCTCGCACATCTCCCGATGCGTTTTCTCACATCATGAACTACCTTCTACCCGAAGAAGTAGGCAGATGCGAAGTAGTCTGTAAAGCCTGGAAGATCTCCGACAAAGTGTGGAAGACACAATGCGAACAAGAGCATGTGAGCTATAAGCTTCCGGACGGGAAACACAAAAGGGCCTTTAGCCATCCCCGTCCTCCCTCTCTTGCATTTGGAGTGGGTGCGTGGAAAAAGTATTTCGGAGACCCCGGAGTAGCGCCCTGCCTTCCGGGTAACATCCATCGCACATTTCCCAAGCTAAAAGATACGCATACTCTCACCTTGATTCCTGCCAAGGTAGATGGAAAGCCACTTTGCATTAATACTTTTATACCTCTTGCAAAAAAGTGCAGTGTGGAGATCCTCAGTGCAACTGTGATTCAAAATGAATACGGAAACGGTGCCGAAGAAAAATCTATTTGGGTATGGATGCAAAAAAATATAGAACCGGAGAGTGCAGGTATTACACAAGCTGAAGCGGAGCAGCAATACCATCCGCTCGGTAAGACGCTCTGGATCACAGTGAGCACGGTGGCCCACTTTGCCCGATTTGGCATCCCTCTTTTTCCTAAATCTTCCTTATGTTTAACGCGCACGCGTGAAAGTTTTCAGAGTAAAGGTGGTCCTGTATGTGTGACTGTCGGTGCCTTTCAGCGCAAGACGCTTCTCATTTCCCCGGGAGGGGGTTCAAAAGATAACATAGGCGTGGCTAGAGCGTATCTTGCTTAGCTTTTTTTGTTTTAAAGAGAAGCTCGCGCTCGTCAGCTGTAAGCGGGCGGAAGATGCCAACAGGTAGTGGCCCGAGCGTCAGACCACCGATGCGGATGCGGCTAAGAGTGTCGATTTTAAGCCCGGCTTTTTCGACGAGTAGGCGTACCTCTCGTTTTTTTCCTTCCATCACGACGACTTTCACGGTGCCTCTGCGGACTTTGGTCACGCGTACAGGTTTGATCCAAGAGCCTTCGATACTCATGCCTTTAGCGATCGAGACGAGATGGTCGTGGGTGATCTCGTTGTGGACTTTGACGAGGTACTCTTTTTGGATATTGGAGGCGGGGTGGATCACCTTTTGGGCGAAGTGGCCATCGTTGGTGACGAGGAGAAGCCCTGTGGTGTCTCGGTCGAGTCTTCCGATAGTGAAGAGGCGCTGCGGGGAGTTAGCAAAGAGATCGAGCACAATTTTTTTGGAGCCGACTCGTTTGTTGGAGCAGATGTAGCCGGTGGGTTTGTTGAGGATGTAGTAGACCTTGTCCTCTTCGGTGTGCAGGCTTTTACCGGATACGGAGATGCGGTCATCTTCCCAAGAGACGAGAGTCTGAGGAACGAGCACGACCTTGCCGTTTACTTTAACTTTTCCTGCAAAGATCAGCTCTTCGCACCCTCTGCGTGAGGAGACGCCTGCGGCAGCTAATGCTTTACTTAAACGTTTTTTCGGTTCTTTTGTTTTCATGGCAATGGAGCATAAAGCATATGCAACTATCGGTCAATTAATTATTATTTATTGAGTCGTTTTCCTGGTTTTGTTAGTTTGTTTGTGGGTTTTTAAACTAACAATTTTAAAGGGTGAAAAAATGACTATCGAATTTAACCAAGAAGCAGACATCCAAATTCCACGTGAAGATCAACAAAATGTTAAAATTCCTTATGACACAGCACCGATGGAAGCGGTAATTGGACCTGACGAGAGCGTCTGCCTGCATGGAGGCATCACCATTAACAACAAGACCAACGCGATTATCAAGATCAACGAGGAGTTTCTGCTTCAAAGGGGCGGCTACCATCTGATGATCGTCGATCAGATTTCAGGTGCTTCGCTATTTGCGCAATCTCCTATGAATAGCGCTTACGAGTTAATCAGCGTCGAGGATCAGTTTATTCTTAAAAAAGTCTTAAGAGGGTCAGTTGGTTAACACTTTCTTTTTGAACGCGCCCGCTTCCGCGCCCGCATGCGCGCCGATCCGGATTAATTCGGGAAAAGAGAGAAAGAGGAAGATCGGGCGCGGAAGCGGGCGCGATTGAAGAAGATCGGGCACAGGCACGAAAAGAGGGGAATATGCTAAACTGCGGATGTTATGGCAAAATTAGTGATGATGCGTCATGGGCAGTCGGAGTGGAATAAGCAAAACCTTTTTACGGGTTGGGTCGATATCCCTTTGAGCATGGAGGGGATACAAGAGAGTTTAAAGGGGGGCAAGAAGATCGCCCACATCCCTTTCGATGTGATCTTTGTCTCCTCGCTCGTCCGCGCACAGACGACTGCGATGCTCGTGATGAGCGAGCACAAGGGAGGCAAGATTCCAACCGTGCTGCATCCGCATGAGCACAAGTTGCAAGAGTGGGCCAAGGTCTATAGTGAAGAGACGAGAAAAAAGTGCATTCCGGTCATCACAGCATGGGAGCTCAACGAGCGTATGTATGGAGAGCTTCAAGGGATGAATAAGCGCGAGATGATGGACAAGTATGGAGAGAAGCAGGTCAAGATCTGGCGCAGGAGCTATGATGTTGCGCCTCCCAAAGGCGAGAGTTTAGCGATGACGGCAGAAAGAGCGCTTCCCTACTTTAAGAAAACGATCATGCCCTATTTAGAAGAGGGAAAAAATGTCTTTATCTCTGCGCATGGCAACTCGATGCGTGCTATCGTGATGTTTCTAGATAACTTGAGCAAGGAAGAGGTAGTAGAGCTCGAGATTCCAACAGGAGAGCCGCTTCTTTACAGTTGGCACAAGGGAAAATGGGAAAAGCAAGTTATCTGAACCAGCACTCTCCCCCTCCACCCCTTGGTCGTAAGCAAGAAGAGAGTGAGGCCGAGATCCTACAAGATTTGGGCGCCTCTTCTGGCGATCGCTTCTTTTTTTGTTCTACTGCCCAGGAGGCAACCGATCACCTCTTTTTATCCGTCTATCTTGACCTGGTTCGAGAGACGGGACGCACCCACTTCATTCTCCCTTCTGATAGATCGCATAAGCGCTTAGAAAAGCTGGGCTGTACGCTTAAAACTCTTCCACTAAATGAGAAGGGGCAGATTAAAGTGCAGGCGCTCGAAGAGATGATCCGCCCGCGCACGATCTTAGTGTCGCTGCCTTGGGCCGACCCTCTTACAGGCGTGATCCAACCTTTAAACGATCTAATCGCAGTCTGCAGAAAAAAAGAGGTCCTAGTCCATGTAGACGGGTGCTTTGCAATCGGCAAACTCTTTTTCCGTTTTTCAGACCTCGATGCTGATTTTTTTACCTTTGATGGCAGATATATCCATGCTCCCCATGGAACAGGAGGTCTTTTGGTGCATGCGCGCGCCTCGTTAAACTCGCTTCTTGCTACCTCACTCCCTTTAAATCCGCCTGCTCTGGAAGCGCTTAGTCTCTCTTTGAAGCAAACTCTTGCGCACACGGAACATCTCTGCATCGAAACAGCAAGGCTAAGAGATATGTTGGAGAAGGGGGTGGCGGAAGTATTTCCGGATGCCCAGCCGCTCTTTTCCAAAGTAGAGAGGCTGCCCAACGTCGCTCTCATCGCGTTTCCGGGGATTTCGGCAGAGACTCTTCTCTTTCATTTAGAAAGACAAGGTGTCTTTGCGACCATCGAAGGCGTAGCTCCTCTTTTAATGCATCTGGGTGTCGATCCACTTCTTGCGCACTCGGCGGTAAGCTTTGCGCTTTCCTACGAGACGACCGAAGAGGAGATTCTATCTGCCATTGAGACGATCGGCAGAGTCGCAAACAGCTTAAAGCCTCTTTTTGGAGCATGCCTAAAATGATGAATAGGAAGCTGCTCCAAGCTATCGAAAACCCCAAGAGTGTCGGCTCTTTTTCTAAAGCCGATGCTAAAGCAAAAGGGATGCGTCTTGCAATTGGTAGCGAAGAGGCGCGCGAAAAGGGGTACGTCCTCTATTTATACCTAATAATTGACGAGAGCGATGGGGTGATCGCAGATGCTAAGTTTCAGGTCTTCGGCCCGCCGGTGCTGATCGGAGCCGTGGAGATTGCCTGCTCTCTTCTTTTGCGCAAAAACTATGACCAGGCGAGCCGGCTCACCCTCGATCTTCTCGAAAAAGAGGTGCAGGCGGAGGGTAGCGGTTTTTACTTAACTCTAGTGTTGGCGTGTATCCACGAAGCTGCAAAGCAGTGTTTAGATATACCGCTTGCCCCGACTTACGTTGCACCACCGCTTCCTCCCGAATCAACGGAAGAGGCCCGAGAGTATCCGGGTTGGAAGGAGCTCTCCTCGCCTCAGCAGATTGCAGTGGTGGAAGAGGTGATCGCCCGCGATATCCGTCCCTACATCGAACTCGACGCGGGCGGTGTGCAGATAGTCGATCTCATCGCAGGCAAGGAACTAATCATCGCATATGAAGGCGCCTGCACCTCTTGCCATTCGGCCACCGGCGCCACTTTAGGCGCAATCCAGGACACCTTGCGCGCCAAGGTCCATCCAGAAATTTCGGTCACCCCCAAGTTCTGATCATCTATATTATGACGAAATTTGAACATGTTGCTCGAGCGCAATCTTGCCCCTTCAGGGGCGAGATAGCCGAGCTATATAGATAATGCGACGCGAAGCAGGAGCCCCTTGCATGGGGAGAATCTCCTGCGTTAACGCAGGAGTTCTTCAAAGAGTTTTTATTAAACGCAAAGGCGCGAAAGACGCAAAATCCGCAAAGCAAAAATATCTGCCGATATTTTTGACTTTATGAAGGAATGCAAAGCAGTAGAGAACACTCGTCCTCGATGCTGTATCAGGCTTAAAAGAACCACGGAGTGGTAAATTGCCACGCAAGTGGCTACAGATGCTAGCCGTGGCGTGACCGAAGGGAACCCACGGTATCAGTCCCCTCTCCACAGAAAGCCACGCAAGTGGCGACACAAAAACGATGGTGTCGCCACTTGCGTGGCTCTTGTTTTTGGAAAGGAGTACAGACACCGTGGGTTCCCTTCGGTCACGCCACGGCTAGCATATGTCGCTGCTTCGCAGCTAGTTACCACTTCGTGGTTAAAATCCTGCGGCTTATCATACTTTTGCACCCCTTCCATAAAGTCAAAAATATCGGCAGATATTTTTGCTTTGCGGATTTTGCGTCTTTCGCGCCTTTGCGTTTAATAAAAACTCATTAAGGTCCATCCAGAAATTTCGGTCACCCCCAAGTTTTAGCTTTATCGTTTATTCGCAATTTTTTATCCTTTCTACAAAATTGGAGAAAAAGCCCTCTAAAATGAGAAAATTTCTCGCCGTTTCTCGCCTCTATCTTCTCGTAGCGTGCCTTACGCTGCTTCCCTTTTTGTGCCCTACGCCCATTGCTATATTCAGCCGGAAGACGATCTAGAAAAAAGAGTCGAATATAGTGCAGGGCTTTTAGAAGCTGGGATAGTGGTTGGGGTAGTAGAGGGGGCTTTCGAAGAGCTCTGTTATCTCGTCCCTTCGCTCATCTCTTCTGCAAAGGGGCTCTGTGTGGGGCTATGGGAGCTATTCTTCCATCCGCAAGTGCTTTCACACGAACTTCTAGCCGTCTATCACAACTTAAAAGAGCACTCTGCCAAAGAGATCTTGATCGTCTTTGTCCCCGACATGCAAGAGCTGACAGGAGACTATGCAGCGCTTGGCGACTATAAAAGAGGGAAGCTGGTCGGCCGCATTTTCGGTAGATACGGTGTCGACTTTCTTTCCGGTGCTCTGATCGCTAAAGGCATTCGCGCCTACACTATTTTCAAAAAGGCGAGTCCCGCCATGCAGCCTCGTCCCGCATCCGGCTTAGTTCTCCCCTCTCTTGTGGTCCACCAGTACGCAGGCCAGGGAATAACCTATCTCAATGAAGCGCTCGGAGTGATCGGCTACATGCAGATGGTGCGCTTTAAAGATAGTTCTACGCCCCCTAAAAACGTGGAAAAAGTAAAGAAATCGAAGTTTAAATAATTTCTACCGTTAAAACTTATTTTAATAGAGAAATTGCCCAATTTAGACTAAAATAGTTGCTCAACATTGATGAGAGGTAACTATGGCGGGTATCGCGATAACTGACAGACGTGTGGCTCTTTCGGCCGAACTGGACAATGTCGTTCAGAAGAGACCGAATGATGGAAAATGGTTTGACGTGAGTGCAGATAAGTTGGTGCTGTGCAACCGTCCCGAAAGCTGCATCGACCTCATTTGCGAGATCGCCGCTAGATTTTGGCAGTGGCTAACTAGCTTGTTCGACGACACACCTTCGTTACTCGAGCGCCGCATTGTCATTTTAACGCGCGATGTTAATGATTACCTAGCTCAAGAACCTGATTATAACGAGCGCGATCGTTTTCTTTTAAAGTATAGCGCCCCACTAAATGAACTCTACCGCGCTACAGAAAAGATGGGTGCAGTCGGAAAGATTTCTCTTGCTGCTGCCCGTATTGTCCAAGAGATCCAAACGGGAAAAAAGGGAGATGATACACTCGCTCCCACTGCCACTTCGTGTCTTGTGACTGCACGCTACGAAGATGGTAGATACCACCCGGTATCAGATGTACAAATAATAAATCGTCACTATGCAAATCCTTCCGCGCGCGTTTCTTTCCAGTTTGCCAACGGATGGGAGAATATGAGGAGTCTTTTTGAAGACGTATTTCTGAGGCAGAATGAAAGCAGGAGAACCGAATTGAATACGGCGGGCTATTTTGGAAGATACGACGATGAGACTACGGTGAGTGCCACTATTAAAAATAAGGGATTCATTCCTACACTTGATCGGAACCACCAGGTAGACATTGATCGCTTAGGGCGCGTGACAATAATTCCTTCAGCAGATCCGGCGCCAAAGTATCCGGTTTTAAATTTTACGAACAAAGGCGATAGAGAGGTCGGAGTAAAACTGGCTGCGGCAGGAGAGAGTCCGGATAGTCGGTCAGTTCCATGTGCGTGGATGTCTCCCGGCGAATCTCGTCAATTCTCTCCAGGAATTGGACCGATAAAAGATTATGAGTTCGCTACCTTAGCACAACCAGCACCGGAAAAGCTGATTCGGGGCTACAGCCGCGGTAAGTATGTATGCCAAGTAGATGCTGAGGGAGATTTGAAAATCAGTTCCGAACCACGAAGGCTTGTAGAACGCTCTCTTGCACTTAACACAATTCAGCCGCTCACCTATATGATCTCATTTCCGGAAAGAGGTAAGCTACCTATTGTACAAACTCTTCCCTTAGACCCCCAGCAGAAGGAGGCGCGCTTTGTTATAGAAAACGCAAGGAAGAATAACCTCGAGTTTACAATTGTTTTCCAAGAGGGGGAAAAAACAACGCAGACGCAGAGGTTTTTTGTAGCTCCGGGAGCTAAACAGAATTACCAGACTGCACCGTTGGACAAGCCAATAGAGTGCTGGGTTCGTACACAAGAGTATCCGTAAAAGATAATAGCATGCAGCCTGTACAGCCTTTAGATCCCGCATATCGGGTTTATGAGTCTCTTCTGCCTGAATTCGATCACATTGTTTCTAAAAACAGCAAAGACAAGAAGTGGTTTGTCTTAAACCAAGAGGGAAGACTCGCTCTAGAGGCTCGTCCCGAGAGCATTTTTGCACTTCTCATCGAAGCGGTAAGTCGCATCTGGGATTACGTCGTTAGTTTTTTTGTCACGGTAAAGCATCCGCTGCAAGATAAGTTTGTCTCTATTGCAGATAACGTTGAAAGGTATTTAGAAAGCGAGACGATCGAGATGCGCAGATCCGATTTTTTAAATGGGTATTCGCAATGCATCAACGAGATCTTCCGCTCGGCCGCTCGCATGTCTCGAGTAGGTCTTCTTTCTGACGCACCCATGCGCACGGGCCACCCCCTTGTTGAGAAACACATCTTGACTTCGCAGAATGCAGAAGGCGCATACAAAACAAAAAAATACATCCATTTTAAAAATGCACTTCCGGATGCTCACGTAGAGCTTAAGATGCGAGGAGACGGATGGGAAAAGACCTTTTCTCTCATGAAGCCTAATTCTGTTATCGATTATGAACTTCTGCAAGAGGGTTTCATCACGCCCAAGGTGACGGCAAAGATTTTGCAGAGAATCGAAATCCGCGACCTATCTAAAGACTACTCCTTAAGATTTGATGAGGGCGGCAAGCCCGTTTTCACGACAAGTGCAAAGCAGATGCATAGTGCTGCATGTCAGGTCAGTTGCTCAAATGACAAAAGCCTTCCCATGGAGCTGGTTTTGTCACTAGCAGGTAAGGTGAAAGAGAGGGTTACTCTTCTTCCCGATCAAAGATGGCAATATCTGGTGGATAAAGCAAAAGCACCGGCCGTTCAGATCGACCTCTCTTATCAGACCCCTCCAAAGTCACTTTGGTTGGGATGCAAGGAGGCAGTTTATACATGCACCGTTTCAAGAGTGCATATCGGGATGGAGGCGCACGTTTCCGAAAGATGAGAAATGAACAACGCCCCAGAATAAAGTCAAAACGCAGAATGCAGAATGCAAAATGGAAGAGATCTTCTTTCGTTTTGCATTTTGCGATTTGACTTTCGCGTTTCTTCTGGGCCCGCGTCCATTACTTGTCCGTTTCCGTCCATTCGTCTTTGCGGGCCTCATTGAACCTTTACCTCGCCCGCCGATAGGGTCGTGATCTTGCCGCTATCCAAGAGAAGATTGAGTCTGCCCTCTTTGTTGATCGAATGGCAGATCCCCTTGTGTGTCTGAAATCCATCGGAGCAGGTGATTTTCTGGCCACGAAAAGCAAGCAGCTCCTCATAGCTTGCTATGAAAGGGGTAAATCCCTCTTTTGTCAGGCGCTCTAAATCTTGCAAAAACTGCTGCAAAAGCGGCTCTAAGATCTGCTCTAAGGCCCAAGTGTGGCCGGAGAGTTGCGCGAGTGATGTGGCTGGCTGATCGAGTGTATTGAGTAGTTCTTGCGTCATATTCACGTTGATACCAATACCAAGGATGATGCCGAGCTGATCATTTTCCATCGCAACGCTTTCACACAAGATTCCCGCCACTTTTTTCCCAGAGAGCAGGAGGTCGTTTGGCCATTTGATCTGAGGAGAAAACCCCTTGCTCTTGAGCACGTGGGCGCAAGAGAGAGAGAGCACCTGGCTTAGGTTGATCACAACTTTGCTCATGCGTTGCAATGTAAAAAACAGGGTGGCATAGATGTTCTGCCCTCGTGGAGAGAGCCAGCGTCTCTGAAATCTACCTCTACCTGCTGTCTGTTCAAGAGCTGTAATACAGGTTAGATGGTTAGGGTCGAGCGTGTGGATATTATTTTTCGCCCACGTGTTTGTGGAATCGAGTGTGTCAAAATGTAGGTAGTAAATATTCTTGGAGTTTGGCATGAAAAACCCTCAGGGTACAAAATATACACTAAACAGATTAAATTATCATCCATTGCATTATGTGGGACCATCGCTACCTTAAACGTTTAGATTTTCGCCTGATTCCTATCCTATTGGGGCTTATGAGCATCAGCTTGCTCGTTATTTCTGCCACAACAGTAGGCGAGGGGGGCGAGGAGAGTTTTTTTACCGCCTTTACAAAGAGCCAGATCAAATGGTTTGCTCTTGGCTGGGCAGTCTACTTTTTTTTTGCGGGTTTTGACTACCACAAGCTGCGCGCCTGTACCTGGTTTCTCTACATCGCGATGCTCTTCATGCTAATCGGCCTCTTTTTTGTCCCTGCGATTCAAAATGTGCACCGCTGGTACCGCCTCCCCGTTTTGGGAATGGCCTTCCAACCCTCCGAATACGCTAAGCTTATCGTGGTGATCGCGCTCAGCTGGTATTTAGAGAGTAGAGCAACTGAGATTAGACAGAACCGCTCCACATGGCAGGGGATAGCAATTGTTATGATCCCTTTTCTGCTCATCTTAAAGCAGCCCGATCTCGGAACTTCGCTTGTGCTCTACCCGATCGCGCTCGTCATGTTCTACTTTGGCGGCATTAAAAAACGCGTGGTGGGGATCATGTCGGTTCTAGGAATTGCCGGGCTGGTCTTCGTCTCGCTCATGTTTTTAGGAATCTTATCGCATGAGGAGCTCCGGCCCTACGTAACAAAGGTGATCAAAGAGTACCAGTATGAGCGGCTTAATCCCGATACTTACCACCAGAAGGCAGCCGAGACCGCTATCGCACTCGGCGGCGTGACAGGAAGCGGTTGGCGCAAAAGCGAATTTACGGGGCATAATTTTCTTCCTGCTGCTTCGACAGATTCGGTCTTCGCCTCTTTTGCAGAGGAGTTTGGTCTGGTCGGCGTCTTTTTACTCCTGCTGCTTTTTTCTGGTTTAATCTATTTTAGCTTTCAGGTAACAGCAGTAGCTAAGGACAGCTTTGGACGGCTGCTCTCGGCGGGGATTACCGTCTACTTGGCCATGCACGTGATCGTCAACATCGGGATGATGTGCGGATTTTTGCCTATCACGGGTGTGCCTTTGATTTTAGTGACCTATGGCGGATCTTCTGTCTTGTCGACAATGATGGCTTTAGGCATTTTGCAAAGTATCTATAGCAGAAGGTTTATGTTCTAATGGCGACAACTCACCCTTTTCTTCTCTCTCCCACCTCCTGGCTAGGCGAGGGCAAAATTCAACTGAACATGGTCGAGGAAGAGCTCGGCTTTATGACCCGCTGGAATGTCAGCACGCGCGATCCACTCGGCAAGATCGAATGCATACAGGAGATCCAGGTCAAAGGGCTATCCGATGTGATGCACAACCAGTTTCTCATCTTTGATCTCGGTCCCAGCCACTTTTCGATCGAACTCGAAAACCAGGCAATCGGCAAGGTGGTCGGTAAAGGGATCATCAACGATAAGCTGATCGCTTGGGAGTTCCGAGTCCCAGACTTAGGGTTTGAAGGCTTTGAGTTCTACGAAAAACAGGCAGATGGCTCCTACCTCATGCGCGCTGAGTATGCGACACAAGATCAGTTCCGCACTCTAATCCGCGGCAAGATCTGGCAAAAGACCACACCACCCGAGATAACCAATAAAGAAGAGCAAGAGGAGAAGGAATGAAAACGGCTCTTCTCGCTCTTGTTCTCATTGTGCTTGCCGGCTGTTTCCATCGGCAATCGATGATGACGAGAGAGAGGTTTAACGATATCTCACTCGGGACCTCTGTAGTCGAAGTCACCTCCAGAGGGGGAGATCCCTACAGAATTCGTTCTAAAGGCGGCGGCATTGACGAGTATGAGTACATCGAAAAGGTGAACGTAGCGGGTGATACTCTTCAGGAGAACCACTACTTCATCTTGATCTCAGGAGGCAAAGTTGTCGGCAAAAGAGTCTCTACAGAAAGACAGCCCGCCTACGACCTAATCTACCAAGAAGACCCCAACTACCCCAACATCAAAGGCGCCGGCGGCTCCTAACTCTCCATTTCTCTTCCACGCGCCCGCTTCCGCGCCCGCGTGCGCGCCCGATCCTCTCTTTTTTGGAATGCCGAGAGTAATAACAGGTTGCAAGAGAAAAGGACGGGGCTTAATGGACGGAAATGGACAACGAAGAGGAATGGACAAAAAATGGACGAAAAAGGACAACGCCCCAACGGACAATTTCTTTCTTTTGCCCGCGTCCGTTATCGTCCGTTTTGGTCCATTTCTTGTCCGTTTTCAGTCCATTGCTCTTTTGCGGGCCAACTGTCTTTATGCGTTTAGCTCAGGCGCTGAGGGCTGGACTGCATAAGCAGGAGGTGGGGGAGCGTCTGCCTGATAGAGCTCTGGAAAGAGAGGGACGTATTGCGGAGGTCTGTCGTAGGATGCAAGAGAGTTCATGTTGTCATCAAGGGTTGGGAGAGCCGTGAGAATCTTGTCTGCAAGGCCGAGATGAGCGCCTGGACCTACACGTCCTGCGATCGCTTCATAGTGTTTGCGAATGGTTGCGTCGTCATTCCAATGCCAGCCGAGTGTGAAAGCGGCGAGGATGGCAGAGGCGAGAAGAACGATCTCTCCTGCTGTGATAAGAGTTGTTGCGACAGCAAATCCGCCGATCGCCATCAATAGACCGCCCGCTAGGACGCCGATCACAGCGAGGGTATATTTGTTGATACGAGAAGCGTTGAGCTCATCGATTTGGAGTTGACGTTGAGTCAGCTGGTAGATGTCGCGATGGACAGGATCTGCATGCTTATCCCAGCCGGCAACTTGTCTATTCACCTCTTGGGTAGTAACGAGCGTTTCGCTTTGGTCTGCATAGTTCTTATAGATGAGTGCGAAAGCAAAAGCGCCTACAACTGCAATGACAGAACCGACTACTTTTGCCCAGTCTGCGGTTTCTTGGTCACGCTCTTCTTTGGTTTTGGCTCTTTCAGGAGCTGCGGGTGCAATATGGCTGCTGAAGTCGAAGTTATATCGAGGAGCAGTGTAGTTGATGATGATGGGGCGGAAGATCGCGTTAATGGCGCCGTTTTGCT
Organism: Chlamydiia bacterium; assembly: GCA_963804085.1. Taxonomy (GTDB): domain Bacteria; phylum Chlamydiota; class Chlamydiia; order Chlamydiales; family Rhabdochlamydiaceae; genus CAWDOQ01. The sequence continues at coordinate 55,055 of CAWDOQ010000010.1, read as the reverse complement.
GTGCCTGTGCCACTGCAGGGGCATTCGCATTTGCGCCTAGGTACATTCCTGCGTCATATTGTGCTGTTGTTACGTAGTTGGTGCAATATGCCTTGCTGTTAACATTTATTTGAGCGCCCATCGTTTTTCTCCTTAAAATTTAGATGAAAGTCCAAGGAGTGTAGCATGGAAGCACCAAATAGAACAATGCGAGTAAATTTTTTACTTTATAATGGCGGTGGATCTTAATTTGCGAGTGCTTCAACTCGTCGCAGCTTTCACAACAGCGACTTGTCACTGCTTTTAAAGAACACCGATACAAGTCTCGGTTGAGAAAATCGGTGACAAGTCACCGCACTTTCATTTATTAATTAAGCTTTGATTTTGATGTCGACGCCGGCAGCGACAGGCAGAACCTTGAGCTTGTCGATCGTGTCTGGCGTGGGGTTGAGGATGTCGAGCATGCGGATGTGCGTGCGGATCTCAAACTGCTCGCGCGACTTTCTGTCCACGTGAGGGGAGCGGAGGACGGTGTAGATCTCGCGCTTTGTGGGAAGTGGGATCGGGCCTGCGATACGCGCGCCTGTGCGTTTTGCTGTCTCAACGATGTCAGCGGTCGAGCGGTCGAGCACGCGCTGGTCGTAGCCTTTCAGCCTTATCCTGATCTTCTTTTTCGCTTGCTTTGCCATGATAATTTCCTAAATTTTGTCTATTTTTTTGTTATCTCATCTTGAATCTTCTGCGGCACGCGCTCAAAGTGGCTCGGCTCCATTGTATAGGTCGCACGGCCCGAGCTGATCGAACGCAGTTGTGTCGAATAGCCAAACATCTCGCTGAGCGGCACTTCTGATTCGACTTCTACCACGGTTTTCAGTGTCTGCTGGTTTAAGATCTTGCCGCGGCGGCGGTTGATGTCGCCAATCACGTCGCCCATGAACTGATCAGGCGTTGTGATGACAACTTTCATGATCGGCTCAAGGAGGATCGGCTTACATTTGCGAGCCGCTTCTTTTACTGCCATAGAGGCGCAGATTTTAAACGCCATTTCGCTTGAGTCTACCTCGTGGTACGAACCGTAAGTGATCGCCACTTTGACGTCGACCAAGTTGTAGCCGGCGAGTACTCCGGTAGCCAAGCCATCTTCAATACCTTTGATACAAGGATTGATATACTCTTTGGGGATGACGCCTCCGACGATCTTGCTTTCGATCTCGTTGCCTTTGCCCTTCTCGTTGGGTTCGATCTCCAAGCAGACGTGGGCGTACTGACCGCGACCGCCTGACTGTTTGACATACTTGGTTTCGGTAGTGCCAGGAATCGTGATCGTCTCTTTGTAGGCAACTTCGGGTTTTCCGACGTTAGCCTCTACGCTGAACTCGCGGAACATGCGGTCTCTTAAAATCTCAAGGTGGAGTTCGCCCATCCCTGCGATGATCGTCTGACCTGTCTCTTCGTTTGTTTGCACGCGGAAGGTTGGATCTTCTTCGGAGAGGGAGCTGAGAGCAAGCGAAAGCTTTTCGCGGTCCGCTTTCGACTTAGGCTCGATCGCCATAGAGATAACCGGCTCTGGGAACTCCATCTTCTCGAGAAGAAGAGGGTTGTCTTCTGTGCAGAGGGTGTCGCCTGTACTTGTGTATTTAAGACCGATGCAAGCAGCGATATCTCCTGTGAAAAAGTCATCGCGATCTTTGCGCTGGTTAGCGTGCATCTCGAGGAGGCGGGAGACGCGCTCTCTCTTGTCTTTTGTCGTGTTGATCAAGGTCGTGCCTTTGGAGAGTGTGCCCGCGTAGACGCGCACGAAGGTGAGGCGTCCCACATAAGGGTCTGACATGATTTTAAAGGCGAGCGCTGCCAAGGGGCTGCTATCGTCTGGGGCGAGCTCCATCGGCTCGTTAGTGTCTACGTTCATGCCTTTAATGGCTCCGCGATCGAGAGGAGAGGGCATCCAGTTTACAACTGCGTCGAGCAGCGGCTGGATTCCTTTATTTTTAAATGCAGTTCCGCAGAGGACGGGATTAATTTTGAGAGTGACCACCCCTTGACGGATCGCTGCATGGATCTCTTCTTCTGTCACGGTTTCAGGGGCTTCGAGCACCTTCATCATGAAGGTCTCGTTGGTCTCGTCAATGGTGGCGAGCTCTTCGAGCATCTGAGCGCGCATCTCTTTGCACTTGGCGAGGAGGTCGTTTGGAATCTCCTGCACTTCATACTTCGCACCGAGGGTTTCGTCTAGGAACATGTAGGCCTTCATCGTGACGAGGTCGACCATTCCTTTAAATTCGCCCTCTGATCCGATCGGACACTGTACGGCAAGCGCGTTTGCGCCGAGCTTTTCGCGCATCGATTTGATGCACATGAAGTAGTCTCCGCCGACGCGGTCCATTTTGTTGACAAAGGCGATACGAGGCACGCCGTAGCGGTCAGCTTGTCTCCAAACTGTTTCAGATTGCGGCTGAACGCCTGCTACTGCGTCGAAGACGGCGACAGCGCCGTCGAGCACGCGGAGCGAACGCTCCACCTCGATGGTGAAGTCGACGTGGCCGGGAGTGTCGATGATGTTGATCTTGCTATCTTTCCAGTAGACAGTGGTGGATGCGGAGGTGATCGTAATCCCCCTTTCGCGCTCCTGCTCCATAAAGTCCATCGTGGCGGCACCCTCGTGCACCTCGCCTGTACGGTGGATACGGCCGGAATAGAAAAGAATACGCTCGGTGCAGGTGGTCTTACCTGCATCGATGTGGGCCATAATCCCAATATTCCGGACATTCTTAAGTTTATCTGTCTCTGGTCGTTTTGCCATAATTTTAAGTGATTACCATTTGTAATGGGCAAATGCGCGGTTCGCCTCTGCCATGCGGTGAGTGTCGTCTTTTTTCTTAATTGTCGTTCCTTGGTTCTGGTAGCAGTCGGTTAATTCGGCTGCAAGGCCATCTTCCATAGAACGTCCTGCTTTTTCTTGCGAGTGCGTGATGATCCATTTCATCGCCATAGAAGCTCTGCGATCTGGAGGGATCTCGATAGGCACTTGATAAGTGGCACCACCGATACGGCGGGACTTTACTTCAAGGGCGGGTTTTGCATTTTCGAGTGCTTGCTCAAAAGCGACAATGGCATCTTCTGCTTTCACGCGCTTTGCAAACTTCTCTATTGCGTTGTAGACGATTTTGCGCGCTATGGATTTTTTACCACCGCGCATGATCTTGTTGATAAATTTAGAGATGACGTAATTGCCGAATACAGGATCTGGATCGATTTGTCGCTTAACAGCGCGACGTCTACGTGACATTGCTATTCCTCTTGTCTTGGTTTAAGTTACCTTGTTTAGGCTATTTGGGACGTTTCGCCCCATACTTGGATCTACTTTTCTTACGGTCTTTTACGGCAGCGCAATCTAATGCGCCGCGTACGATGTGGTAACGGACGCCAGGAAGGTCTTTTACCCTTCCGCCCCTGACTAGCACGATACTGTGCTCTTGTAGGTTGTGGCCTTCTCCGCCGATGTAGGCGATTACCTCTTGTCCATTAGAGAGGCGCACCCACGCTACCTTTCTCAAAGCTGAGTTAGGTTTTTTAGGTGTTTTTGTCTTTACTTGAAGACATACCCCGCGTTTTTGGGGGCATTGTTGCAGCGCAGGCGACTTATTACGTCGTTTTTTGTCCTGGCGGCCTTGGCGTACTAGCTGGTTAATGGTGGGCATCTTAGCCTCTTCTCCTCGTTTAGTCTCTAGTATGTGTATCGAAAATATGAAGAAATGTATCCTGATACTGAATTATTTGCAAAAGCAATCCTCAACCTCTCGCTCAAAAATGTGAAAAAATAGATATTAAAAATAAAATTGGTTCCTGTAAATAAATATTAAGCCACACGCGATTGAGCCATACGCGATACCCGGGATTATGACAGTGATGCCTTTTAGATACCTGCTTTTTCTACTCCTCTCCTCCGGATCCCTGCTTTTTGCACAGGCAGAAAAGCTCAAACGCACAGATATTCCTAACAGCATGCAGCAGATGCTGAACTACCATGTCGAATTCAAGGAGTTTAACCCTCTCCTGGTCAAACGCTCGTTTAAGGTATTTATTGAACAGAGCGATCCGGAGAAGATCTACCTTCTGGCCGGGGATCTCAAACCCTTTTTAGAGGGCACCGATAAGGATCTAGAACTAGCAGTCCAACGTTATAAAGCAGGCGATTTCTCCGATTATGAGGCTTTAAATGGGGTGATAGAGAGGGCGATCAAGCGCGCCCGTGAGCTGCGCGAAGAGGTCGAACGGGAGCTTACCCTGAATTTTGAAGAGCCGGTAACTTCGGTAGGGGAGACCTATCTTCAGTATGCGACAAGCCCTGCGCAATTGCGCGAGAGGATCAAGAAAAAGCTTATCCGCTTTATGGCCGCCGAAAGAGAGAGTAAGGCAAGAGATAAGTGGGGCCCTGATGAGAGAAGCCGCGTCTTTGCTTTTTTAGAAAAGCGCCTGCGCAGGCTCGAAGAGACCTATTTTGGCAAGGGAGACAAGAAAGAGCACTACTTTTCGATGCATATTCTAAAAGCGATGGCTAAAAGCTTAGATGCGCACACCGCTTTCTTTAGCCCTGAAGAGGCTTTTGAGATGCGCACCAGCTTGGAAAAGGAGTTTGAAGGGGTGGGCGTGGTGCTCAAAGAGGATATAGAAGGTGTCGTGATCGTCGACCTCATCAAGGGCGGACCTGCGGAAAAGTCGGGTAAGATTCAAAAGGGAGACCTCCTAGTCGAGATCGATGGCAAATCGGTCGTCGATTCCCCCTACGAAGAGGTGCTGAGCCGCATGAAGGGTAAGGGCGGGCGCGATCTTGAACTCGGCGTCAAGCGCCAGGGAGAGGGGCAAAAAGAGCAGCATGTCCGGATCCAGCTCAAGCGCGAGAAGATCGTGATGGAAGATGACCGGCTTCACTACACCGCAGAACCTTTAGGCGATGGATTGATTGCAAAACTTGTCCTGCCCTCGTTCTATGAGAGCAGCGACCACTCCAGCTGCGAAAGAGACATGCGCGAGGCGCTTTTGCAGCTCAAGAGCAAAGGCAAGATCTTAGGACTTGTGCTTGACCTCCGAGAAAACTCGGGAGGGTTCCTGAATCAAGCGGTAAAAGTGGCAGGCCTGTTTATCACAAGCGGTGTAATCGTCATCTCCAAATACGCAGAGGGAGAGATGCAGTACCTGCGCACGATCGACGGCCGCATCTTCTACGATGGCCCGATGCTTATCCTCACTTCAAAAGCATCCGCCTCCGCTGCAGAGATCGTGGCGCAAGCGCTCCAAGACTACGGCTCAGCTCTCGTGGTGGGCGACGAGCGCACATACGGCAAGGGAACGATCCAGTACCAGACAGTCACAGATAAAGAGGCAGCAGCCTTTTTTAAGGTGACAGTCGGCAAGTACTACACCGTTTCCGGTAGATCCACACAGATAGAAGGAGTCAAAGCGGACATCGTCGTCCCAACAGAGTATTCGGTCTATAACATTGGCGAACGCTACCTAGAATATCCCCTCAAGAATGACCAGCTTCCCTCCGCCTATGTTGACCCCCTCTCTGACGTCGATCAAAAGAGCCGCGTCTGGTTCCAGAAAAACTACCTGCCTAACCTGCAAAAGAAACAGTCTCAATGGATCAAAATGCTCCCCCAGCTCCGGACCAATACAGCGTATCGCCTCGAGCACGACAAGAACTTTAAAATTTTCCTCCAAACCATCCAGCCCTCAGAAGTAGCCAAAGGCACCCCCACCAACTTCGGCCTAGAAGACCTCCAAATGGCCGAAGCCGTCCATATCCTCAAGGACATGATCCACCTGCAGCCCCAAGTGCGCTAACTTGCGCTTGCTTGGATTTGATTTTCGCTTTATCATACTTGCATTTTTGATAAGTCTAATCCGAGGTGGTCAATGAGTTTTCTTTCAAAATTAAGAAATGGTGCAGGAAAAGGTGTCGATCTTTTCACCGTTGAAGCGCTTCAGAATGTGCAAACACGCAAATTGTCTATACAGGCATTGAATATGCGTATCACCTCTAAGGTGGGCACAAGTCATTATTCGACATTTGTCCGTGCTCTACCTACTAATTATGTCCACGCGGTTTTAAAATTTCAGGAACTTGATCATTTTTCTTTCTCTGCTCTACATGCGAGCTATCTTGAACGGACGGATAAGCTACGCAAGGAGCATTTAGAGAAAAAAGCTAAAGAGATTCCCGATGAGACAAGGGTGGAAATACAGAAGACCGATGATGTCGCAGCTGCGCTACAAAAAGCCTTACGCGTGGCGTCACAGCAGCAAAGTCGTTTGGATAATGAAGCTGTTGCGTTCAAAGAGACAGAAGCCCAAGCGACTCAGAAGAAAAAGAGCAACTCGATGTGCAAGGCCTCTATGATAATCGTAAACAAGAGCTTGCAACTCTGGAGGAAGGCAGGAAGGCGGTTGATCTGGATATTCAAAAACAGAAAAACAGCATTTCGAAAAATAAGAAGATCATTTGTGCAGCGGTACTTCTGCTGGGAGCGGTTGCAGTTGCCCGTCGTTGGTTTTCCTCTTCTAAACAGTAAACGATGTCGAATTATGAGTTTAAGTAATAGCATTGATCTCTCCTGCTCCTCTAATCAACCCGGTTGCTCTGCTTGCTTAGACAAGTTAAACGCATATGCAGAAGAGTCTTCACCAATAGACTTGGTGGAGGCGCTTGCAAAGCTGCCGCTAGACGATCTGCGTGCCAAGCAACAGAAAATGCTTAGCGAACGCGCCCATGTTTTTGTTGTGCGTGCCTTTGCTTTGCAGGAATTTAACGAGTGGGATGAAGGTAAGGAGATCGAAAAACAGAAATGGATACTCGAGACAGCACGAGCGAAACTAGATCAGTTAAAAGCTAAAAATGTTAAACAACAGCAGAATCTTACAGAGATTGTCGGAGCCAACGAGGAACGAGAAAGGCTTATCCAGGAGACAGTGCAAAAGCGGATCCAATGCGAACAGGATATCGCAGAGAGTAATAGGGTGGTTTCTCTGTGTCAGCGTGAGAGCGAAATTCTTCTGCCAAGAATTAAAAATGAAAAAACGCTCTTAGATGGTGATAAAAAACGTTTACACGATTTAAAGCAAAATAATCAGATATGGAGTCAGTGTGTCATTTTATAATACAGTTGATCGCCCTTTAACAGGCCCTGCTTCCGCTCTTGAGATGAGCATTGCAGCTCTCGATGGGGCTTTAGCGAAACATGATAAGCTTGACGCAATCGTAGATCCTGCTTTGGCAGCCATTCCTAAAGAAAAATCTCTATGGGAGAAGCATAAAGAAAATTTACAAAACGCTGATGCCACCCATGAAGAAACGACTAAAATTCTTGCACGTCTTCAACAACAGCCCGAAGAACTACAAAGGATGCTTGTCCAGGTGCAAAATTCAAGACAAGAGAGCGATAAGCATATCATTACATTGGAGCACACCCTTACACCCCTGCATCAACGAGTGGGAAACTGGGCCGTTCAGAAGTTTCGAACATGCGCCTGCTACACAACCAGCCTTCTTGCCGGTGGATTATTCGGAGGAGTGGTTTGCAAAATTATTTTCAAAAGCGCGTTAGAAGCCTGGCTAGGCGGCATTGGCGGCGCCTTGGCTGTAACCAGTAGTGTCTATCTGCTCAGAAAATCACCATGTTGCACAAATAGGTGCTAACTTCTTTCCTTGCAGAAAATTTGCCAGATTCCTATCTTGGAGAGCTACTTCTTTGGCCAGATAGCTCAGTCGGTAGAGCAGAGGACTGAAAATCCTTGTGTCGCTGGTTCGATTCCAGTTCTGGCCAAAAAAAAACCCACCTTTGGTGGGTTTTTTTTTGGCCAGAAAGGAAGCCAAAAGTTTGGCTTCCGTCTGGAATCGAGTTGAGGTCGATGTTTCGCTGCCGCGAAACCGGCCGAGCTGCCGCCCCGGCAGACAGCGCAACCGAAGGGCGGCTGCGAGAGGGGTTCCAGTTAAGAAAGCCAAAAGTTTGGCTTCCGTCTGGAATCGAGTTGAGGTCGATGTTTCGCTGCCGCGAAACCGGCCGAGACTGCCGCCCCGGCAGACAGCGCAACCGAAGGGCGCTGCGAGAGGGGTTCCAGTTAAGAAAGCCAAAAGTTTGGCTTCCGTCTGGAATCGAGTTGAGGTCGATGTTTCGCTGCCGCGAAACCGGCCGAGACTGCCGCCCCGGCAGACAGCGCAACCGAAGGGCGCTGCGAGAGGGGTTCCAGTTAAGAAAGCCAAAAGTTTGGCTTCCGTCTGGAATCGAGTTGAGGTCGATGTTTCGCTGCCGCGAAACCGGCCGAGACTGCCGCCCCGGCAGACAGCGCAACCGAAGGGCGCTGCGAGAGGGGTTCCCGTTAAGAAAGCCAAAAGTTTGGCTTCCGTCTGAAATCGAGTTGAGGTCGATGTTTCGCTGCCGCGAAACCGGCCGAGACTGCCGCCCCCGGCAGACAGCGCAACCGAAGGGCGCTGCGAGAGGGGTTCCAGTTAAGAAAGCCAAAAGTTTGGCATTTGTCTGGAATCGAGTTGAGGCCGATGTTTCGCTGCCGCGAAACCGGCCGACATGACTGCCCCGGAAGACAGCGCAACCGAAGGGCGCTGCGAGAGGGGTTCCAGGGGGACAGGCAAAAGTCAGAATGCAAAATGCAAAAGTGAACTTCTTATCGAATCAAACATCGTTGCACAGAACATGTTAGAATCGCTGTGTGGAGAGCAAAGAGAACTGACAGCGATATTGGTGTCATCTGTGAATACTGCCAAATCTCAAACCTAGAAACTCTTCTCTCTTCAAGTGATCGCCAAGAATTTCTAGAAAAAATTAGTTGATCTCTATACTCTAGATTTCGTCATTTTTTGCAAAAACGGTCATGTCTAAAAAGAAAAAGCTCAATAGTCTTATTCCCTCCAGTTATGCCAAGACCCTTGATGCGCTTAAAGAACGCATTCGTACGGCCCAAGTAAAAGCATCACTTAGTGTTAACGAGAAGCTTCTGGAGCTTTATTGGGACATTGGAAAAACAATTGTCCGGAAGCAAAAGAAGAAGGGTGGGGATCTAAGGTAATAGATCGTATGTCCAAAGACTTAAAGGCTGCTTTTCCAAGAATGACGGGGTTGTCGTCTCGTAACTTACTCTATATGAAACAGTTTGCGGAAGCTTATCCAGATTTTGCAATTACGCAACAGGTTGTTGCGCAAATTCCCTGGGGACATAATGTGATACTCATGGATCGGATTAAAGATGCTAAACAACGCCTTTGGTATGCCCATAAAACAATTGAAAATGGCTGGTCGCGCGATGTGTTGGAGACCTGGATAGATTCGGATTTATATAGTCGTCAGGGAAAGGCTATCACTAATTTCAAGGCAACAATGCCGAAGGCACAATCTGATTTGGCCAACGCTATACTCAAAGATCCCTACCATTTTGAGTTCTTGCCTGTCAGAGAGGATGCTGATGAGCGAATGATCGAAGATGGTCTAGTCGCACATATGCAAAAGTTCTTAACAGAGCTGGGCATGGGCTTTGCATTTATTGGACGTCAATACAAGATTGAGGTTGACGGTGAAGAATTTCTAATAGACTTGCTGTTTTATCATTACAAATTGCGAAGGTTTGTTGTTGTAGAGTTAAAAAATACTGCGTTCAAACCGGAATATGCGGGCAAGATGGCATTTTACCTCGCAGCTGTTAATGCCGCGTTAAAACATCCTGATGATGAGCCAGCTATCGGCATGATTTTATGCCGTACAGGCAAACGTCTTGTCATAGAATATGCCTTATCTGAAAGCAAGAGGTCGATAGGAGTTGCCACTTACAAGACGAAAGTTATCGAGTCGCTACCTAAAGATCTTAAGAGCAATCTTCCATCTGTCGAGCAAATTGAAGCAGAGTTGTCTGCTGTCAAAGAGAAAGAGTTTACCGATGCGATCAAAAAAAGATAAAGGCGCAAGCAGACTCTTTGAAGACTTAAAAGCAGGCCTTGAAGATGTCATCGCATACAAAAAAGGTAAGCTTACGCTTACGTCCGAAAAGATCGAAATTCCCGAGCCACCGGCTACATGCAAAGCGAAAGATGCTCAAAAAGAGTATCTGAAGCGATGCAAGAAAATGACACCAGGTCAAATCCTTGAATTTCTAGAAAATTATCGAATGATCTTTTCGAAGACCCAAGAAAAAAGTCAGTTGATTAGCCTGAAAATTGAGCCAGCTCTTCTTAAGGCTTTCAAGCAGAAAGCGCAGTTGTCAGGCATTCCATATCAAACACAGATCAAAAAGCTCATGAGGGAGTGGCTCAAAACAATTTCTATCTAATCCTTTGTTTTGCTATCTAAGGGTAAACGCAGGAGGAGATGTATGGGGCAGGCAGTTAGTCTTTGGCATAAGGCGACAACGGTACTCACTCTTGCAAGTGTCGCTCTTTCTACACGCTTGATGGCTGATGACTATGTGCCGGCGCAGCAAGTGGTTCCCATTCCAGGCCCGCAGGCCTATTCGCAGCCGCAGTCGGTCGATGCTATCGTGACAGATTCAGATGGGAATTTGCATGAACAGACCTATACCTATCATCCTAACTACTATCCTCAAGATGCGGACCATCCCAATCCTAATGTGGTGATCATCAATAACACGCAACAAGTGACGTCGAATGGATGCGATACGGCATGCCCTTCGATCTTCTTTCCTCTATTTTCACTGGGCTTCATCTTCGCAGGGGGATATTGGTGCGGCTACAATGGCCTCTATTGGAATGGATATGGCTATTCAAGAGTGAGATACAATGGCTGGAACAGGCATTGGAGGGGCTGCTGGAATCATGATTGGAACAATCGCTGGCAAAACCATTGGAATGCCCACAGTGGCAATTCAAACTGGCGGTACCGCGATAATAGAAACTGGTCCGAGCACTCAGGAAGAAGCTGGCGCCAAGGGGGCGGAAGTCAAGAGCACGGCGGAAATCGGGGTGGTCGTGGTGGAGGCGGTGGAGGTCATGGCGGCGCAGGCCATGGTGGCGGTGGCCGGCATCGCTAGTCAAGAGAGCTTTTTGTTAAGCTCGTCCCAGCGCAGGTAGAGCTGTTCGATCTTGGCTTCGGCGAGGCTGACGGTTGTGCAGACTTCCGATAGGCGGTGTGGATCTTTTGCAATTTCTGCCGATGCTAGTAGATGGTTGAGCTGTTTGACCTCTTCTTCCAGCTGAGAGATTTTAGCTTCGATCTGGTCATATTCTTGCTTCTCTTTATAGGTCAATTTGCCCTTGGAAGGGGTGCTCTCTTTTTTCTTCTCTTTGGACTCGGCTTTTTCGGAAGTCTTGCTTGCTTTGAGAGAGGCTTGCCACTGGGTGTAGTCGGGATAGAGCTGAACATTTTCTGGATCTCCTAAAACTAGCAGGGCATTGCAGGTGCGATCGAGCATACAGCGATCGTGCGTGATCAGGACAACTGCTCCCGGAAAATCCATAAGGCTCTCTTCGAGGGTGTCGAGAGTCGGAATATCGAGATCGTTTGTAGGCTCATCCAGAAGAAGTAGGTCAGCCGGCTGGAGCATCAGATGGGCAATTGCAATCCGCGCTTTTTCTCCTCCGGAGAGTATTCCGATGGGCATTTCGAGCATTTCGGGAGCAAAGAGAAAGCGCTTGCACCAGCCGTTGATGTGAATCGACTGTCCGCGGAAAAGAACATAATCGCCATGGGGGCAGAGCGCTTTACGCAATGAGATGTTGTTCGGAAGCTGTACACGATGCTGATCAAAATAGACGATCGCCAGAGGATCGGCCCGCTTAATCGTCCCAACGTCAGGAGAGATGTCGCCTGAAATCAGGCGCAAAAGTGTGGTTTTGCCGGATCCGTTAGGTCCCATGAGACCGATGCGTGTTCCGGGAGAGAGGGTGAAGTCGAGATGGCTAAAGAGGGTGCGGCCATTTATCTCTTTTGAAAGGTTTTTTGCGACGAGAAGTTTTCTTGTTTCTCGCTCGCTTGCTGCAAAATCGATGCCGGCTCTTTTTTGCACATTCCTTCCTCGAACTTCGGAGAGGTCTTCTAAAAGTTCATGCGCATCTTCTACTCGGGATTTGGACTTGGAGGTACGCGCTTTGGGTGAGCGTCTGAGCCACTCGGTCTCTTTACGCGCTTTAGAAGCAAGCGAGCGCTCCTGTTCGATCTGGCCTAAAAGGAATCCCTCTTTTTTCTCCAAAAAGTGGTTGTAGGAGCCATCGATTGCCAGTAGTCCATCCGGATAAACGGGATTGATCTCGATGATCCGGTTTGTGACATTTTGAAGAAAATAGCGATCGTGGCTCACCAGAAGATAGCCGGTAACTTCGCGGAGTAGAAACTTCTCTAACCAGAGAATGCCTTCTAGATCGAGATGGTTTGTGGGTTCGTCAAGAAGCAAGAGATCCGGGGATCTGATCAGCTGCTCGGCAAAGCTCAGTCTTTTCTTCCAGCCGCCCGAAAGACGGGCCGCAGAGGGTTCGGTGCCTTGGAAGCCCAGCTTACTCAACCAGATCTCAGCCAGGTGCTCTTTTTCATAGTCCGCTTTTTCGGTGTCATCCTTCAATGCTTCTATGAGAACGGTTTTGGGGTCTACATCTGGAAACTCGCAAGACTGTGCCACATAGCCGATCTTAAGCCCGCGCTTTGCGGAGAGAATGCCAGTATCCGCTTTTTCAATGCCGGCTAGAATTTTCAAAAGAGTGGATTTTCCAGCGCCATTGGGGCCGATCAGTCCGAGACGATCCTCAGAAAAAATGCTGAGCGACAGATCCTCGAAAAGCGGGCGCGAGCCAAACGATTTGGAAAGAGACTGGCAGCTGAGTAGTAAAGATGTAGACATAAGAAGCGAGCTTAACGCATGTGTTTACTGTTTGACCACTTCTATCTCTGTAGCATCATCCATCACCCAGCTTTTTACTACTTCAAAAGCCTCTTCTTTTGCTTGCGATTTGGTTTCTTCCTTGCTCCGGATCAGCGTCAGTTTTTTGCATGCGATGGAAGCTGCTTTCGGTAGCCCTAAAAAGATAAAATCACCAAGGATGATATGGGGAGAGACTAAACAGAATTGCTTAGAAGCAAAAAGCCGTCCGGGTTGCGCATGAGTGCCTCTGCCTTTTTCTCCCAAATGGATCGCTTTTTTTGCAACCAGGGTGACTAAGGGAGCGGCAATGCACACGGGCGCTTCACAATGAATGTCTGTATTTGCGCGAAGAAATAGCACGCTGGAAGAGCCAAAAAAGCTGTCGATGTTGATATGACTTGGGGAAGCAACGGAAAGTCCGTTCTCATAGAAGTGTTCAGTTTTTGGATATTCTGCTTGCAGTTTGAGTATTTGGTCGTTGCTCGATAGCGCGCTCATCAGCTTTTCCTTATGTCAATATTGGATTTGTGCGCGTCAGTTATGCTTGCTAGACTCTTTTGCCCACAAGCATTTTGTGAGGGCTTTCTTAAAAAGATTGACAATATCGAGAAATTATTTGAACATGCCTCATCTAAAATCGGGAGATAGCTTTTGTTGCTGCGATTCTTTTTAGGTGTGGCTTTAATGATGGTTTGTTTGCTCTTGCATGCGGATCAGAAAACGCAAACTAGCGAAGGCTTTAGTAATCCATCCGCACGACCTTTGGCTGCATCCAACATCTATGGTTTTTTTGGTGATCTGCTCGTCTGGACTGCTCAAGAGAGCGGCTCTGAAAATTGGGCGGAGGTGATAACCGTAAGCGGCAGCACCGAGCATTGTGATGTGCGCGACGTCCGCTTTGATTGGAATCCTGGTTTTCGTGTCGGTTTTGCTTATGGCATGAAGCATGATGGGTGGGACACACAATTCTATTACACCTGGTTTCGCACACGGGGGCACGACCGGGTTTCCAGCACTCCTGGCACAGTTTTTTCTGCGTTTCAGGGTAATTTTTATGTCGATAATTCGACTGGTGCCGGAATCTCCGGTATCGCGTATCAGAAGGCAAACATCCACTGGACAATCCGCTTCAATATGTTTGACGCGGAACTGGGCAGAAATTTTCGGGTAAGTAAAGCTCTCTCTCTTCGCCCATTCCTAGGTGTTAAGGGGGGATGGATCCATCAATCGATTCATACAAAATGGCACAATCCGAACCGATCGGGCGCTGAGTTTTTTAATACTGCAAGAGAAAACCTGAAGAATAATTTCTGGGGTATTGGTCCTAGCTTTGGTCTCAACACAAAGTGGGATTTGGCTGTTCGAGGGGACCACTCGTTCAATTTGTTTGGAGATCTTTCCGGAGCGATCATGTGGGGCCACTGGAAGCTTGCGGACGTTTATAAAAATGACATTCAGCAAGAAGTGGTCGTGAAGCTCTCTCATATCAATAGCGCAGCTTTCACGGTGCGGACATTTCTTGGATTGGGATGGGATGTGAATTTTAGCCGCGATCGCTATCATTTTTCTACGAGAGCGGGATATGAGATGCAATTTTGGTTAGATCAACTCCAATTCTACTCATTCGACGCAGGAAGACTGGATAATGCACTCACATTGCAGGGAGGAACCCTTGAGTTTCGCTTTGATTTTTAACTTTGAGACGGTTGCTTAGAAAATGAAAAAGTTTCTAACCTTTACTTTAGCTGTGCTGCTCCTGCTTCAAACGCATATGAATGCAGCGCAAGCGACAAGTTTAGATCAGACGAAAAAAGGGGAGACGCGCGGCCTGCCCAACATCTCACCTCGCGCTAAAGCTACCTCCGGTAGTTGGGATCTTTTTGCAGACGCTTTTGCTTGGTTTGCTTCTGAACAAACTTCGGCCGATTGGGCAGACATCATTGACATAAACCTCAACAATACCGGTTCTTTTGCGCCGCAGGATCTCGATTTTAATTGGGATTTTGGTTTTCGATTAGGTGCCGGGCGCAATCTAGAATATGACAAGTGGGACACTCAGCTTTACTGGACCTGGTTTCGTACGGAGGCGCATCAAAGCAAGCGCGTATTTCCAGAGTTTATTACAGTGGGGAGTTCCGTATTGGTGACTTCCCAAATTAGGCCTGAATTTTTTGCAGGGACCTTGTCTAACAATAGTGCCGAACGCGCACGTATCCGCTGGGCTCTTCTTTTCAACATGTTTGATTGGGAGCTAGGCCGCAGTTACTGGGTGAGCAAAGGGCTGCTTTTGCGTCCTTTTATCGGCCTAAAGGGGGGATGGATCAATCAATCGATTCATCTGCGCTATAACAACTTAATTATTGCTAGTGCTCCTACAACGAGTTCTGGCAAAGAGCATGCGAAGAATAATTTTTGGGGCGTAGGGCCTGTTGGCGGCGTCAACACTAAGTGGAAACTCCGCAATTTTGGCAAACACTTCCCTAGTTTTTTTGGAGATTTTTCCGCAGCAACGCTCTGGGGAACTTGGATTTGCAAGGATGTTTACAACGACACAACCGGAAAAAGAGTATCTGTGCACACGCGAAACTCGACACTCGGTGCACTTATGTTAAGAGGATTTATGGGCTTGGGATGGGATGTCGATTTTAATAGGGAGAGATCCCATTTTTCCACAAGGCTCGGTTACGAAATGCAGCTTTGGATAAATCAACTCAGGCTTTCCACATCCCAGCTGATACGATTGCATGGAGACTTAACTCTCCAAGGAGTGACTTTCAATTGTCGATTCGATTTTTAATGGTCTCAAAATGATGAGTATTTTACTAAGAGCAGTAGTTCTTCTTCTTGTGATGGTAGGGGCAAAGCTCTATGCCAACAAGGGGGATAGTGGACTTGCAAATCTCTCCGACCGTCCAGAGGCGCAAGATAAAACAATCGCCGTTTTTGCAGACGCTCTCTATTGGCATGCGAGCGAAACGGTTGACTGGGCATTTACGCTATCTACGAATCAAAATTCTGAACGAGACACTTTCAAAACCCTCTCTTTTGGTTGGGATCCCGGTTTTCGGGTAGGCCTCGGTTACAACATGCACCACGACCAGTGGGACACGCGATTCTATTACACCTGGTTCAAAACAGATATCACTGATGATGCCAGCGGTGCCATCACCTCAGGGTTTCTTGCTGCTAGGCTTTCTCTATTAGAACCTTTTCAAACCGGAAAAATCCGTCTCCACCTTCTTTACAACATGTTTGATTGGGATTTAGGCAGAAGTTTTTTTGTCAGTAAATTTCTCTCCCTGCGCCCATACATTGGCGCAAAGGGGGGATGGATCAATCAGGCGATTCATCTTAAGTGGACAAAACCGAATTTTGATGGGCTGGGCAATCTACTGCTTGCTTCGGAGAATGTGCACAACAACTTCCGAGGAGGAGGGCCCAAAGGTGGAGTGAGCGGCAAGTGGATTCTAGCAAACGCAGGTAGACATGCTTTTAGCATAGTCGGCAATTTCGCAACGGCCTACATGTGGGGGCATTGGACGCTTGGAGATGTGTATACCGATAACCTTTCGACCAGAGACACTATCCCAATGAAAGATCGCAACTTTGGATCATTTATGGTCCAAGCATTGCTCGGTCTTGGCTGGGATTTCAATTTTGATAAAAAACGCTCTCATTTTGCCTTGAAAGTCGGCTATGAGATCGAAGACTGGCTCAATCAATTTCAAGTCTTTTCCGATGCATCCGGCACACAGAACTCCGACCTGGTCTTACAAGGCCTCACAGTCGATCTGCGCTTTGATTTTTAAGTGTGCGTGGGTGCGCACAATGCTTTACAAAAAAGATTCTTCGATAGGGGCTTGTGCGGAAATATGGCATTATGAGAAAACCTGACAAGTTGCTCGAGATTTGGGAGTTTTGGGTAGCTTGTACTATATAAAATGGAAAACTCTATGACTTTTGATAGATTCTGGAAAAAGTTACGGTTAGCAGTTGCCGGCGCATTCTTTGGCGCGCTTCTTATCCTTCCCGGTGGGCAAGCCTTTGCAAATACAGCTTATGTGACTAACGCAAACTCGGGAACTGTCTCCATAATTGATACAATCACAGAAACGGTTGTGAATGTCACCGTAGGTTCTTCACCTTATGGGATTGCAGTCACGCCAGATGGAGCGTATGCTTATGTCGCATTGTTGGGAGCCAATGCAGTTGCTCGAATCAATTCAGTTATGCAGGTAACAACGCTCACTGGCATTCCAGATCCTTATGGAGTGGCGATTACCCCTAATGGAGAGTTTGTCTATGTGACTAGCCAGAGCTCTAACCAAGTCTATGTGATTAACACAAATACATTTGAGATAACAACCTCGATCAATGTCGGAACTGGGACTGATCTTGCAGGGATTGCAATTACCCCCGATGGGAAATTTGCCTATGTAGCGAATAATCTCGGCAGTACAGTCTATGTGATCGATACGCAGTCTCTCATGGTGACAGACGTTATCACTGTCGGTGCAGCTCCCAGTGCAGTAGCGGTTACACCCAACGGGCAGTATGTCTTTGTGACTAATCAAACTGGTGACTCTGTCTCAGCGATCAATACAAGTACAAAACAGGTCACTACAATCGGTGTCGGAGTTAGTCCATTAGGAGTAGCAGTTACCCCAGATGGACAGTTTGCTTATGTAACTAATAACAACAGTGATAGTCTCTCTAAGATCAATGCGCAAACATTGACATTCGATTCTACAATTACAGGCTTTAGTCACCCTCTTGGAATCGCGTTTACACCCGATGGGGTATCTGCTTATGTAGTTAATGAGGGCGGTAACAATGTTTCATTGGTCGAAGGAGACGTAATCAGTACTGATATTAGTGTTCAATCTTTTCCCTTCGGAGTGGCGATCTCTTCTCTTCCAGTCTCCTTTTCGCCTTCATCTGGAAATGTGAGTGAGCCTGTTTCTTTTGATGCGACTCCCACAGGGGGCACAGGTCCTTACACATACGTCTGGAATTTTGGCGATGGAGGAACAGGCGCGGGGAATCCAGCTTCCCATACCTATACATCAGTGGGCACCTTTTATGTTCAAGTTACAATCACAGACTCCTTAGGCAATACTGGAACGGCTACGCAACCATTTACTACATCATTACCGGTCTCTACTCCCACTGGCTTACAAGGAAAACAAAAGATCAATAATTTTGGTGTTGTTAGCGAATTATACAATACTCTTTCTTGGGAGCCGAGTAGCGCGGTTACCGGTTATAATCTCCACTGCAATGGTGTCTTGATCGCGATATTGGATGGTAATGCCTCATCTTATGAAGACCATAATCAGTCAAGTCAGAGCCAAACATATGCACTCGTTGCCGTAAATGGTCAATTCACGAGCTCTCCAGCTACAGTGAGCGTAGGAAAATAATATGAAAAAAAACATGGCGGTGACCCTCGTTTGTGCGCTCGGTAGTCTGATGCCAAATCTCTTTTGCGATCAGCCAGAACCCGAGACTTGCAGTGCAATTAAGCAGCACGCGTTATTAGAGGCAAAGGCGGGATATTTCTTTTTTACAAGTCACGAGATGCGGCGTGTTTACGATCAAGGTGGATTGGATTTGCAACTCTCTGGATCTATCCCCATCTATAAGTTCTTACACGTTTACGGCAGCGTAGAGTATTGGCAAAAATCAGGCCATTCGCTCAATTCGCATGAGAGAACAAGCATCTGGGCGTTCCCGTTAAGCTTAGGCCTGCGGCCCGTTTTTCCAGTAACAAAGCATATCGCATACTACTTCACCTTTGGGCCACGCTACTTTTTTGTCCGTGTCCATAACCACTCCTCCTATGTTCCCAGAAGAATGCACGCAAATGGATGTGGTCTGTTTACCAATACAGGTTTTCTATTTCTCCTGGGAGAGCATTGCACCGTGGATCTCTTTGGAGAGTACGCCTACAAGAAGCTCTCTTTCCATAGCCATCTGGCAGGAACTGAGAGCGGAAGGGTCCAGGTCAGTGGTTTTTCCTTTGGCGGCGGCTTAGGCTACTCCTTCTAGGATAAGAGCGCATCGATACTTGAGACAAGCTCTTCGAAACGCACCCGTCCATCATAGCGCTGGTTATTAATAAAAAATGTGGGGGTTCCATTAACGCCACTGCGGACGCCGCCGAGAAAATCCTCTTTAATTTTCTGCTCGTACTTTTTATTGCTGATAGCAGGTTCAAGAGCCTCAGGTGGAAGTCCTGCTTTTTTGCCCAGCTCAAGTAAAAAGGGGAGGCTGAGCTGGGCTTGATTCTCAAAGAGCAGGTCGTGCATCTGCCAAAAGCTGTCCTGAACGGCCGCAAATTCAGCAGCTTCTGCAGCGGGTTCCGCAAGAGGATGGATTTGACTCAAAGGAAAATTGCGAAAGACAAAAGCGAGCTGTTTCTCATAATGCTTTTGAAGCATTTTCACTACGGGATAAGCCATGCCACAATAGGGACATTGAAAATCGCCATATTCCACAAGCACAATGGAGGGTTTGTCCACCCCTTGAATATGATCACTTAAAGAAACAGGAACTTTTAATGTAGCCATTAGACCTCTTGCGATTTTCCTTTTTGCGCCAAACTATTTGGACAGACGTTCTAATGCTTCCAACACACCATCTGCACCTGGGTTTTCGCCTACAGGAGATAAATAGCTCCAAGCAATCGTGCCACCCTTATCCACCAAAAAAATTGCGCGCTCACAAACGCCTTCGCGCTCTCTATAAGCCCCATATTTTTTGGCGACACCACCCTTTGGTTCAAAGTCAGCAAGCAGAGGGAAGTGGAAGCGATTATGTTGAGAAAAAGCTGTATGACACCAGTGACCATCAACAGAAATTCCAACTAACTCTGCTTGATGTTTGCGAAATTCCGGCAAGAGTTCGTTAAAGACCACCATTTCATCGCTACAGACGGGACTCCAATCTGCAGGGTAAAAGATGATAATCAATGGTTTGCCTTGAAAATCGCTCAGGGACACTGTTTGATCTGGCGTGACATTCAAGGAAAAGTCGGGGGCTTTGGCTCCGGGGCTTAAAATCTTAGGCATCTTTTTCTCCTTTTCAAAGCAACCTAACATTGTCTTTGATGGTTTCAATGACATCATCCATCTTTCCGTGTAGGGTTTGCTTCATAAAACTCAGTGTGAATCCCTCGGCGGTATGCAGAGGAATATGCGAGGGGATGGCAAGAGCACGCGGATCAACTACTGCATCCACTACTACCGGCCCTTGTTTATTAGCTAGGGCTTTTTCCAAACCCGACTTAACATCGGCTGGATTTTCAAGACGGATCCCCGTGGCACCCATCGCTTCTGCAACTTTTGCAAAATTTGGCGTCTGGAAATCCACACCATAGGGGTCTATCCCATACTCCTGCATCTCAATATGAACAAATTCTAAAGAACTATTATTGAGGATGATGTGCACAACAGGCAGCTTGCGTTGTACTTGAGTCAGCAGGTCGCCAAGACCTAGCATTGTAAAGCCCCCGTCGCCGCATATCGCAATGGTTTGCCTTCCGGGAAAAGCCATTTGGGCACCAAATGCATTGGGCGCTGCATTGGCCATCGAGGCCCAGGAAAAGGAGCCAAAAATCCGACGATTTTTGCTGCCTTTTATGTACCTAGCAGTCCAAATACAGGCGGTTCCAGTATCTGCAAAGAACATAGCATCATCTGCAGCAAGTTCATTGAGTGTTGCGATTAAAAACTCGGGGCGTATGGGTTTTATTTGAGGCCCTTTGGTGACATAATGCCCAATGCGTTTGTTAAACGTTTCGGTTTCGCGAAGATGGTTGTCAAGAAACTGAGTGCTTTCTTTACGCTGAATTTTCTCAATCAAATGAGAAAGAGTTGCTTGGACATCTCCAACAAGGCCAATATCGACGTTAGTACGCCTTCCGATATGTTTAGGGTTCTTATCGATTTGAATTTTTTTAACGTTCTCTTTGGGTAAAAATTCTGAAAAAGGAAAATCTGTACCTAAGAGGAGTAAAACTTCGGCCTCGTTGATCGCATCATATGCACCGCCATAACCTAGAAGCCCCGTCATGCCAACGGCGTAGGGATTATCGTGCTCAAGCCACTGCTTACCTCGGAATGAGTATCCGACCGGAGCTTTTAGCTTTTCTGCTATTGCGATGACTTGTTCATGGCTCTCACGGCAGCCTTCACCGCCAAAAATAGCCACTGTTTTTGCATCATTGATTACTTTAGCTACTAGATCCATGTCTTCATTGGAAGGTATTACTATCGGATTTTTGGGCAGCTTTATCTCATATGATCCAGAGGGAGCTGCAGCAGCAGCAATATTTCCCGGAAGCGATACGACAGTAGGTCCCTTCTCTAGAATAGATGTGCGGATAGCAGTCTGTACAATAGACCTGGTTTGTTCAGGGCAGACCACGCGACCCGTGTAAAGGGAAGCCACATCAAAAAATTTGTAGGGATTCAGTTCTTCAAGGGCACTTGTGTCTATAAGGCTAGTCTCGACATCCCCACAGATGGCAATAACAGGAGCGCCCTCTTTGCGTGCGTCCAACAAGCCATTGATGAGATGTGCGACACCAGGTCCTGCCGTTCCACAAACAGCCACAAGCTGGTTAGTTAAATAGGCATCGGCAATAGCTGCAAAAGCGCCATACTCTTCATGACGAACATGGATAAATTCGATCTTGCCGTTTCGGTGCAGCGCGTCGATGACAGGATTTAAAGCATCGCCTACGATCCCATAGCAGCGCTTAACGCCCGCATCTTCTAGCATTTTCCAGAGAACATCTGCTACATTCTTGCTCATATTTCCCTTTTATCTCTTTGAGTGTCCTGCGAGTGTTTGAAATAAAAACCAGGTTCTTCTTTCTGTTTCGTCAATAAAGACCTCTAGGATGCTGGTGGTTGCCAGATCGTTGGCCTCTTCGCAGACTTTGTGAGCCAGGCGCATGTGTGCAGTAAAATCCTGATTGTCCTTCAAGAGGCGTTGGAGCATTTTTTCAGGTTCTAAAAAAGCATCATCCTCATCTTTAACGGTTTTCAAACGGCTGATGTGGCCAATAGAAAGTATCGTTGTTTTTCCCAGTTTGCGCACACGTTCTGCTAAGACATCGATCATCGCAAAGATCTGCTCTGCCTGCTCATCGAATAAAAGATGGTAGTCTCGGAAGTGGCTGCCCGACAAGTGCCAGTGGAAATTTTTAGTTTTTACATATAGCGCAAAAGCATCAGCTGCCAATGGGTTGATGCTCTCTGCTATTTTTTGACGACCCTTGTCGCTCAAGTCACTTGGCGTTGCCAATTTGTTTTTACTCATCGGTTCTCCCACTTTGTTAATAATCTCTCTTTTACCCAATGTTGAAGCCAAAGAGCTAGGTGTCTTTCTGCCTCTTTTTCAACAACTCCGCCGAGCTTTTCTATCTTGACGCACGCCTGCTCTAGAGATAGTCCTTCTTCTATGAAGTTGATTAATACAGAGGCTCCTTGTTCTATCTCTTCCCAAACGATTTTATTGTGCTCGTTTCTATAGAGGATAAAATAGTAGGTTCTTTCCTGATCAAGCTTTGGAAGAGGGTGAGACTCCCAATATTCTATGCTCTCTTTGAGTAGCGCTTGGCGCAAGTTGAAAAGATGAAAAGGGAGCTTAAAAGTCTTCACGTGGGGCTGAAAGCTGATCTTTTGCGCCAGCAATTTAGAAATATCAACGGGCGCGACACTCTCTTCAAGCGATGGTACAGTTGCTGCAACAAAACTCTCTTCGAAGGCCAAATCGATCTCGGCCATAGATACAATTAAGGCTTTATCACTCTCTCGGTAGTTGCCCGATAGCCAGCGGGGCAGCTCTTTACCGAGAGAGTTTAAATCCCAGGTTTTAGAGGGGTGCTTTAATAGATAGGGGGCCGCGATGGTTTGGTTAAAAACAGCATGACCAAAGAGCCTTGTAACAGCGGGATATGTCTTTTGCAAAATACTTAGCAGCCGCCACCAGTATTGCTGCTGATAGATTTCTATTCTTTGTTCCGAATTGAGTGCTTGATTGGGAGTGATGTAGCCGTGAGCCTTTTTCCGTAATTTTTTGTCTTTTGATAGCGCACTCGGATTGTCAGGCTTTTCCAATGGAAAAACGATAAAATCTGCAAACCATTGTTGTAGCTTTAATAAATCTGGTGGAACAGCAGCATCGTACATTACGTTACCGCCAGGTTTTTTTGGAACTGCTTGGCTTTAAGTGCTTCCTTCCAAGTCTGCTCAAAACTGATAAAATGCTCATCCCACTCCAGAAGCGTCGACACGCCTCTTGTTTGGGGATAAACTTCCGCGTAGATCTCCCATACCGCATCACAGACAAAATTATCGTGAGTGTCCAACAAGTGGGTCCCATAATCACTATGGCCTGCTAGATGAATTTGGATGACTCTTTCTAGAGGTAGGTTGCTGTAATAGTCTTTGGGTTGAAACCCATGGTTGCGACTCGAGACGTAGATATTGTTGACGTCTAGCATCATAGATATATCTGCACGTTCTACGATCGCTGCATAAAACTCCCATTCGGGCATCTGATCTGCTTTGTATGCGACATAAGAAGAGAGATTTTCTAAAGCAAAAGGGACCTCTAAGTAGTCTTGGACGATGCGTGCGCGCTCGCTTATGTAATCGATCACCTCTTTTGTGTAGGGCAAGGGGAGTAGATCGTGGTAGTGGGCATTAGCGAGCCTTCCCCAACAGAGATGATCTGAGATCCAAGGCGTTTTTGTTTTTCTTGCTAACGCTTTTAGCTTTTTCAGATATTCATAGTCGAGAGGATCGGGACTGCCGATAGCAAGAGATACGCCATGCTGCACGACAGTATATCTTTCTAAAATCTTGTCTAAGATTGCAAGAGGCGCTCCTCCCTCAACCATGAAGTTTTCGCTGATGATCTCGAACCAATCGATATCCGGCCAGGTCGTGAAAATCTCCTGGTAATGATCTGTTCGCAATCCGACGCCGATACCTAGGTTTGGAATATTAGAATGTCTCATAGAAAAAAAGAAAAACTGTCCTGTTTTTTGAGAAAGTAACAGGACAGTTTAAACTGTACCAGCAATTATTTATTCATCATATCGCTGCGTTTCATCGACATATGGCGCTGCGTAACTTGTATCGCTTCATTTTTGTCTTTGAAGTAACCAGAACCGGTGCCTTTGCAAGAACCCATTCCAGCACACTTATGATCTTTGCCTGAGCAAGAATTTAGTCCTGCGCACATGTTTTTTTCACTAGGACCTGCCATGGCTAACATCATAGCCATGTTTTTGCTTCCGCAATCCATGGCGTTGTACATTGCCTGGCTTTTTTTATTTAAAGATTTAAAAAGCTCATCTTTTTTGCTTGTGGAAGGCTCAGAGCATCTAGATGTTTGTATAATTTCAGCTTTTGATTCTTCTGCAACAGATGGGATAGAGACTGCTGCCAGTCCACCCATTAACCCTAATGTTGCCAAACGACTTAAGTTTTTCTTCTTCATACGTCCTCTAATTGTTAGTTTGAGACCACAATAATGGTTCTATAGCACTTGAACTTTCAAAAGGGAAGTATAATCCTACGACTTTGACCGCACAACTTCTTGTGCTTTCTGATAACTCTCGATCAGCGCAGCATAGTTTGGTGCCACCATGGTATACAATTTAGCTATATCAGCGGCTTGGGGTTGGTTCCAAGTGCGATGCACTTCGCATAGGACCGCATTGGTCGTGGTGGGGATAATCCCGGCTTGTGCAAAACGGATCGGCGTCACTCGGGATACCATTTCGCTCGGGTCGCCGGATGCATCGATAACGGCATACACTTTGAAGCCTGCTGCTTTGGCATCAAGCGCCGGAAACATGACGCAAACGCTTGTCCAGACGCCGGCCATAATCAAGGTCTTTTTACCGGTTTTGCGTACTGTCTGGACGAAAAGTTCATTATCCCATGCATTGACTTCTCCCTTACGCGGAACAAAAATTGCATGAGGTGCTGCCGCATGAATTTCTGGCATGAGCGGACCATTGGGTCCGTTGGGCTCCGAGGCAGTGGTTATGACCGGCAATTTCATGAGAGTCGCGAGTTTTGCAAGCATAGTCGCATTAGCTCGCAATTGATCTACGCTGATATCTTTTACCGTTTGAAACAAGCCTGCCTGGTGATCCAGTAATAAGATGACTACATCCGTGGGGTCAAGCAAAGCCTTGCCTCCGCCTGGTGCATGGGAGATTCCATCATGAATCTCGTTTTTGCCGTCAGATTTGAAGATAGCCATAAAACCCCTGTTCAATTCTTTACCGCATCGTATTGTTTGTACTGTTTTTTACCAACCGATTTTTAATTCTATGCCAACATAAACCGAGTTATGTCCCCCGGCTCTGCGAATTGCTTTTGCAACGTTAAAATAGACTACCTGAAGAACACTGGCATAGTTCGGCGTTATTTGCCAATTGGCATCAGTTTGATAATAAGTTCCTGTATAGTGACCTCGCATTCCAGCGGTATTTGGAATGGGTGAGTGTGGCTCAACATAAACAGCATCCGCGGTTGTTTCACGCAATTGCGCAGCAACCGCAAACATGGCACTCCAAGAAGGTCTTGGAGTGATTTTAAGAGACGGTTTAATATGAATTAAATTCGCATAAGCCGTGTAATTAGCTAGGTTGAAAAAGAAACCGTTTGGGAAAAGGGGATTAAAAGTACGAAAAGAATGGCTGTTTTTGTTTTGATTACCGGTAGCCATATCAAATTGCAATCCTATGCGAGGTTGCAACCAAGTGGTTTTAAATGTATATCCCATCATTGAACCTAAGGCCCAAGCTCGAATATTCTTATTTGCAATGTGGCCTATTTGTCCCATTGCTTCTAGATCCCAATCATAACAAGCTCCGTTTCCGACAAAACGGATATCAAGAAGGTTCCTCCTTTCATTTCCCGAAACAGTGGCATAAGAGGCCTTATTTTGTTTAAAATGTCCTAGATAAGAGGAAATGCTAAGAAAATCCGCAAATTTTTTCTCGGCTCGAACTATGCTAAAAGTAAAGTTGTCGTTGCTGTAATCATCGAAACAATGTTTGTTCCGCGTGACTACAGGTTGGCTATAAAAAGAAATAAATTTCCAATCGTTTATCGTATAATCCGCCCAAAGCGCATCGAAAGATAGGCGAACGTTAGGTCCATCGCGATTTGAGACAAAGCGTTGCAAATCGAAGTTCATTTGTTGTCGCCCACCTCGAAATCTAAATACCCCCGAAGCAAGGGGTTGAATAACAAGAATAAACGCTTGTTCTAAGTCTAGCTTGTCTTTATCAACAGGGAAGACAATCGTTTTTCCAGGTGCTATGTCATTTTGCAGTTGAACAAATAGATGAACATGATTTGCAATGCGCAGCTCAGCATGAGCTTCCATTCGCATAATGACATAGGATTGCGGATCCTGATCAGGCGGAACTCCAAAATTAATCGCATTAATATACTCATAACGACTTCGAAAATTAGCCCCGAGTGAAAGATATGTTTTTGGGTTTTTTGCTGATAGAGGAATATATTTCAGACAATCAAGCCATTCTCGCGGCACTTCCGGATTAGCTAAGACCGACCAGTCTTCTTCCCATCGATTAGGCAATATTGGTGGACGTTTTGGAGTCGCTTCAGCATTGGCTATTTTAGTCGCACAAAGGGCTGTTATGGCCAGTACGAGTACTACCATGCAAAACAATCACATCCAAACGACCATGGATTTAGGGGAACTTCTTCCTTTTTATCAACCCCTAGAAGAGCGTCTAGAGAGGATTTTTTGTGATGACAGCAATCGTGACTATTAGCGTGAGGAAAGTATCCGTTGTATTTTTTAACAGGAGACCAATCAGGGCTTACCGGCAAAGCCTTTTGAGAATCTAATCCCTTGAACTCTTTTGCCCCATAAACGACTTTACCTCCAAGGATAGTGAGAAGCGAGGTGATGTCTCGGATTGATTCTTCGGGTACAGTGAAGTAGTCGTCTGAGAGGACAGCTAAATCAGCATACATTCCTTTTGCAAGACTTCCTTTGACATTATCTTCGCGAGATAGCTTAGCGCTTCCTAAGGTATAAAGACGAAGCGCTTCTAATCTTTCAAGTGTGTTTTCAGGTCCAAAGAGTTTTGTCCCTCCAACAGTTTTTCCGCTCACCATCCAATATAAGGAGACCCAAGGATTATAGCTTGCAACTCGAGTCGCATCTGTGCCTGCCCCGACCGGTAACCCGAGTTCTAACATTTTGCGGATAGGAGGACTCCTTTTGGCCATCTGCTTGCCGTATCGGTTGATAAAATATTCCCCTTGATAAGCCATTCTGTGCTGTACTGCAATGCCTCCATTAAGGGCTTGGATACGTTCGAGATTAGCATTTGAAATGGTTTCCGCATGATCAAAGAACCAACAAAGATCCTTAAATGGGATCTCTTGATTAACTTCTTCGAATACATTTAGCGCGCGATTTATTGTTTCATCATAGGTAGCATGCAAGCGAAAGGGCCAACGGTTTTCTACTAAAAACCGGATCGCTTTTTTTAGATCGCCTTCTATTTTTTCGGGCATATCTGGACGTTCATACAGAAAATCCTCAAAGTCGGCTGCTGAAAAAACGAGCATCTCTCCAGCCCCATTATTACGGTACATGCTGTTTCCAGAATAAGGGGTAACCATTTTTGACCATCTCTGAAAGTCTTCGAGTTCATTACCTGGCCTTTGAGTAAACAAATTATAGGCAATGCGCACTGTGAGCTGATCATTTTTATGCAATTTTTCGATGATTTGATAATCTTCCGGATAGTTTTGGAATCCCCCGCCAGCATCGATGCAGCTTGTCAGGCCGAACCGATTGAGTTCCCTCATAAAATGTCGAGTGGAGTTCATTTGATCTTCGGGAAATAATTTAGGACCTTTCGCTAGTGCTGAGTACAAAATCGAGGCATTTGGCTCTGCAATGAGAATCCCTGTCGGATTTCCATTTTTATCTCTTTCGATGCGTCCACCAACTGGATCCGGACTGTTTTTATCATAACCTACAGCACGCAAAGCTGCGGCATTAAGCAGTGCGCGATCGTAGAGATGTAAAATGAACACAGGAGTATCTCCTGCTATTGCATTGATCTCTTGTAGTGTCGGCATTCTTTTTTCGGCGAATTGAAATTCTGACCAACCGCCGATGACTCTTACCCATTGTGGAGGTGGGGTGCGTCTAACTTGCTCCTTCAGCATCTCTAAGGCATAGGCTAAGGAGGGTACTCCATCCCATCTAAGTTCCATGTTGTAGCTGAGTCCACCTCTAATGACGTGGATGTGGGAATCATTAAGGCCTGGAATAACTCGTTTTTTTCTTAAGTCGATTTCGGTTGTATTTTTGTCTGAAAAGGCTTTGATTTCCTCATCGCTGCCAATGGCAGCGACAAGGCCGTTGGAAATTAATAGCGCAGATACTTCGGGCTGTTTTGGATGAAGCGTTGTGATTTTACCATTGAATAGGAGTAAGCTTTCTTTCTCTGCCATCTTTCAAGCCTATTTTGTATTACCAAGATGTAACATAGTAGTCTGAACATGTCAAAATTTACTCTATTGCGGACATAATAATACCGTGGTATGTCTGGGATTATTTAAGAGAGGTAGAATGCACTTCATTAAATGCTTCATCATAATTGGGATTACACTATGGATTCCTATAAAAGGGATTGCTGCTAACGCCGCTCTAGGGACAAAAGAAGATTTAGGTAAGGTAGGGGGCGTTGACATCGAAATTTTGGTGCAGAGTCCGGCCTCTCAGGCGACCCCGTTACAAATCATATGTGCGTTTGAATATAAAGAAGGAGACATTACGACTTCACCCCCAGCTTTGCCAAAAGATCTCAACGGTTTGCTTCATGTTGATGAAGCGCTGGATGGATTAATTACTGACCTGCGTAAAACCAATAAGTTTGGAGGGAAATTGCTTGAAACCCTTCTGATAACGCCACCGACTGGTACCATTCCTGCTGAAAAATTATTGATAATAGGCCTTGGAAATCGAAACAATTTCAAACCTGAGATAATGAGATTAGTGGGTATGGTAGGAATGAGAGAGGCATTGAGACTTGGGGTCTCAAGCTATACCCATGCCAGCGACCTGAAAGACGCAGGTTATGATTCTCCGACAGGGGAAGTAGGGGGTAATGTCGTTAGTGGGGCAGTTGATGCTTATCAAACACAGGCGTATCTCTATAAACAACAGGCAAGCTCTCGGCTTACTGTCAAAAAGGTGACAGTACTTGTCGGCCCTGCATTTTTCGATGATACAAAGACCGGAATTAACAAGGCCATCCCCTCTCTATCAAAAAAGAAATAGAGCTGCTTCGCAGAGAGAAATGGGCGAGTGACCACAGCACGCTCAATGGAACTAAGTCTCTTACAGGAGAGGATTTACAGAGAAGGTGCTAGCTACTTGATCTTTTATATGCAGTTTAATAAAATCCAACTTAGAAATGGATCGGGAGTTCCCGATCGGCGTCTTGCCTCGGTGTCTGCCGAGGCTTTTCGCTTTCTGGGGGATAGCATTTTAGGCCACTCCCTTCATGCTCTGGAAATCCTAACAACTTTTCTTTTACGGTATCAAAAGCCTTATTAGGCTGATTTCTTTTTAGAATGTGCCTTGCAATGGGGTGAGCTACCAGGTCAGCAATTTGAAGACCGCTGCTATTGGTTTGTTTGTTAGCAAATCGGAGGCCTAAAGGGTAACGCTTCGGTAACGTAGAAGCTGCAATTTGATCAAATGCTAATCCAAGATCTCGATCTTCGGGCTTACCTCGACTTTCAACGATAATATGAGTAAGTCGCTCTGACTCCTGTTTGTTTTCCAAAAAATTAAGGGTTTGCTCTAGGCAAGACCCAAGAGCTAGCGTGTAGGGATTGCTTGAGTTCGGATTATTACTAAGATAGCGTTTGTCGACAGCGGTAGCGGCAATAGAAAATGGAATACTTCTGAGCATTTCGGTAAGAACATGGAAAAAGACGCTGCGTGTTTCTTCATCAAAGAGGAAAACGAATTCGCCGGTTGATTTGCGAATTTCGTGGTTATGCAATACAACAAGATCGTGTCCCCAGAAATCGATTTTTAACTTTGCGACAGCCGGTTTGACAATCGAAACATAATCAGACTTTCTAAAAATGCAAAATACGAGCACAAAGATAGGATTTTCGGGATTGATGGAAGTGATCCCGTGATCGCCGCTTTCATCAGCAAAGATGATATAATCGCTAAAATCTTTTCGCATTTTGTATCTGCGAAAATCTTATACAAAAAAATAGAAAAGCTCAATATTTTCTCTGTGAAGAGCTCCGAAGAGACAAATGGGCGAGTAACCCCAGCACGCTCAGTACAGTTAAGACAATCGCGAGGAGCATCGGATTTTTATTGTAAGAGTTGCTGACAAATAAAATGACGATGCCGGAGCCGAGCATTTGAAAGCCGCTCAATAAGACTAGACATTGTGCCTGATTTCTTTGGATAGGCGCTCATTAGAGCTGCGATCACGTTGGGGTATATCATCCCTGCCCCGAGCATGTAGAGCATCATTGGGCCTACGACAGGGGCAATCCCGCGCACCCTGAAGAGAGCAAATAGGAGCATGAAGAGTGCACCGGCTGTTGCAAGCGATAATCCCAAACGCAAAAGTTTTTCCCAGCCCCACCTACTGCATTTGGAAGATAAGAGACCTCCGATAGCCAGACCCGCTGCCGTTATCACAATAAGCCATCCATTACCAACGGGCGTAAACCCCAGCATGTTCTGTGAGATAAACGGAAGCGCGATGCAGTAGGTGAACTCTCCAGCTGTGACTGCGATCAAAATGAATAGATGGATCCAAGTCACTCGGCTCTTCAATAGGCTTGCATAACGAAAAACAGTCGTAGAAAAGGTCAGCTCTTCCTGTTTTGGATGCAGGTTTGTCTCTGGCAGATTGCGATAAATGAAGACCAAAACCGCTAGAGCATAAAGTGCCAAGAACGCGAAATTGGCGCGCCAGCCGATCCAGACTTGCAAGTAACCGCCGAGCACCGGCGCAACAACTGGCACCACCGCCATCGCGATGGAGATATAGGAGTAAGCCTTGATCAGTTTTTCCCCTTCGAACACATCCTTCGATAAAGAGGGAGTGGTGCCAGCACACCCAATCCCGCATCCTTGAATCGTACGACCTAGCATGAGCATGAAAATGTTTTGCGCAGAAAGACACACCAGACTCCCTAACACAAAGATGCCGATGCCGATTAAGATCGGCCCCTTGCGTCCAAAATGATCTGAGAGGGGTCCCCAGACAAAGACCGCCAAGCCAAAACCGATGAGTGCGGCTGCAAGCGAGCTCTGTATCAATCCCTCACTGGTTCCCAAAGCAGCGACCATGGAGGGCATCGAAGGCACATAGATATCTACCGATTGCCCGATCGAGATGAGCAATATCGAAATGAAGATGATAATCCGGGATTTGCCCATAGGCTCACCCTATTACGAATCTAGATATTTGGACAATTATTACTAGAAGTGTACAGAGGCGTCATTTTGAACGGGGGTTTCCCCAGGGAAACCCCGTTCAAGTGGACTAGAATTGCTGAGAAATTTTGATTAAACCTTCGTGTGCATGCCATCTGTGGCTGAATTCATAGTTGTAGACAGCTTCAACTGCTAGATCGATACAAGAGATGAATGTGATGCCTGCGCCCACATCTCCTCTATTTCTGGCCAAACCAGGCCCTTTTGTTTTAAACGTACCGGTTTGCTCAGCTACGCCGGAAAAGGTAGCTTTGACGTTCATCGCATCATTAAAGTAGTCGTAGAGCCATAAGCCGTGTACTTCAGGAACGACCACACCGTGTCTAGTCTGTACCGGACGTGCAGCTTTCAATCCCAGGCTTGATTCTAAGAAACTGTAGTTCTGTCTCTTCACATGCAAATTAAGATCTCCCGCGCCACGCTCATGGTATTTACCTACATGCAAGTATGAGTATTGCACAGAAGCAAGCGGCGTGAAAATGGAACACCATTTGTAGAAGCGATAGCCCCCGGCAACCAGGCCTGTGTACTGCTGGCCATTATAACGACCCGTTGCAGTACGGTCGATGCCTGTGAATTTAATCTGTCTGTTATCGTGGTAGCGATTGTAATCGAACGAGAACGCAGTATCCAGATACCAGCGCGTTGGGTTATAAGATAAGTAGGCTGTCGCATCGTACATGTTGATTCTTGATCTGTTGCCATGAGCTCGATTTATCGTGGTGTTCGCATATCCACCGCCGAAGCCCGCGCTTAATTCTCTGAAGATAGGTCCCTGAGCGGCTACCATTCCTCCATAAAGTTTCGCATTATAGCCATGGAACAAATCATGCTTACCTTGGTGACCCCACAATCCAAAACCATCTGCCCAGACTTCCCAACGATTGCTAACAGAATCGCAATTGATCGAGCTGTCGCAGCCGGAGTTTTTTTTCGTTTTGCATTCATTTTGTTTTGCCTGGCTTATGGGCTTTCCGTTTTCGTCTACTGTATCGCACGTGTCACACTCTTGTGCGTAAACGCAACGACCGTTAGTCATATGCAACGCCCAAATCTGCTGAAACTGCTTAGCAGACTCGAAGCTCATGCGTGTCAGTCCTCCCTCTGCGAAAGGGTTAAACTCTAAAATCGCGTTCGCTATGTCTGTTCCGGAGGGCAAAGCAGAAAGAGCGGCTACAACGGCAGCGATATCACTGTTGGGGTTTGCAGCGGCAATTGCAAGAAGTTCCGTAAACACGACTCCAGCTCCGACAGGAGGTATAGGTACAACAGGATTTAGGGTGGGTGTGATGGTAATGTTACCATTCAAGTTGTTCCCGCTGAAGCTGTACAGAACGTTGTTGCTAGTCACAATGACGGGTAGTCCAGATGTAGTCCCCGCTGCGCTAATAATAAATATAGGCTGGCCAGGCGTTAAGGCTATTACCCCACTTGCGTCCACATTAACTTGAACAGAAGCTCCGGCAATCGAGTCAGCTCCTGAAGCGGCGATGTTACCAAAGAGTGCATCGGAAATGACTTTGGTGTTTAGAACTATACCTGAGGGAAGGTTCAAAGCGCCCTGGTTAGTCAGGGTATTCTGACCAAGATTGAAATTTTGTGCTGAAGTGGCACCGATGATAGTGGCATTACCACTGAGATTCACATTTAATAATGGGCTCAC
Organism: Chlamydiia bacterium; assembly: GCA_963804085.1. Lineage (GTDB taxonomy): Bacteria > Chlamydiota > Chlamydiia > Chlamydiales > Rhabdochlamydiaceae > CAWDOQ01. Next base: position 21,964 of record CAWDOQ010000010.1, on the reverse strand, counting down.
GCCGGTCGCAACAGCACCATTTAATTGGCTAGCATTGTTAAGCACCAGTGTTCCTATGCCTGCGGCTGCGTTTGTTATAGCGCCAATAAATGTGGTACCTGGCTCAATGACAAAGGTACCGCCGGGAGCGGGTGCCTGAAAGTTTATTGTATCATTAGCCTGCGGGGGGCTGTCACGGTATTACCATTTGGAATATTCGTAACAGCTTCTGCATCCGGCGTCATCATTGTGAGCGCCAGAATTCCTACTGCAGAAAGTAGCTTTGATTGTAAGTTTCTAATGGATACCACCAGTTGTTTTGGGCTAACTTGAGCCCTTCTTTAAAATGAATTCTTTTATTCGCATCCTATGGCGCGACCCTATTTCGGTCAAGCACTTATCAATTTTTTTTTGGGGGGTACGAAGAAAGAAAAGCTCTCCCTGGATATCTATTCTCTCGGTGTGACTTTTTGTCAGATGTTATACGAAGACAAAGCGGCATTGAACAAAGATGCAGGCTCATTTGAGCGTGAACTGCTTATAAGCATGACGCAGCAACAGCCAGGAATGCGTCCTTCCATCGATCAAGTTATACGCTGGCTAGAGCAGGAGCTTGCAAAAGCTTAAGTTGTTTCATCTTTTCGACGAGGGGCTCTAGCCCCTCTTCATTCATGGCAGAGATTTTAAAAGTAAATTTTGGGGGAACAAGTCATCGCGTATAGCTATACATGGCTATACAACGCTATAAATCAGTATAAATCGATATTTGCATGTTTGCTGCTGATTTTAATGCCACAAAAAGCTATCAGCAAATCGACAAATGTCGTCTTTATGCTATAAAATTTGAACGAGCTTTTTATAGCATAAGATTGACATTTGTCATTTTTATGGTGTGAACGAAAGTGTCGTGGATAGTGGATTGTTCAGTCACATCGTGGACTTCTCAGAATTTTTACTGATTTGACTACAACTTATTTGTGTTTGGAAGCTCGAATTTTTGACGCTCTAACGATGACGTTATACGCTGGCTAAAGCAGGAGTATGCGTTAGTTTAAGTTGCTTCATTCTTTCGACGAGAGGCTCTAGCCCCTCTTCATTCATGGCAGAGATTTCAAAGAGGGTTTCGGGGTCGAACGGGTAGCGGGCGCGGAAGCGCTCGATCTGTTCTTGGGCGCCTTCCATGTCGATCTTGTTTAGGGCGACTAGGAAGGGCTTTTCTAACATCCCTGGTTGGTAGGAGCGAAGCTCGCTTTGCAGGACTTCAAAGTCGCAGAAAGGGTCGCGCTCTTCAAAGCCGGAGATATCAATCACATAGACTAAAGCGGATGTCCGCTCGATATGGCGCAGGAAAGCAAGGCCAAGGCCTTTATTTTCGTGGGCATACTCGATGATACCGGGGATGTCGGCGACTAGGACGCGGGAGCGGTCTTGGCACTGGATGTAGCTTAAATTGGGAGAGAGTGTGGTAAAGGGGTAAGCGCCAATTTTTACGGGCAGATGGGTAACTTTCGAGAGAAGAGTGGATTTGCCTGCGTTGGGATAGCCAACTAGGCCGATGTCAGCAATCAGCTTGAGCTCGAGTTCGATCTCAATGTTTTGGCCGGGTGTCCCTTCTGTACAGATGTTGGGGGCTTGATGAGTAGGCGATCTAAACGAAGCGTTGCCTCTACCTCCACGTCCTCCCTTGCAGATGAGCCACTCTTGTTTGTCCTCCGTAAAATCGAAAAGAACCTCTTTTGTCTTGGCGTTTTTGACGAGTGTTCCACAGGGGATTTTTAGTATGAGATCGCGGCCGCCTCTACCTTGTTTTAACGCGCCTCCGCCGGGGTTGCCGTTCTCTGCTTTAATGATGCGTCTATTGCGGAAGCCTTCTAGGGAGGTGATCTGCGCTTCTGTCTGGAGGATGATCGAGCCGCCCTTGCCGCCGTTTCCGCCGGAGGGGCCGCCTTTAGGAATGAACTTTTCGCGTCGCCATGCGACGACACCATTTCCTCCCTTGCCCGCCGAAAGTGTGACTGTAACTGTGTCGACGAACATGGGAGATTATATTTAAGCTGCTGGCTGTACCGACACAAAGGTCTTAGCGCCTTTGCGGTAGGTAACGATGCCATCGATTAGGGCAAATAGGGTGTAGTCTTTTCCGACGCCCACATTTTTCGCAGGGTACCACTTTGTACCTCTTTGGCGTACGATAATACTGCCCGCTCTTACAAACTCGCCGCCGGTAGCTTTTACGCCAAGGCGCTGTGCATTAGAGTCGCGACCGTTACGAGTCGATCCTTGTCCTTTCTTATGTGCCATATGTCCTCGTTAACCTACGATATCTGTGATTTTAACGCGAGAGTAGCGCTGACGGTGTCCCACCTTGCGGCGGATCTGTTTGCGTCTCTTGTATTTAAACGCGATGACTTTAGGGCCTTTCATCTCTTGGACAAACTCGCCCACTACGGTCGATTTCGGGACATGGGGAGAGCCAATCTTGGCTGCTTTTCCATTGTGAAGAAAAAGAACGTTTTTAAATTCGACCTTACCGCTGTCTGCGGGAGAGAGTAGCTCGACATCAATGACGTCTCCTTTCTCGACGCGGAACTGCTTGCCGCCTGATTCGATGATTGCGTACATGGATTCCTCCTAAGAAAATGGCGATAATAGTGGAGTAAGCGATTCTAAGTCAAGAGCGTTTCAGCGTTTCTTTAATTTACGATTTTTATAATTAAAATAATTCATTTGATTAATAAAGCAGTTGTTTCTAATATAAAGTTAAAAGCAAATGTAATTAAGGAGTGATTTATGAAGGCTTATAATAAAAGAAAAGCATCGAAAATTACTTTTAAGACGCACCGTAAGCATCGCAGTAAAGAGGGGATGAATAAAGAGCAAAGGGCTCTTAGCATCTTCTCCCGTAGGTATTTCACTTAAAATAAAACCAGAAAGGGGATTTGTATGAAAAAGAGAGCAAAAGCAGCATATGTATCACGTAAAGGCAAGAAAGCAGAAGCGGAATATGTATCAAAAAAACCAAGCCGTTGGCGCACTTTTTTAAGCCGCTATTGCGGACTTTAAGCGCGTCTGCGCCAGCCCAAAGAGGCGCAGTAGAAAAGAGCAGCACATAGCGAGATGGTGGCGCCTGGCGGCCAGTTGAATATAAACGACGCGGAAGTCCCGAGCAATGTAAAGAGACATCCGAAAAGGATCGCCAATGCCATCATTCTCGGTAGGTGGTGTGTGAAGGTGCCTGCAATGGCTGCCGGAATCGCGAGCATTGCAATCACTAAAATCGCCCCTACCACTTGTATGAGCAGCACCACAGATAACGCGACAAGTGAGAGCATAAGTAGGTAGAGCGTATTTGTACGCACTCCCTGCAAAAGCGCCTGCTTTTCGTCAAAAGAGATCGCGACAAACCGGTGGTGAAAAAGAGCAGTGGCTACAAGGACGATAAGGTCCAAGCCGAGCAGCTGCTTAAGATCGCTCGAGCTCACCCATAAGATGTTGCCAAAGAGAAAGTTGATCAGCTCTACATTGTAGCCAGGTGTCAGTGCAATAAAAATGACGCCAAGCGACATGCCTGTCGACCAGAGAGCTGCGATCACCGTGTCTTCCCGTTCCCGATATTTCAGATGGATCCAGCCGATGAGCAGTGCAGAGAGCAGGGCTGCCAAAAGCGCACCATGAAAAGTGGTGATCCATTCGATATTGTAGACCCGTCTTAACCAGAGACAGAATCCCATCCCGCCTAGCACCGAGTGGGAGATACTCCCGCTGATAAAGACGATCCTTTTAATCACCACATACGAGCCCATAATCCCGCCCGTAACGGACGCGGCAAATCCTGCTAGTAGCGCCATCAGCAGAAAGGGATTTGTGTAAAAGGCTTCAAAAATGTTCATATTCGTTGGTTTCGTCCGAAATCTTTTTCTTCAATCGCGCCCGCTTCCGCGCCCGCATGCGCGCCCGATCTTCATCTTCTTCCTTCTTTCTTTCTTTCTTTCTTTCTTTCTTTATGTTGTTAACCCTTGCGCTAACTTTGTCAACATAGCCACAATTCGGTTAAGTAATTCTCTTGCTTTTTGAAAGAGCGGGTCTTGAACGAGTTGCAGATGATAACAAACATCGATAATAGCAACACATTCTGTTCCTGAGCGTCTTGCCATGCGATAAAATCGTCCCTTTTCGTTGCTTGAATATTCTCCGGCCCCTTCAGCAATATTCAAGGGGATTGACGTAGCCGCTCTTAAAAGCTGATCGCAAAGGTGGGCGTTTCCCTTTGGCAACTGTTTTATAATTTCATTGGTCAAAATAATAAACTGTATTGCGACCTTGTATACATCCAATTTTTCATGATCAAAGTAAGGCGAATTGGGATAGATGGATGGAATTGCTTTGGTTAATGTCATGATTTGGAATAGGTTATTGATAATTTTCTTTTATGAGAAGGAAGAAGAAAGAGATGGAAAGAGTGGGGAAGAGGAGAAGATCGGGCGCGCATGCGGGCGCGGAAGCGGGCGCGATTGCAGAAGGGGGAAGGTTGCATATGGCTCGGGCTCGATTGAAGAATCATTTTTGTCTCAAGGGTGGGTGATAGAGGCCCAGGGCATAATGCCCGCAAACATCCTGCGGGGCATATACGGTGACTTCGCGGCTGATGCAGAGCAGCCGTTTTGCTTTGCTGACGATACCTTGCAAATTATGCGTCACCATTAAAATGGTCATGTGACTTGGCAGAGTGAGGAGAAGCTCATAAATCTGCTGCTCGGCGTCGGGATCGACGCTTGCTGTTGGTTCATCGAGCAGAAGTAGATCGGGCTGGGAGACAAGCGCGCGAGCGATTAGCGCTCTTTGGGCTTGACCGCCGGAAAGTGTGCCAAAAGCCGCATCTTTTTTATGCAGCAGCGCTACCTTTTCTAGCGCTTCTTCTGCTTTTTTCTTTGTCTCTTTAGTAAATCTTCCCCAAAAAGTCTCCTCGGAAAGCATCCCCATGAGCACGAGCTCTAAAACAGTTAAGGGAAACTCTTTATCAAAGCGCGCATACTGCGGCACATAGCCGATACGTTTTCTTGCTTTTTTCGGCTCAGTCCCGAAAAGAGAGATGCTGCCTCTTGTGGGTTTTAAAAAGCCCATCAAAAGCTGCAAAAAGGTGGTCTTTCCTCCGCCATTGGGCCCAAAGATCCCGATAAACTCTCCTCGCGAAATGCGAAGGGAGATATTTTCTAAGACGCGCGTCTTCTTATCGTAGCTAAAGCTTAAGTCTTGGATCGCGATTATTTCTTCGGACATGTATGCAAGATTGTTTGCGCAAGATAGCGCATATTGTTGAGATAGTCTCCCGAGTAGGGGTCGATCGAGTAGATCGGGATCTCTAATTTTTCTGCGATGAGCTCTGTGCCCTTGTTGTTGTAAGAGGTTTGGACAAGAGCGCTTTGCACATGCGCCTCTTCTGCTCTTTGTAAGATGCGGCTCACATCCTGAGGGAGCGGGTCTTTTCCTTCGCATTCAACAGAGAGCTGCACGAGTTTATAGTCGTGGCAGAAATAACCAAAGGCAGGGTGCGAGACTAAAATGGCGCTACCCTGAAGCGGAGTAAAGAGGGCGCTAAACTCCTCGTCGAGCTTATCCAAATCTTCTAAGAACTGCTGCAGATTTTTTTCATAAAAAGCGCGGTGTGCAGGAAGCAGGCGCACCAGCTCCTCTTCGATGCGGGTCGCTTGCGCTTTAGCTAGCCTTAGGCTGAGCCAGATGTGTCTATCTTTTGCATCTTCGTGGTGGTGATGGCCATGCTGGCATAGCTCTTCCTCATCTTCATCAAGAGTTAGAAGCGTTACCTCTTTCCAGATCTCGACAACAGAGAGCTTGGGATTTTGCTCTTTTAAAACAGTTGCGATTTTTTCTTCGAATGGCTCACCGATGCGTATCCAAAGAGCTCCTCCATATGCCTGCTGCACCTCGCGTGGCGAGGGCTCAAACATATGGGGATTTGCACCCAGAGGCACAAGATTCTGAATTGAAACGGTCTCTTTAGCAATGCGCCCCACAAAGTAGGCGTAGGGTGCAATGCTCACCAGTACACGCGGCTTGGCATTAGGAGAAGTAGAAGCTTCTTTTTTCGAGCATCCTACAAGCATTCCCAGCAAAAGCAAAAGTGGCAAAAATTTTTTCATCATTAGGCTGTTTAGTGTAGGCACGAGGGGGGATTTTGTAAATAGATTCGCGCTCCATCCAAAAAATTATTTCTTGTTTGGAATCAGCAAATCCCCTAAAACTTTTCTTTGCAAAGATTGTTTTAAGATAGCTCTTTTTAGATCATAAGGTTTTGTTTTTGTGAGAAAAAAAACGTTAGCGCTTCTATCTCTTCTAATAGTCGCAACCTTGGCGACTTCCTCCACATTATTCGCCGTTTCTCGCGAAGATCGACCGATCCTATTAGTAAAAAGCGGCAAAGACAAACATTGCGAAAAACCGCCGAAGCAAGGGCCTCCGGGCCCTACAGGACCAACGGGCCCTGCTGGGGGAGGAACAGGAGCTACAGGTCCAACTGGCCCTGCTGGCGGTGGCACTGGTACTACAGGTCCGACTGGTCCAGCAGGCTCAACCGGGCCAAGTGGGGGGCCTACTGGTGAAGCAGGCCCTACGGGTCCGACTGGCCCCACCGGTAACCCTGGAACAACAGGTCCAACTGGACCCGCCGGTGAAGGAGCAACAGGCCCAACCGGCGATATCGGAACAACAGGCCCAACTGGACCCGCCGGTGAAGGAACTACTGGCCCAACCGGCGATACCGGAACAACAGGCCCAACTGGACCCGCCGGTGAAGGAGCTACTGGTCCAACTGGCGATACTGGAACAACGGGTGCAACAGGACCAACCGGTGCAACTGGGTCTACGGGTGCAACTGGTCCAACAGGTTCAACGGGAGCTACAGGTCCAACTGGACCCGCCGGTGAAGGAGCCACTGGTCCAACTGGCGATACTGGAACAACAGGTGCAACAGGCCCAACCGGTGCGACTGGGTCTACGGGTGCAACTGGTCCAACCGGCGACACTGGAACAACAGGTCCGACAGGTGCAACTGGGCCCGCCGGTGAAGGAGTAACAGGCCCAACCGGCGACACTGGAACAACAGGTCCGACAGGTGCAACTGGACCCGCCGGTGAAGGAGCCACTGGTCCAACTGGCGATACTGGAACAACGGGTGCAACAGGACCAACCGGTGCAACTGGGTCTACGGGTGCAACTGGTCCAACAGGTTCAACGGGAGCTACAGGTCCAACTGGACCCGTCGGTGAAGGAGTAACAGGCCCAACCGGCGATACCGGAACAACAGGTCCAACCGGGCCAACTGGACCCGCCGGTGAAGGAGCAACAGGCCCAACAGGTTCAACGGGAGCTACAGGTCCGACCGGACCTGCTGGTGAAGGATCTACAGGGCCAACTGGCGACACCGGAACAACAGGTCCGACAGGTCCAACGGGACCCGCCGGTGAAGGAGCAACAGGCCCAACAGGTTCAACGGGAGCTACAGGTCCGACCGGACCTGCTGGTGAAGGATCTACAGGGCCAACTGGCGACACTGGAACAACAGGTCCGACAGGTCCAACGGGACCCGCCGGTGAAGGAGCAACAGGCCCAACAGGTTCAACGGGAGCTACAGGTCCGACCGGACCTGCTGGTGAAGGATCTACAGGCCCAACTGGCGACACCGGACCAACAGGCCCGACAGGTCCAACGGGACCCGCCGGTGAAGGAGCAACAGGCCCAACAGGTTCAACGGGAGCTACAGGTCCGACCGGACCTGCTGGTGAAGGATCTACAGGTCCAACTGGCGACACCGGACCAACTGGCGCAACAGGAGCTGGGTCCAACCGGTCCACAGGCGCAACAGGATTCACAGGTCCGACTGGACCGACTGGAGCAACTGGGTTTACCGGCCCAACAGGCCCTACAGGATTTACAGGTCCGACCGGACCAACCGGAGCAACTGGGTTTACCGGCCCAACAGGCCCTACAGGCAACAGGATTTACAGGTCCGACCGGACCAACCGGAGCAACTGGATTTACCGGCCCAACAGGTCCTACAGGTGCAACAGGATTTACAGGTCCGACTGGGCCAACCGGAGCGACTGGGTCTACCGGACCAACCGGCCCTACAGGCGCAACAGGATTTACAGGTCCGACTGGGCCAACCGGAGCGACTGGGTTTACAGGACCAACAGGCCCTACAGGCGCAACAGGATTTACAGGTCCGACTGGGCCAACCGGAGCGACTGGGTTTACAGGACCAACAGGCCCTACAGGCGCAACAGGATTTACAGGTCCGACTGGGCCAACCGGAGCGACTGGGTTTACAGGACCAACAGGCCCTACAGGCGCAACAGGATTTACAGGTCCGACTGGGCCAACCGGAGCGACTGGGTTTACAGGACCAACAGGCCCTACAGGCGCAACAGGATTTACAGGTCCGACTGGGCCAACCGGAGCGACTGGGTTTACAGGACCAACAGGCCCTACAGGCGCAACAGGATTTACAGGTCCGACTGGGCCAACCGGAGTGACTGGGTTTACAGGACCAACAGGCCCTACAGGCGCAACAGGATTTACAGGTCCGACTGGGCCAACCGGAGCGACTGGGTTTACAGGACCAACAGGCCCTACAGGCGCAACAGGATTTACAGGTCCGACTGGGCCAACCGGAGCGACTGGGTTTACAGGACCAACAGGCCCTACAGGCGTAACAGGATTTACAGGTCCGACTGGGCCAACCGGAGCGACTGGGTTTACAGGACCAACAGGCCCTACAGGCGCAACAGGATTCACAGGTCCGACTGGGCCAACCGGAGCGACTGGGTTTACAGGACCAACAGGCCCTACAGGCGCAACAGGATTTACAGGTCCGACTGGGCCAACCGGAGCGACTGGGTTTACAGGACCAACAGGCCCTAACAGGCGCAACAGGATTTACAGGTCCGACTGGGCCAACCGGAGCGACTGGGTTTACAGGACCAACCGGTCCGACAGGACGAACTGGTCCGACAGGACGAACTGGTCCTACAGGACCTACGGGTCCTACTGGACCGCAAGGCACAGTGTCGCAAGACTTTGCATGGATCTACGTTCCTGGGGGAGCTAATACTGCGGTGGGGGCTGGCACTGCTATTCTATATTCAACTATTACGAATCAGCCTTCAGGATCCAATATATCTCTGACTCCAGCAACAGGGACGATCACTGTGGCTGATACTGGTTTTTATCAGATCACTTTTGGCCTGCTGTGTACGACAAGTACAAGTAATATAAAATTTGATTTGCGACTAAATGGAGCAGCAGCTCCTCAGGCAAACCAGCGATTAAATTTCTCACAGACAAGTGGAACTGGAACCGTTATTCAACTTTTTGAGAGTTTAACTACGATTGTGCAGATCACTACAAACCCGACTACAATGCAGGTTATAAATTCCGGTGCATTGTCGGTAAACATAGGTTCCTCTGACGCTACGACAGGAGGAGTTAAGGCATTTTTCACGATTGTGAAATTGCAGTAGTTGTTAGGGATCTGAATGAATAAGGATTTTATGATGAAATATTTAACATTTTTTCTGCTCTTGCTATCTCACTTGTTACATGCGCAGGAATCAATTGCTTCTTCGCAAAAATTAAAAAAGCACAACTTATCGGTCTGTGCGATTTTTAAAAATGAGGCGAGGTATTTAAAAGAGTGGATCGAGTACCATCGACTAGTGGGTGTTGACCACTTTTATCTTTATAATAATAATAGCACAGACCATTTCAAAAGGGTGCTCGCTCCTTACCTTAAACAAGGAGTCGTCACGTTGGTCAATTGGCCAGATTTTTTGCACGATTATAGCGACGACAAAGCCTTTATGTGGGCACTGAGTACGCAGGTCTCTGCTTATGAGAATGCGATTAAGGTAAAGGCGGGTCATGAAACAACCTGGCTCGTTTTTCTCGACATCAATGAGTTTCTTGTCCCCGGTGAAAAAACTACATTTCGTGAGATCTTAACAAGGCATAAAGAGCATGCAGGTATTACGTTTGCAATCGATAGTTTTAATGCTTCTTCCTATGCGGATCCGATTCCCAAAGCACTTGTGATAGAAGCTCTGGAACTCTCATACGATGAGACACGCAATCTTCAAAAAGATGTCGTCAAGACGATCTTTAAGCCCGAAGAGTGTACCACATTTGTATGGCCGCCTTATGAGTGTCTCTTTGCCAATAATCAGACCAGCATGCTTGTGGAAAAACATGTGCTGCGCATCAATCGCTATGCCCACCGCAGAGATGGCTCTTTATTTTACGCAAAGACGAAGCGGAAATTAGATATAGACAATCGAAGATTATCCGAGCAGCAGCTAGCCTCTCTTTTGCAAGAGGGTTTTGAGATTGAGGATAAAGAGCGTGCAATCGGGCGTTTTGTGCCACCGCTTCTCAAGACAATGGGATTTGATGCAGGTTGGAAAATGATAGAAGGAGCAGAGTAGATGAAAACCTTGAGTTTATTTGTATCGGTCATCTTTTCGTTTACGGCATTTTTGCCGGCGTACGCAGAGGAGAATGCAAACGAGAAAAAAAAGACGATCTGTCTCAATATGATTGTCAAAAATGAGAGTCGTGTAATTAAACGCTGCTTAGATTCTGTAAAGTCTATCATCGATTATTGGGTGATTGTGGACACAGGTTCTGAGGACGGCACGCAGGAGATCATCAAAGAGTATCTTAAGGACATTCCGGGCGAGCTTCACGAGCGTCCTTGGAGAAATTTTGGGTTCAATCGCACGCAAGCTTTTAAACTCGCTAAAGGAAAAGCTGACTATCTTCTTTTTATGGATGCAGATGATACATTGGAGCTTGTAGGCGAGTTTTCAAAGGATTCTCTCACAGAAGATCTTTACAATATGTGGCGTGGGACAAAAGGGTTTTCCTATATAAGACCTCAGATTGTTCGTGCCGATCTTCCCTGGAAATTTGTAGGTGTAACGCATGAGTATTTGGCTTCAGATCAAGAATACACCTCTGCAACATTAGATGAGGTGCGCTATGTCTCAGGTGATGGGGGTGCAAGCTCCTACGATCCGAAGAAATTCTTAAAAAACGTGAAGCTGTTAACTGCAGGTCTTAAAAAAGAGCCGGACAATAGCCGTTACGCTTTTTATCTTGCCGAAAGCTATAAAGATGCGGGTGAAAAAGGAAAAGCACTTGAATCGTATCAAAAGCGGATTCAGATGGGTGGCTGGGACGAGGAGACCTTCTGGTCTAAACTTCAAATCGCCGGACTTTTGCGCGACATGGGGATGCCCGTCAGCACCGTCATTGAAAGTTATAAAGATGCGCACAATTTTCGCCCTCATCGCGTTGAGCCGATCTATTATCTTGCCGAAACGTTCAATCAGCAAGGAAGATATGCTGAGGCGTACGCGTATCTTAAGGCGAGCGCATTTATCCCTAAGCCTGCTCAGAAGGATTCTCTCTTCAACATGGACTGGATCGAGCAGTATGGTCTGCTCTTTCAGTTGTCGATCGCTTCCTATTACGTTGGACATTATGAAGAGTCACTACAAGCTTGCGACAAGCTGCTTGCAATGAAGGATCTTCCCGAAGGTTGGCGACAGCTTTCAGAGAAGAACCGCACCTATCCGGTTGCTAAACTTGAAGTGCAAAAAACCTCAGAAGAAATAGACGAACAAGTGCAATAACAAGCAGGTAGATACGAAAACACTGGTCGCAATAGGGTTAATCATTCTCTTTTTGTTGACGCCTTTTCCTGCAAGCAGCCAACAAATAAGTTGGTCAGCTCCCTCTCTTCCCTTTTCTTCAGCAGGTGTCGATGCGTCAAGTCCACAAATTGTGATCGATGCTAGCGGAAATGGGACTGCAATTTGGTTAGAAAACGGTGTGGTCATGGCCGGCTCCCTTCCTTTTGGTGGCAGCTGGAGCACAGCAGTCGCGATATCTGGCTCCAGCTCCTCTTTGCCCTCATTAGGTATTGATGGAAGCGGCAATGTCACTGCGCTTTGGCTGCAAAGTGGTGCCGTCAGATCCGCGACACATCCCTTTGGAGGAAGTTGGAGTGCAGCAACTACTGTGTCGAGCACCACAGCTGCTACTCCACAGCTTGCCGTAGACGCTGCGGGAAATGCTGTCGCGATCTGGTCAAGAAGTGGAGGCGTCGAAGCCTCGATCAAGCAATTTGGAGGAAGTTGGGGAACGGTGACTCTCCTCAGCGGTCTGCTTTCTCCAAATACGTCAGACTCTCCTCAAATTGCGATCGGTTCCAATGGAACCGTAATTGCTGTCTGGCATGAACTCATTAGCAGCTCTTCTACCCACTCCATCTTTTCTGCGACCACAACGATCACAGGGCTTACCTGGAACACCGCCGTTAATGTGATTCCACTGACTACCTCTTTTATCCAGAACTATCCCCAAGTCACGATCGATAGCAGGGGTAATGGCACCGTAGTTTGGTTTAGATATACTGTAGTTGGAACAGAATATCAAAACGTCACACTACTGAGCGCGTCGCTTCAAACAGGTGCAACTGGTTGGTCTGTACCTCTACTTATTTCTAATCCTCGGCACAGCAACCCTGCAACGATTACTTTAGAGCTTCAGGTAGATGGAAGTAATAATGTGATTGCACTCTGGAATCCTTCGAGTGGTGGATCCACTTTTAACGTGGAAACTGCTGTACTCCGATCGGGAGGAAATTGGTCGGGGTTTGGACAGATCATCGGCTTGGATTTATACGCTCTTTCAGCAGACCTTGCGGTTGATTTCAATGGTAATGCACTTGCTGTATTCATGGCAAATTTAGGAGGTGCAGGCGCGGCTATCTGGTCTGCCGAATCGGATATTGCCTCGCATCTTTCCAACTACTGGACTGTTGTGCAAGTTATCGCGGCAGGATCTAATCAAGCCTATCCATCTGCGGCAAGATCACTTAATGGAGATACTGTTAATGCCATTGCTGTTTGGGTGTCTTATGATGGAACAAACAATCGTCTTGTTGCTTCGACCGGATCCAAAACGATACTAGGCGCTCCGTCCAATGTCACCATTGTTCAAAATTCTGCAAATTTTCGTGCCTTTCCAGACTTTTACAACACTATCAGTTGGACGGCGAGTAGTGATCCAAATGTTGTGGGATACGCAATTTATCGCAACGGAGTTTTTTATACTCAAACAATAAGCAGCAGTGTTGTACAAGTGATCGACCATAATCAGATTCAAAATGGACCTGTGACTTATGGAGTCGCATCCTTCGACGGCACATTCATTCAGAGCTCTCTGGTGAATAAGAGTTTTCCTTGAGCATTTAAAAAATCATTTGCTCGTTAATAAAAATTTTGTTTCAATGGATACTCAATTTTTGAGTTAACCCCATTTCACATAGCGACTCGGGTTTGGGGTTCGCTCTCACAAAATAACAACTCGGGTCGTAAATGGTGGTGAACGTGAAAAAACTACTGGTTCTGTTTTTAGCACTGGTTTGCTTGTCTCATTTCCCTGTGATGGGTCAGCAAATTACTTGGTCTGCTCCCTCTTCTCCCATCTCCTCTTCGGGGGTAGATGCATCCAATCCACAGACTGTCATTGATGTTAATGGGAATGCGACATCAGTCTGGTTAGAAAATGGTGTCGTAAAAGCAAGTTCTCTTCCATTTGGTGGAAGCTGGAGTGCTGCAACTTCAATCTCAGGTTCCGGATCCTCTCTTCCCTCATTAGGCATAGATGGCAGCGGAAATGTCACAGCTCTCTGGCTGCAAAATGGTGCCGTGACATCGGCTACCCTTCCCTCCGGTGGAAGTTGGAGTGCTGCAACAACTGTCTCTAGTACGACAGCAGCTACTCCCCAGCTCTCAGTGGATAATGCCGGAAATGCTGTAGCGATCTGGACAAGAAGCGGCTTTATCGAATCGGCAACAAAACTTGCCGGTGGAAGCTGGAGCTCTGTTCATGTGCTTTCATCAAACGGTGCAGATGATGCTCCTCAAGTCTCGATTGGCGCTAATGGAACGGTTGTTGCCGTTTGGCATCAATTTATCTCAGCATCCTCGTCACACGGAATTTTTTCTGCAACTGCACAGGTTAGCGGAAGCTGGCAAACAGCAGTCAGTGTGATTCCTGTAGCAGCTGCTTTTACCCATCATTATCCGCAGGTTGCTGTCGACACAAACGGCAATGCTGTTCTGGTTTGGTTTAGATATACCACTTCAGGAACGCAGTTTAATAATGTCACTTTAATCTCTTCTACATTGACTGCGGGAGCTTCCACTTGGGCGCTTCCCACAATTATTACTTTTGACCTTAATGAGCGCAATCCCACGACACTCTCTTTACGTGTGCTCTTTGATGGGAACAGAAATGCGATTGCATCCTGGAATCCTTCTAACGATGGCGCCAGGTTTAATATCGAAACTGCTGTGATGCAAAATGGAGGGAGCTGGAGCAATTTTGCTCAGATCATCGGTCTCGACTTGTACGGTCTTTCATCAACAATGGCGCTTGATCCCAATGGAAATGCTTTATCGGTTTTTATGGCAAATAATCTCGGGACGGGTGCGGCCATTTGGTCTGCAGAATCCTATCTTGGAGCCATTTTCCCCAATGGTTGGACTCCTGCACAGGCACTGTCAACAGGTTCTGATAATGGTTTCCCAAGCGCAGCAAGATCGCTTAATGGAAGCAGTGTTAATGCTGTCGCTGTTTGGGTGACGAATGATGGGACGAACAATCGCATTGTCGCATCCACCGGAACAAGTACCTTGTTAGGAGCTCCTTCCAATGTTGCAGTGACACAAAGTTCAACAAATTTTGGAGCCTTTACCGACTTCTTTAATACGATCAGTTGGACGCTAAGTACTGATCCGAATGTTGGGGGATATGCCGTTTATCGGGACGGAGTCCTATTTGCTCAATTAGCCAGTACTGATACCCAAGTCATCGACCACAACCAGGTGCAAAATGGATCTGTGACTTATGGTGTTGCAGCTTTTGACAATACTTTTCAGCAAAGCATCACTATTACTCAGAGTTTTCCTTAACGGAAACTTGAGAGATGTAGAGAGTGCTCAAAAAGAGCACTCTCTGTATGCGTAGAAATCGTTTCAAAAAAAGGTAAAATCATGAAAAAGTTTTTAGCAATCATTCTGACTCTTATCTCTTGTGCTCCGCTTATGTCTAACGACATGAGCTGGTCTTTTCCCCCTGTTACCCTGTCGACAGCCAACATAAATGCATCTGATGCCCACATCGCCACAGATGCAAATGGAAATCTCACCGCTGTTTGGGTAGAAAATGGCTTTGTTAAATCAAGTGCCCAGCCGGTCAATGGAAGTTGGAGTACGGCAGTTACCATTTCGGGTGCCAGCGCTTCTTCGCCTCGCATTGTTGCCGATCCGAACGGAAATGCCGGCGCCGTGTGGCTCGAAGGGACCACGTGGCTACTGATGTGCGCTGTTCCCGGTGGAACATAGCGAAAACTGTTGCCCACCGCACGCAGCAGCCACAGGTGCAATTCATTGCCGAGAAACGCAGCATGGCGATGCTTTGATAAAACATCGCCACTACAGGCGTGTCGACCTGGCTCTGCGGATCGAGAATGTTGACCAGCGAGTATCCCATTTGGATGCCAAGCACCGAACCGGTGAGTTGAATTGCCTCGAATACCACGTTGGTGGCGATCCCCATCCCCACGCCAACCAGAAACTCATTGAAGACCAGCATCGGCCACTCGATAAGAGTGTGCGGTCCAATCTCCGGCCGCCAAACGCCGGGATACAAGGCCAGCGTGAGGGCCAGAACCAGACCCGCCTTGATCCGGGCAGGGATGACCATGCTGCCGAAAAACGGCGCAAAAAGCATAAGCCCGGTCATGCGCACCCCGATCGTGAGGACGCCGCTGATGATCGCGATGAGAGGAATCTCGATCATTTCATGTACACGTGAAAATCAGTTAATGTTGAAAGCGTAAATGTGGCAAGATGCCGCCACATCCAGGGCATGAGCAGAAACAATGCGCCGCCGGTAGCCATCAATCGCGCCACGGTGGAGACGGTCATGTCCTGGAGCGACGTGAGCACCTGCGCGATATTCACCACGAGCCGACCACAATCGCGATGGCCAGAATGGGGCCCGCCAGGATGGCGACATCCTGGTGCCTGCGGCTCTTGAAAACGCCATCCACGCGGAGAATGCCGGCAGCAGTGCGTGCGCACATCATCGCCGAGGCGGCGAACGGACCCATCACACCCGCGGCAGACAGAATCCTTGAGAGCAAGGGCATTTTTGTGATCCCGGACATTCTGTGCAACGCGGGCGGCGTCACCGTTTCTTATTTCGAGTGGGTGCAGGACGAGCAGCACCTGTTCTGGGAGGCGCGTGACATCTACAAGCGCCTCGATCACGTGATGAAGACGGCCTTCCGCGACGTGCTAAAGATTCATCTGGAGCGGAATGTACCCATGCGCATTGCCGCCAACATGCTCGGAATCGGCCGTGTGGCTGAGGCTGTGCAGATTCGCGGCATCTATCCGTAGGCGGCTTTGAACCGTTCTCCCTGGTCCCACCTTTCTCCGCCGTGGGCTTTCGCGGCGGAGAAGGGACGGGACACCATTGTGCAGCCGTCCGATTTGGCCTCGGGCACGAGCCTTCGCCCATCATCTCCACATACAATCCGCCTGTCGCCGCGTGCCGCCATCGCGGTTTACATTAAATTCATCGAGGGTCCGTTAGATAGAGGTGGAGCTTCTCTCCATGGATTTCAGAAATCACTTGGCGGTTCTTACCGCCGCCATTTGCGCGGGATCGATCGTGCTTTCGGCGCAAACCATTGACTTGCCTTCGAGCAAGCGATTGATCGGCGAAGTCCCGGGCCATCCGCAGCGCACGAACAGCCTGCCCATTTCAATGGCTGTTTCACCGGACCGCCGCTACGTGGTGACCGTCAATGCGGGGTATGGAACTTTCGAGTCGCGTTACGACCAGTCGTTCTCGGTTCTGGACACCGCGACCGGCGCGCTTGCCGATTTCCCCGATGCTCGCACTGCACTGCATGCGCACCAAACCCTCTACTCGGGTCTTGCGTTCAGCCGCGATGGCAGCCACATCTACGCCAGCATGGCCTCGCTGACCGACGCGAGGGGCGGTGACAAAGCGGACGTAGGCAGTGGCATCGTGGTTTACAGCTTTGCCGAGGGAAAGATCGCGCCCGAGCGCCTGATTCATTTGCCTGCTGCGCCGCTCCCTCCGGGACGGAAAACGCGTCTGCCCGACGGAACCGATAACGATGAAAGTGTGCCGTACCCGGCAGCAATCGCGGTCCTTGGCGAGGCCGGCCACGAAAAGTTGCTGGTCGCCGAGAATCTTTCCGACGATGTGGTCTTGATCGACGCCACGACGGGTGCGATCGAAAAACGATTCGACCTCTCCGAGAGCGACACCGTGCCGTCGACCTACCCGATTGCGCTGGCCGTGACGAGGGACGGCAGGCGCGCGTTTGTCGCGCTGTGGAACGCATCGGAGATCGCCGAACTCGACTTGTCGCGTGGCGCAGTGGCGCGAAAGCTGGCCTTGCTCAAGCCGCCTGACCCCATCGCTCCGGGGACGCATCCGTGTGCAATGGTTTTGCGCCTGGCGAGAGGACGCTCTATGTCGCGCTCGCGAATCGCGACGCCGTTGCAGCCGTGAATGTGAGCGCGGGGCAATTCGCCGCCAAAGGTTACTTCGATACGCGCCTGCCGGGGCAGAGTTACTTCGGCGCCGAGCCCGTTGCTCTCGCCGTCAACGCGGATGGCAGCAGGCTCTACGTGGCGAATATGGCAACCGATGCGATCGCGGTGATCGAGCCGGGGAAGCTCACGCCGAAAATCGCGAAGGCGGGGATGGTTGAGCCGGATGGATTCATTCCCACTGAATGGATGCCGATGTCGATGGCATTCGTCGCGACGCCGACCGGCGGCAAGCTCTACGTGGCGACCGCCAAGGGCAAGGGAGCCGGGCCGAACAACTTTCCGCAGCGAACCGTCGAATCGCAAGCGAATGCGCGCAGAGGCGGTAGCACCTATATTGGAACGTTGCTCTACGGCTCGCTGGCGTCGATCGACGAATCGGAGATCGCGAGCCATCTTGCCGGCTGGACCACGATCGTGCTCGAGTCGAATCGGATGAATGCCGCGCAGGAGCAGATCGCGTTTGCAGGCGACGCCACGGGTCGGATTCGGCACGTCATCTACGTCATCAAGGAGAACCGCACCTACGACCAGATCCTCGGCGACCTCGAGCAGGACGGCAAGCCGGTGGGCAATGGCGACGCAAGCCTTGCGATGTATGGCCAACCTGTTACACCCAACCAGCACAAATTGGCGCTGCAGTTCGGCGTGCTCGACAATTTCTTTGACTCCGGCGAAGTCTCCGGCGACGGACATGTGTGGTCTACGGCGGCGATCGGCTCAGATTACCTGGAGAAGACATGGCAGCAGAACTATCACGGGGAACAGCGGAGTTACGACTACGAAGGCATTGTGGCCGGTGGCTATCCGCTGCTGCAGAAAATCCCTGACGTGAACGAGCCCGCCAGCGGCTATCTGTGGGGCGACCTCGCGGCGCACGGCAAAACCTACTATCACTTTGGCGAGTTCATCTCGTCGACGTTTTGCGACCAGCCGGCGGTTGCCGACGCCACGCTGGGAGCGATGCTGGCCGGGCCGAGCTGTGCGCAAAAGGCGTTTGCCCCGGGTGAGGCGCTGCCCGCCGAGTGGGGCGGCGGCCTGAACAAATGGCCGTGGCCCATTTCGCGAATAGTGACCAACATAGCCACCAAGTCCGAGTTGGTGGGTCACTTCGCGCCGGAAGCGCCGGACTTCAATCTCATGGTCCCCGACCAAGTCAGGGTGGAGATATTTCTGCGCCACCTCAAGCAATGGATCGCCGATCGCGAGCACGGCCACGACTCCATGCCCGATTTTGTGATGCTGCGCCTGCCCAACGATCACACCGCGGGCACACGTCCGGGCGGGCCATCGCCGAAGTCATCCGTCGCCGATAACGATCTGGCGGTGGGCCGCGCCGTCGAGGCGATTTCGAACTCGCCGTATTGGGACGACACGGCCTTCTTTATTCTTGAGGACGATGCGCAGAGCGGCGCCGACCACGTCGATGCGCACCGCAGCATCGCGCTGGTGGTCAGCAAGTATTCGCCGCGCGGCCCCAGCGGCGCGCCGTTTGTTGACAGCCGCTTCTACTCCACGGTGAGCGTCGTTCGCACCATGGAGGCGCTGCTCGGTCTGCCGCCCATGAATAACAACGATGCCTTCTGCTCGATGATCGCCTCGCTGTTTACGGGACCGGGCGATCAGTCACCTTATACCGCCGACTATTCCAACCGCGACAACGGTCTCATCTACACCGCCAATCAGAACAACGCCGTGGGCGCCCGGGCCAGCATGAAGATGGACTTCAGCCACGCCGATCGGGCCCCCGCCGAGAAGCTCAACATCATCCTGTGGAAGGACGCAATGGGCGGCGCGCCGGTGCCACCGATGCTTAAGGTGCGTGCGAAGAATGCGGACGACGCCGACGACTAGCGAGCTTAGGAGCCGCGGACAGCCAACGGTTCACCTGATGGGATAAATGGTGGAAAATCCAGCCTGAATGGCGCCGACCGTCATTAACTTCTTCGCCAAACCATGCCCCAAACTGGTAGCTTGAAAGAGTAGGAAATTCTTTCCCACGATGGCTTCCAGTCCCTATTTTTCATTGGCAGTTTTGTTCTTGGCGGCACTGGGCTTTGGCCTCGCCCCTCTGGGGTTGGCCTGGCTGTGGGCGCGGGTGTATTCGCCGGCCAAGCCCAACGCGGTCAAGAACGCCATTTACGAGTGCGGCCTGGAGTCGAAGGGCGACGCGTGGATGCAGTTCCGTTCGGCCTACTACCTCTACGGGATCATTTTTCTCATCTTCGATGTGGAAGCCGTCTTCCTGCTTCCGTTTGCGGTGGCATTTACAGGTTTGGGCGCTGCGGCTTGCGCGGCCATGCTGGTGTTTGTCCTCCTGTTGGTTGAGGGACTTGCCTGGGCCTGGGCGAAGGGCGTGCTGACGTGGCAGTGATGAAAGCAGGGAACAGGGATCAGGGAATAGGGAACAGTTTTTCGTCCGGGCAATGGTAATGTTGTGCGAAACGGTGAGCTGGTTTATTACCACTGATCACTGACCACTGGAGCGGAGCGACTTATGGCTGTTGACCAGCAACTGAAGATCGAACTGGGCAAGCAGGGCATCTTCGTCACGACCATCGAAGAGCTCTATAACTGGGGCCGTCGCAGCTCGGTCTGGCCGATGCAGTTCGGTTTGGCCTGCTGCGCCATTGAGATGATCGCCACAACCATGGCTCGCTATGATCTGGCTCGCTTTGGCGCAGAGGTCTTCCGCCCATCGCCGAGGCAGGCCGACCTGATGATCGTCTCCGGCACCGTAACCAAGAAGATGGCGCCGCAGGTGGTGCGCCTTTTACAACCAGATGGCCGAGCCGCGGTATGTCATCGCGATGGGCGCGTGCGCCATCTCCGGCGGTCCGTTCAAGCAGGGTTATAACGTGCTCAAGGGCATCGACCGCTACATTCCGGTGGACGTGCACATTCCCGGCTGCCCGCCGCGCCCTGAGGCGCTGATCCAGGCCTTCATGACGCTGCAAAAGAAGATCGATGGACAGCCCTTGACCGGCGAGGACCGTCCGCGGCATCTCAACTCCGAAGCGCAGGGCGAGTTTCCCGTGCCTGAGCAGGGAGAGCACGATCTGGAACCCACATCGAACAAGGGAGTTTGGCCTGTACCGATCACGATTCGGTAAGGCAGGGAACATGGGAGTGCGGGCGAGGACGCCCGCACGACAGCCGGCGGGGCGCCGGCGCTACAAAGGAAAAGGGAACGGGAAACAGAGAGATTCTTGCAGCGGCGACGAATTGATGAGAGCTGATAGCTGAAAGCTGGTAGCTGATTTGAAGACAGTTGAAGAGATCAAGACGGCAATTGAAGCGGCGGTTCCCGGCGCGGGGGTGGAGTTTGTTTCCAACCCCAGCCCCTCCGCGCAACACTCGTTGCGGATCGCGCCGGAGTCCGCCGTTGTGGTCGCAACGTTTCTTCGCGACGATCCCGAGCTGGCCTTCGATTTCCTCTCTAACCTGACCGGCGTCGACTGGCTGGACAAAGAGATGGCGGAGAAAGTTAAAGTAACGCGTCAGGTCGTGAAAACGATCGACGGTGTCGAGCAAACAGTCGAGGAAACGGCCGACGAGACGCGCAAGCGCGTCGACCCTGGCTATCTTGAAGCGGTCTACCACCTTTTTTCGGTGGGGAAGAAGCACGGGCCGCTGGTGCTCCGGATGCGCACGGTGAACCGGTCCGATCAAGTCGACCTGCCGTCACTCACGCCCGTCTGGCGCTCAGCCGAGTTTCAGGAGCGCGAGGTATTTGACCTCTACGGCATCGTTTTCACCGGTCATCCGGACCTGCGCCGGCTGCTGATGTGGGACGGATTCAAAGATCACCCCATGCGCAGGGATTACGTGGAGCCGGACGATTTCGAGTATGAGCCCACGCCGCACGACGAGGTGCTGCGGCGGGCACTAGAGCGCACAAGCAAAGAGCAAGTGAGCGAGGGAGCAAGGGAGCAAGGAACGAGCGGCGCATGAGCGTGACAGAGACCAGGACGAAGAGAGTTGAGGGCTGGAACCGGCCGCCGGTGATTGAGCCGGACGGCGAGGGTGAGCTGCTTGAAGTCGCCATGGGGCCGCATCATCCCTCGACGCATGGCGTCTTTCGCATGGATGTGGCGCTCGACGGTGAGCGGGTCGTCCGCCTCAAACCCGTTTTCGGCTACCTGCACCGCAACCACGAGAAAATCGCCGAGGGCGCTTCGTATCTGGCGTCGATGCCGTACACCGATCGCCTCGACTACTTCTGTTCGCTCACCAACAAC
>CAWDOQ010000009.1:0-6697 GCA_963804085.1 Chlamydiia bacterium | reverse complement strand
GGGTCTTGCACGCTTAATTTGCTCCTTGACCATAGAGAGGATTGGGAGATGGGAAAAACCGCCCAATTTTGCGCAATTTGGATAACTTAAACAGAAGATTGCTATAGAATACTCGATTCTCCTCTGCCCACTTTGCTTGCAGTGCAAAATTGTTTGCGATGATCTCTTCTGCTTCGCATCCTAGAATCTGGAGGTTTTTCGAATAAAAATCACCGGTTCCAAAAGCCTGTGCTAGAAGCGACTCTTTTTGGG
Organism: Chlamydiia bacterium; assembly: GCA_963804085.1. Taxonomy (GTDB): domain Bacteria; phylum Chlamydiota; class Chlamydiia; order Chlamydiales; family Rhabdochlamydiaceae; genus CAWDOQ01. Next base: position 6,445 of record CAWDOQ010000009.1, on the reverse strand, counting down.
CATGGTAACTGCTGTAAGCTAAATCGACATTGTCTCGATAAAGATCATTTAGAAATTCGGGATAATATGTGTCTAAAATTAAGAACTTGTAGGGCATGATTTTTCACTTTTTTACAGTCATTGCATGCAGATACTTTTCTATAACTATTTCTGATTGGCCATCTTCAATAATCTTACCGTTTTGCATCCAGATTGTGCGGGGACAGAAAGAGAGGATCGATTCCACATGGTGCGTGACGTAGATCACGGTGCGATTTTCATTGGCGATCTCATGCATTTTCCCCAGGCATTTTTTTTGAAAACTCGCATCTCCTACAGAGAGAATTTCATCGGCAATTAAGATGTCGCTGTCGAGATGAGAAATTACAGAAAAAGCGAGCTTTAAGAACATGCCGCTGGAGTAGCGCTTCACGGGAAGATCCAAAAATGACACAAGTTCCGAAAATTCGACGATTTGGTCGAATTTCGCGTCAATTTCTTGCTTTTTCATGCCCAGAATTGCGCCACTTAAGTAGATATTTTCTCTTCCTGTTAAATCACCATGAAATCCAGCGCCGAGCTCAAGGAGGGCGCCCACTCTGCCAAATAACTCGATCTTGCCCGAGGTGGGGCGAGTGATGCGTGAGATTAATTTAAGAAGCGTACTCTTCCCGGAACCGTTTGCTCCAACGATAGCGAGTTTTTCCCCGCGTTTTACTTCTAAGTCTAGGTCTTTTAATGCCCAGAACGTTTCAGGAGTCTCTTTGTTTTTTACCGAAAAAAGAGCCATCAGATCTTCTCGGAAAGATTTGGGCAAATGAGGCGCAGTTCGAGAAGAGATTTTATAGCTCTTGCTCAGCTTGGAGATCTTGAGTGCGAGAGAGTTAGATGACATCGGCGAAATAGCGCTCCATTTTCTGAAAGGCAAGGGTTCCGAAAGTAAAAAAGAGTAAGCCTGCTATTAAAGATACGGAGACAGCATCCCAAGGAAAAGTAGGAAGCCCCAAAATGGCCCATCTAAAACCCTCGATAATACCGACGAGAGGATTGAGGCTGTAGACAAACCTCCATTTCTCCGAGATCATCGTGCTGGAATAAGCGATGGGGGAGGCGTTAAAGCCAGAGCTGGATGACCAATGGCGTTACATGGACGAAATCGCGGTAATAAACGCTAATAGTATAGAAGAAAAGAGTAAGCCCAGTTGAAAAAAGAAGAGCCAGAAAAATGTGAAAAAGGGAATCGTTAGCACCTGCCAATTGGGAGTAAAGTGGTAGAAGGGCATCAACACAAAAATCGCGGCAAGCGCAATCAGAAAATCTAAGAAGACCGATAGAATTGTTGAAAGAGGAATGAGCGCGCGCGGAAAGTAGACCCTGGTGATAAGTCCTACGTCGCCAACTACGCTCGTCGAACCGCGTTGAATCGATTGCGAGATGAGGAGCCAGGGCAACATCGCCGAAAAGCTAAATAGAAAGTAGGGTGTCCCTTCGCTCGGTAGATTAGCAATTCTTCCGAAAATAATCGCAAAGATCACAGCCGTGGAAAGCGGTTGAAAAACCACCCAAAGAATACCCAAGACAGTCTGCCTGTAGCGTAATTTGATATTTCTTTTGGTTAAGACCAGAAGCAAATTGCGATATTCCCAAATATCCGAGAGAATAGCAAGAGCCTTTCTCGATGCAGTGTGGACAATTGCGGGTGTCTGGTTTTGTACGCGTATCCATCGTTTTTAAGGCTTGCGAATTACTGCGACAAACAACCCATTCCACCAGTATTCCGTGTCACCGGTCTCAATCGATGCTGGCAAGGCGGCTTCAAAAAGAACCTCATAGCCTAGCTTGCTAAAGGCTTGCCTCGAGTGCCTTGCTGAACTGGGGGCCAATTCCAATCATCCACAATGAAGAAAACAACAGATTATCCAGGATGGGTCATAGTGGTGAATGCGAGCTCTGGCTTCCAGCCGAATGATTGCTCATCAGAAAAGTAAATGGTGACAGGTCGATTGATGACTGAATGGGGATTGAGTTTAAAGGAATCTTCAGAGAAAGAACTGGGTATGGAAAGAGGGAAGAGAAGGTACGACAGTTTTGCAAATATCGTCGCTGGGTGCGTTAAATCGAGACCAGTCATCGATTGCTGTAGCAGCGGATATCGATGCTCTTGTTTCCGAACAAGCTAGCTATTTATGTCGAGCCTTGCCAGATCTCGATTTCCAAGTAAACGGTGGAAAGGAAGAGAGCATAAGTTGTTGAGTAAATGGCGTACTTTCGGGCTGGACATGCCCGAGATTTGCAATACAGAGCGCGGTTTAATTTTGAGTTCTTATTTTCTGCACGGACAATGCTCTGCTTGACATGTTCAACAAGTTGTTTTTCCGACTGGTTTGTTGGAGCCGAATACTCTACAAACTGTGTTATAGGTGCTGGTGGAGGTGGAGCTGGTCTTCTTTTATTATGGTCTTTAGAAAAAAAGTGGAGCCGAATGAGAACAATACAAGGAGAAATCGAAGTAGAGACGAAAGAAAATGACGCATACAGCGGGTCCGTTTTGTGCAATATTGAGGTAGCATAGGAGATTTAGATATTTAACGCCAGCGGCGGCGCTGAGAGGCGATGGCGAGGCTTGGCAATGGTGCGACGGGCGAGCGGCATGCCTCTATTCTGCATCAAAATTGCGCTCGAGCAACATGTTCAGCTATCTGCTCCAAGAATACACTTTTTTTGTTTTTCTTTACCCTGTTATACTTTTTTGCAGTTTTTCAACTTAACCTACGAGTGCTTTGTAACTCAAGAAAAAAATACCGCTTTTGATCTTAACACAACTCCTATGCCTCTCGGCCTATGCAGAGTTGCCAGAACCCTATCGTGATATCCAAGTGCTGCCGTTTGATGGGCATGGCTGGTACATGAATGGTCGAAGATTGCAACACCTCTATTTTTAAGGTACAAGGTGAATACCGTCAATTGAGATCGGCAGTTGGCTCGGCTGCTCTACACGGCATATGGCCTCATTTTGCTGCCTCCAACTGGCAAGTTGTTGGCGGGATTGTCGCACCCACTTGGAAGGGTTCTGTGGAACGTCGGGCGAGAGAATAAGCCTTCTATAAAGCGCTTCCTCTATCTCTATCAGCAGTTTTTATCCAATGTGATCCATGCAGGCCTGACCGATAAAATCGTGCCTGTGTAGCGTATGAGCAGCTTAGAAGCAGTAGGCTTACTTAAAAGATGTAAAACCAGATCATACCTCTACAAAGATGCGGGCCACGACACAGACTACTGTATTTTAAAGACTTAGTCGCTGGTACCCTTTTGTTAAAGGACGCGGTATCCTCTGTGGCGATGATTGGTCATGGCCAACGGTAGTAGCTGCTTGTACAACGAGTTTGCTCAAGAAAAACAAACTTGCGCATCTCAGCTTCTGGCAATTTCTGGCAGCTCGTCGAATAAGTTAAGGCCAGCGCCGGCGCTGAGAGGCGGAGGCGATGGCGAGCGCCTGGCGGTACTTGGCGATGGTGCGGCGGGCGAGAGGGATGCCGCGGTTCTGCATTAGTTTTGCGAGGGCGTCGTCGGAGAGGGGGCGGTTTTTGTTCTCCTTTTGGACAAGTTCGAGGAGGAGTTCTTTTGCGGCTTGCGAGGAGATCTCTTCACCGGCGTGTGAGGTGGATATCTGGCTGAAGAAGCTGCGCAGCGGGAGGAGGCCTTGTCTAAAGAAGAGGTACTTGTGGGCGACTGCGCGGGCGATGGTCGACTCGTGCAGCTCCAGGGTGGTTCAGCATCTTGCCTGGTCAGGAGCAAGCGCTTTTTATCGCCGTTTAAGAAGGAGGCGTGCTTTTTAGCTAGCAGCTCGCCGAGATCTTTTAGTGTTGTGTGGCGTCTTCTGACGATTCTTTGCAGCCACTTGCCAGCAGCGATCTGGCGGCGCAGGTAGAGTTTTTCTTGCCCATCTACGTCGGGATGGGTGAGGGTCTCCAAAAAGAGAGGGGCGACTCTAAAAGAAGGGAGGCTCTCTTCTGAGACTTCGACGATCCACTTATCTTTTTCTTTATGCACCAGAAGATCGGGCGAGATGGTTGAGCGGCTCAAACGAGAAGCGCGAGCCTGGATGCAGATCCAGGCCTGCGATTTCTGAGTAGATCGCTTTTTGGAGTGCTTCTTGCGAGCAGGGCATTGCTTTTTGGATCGGGGAAGTCTGTTGTGGATCAGATTGTCAAAGTGGCATTCGATCACGCGAAAGGCCAGGCTCTTCTCTTTGCCTTTTAAGCGAAGCTGAAGAAGTAGTGACTGTTTTAGATCTTGTGCGGCAATGCCCGGCGGATCGAAAGTTTGGATCTTCTCTAAGACAGCCTCAGCTTTTTTAATATCCTCTCTTCAAAGAGCACGGAAAGAGGTATCGAGAGGAAGCCGCGATGGTCCAAGTTGCCGACTAGGGTCTCTGCGATCTTTTTTTCGTCAGCTGAGAGGCTGAAGCTAGCTTGCGCCATCAGATGTTCAAAAAGGGAGTCGGTGTAAAGAACAGGCACTTCGGTTGGCGATCGCTTATCTTCAGGAAAAAGTGCCGTCTCAAACCCCTCATCTAGAGTATCAAGCACCTCAAAGCTGCTCTTTTCAAAATCGATCTCGGGCTCAATAGAGTCGAGGACAAGTCTCTCCTCATCGTCCTCAGTCTCATCCTGATATTCTAAGACGGGATTCTGCTCGATCTCGTTCTTCAGCCACTCTTCTAGCTCATACACAGGCATTTGCAGCGCACGAAATGCCTGCTGCATTGCAACCGAGAGTAAAAGATGCTGATACTGTCTAACCCCAACGCCTCGGGGGTGTCCAAGCAAGCTAATCCATATGAACCCATCCTAATAAAATCTCTGGCGGCCTTCAAGCTCTCTTTTACACAACCTGTTTCAAAAAAACGCTCAGCCATATCCCCGTCCCGATATGCCTTCGCGTTTTTTTAAAACAAGCTCAAGAAAATAATCTCAAACTGCCGGTCTAGGAATTATGAACAAGGGTTCTTACCTGCTCTGTATCCCAAAACCCAATAAGAAGCAATTAGCTATGGAGCAAGTTATAGGAAGCATCTCCGGATTTCGAAGAGTGGATCCCTCTTTCTGCGATGGAAGAAGACGAGTTAGCCCGGGGCGAAGGAGTCCTGCAAAGTTACCTTGGTTTTTTGACCAATTTTCTATAAAAGTTACCTTTGTTTTTGACCATGTGATATAAAAATCACTGTTTTTTTAACCTTGAATTTATGTGTAAGGTGCTGTAAATGAGAAGAAATATTTGTAAAATTATCCTTGCTTTTCGACTCATTTTTATAATAAGTTTACCTTGTAATTTGACCATAGGTAATATGTTTAAACGCTTGATCGATTGGCATCTTGAGAAATGGAAGGAAAGACAAACATCGCAAACCCTTGTTAATTCGTGGTGCGCGCCAGGTGGGCAAAACCTACCGCCATCCGCAAACTAGGCAAGCTTCAGTTTAAAAATAAAGTGGTTGAGAAATAAATTTCGAGCTGATGCAGGGGGTAAAATCAATTTTTGAAAAAGATCTCGATCCTGATACGAATTCTTCGCGATCTCTCCGCTGCTGTTGATAAAGAGATCGAGCCAGGGAAAAACGTTATTATTTTTTGACGAGATTCAAGAAGCACCAAAGGCTATTTTAGCTCTGCGTTATTTTTTTCGAGCTTATGCCCTCTCTTCACGTCATTGCAGCAGGATCGCTTTTCGACTTTGCCTTGGAAGCGAATCTGGAATTCCTGTAGGACGCGTTTCCAGTATTTACATGGTTTCCCCTCTCATTCATGGAATTCTTGGCCACCTGTCAACATTTTCTTAACGCTCAAGCTGATTTTAGAAAATGAGCAAAGTACCGCCACTCCCTGAAAGAGCGCACCTTAAAATCATGGAGCTAGTGGGTGAATATTACGTCGCTATTGGCGGTATGCCAGAGGCAGTAGCAAAATGGGCTGGAGAGAAAAATGCAAAAGAGTGCTTTCAGGTAGATCACGATATCATCGCATCTTATCGTCAGGACTTTGAAAAATATGCAACCAGAGCATCAGATGAAATATATCGAGGCTCTATTTAACCAATTGCCCTACATGGTCGGTGATCAATTTCAATTCAAAAACATTAGATGTACAATATCGCAAAAGAGAATTGGACTTTTGCCTAGACTTGCTCTGCAAGGCAAATGTGATTCATAAAATCCATCATCATGCCGGAAATGGTTTGCCTTTAGGCGCAGAAATCAATCTGGAGTGGTTTAAAATCATCATGGTCGATATTGCCCTTTCTCAAGCGACTTTGCCAGTAGATTTTTCTACATGGTTTTCACAACCGGAAATGTAGTTTATTAATAGAGGCGCCGTCGCGGAAACAACTATCGGTCAAGAGCTGCTCTGCTATTCTCATATTCTGTCAAAAACCGATCTATTTTTCTGGCGACGAGCAGAAGCAAACA
>CAWDOQ010000008.1:0-54227 GCA_963804085.1 Chlamydiia bacterium | reverse complement strand
CGGATGCAAGATTCGAACTTGCGACCAACGGATTAACAGTCCGCTGCTCTACCACTGAGCTAATCCGGAATAGAGGGGTAATTGTAAAAAGAGGGCTATTTAAAGTAAATGGACCTTATGTGTTGCCAACCCTTCTTTTTCTTAACGTGCCCGTGTGCGTGCCCGTGTGCGTGCCCGTGCGTCCCGTGCCCGTGCCCGATCCGGATTAATTTCGGGCACGGGCACAGGCAGAGGCAAGGGCACGTTGAGAGTAGATGAGGATTTAAATCAAATAGATGAAATGTTAGTTTTCTTTTTGCATGGAAGAGATTTTTGGACATATCGAGAGCATCGTTTTTACCGAGAGCGAAAAGGGGTTTACGGTTGCTCGGATGAAGGAGCCGAAGAAGCGGGAGCTGACCACGATTGTGGGCTACTTTGCTTCTTTGCAGCCGGGAGAATCGGTGCGCTGCAAGGGGGCTTGGAAGCAGCATGCGCAGCATGGGATGCAGTTCGATGTGGCGAGTTTTGAGCTGGAGGCGCCGTCAGACCTCTTAGGCATTCAAAAATATTTAGAATCGGGGATGATCAAGGGGATCGGGCGGGTCTATGCCGAGCGGATTGTGGCGAAATTTGGCTTGGCCACACTCGAGGTCATCGAGAAGCACCCGGAGAAGCTTTTACAGATCGAGGGATTGGGAAGCAAGCGTCTGGAGAAGATAGTCACCTGCTGGGGAGAGCAGAGGGCGATTCGGGATGTGATGATTTTCTTACGCGGGCATGGGGTAAGTCCGGGCTTTGCACAGAAAATCTTTAAAGCCTATGGCGAGGCGAGCATCGAAAAGGTGAAGGCCAACCCCTATGCACTCGCTAAGGAGATCCATGGGGTGGGCTTTAAAAGCGCCGATTCGATCGCCAAGGGGCTGGGCGTCCCTCTTGAGTCCCCTCACAGGATTGCCGCGGGAATAGAGCATATTCTCTGGGAGCTTTCGAACGAGGGGCATGTCTGTTTTCCGGAAAATGAGCTTATACCGATCGTGAAGGAACATTTGGAGGTAGATCTCTCTTTAATCCAGGGGGAGCTCGAGGCGCTTGCAAGAAATGGCGATATAGTCAGGCAAGAGGGAGTGATCTGGGTAAAGCCGCTATATCTTTCGGAGGTCGGGATCGCACGCGAGCTTGCAAGGCTTGTGCAGAATCCGGCTCAACTGCGTGCAGTCGACCTGGCGCGAGCGGTGGAGTGGGTTGAAAAGGAGATGCGGATTCAGCTAGCGCCGGAACAAAAAGAAGCTGTCGCTCTTGGCGTTAAAGAGAAGGTGCTTGTAATCACCGGCGGGCCCGGTACGGGCAAGAGCACGATTACAAAAGCGATTTTGGCGATCACCTCCAAGCTATCCAACTCTGTTCTGCTCTGTGCTCCCACGGGTCGTGCTGCCAAGCGTATGAGCGAGATCACCCACAAGAAGGCGTTTACCATCCACGCGCTTCTAGAGATGGATTTTACCAATGGTGGCTTTAAGAAAAACCGCGACAATCCCCTCACGTGTGCTCTGATCATCGTAGATGAGGCGAGCATGATCGACACTCTTCTCATGAACCATCTTTTAAAAGCGATTCCAGATGGTGCGCGTCTGATACTCGTGGGCGATATCGACCAGCTGCCCAGTGTCGGCCCTGGCAATGTGCTAAAAGACATCATCTCATCGGAAAAGATCCCTGTGGTCCGCTTAATGCAGATCTTTCGTCAGGCGCAAGGCTCGCGTATCGTGACTAATGCGCACAGGATCAACCATGGAGAGTTTCCAGACATATCGCCGCGAGAAAAGAGTGACTTTCACTTTATCGAAAAGGAGGAGCCGGAAGCGATTGTAGAGGAGATCTTGCGCCTTGTGCAGCATGAGCTTCCCAAACATTTTCGCTTGCACCGCTTTGAAGACATCCAAGTGCTCTCCCCCATGCGGCGCGGGCTCATTGGCATAGAGAATCTCAACGTAGCGCTTCAAAAAGCGCTCAACCCCTGCCCGACTCCGTTTGTATCGATGGGAAGGTCTTTTCATGTCGGCGACAAGGTAATGCAGATACGCAACAACTACCAGAAAGAGGTGTTCAACGGAGATATCGGCAAAATCGCTGAGATCGATCAGAGCGAAGATCTGATAAAAGTCATTTTTGATGGGCGGCCGGTCACATACGATTTTTCAGAGATCGACGAGCTGGTTTTAGCCTATGCGGTTTCGATTCACAAGTACCAGGGAAGCGAGTGCCCCTGCATTATACTTCCCATCCACACAAGCCACTTTAAGCTTCTCTCGCGCAACCTGCTCTATACAGGTCTCACGCGCGGAAAAAAATGGGTGTTCCTCATCGGCACAAAGAAGGCGCTTGCAATGGCCGTGCACAACGAAGAGGTGAAGAAGCGCCACACCGGCTTAGCTCATGCCATCAGAGTTCATTAAGAACTGGAATGTGCTGCTCTAAAGAGTGGTTAATCTCTTCTATTTTTCTTTCGTAAAGAAGCGCCTCGTCTTCGCGCTTGAGTAAGCGGAGATCTTCTACCAGCCATTTATAGCTAGCAAGGGTATCAGAGTACTCCTCTCCTAAAATTTTAACGCGAATCTTTAAAGCTTTTAAGTCGTGATCCAGCGCCTCTTCGTAACGCTCCATCTCGCGCAGACACGCAGCTACCTGGGTATAAGCCATGGCCGTAAGAAGATGCTTCTCTCCTAAGCTCTTCTTTTTTAAACGAAGCGCTTTTTGCATACACTCAAGCGCAAGTGTATGCTGGCCAAGCCGCCCATAACTTATGCCTAAATTGGCATAGTTTTTAGCAGTTTCAGGGTGCTCTTCGCCTAAACTTTTTCGGCGTATCTCGAGTCCTTTTTGAATGTTTTTAAGAGCCAGCTCATGCTTTCCCATATGACCTAAAGTGACCCCCAAGTTGTCATAGCTCTTGCCCGTCTCTGAATGCTCTTCACCCAAAACTTTTCTGCGAATTTCTAATGTTTTTTCATGGCATTCTAAAGCAAGGCCGTACTGTTTTAAATTTCTCCAGCTTATGCCGAGATTGGAGTAGCTCTTTGCAGTCTGTGGGTGATGCTCTCCGAAAATCTTCTTATGAATCTCCAGTCCCTTTTGCATATATTTCAAACTCTCTCGCGAACAGCCTAGGCGATTGAGTGTAATACCGACCGACCGATAAGCGATTGCTGTTTTTGGAGTCCTCTTCGCCCAGCGTATTTTTGAAAATATTTAAACTCTCTTTAAAGTAACCGAGCGCTTTCTTCGAGTCCCCTAGCACCTCTTCAATCCAAAGGCCAGCGTAGCGAAAAAAAAGAGCACGCTTGCACGGGTCGTCTATCTTTGACAAATCGTGCGAGCTCTCAGGTGCATTTAAAAATTGGATCTCTTCCGATTGTGCAAAAAGGGCTTTCGCTTCTTCGAATTGGCCCATCTCCCAAAGCCCCCACCCAAGATTGTGCAAAGCTAAAATCACATCGGGGTGCTCTTCCCCATACAGGCTTTTAGAGATCTCAAGCGAACGAGTTAAAAAGTGTTTGGCTTCCGGAAATTGCTCCATTTCGAAAAGCGTTGCTGCTAAACCGTTCATTGACGCTAAGGTGCGCGCATCCTCTTCTCCAAAAAGTGCGATGCGCGTCTTTAACGACTCTTCGAGATAGCTCTTTGCACTCTTATACTCCCCTTTTGCGTACTTCCAGTTGCCAAGAGCGTTTTGTAAGAGAGCGATCTTTTCACTGGTAAACCCCTTGTGGAAGTTGCCGAGAAACCAGGCAGCATGCGGTTCCCATTCACGAAGCTCATCAAAGCTTTTGAAGTTCATCCTTTTGTCGATGTAGCTCGCATATTTGAGCAGAAAATCTAAAACGCTCTCTTGAGTTGCAGAGTCAAAATAACGGTCTTGTTTAAACACCTCCTGCTTCAACCTGTGCAGCGAAAGCTTATGAGAGGCAGGATCATAGCGCAAAAGGCAGCGATGCACGAGGATGCGTAAGATATCATGCATCTGTAATTGGACGGCAAAAGAGCGCTCGTTTTTTTTACGCTCCTCCAACCAGTCATGCAGCCAAGATGAGGAGATCCCATCCGGACACAAGTAGGAGCAGAAGTGAAGCCAATGAAGAACATCAGGATAATCATTAAAGAGCTGGTCGGCCACCATCCTCCAAGAAGCAAGAAGATCTGTTTGATAGCGATGATCTATCGGCATACTCTCCATCAGATCGATCTTGTTTTGTGAAAAAAGGGTTAAATAATCCTCCTCTGTCATTCCTGGAGTATCTGCGATGTAATGTGCGCTCAAGTTGAGCACGAGTGGATAGTAGTCAAGCTCCTTGACGAGCGTTCTGCGTGCAGGAGTTTCTGCTTTTTGCGTGATCTTTTGAAAGAGAGTGAGCGCCTCCTCCTCGCTAAAAGGGAGAAGCTCAAGACAAGGGTAAGAGTACCAAGGCAGATGATTGCGTGTGGTGATGAGGACTGCTCCTTTGCCTTTTTGAGGAAGTTCACACTCATTTTGTGCATTGTCAAAAATCAAAAGCCAAGGCTGGTGCGCGCTCTTGTTCTCTAAATGCTGATGCACCTTTTGCACCACAACGCTTGTAGATGCCTTTTGATCGAAAGAAATCTGAAGCTCTTTGGCCAATCTAAAGTAGCTCTTGCTGTAACTCTCCTCCGTCTCACTATCGATCCAGAAAATAAGCGCAAAATCTTTTCTATGAAGGTTAGCAAAAAAAGTCGCCGTTTCACTTTTTCCCACTCCACCTTCACCCCATAAAACTGCAATCGGCACATCTTTTGAACGGTCGAAGCAAATGTTCTTTAACCACTTCAAGCTTTGGCCTCGTCCAATAAAATCGGGATGAGGTGCATTGAGATGAAAAATCGAATAGGAGGTGCACAATCCAGTTTTTGCAATGAAAAAAGTAAGCATCGCTCCCAATAGAAGTATCGAAACAAAATAGCGCTTCTTTTGGGAAGGCTTTTGCTCAATGTATCTACCCTCTTGTAAAGTGATCAGCCCTCTATGTCCAAGAGGTCTATTTGAAATAAAGAGAAACTGAGCGCGTAAAGTGCAGCTAATCTTCAAAAGGCGATTGATCTTCTTTTTTCTTTTTTTGCCTCTCTACCTGATCTAAGATAAAAAGATAAAAAGGATAGAGTTCGGTAAACCTTGTCAAAACTTCAACGGAGGAGATCTCCTCTTCAAAGAGATTGGGAAATCTCCCTTTTATCGCACCGGCCAAAAAGAGCGTTGCATCCAGCGGTTGATCTGGAAAACTCAAATAGAATGTCTTTAACTTTTCTGTAGTACTAAAACGAGCAAGAAAAGACTTTCCACTCCTCTCTTCTCCCGTAAAGCAGATAGCTTTTCCCGCTCTTGGATAAATGCATCTTGTATCATTGCAAAAGAAGCTTTTTTGGTGTACCCATCTTCTCGCGCAAGAAAAGAGATCTTCTCGTTTGCGATGTTTTACATTCTCGGGAAGAGCCACTCCTCTTGTTTCTAATCTTTTACAAATCGCATTTAAAAGTTCTGTAGGAGATGCTAAAAAGCCCCCAATTTTAGAGAGGCTGTGTAGAAGCGCTTCGGTGAAATATCCATACTGCTCTTTATTACTTTCAAACGACTCTTCGACGCCAAAAGAGAAGACAAAAGAGGCTCTTTTTTAATATCTTTTGCCCCTCAATCTCCTCTTGTAATTTGGGATGGATAAGCGCATTGATCCGCAAAGAGCAGGCGTCGATGAAGATGTAGCTCTCTTCTGCCCGCAACTGGCCGATCTTTGCAATAATGGTATCGAGGTTTAGTGCATTCCTGCACTTTTGTTCTTCGATAGAACTGTCATGAAAAAGCAGGAACGAACTGGGAGGAGATCCTCCCTCTCTATAACCATGCCCACTAAAGTAGAAAAGCAGTTTATACTCTTGTTCAAACAGTTGTAATTAATAAAAACAGCTTCTACTCGCTCTAAGGTGGCCTCTTCGTTGAGCAACAAAAAGATCCCTGCCTCGTCTACACCCCAGTGATGAAGAGCGCGTGCAAAATGCACAGCATCGACTTGTGCGGCAGGAAGGGGCACTATTCCCTGATGAAAATACCTAGTAACCCCAATGACAACCGCAAGTGTTGGAGGCGCCATATTTTCTATTCGCAAATATAAAAGAAATAGATACTACTCCAAAGCTGGGTTAGAAGCAAATAACCAATGCCCTGGTTTTTCCCTATTTTCTCGTCTAGTTTTTTCTCATAGTTTGATTTTTTCAGTCTGTTTTCTTGTGCGTTTTTCGATAAATTAAAAAAATATCATTTTTTGATTGTAAAAAATAATCTGTCAGAAATAGGATGTCTGATGTGTTTAAAGCAAATTACAAGAGAAAGGAGACATTTATGGCTGCACCTGTAGTTAAGCAACTCACAAGACCCCTATACCTTACACGTCCACTGTTATTCAAACACCGAACACAGGTAACAGAGGTTGGAAAATCTCTACTTAGAGACTCAACTTTTTACTGGATTAAGCTAAAGGAAACGATCTTCCATCCGCAAGGAGGAGGACAGCTTAGCGACATCGGTACTATCAATGGAATCGGAGTTGACTATGTCCATAAAGAAAAGATCGGCAAGGGTTATGATTTCGATATAGTGCACTGCTTCAAAGCACCCGTATCGTTTAAATTTGCCGATGTCGTTGAACTTACAGTAGACAGCCAAAACCGGCATCTCAATTCAGTATGGCATACTGCGGCGCATGTGGTGGACTACATCGTCGTGAAGTGCTTTCCAAAGCTAAGAGGAGATTCCGGACAATGCTACCCCAATAACGCATTTATGAAATTTGTTGCCGAAAATGACGAATTTCCGACGCCAGCTCAGGTGAAAGAAGCGTTTGCAAAAACTGTGGATGAAACATTGAAGCTTCCCTCATCTTTCGTGGAAGATGGCGGGATTCGAAAGCTCAAAATTGGAGACCACCCAATTCCTTGTGGAGGTACTCATATTGAGAGTCTGTCGGAAATCACAAAATTGGATTTAAAAAACGTCACTTTAGAAAAAAAAGAGAAGAAATTGCGCATCAGCTTCACTCTTACCTTCGACAAAATTGAAGGCAAAAAAGAAGAAAGCAAAACAGACAAAAAATCCTAACCTTTCATTGAGGAGAATTTTATGGCAGTCATAGCAAAAGAATTCGTAGGCGAAAGAGCACAGCTCTACAAAGAGGTATTAAACGAATTTCCTCTTGTGCGAGAAGAAGAGGTGAAACTAAACCTCGGCTATTTAAAGCCTAAGCGTGGTGAAAAAATCTTAGAGATTGGCGCAGGAAGCGGGCTATACTCTCGTCCAATCGCAGAGTTATTAGGAAGCACAGGCGAACTTGTTGCAACCGACCCCTCTGCAGACCAGCTAGAAAACATCCGCACTTTTAAGCGTGCAAATATGCGCATGATCGAAGTAGGTGCGGATTTTCTACTTTCCGATCCCTCGCTAATGAAGGAAACAGAAAGCTTTGATGCGATCTGGTCCTTAGGAGCTTTCCATCATTGCATGAATAAATCCCAAGCCTTTAGAAACTTCCATAGTCTTCTGCAAGGGCAAGGGCGCATGCTTTTATGTGATGTTTTTTCAGGATCAAAACTCGCAACTTATTTCGATGCAGAGGTCGCACGCTACTCTGTCACGGGACATGAGGTTGCTTTTTTGACCCATGAATTTGCTCGTTCGCTCTGCTACTTATTTGGGTTTTCAGATCCCAAGTTCCATGATTTGGATTATCATTGGAATTTCACAAGTCGAGAAGAGCTCGGCCTCTTTATGTATAAACTACACGGAATGTCGCATATAACTCCTGAAAAGTGCTTACAAAAAGTCGAGGAGTTTATGGACGTCGAGCGCAAAGATGACCTTTACATCTTACACGTACCTTTGACAATTCTAGAGACTTATAAGAAGTGAGCTTCTAGAGAGTCAGTTGCAAAACTCCCCGCATCAGCAAAATCGTCCTTTTGAGCCATTTTGCCGCCCCACCGCCGGGCCCTACTCTCCTGAGTATGTCCCCGGCGGTGGGGTTCGGGCTGCTTTGCAGCCCCGGCAAACTGACTCAAAATCTTCGATTTTTCTGAGGCGGGGAGTTTTGTAACTGGCTCTAGATTTTAACCTCTCTCTCTTGACTTGAGAGAGAGAGGCGATACAAGAAAAAGGCTGCAAAAGAGCAAAAGATACAAAAGAGAAAAACGCTCTGTCCAGTTTGAAGCAGCCAGCCCCCGACGATATTACCGATAAAAAAGCCAAAATAAGATGTGCTTTCTGAACCAAGATACGCCCCTCTATATTTTTCAGGAGCTAAATCGAATAAAACTTTGGCAGTCGTCGGAATGAGCGTGATCTCTGCCAAGGTAAAGAGAACCATAAAAAATATGTAACTCACCTCATTCATCACTGAAAGATGAAACCCTAAAAAAGAAATAGCCAGCAGAAGAGCTCCACCACTAAATAATCTTCTGGGATTTTGCAAGCTTAGAAATTGGCTTAAAAAAACACTTACAGCAATGACCGTAAGGGGGTTTACGGTGAGCAAAATCGAATAAAGCTGTCTGCTATTTTCCATTTTTGCACTCAAAATTTGCGGTAGTGTTGAAAAAATCTGGCCATAGGTCATCGTGACAAAGAGATTGGCAGCGATTAAAAGCAGAAATGATTTGTGCTTTGCCATACAAATTAGGATCTCGCGCATATTTCTGGGTGCAGACTCTGCATTTGAACTCTCTCTTTTTTTTGCTCTTAAAAATAGAAATAGGCCAGCGTATATCGCGAGAAGAATGCTCGTTACGCAAAATGAAAAGTGCGGTCCTTTTACAAAGAATAGAGCACCAACTAGGGGTCCTATTGCAGCTCCTATGTTAATTGCTAAATAGCGCAAACGAAAAGCAAATGCACGAAACTCACGAGCAAGGTGACTGGTGATGAGCACACTCGCAATGGGCTCGAAAGTAGAGGAAGAAATCGCAAGCAAGCAGTTCCAAAGAAGAAAAGAGAGAAAACTCCTGGATTGGCTCAGCCCTAAAAAAGAGAGAGCCCCTATCAATAAAGCAAACACTAAGCCATATTTTGGATTCCAGCGATCTGCAGCAGCACCCCCAAAGATTCCCGCAACACCTGCAAAAAAATAATGGCACCCTAAAATAATTCCTATACTCAAAGCATCGAAACTTAACGACTGTAGATGGAACGCAAGAAAAGGGTAGCTCATGAAGAGCGCCATCCGCACTAAAAGAATCCCACAGATCAAAAACCATGACACAAGGGGAAGCTTAAAGTTTGTGAATAGTCTCTTAAGCAGAAATCCGATCCTTAAGCGGTCCGTTGACGCTCATTTCCATAAGCTGGTTTTTCACGCGTTCCATTTCAACTCGAGAACCGATGGAAATACGTAGCGTGTTAGGGACTTGATGCGCAGCACTACTGACTAAAATTTTTTCGCGCAAAAGATGCAGCTGCACTTTTTTTTCATCTCGGAACTTAACCAATAGAAAATTGGCCTCTCCCGGATAGACCCTTTCTACAAATTCAAGTTTCATTAAAAAATCAAAAAAATCGACTCGATACCGATCCATTCGCATTTTATAGCCAAAGAGTCTCTCGACATCGTTCATTTTATCCATGACGATCTCAGCCGAGGAGTCCGGAAAGCTAAACATAGGTTGAGCCAATCTGAGAGTATCTATTGCACTTTTTGTTGCGATTGATACCCCGCAACGAACCCCAGCAAGTCCCCACATTTTAGAAAAAGTGCGCAGGATGATCAGGTTATCATATTTTAAAACCCATCCCGCACATGTAGACTGGCTCGTCCATTCTATGTAGGCTTCGTCCATTACAACAATACCTCGAAACCGCTGAACAATTTCCTCCACAACTTTGAGATCGAGCAGAGTCCCAACTGGGTTATTGGGAGATGCAAGAAAAAGCACTTTAGCAGGTTGGTTTAAAATCTCTCCAACATTTAAAACATTTAAATCTGGGCCTTCCAGAGGAACATCCACTACAGAGACATTCTCCAAGGCAGCTCGGTAAGCATAGTAGGAAAAGGTCGGAGAGGTGATCATCACTGCATCTTTTCCAGGCTCGCAAAATACCCTGATGATTAAATCGATCGCCTCAGCAGACCCTTGAGAAAAAAGGAGGTTGTCTTCAGCCAATGGTACGCGCTCTAAAGAAGCGTGTGATAGAACCGACAATGCATGCAGATACTTCCGCGCTAAGCGGTCATTTTTTAATTGAGGGTACAAGCGATATGAGGAGTGGCTCAGGTTATTGATGTTTAAATTGAGATAACTCACAGACTCATCTTCCTGCACCTGTGAAATCGGATAAGCCTTTTCTTCAAAGGGAAAATAGTGTGTCCGCGCAAGTTTGTGAATCATAACAGGTTTCATACTTCCTCCATTGTCAAAAATGAATGATCGAGAATTGATCTTTTAAATCAAAAATCGATTGTATTTTGCGCGCATCTTTTTTCGCAATCTGTTTTTGATTACTTTCTGAACAAACGAAAATTTCTCTTAGGAAAAAAGCGAGTGAGAAGCTGTGAGTTCTTGCATATCAAGATGGATTTGCGAGGCCATAGGGCCGCGGCTACCTTGGTACTTGCCATTATAGGGTATAATTGCACCTTCGACTCTCCAGAATGTGACTTGGCCGATGAGCATTCCGGGATAGATGATCACGGGCTGCACACAGTGCATCTGAAGCGTCCACTGGTTGATAGATCCTATGTCGATCAGATCTGCTGTGATGTGTATGAAAAGTCCTAATCTACCGATCGAAGACCTTCCGCGTATGATCGGAACATAGAAATTGCTCCCCATCACCTCTTCGGTATGTCCCAGATAAAGCTTGTTAGGTGAAAGCTCATAGCCCTCTTGCGGAATATGAATTGTCTCTGTCTCATTTTCTTTTTTGGGATCGAGGAGATCTTCTTTGTAGACTAGCAGAGTGGAGCCTAAACGAAAATCGTAGGAGTTGGGATTGATCTGATCGGGAGTAAAGGGATCGATGATGATCTCTTTTGCATACACCTTCTCTTTAATTTTAGATCCTGTAAGTATCATGAAATCTCTTCGAACTCCTGATAAATTTCACTCTGATGCGCTGAAAAATCAGACGCATACTTGCCATTATAATGAAACGCAGTATTGCCCTCCACTTTCCAAAATGAGATCTGTCCAATTTCCATGAAGGGATAAACGACGAGAGGCTGCACCACCTTAAGTTCTAGCGTCCAGCAGTGCTTAGCACCGATCTGTCCAAGATCTGCGGTGATTTGCAAAAAAAGGCCCAACCTACCGAGAGAAGAGCGACCCATCAGAGTCGGAACAAAGAAGTCGCTTCCAAGCTCCTCTAAAGTGCTGCCCAAATAGAGATGTCCCGGAAGAAGCGTGTAGCCCTCTTCTCTAAGCTCTATCTTGCTACACTCTGTTTGTTTTTTTGGGTCGATAGGAAAATCGGCAATCTCAAGTAAATCTGGATGCAAACGAAAGTTGTAGCTATTTGGGTTTAAATTGTTTTCAGAAAAGGGAACGATGTGGATGCGGTTTAAAGCCACCTGCTTGTGAATCTCATCACCTGTTAAAATCATAGCTTTTTACCAATAAACTTTAACACAGCCTCTTCAAATTCTTCCAGCGTGTTATTGTTAATGATCTCCGTATCGAATAAAGAACGCTCCACCCCCATTTCTGTAGAATGAAGAGAACAACCGAGTGTTAGATCTCCTCTTTTTTCACGTCTTTGGAGTGCGATCTTGGGATCTGTGCTGATGTGTACGATATGAAATCCCTGCTCTCTTACAAACCCCACATCTTTTGGACGCACATCGCTACAGATGACAAGATCCATGGAAGAGACTATTTCCTTTACGGCTCTTTCAAACGGCTCTTTTAGGACATCGGGATTAATTTTGCGCATGTGGCTGCCTAAAAAATTGAGGAGCTCCCCATCTTGAATATGCTCCTCCTTTTCCTTACCGCACGCTTCATAGACATATTTTTGTACCGCGTACAAGGGATCAGCAAGACGAATAAGCTGAATGTTTAAATGAGAAAAATGCGTACGAACGATCTGAACAAAGGTGTCTTTACCAACACCTGCTCCTCCCAAAAGCCCTAACTTTTTGCAGCCTTCTCTTTGCATGGATTTTCTTTTATTGCTGAGATAACTTTTACACTGCATCCATTTGCAGCTTTTCGGACCTCTTTTTCTTGAATGATCTTGCACTGATAGTTCTCCACAACGACACGGCCATCGATAAGCACTGTGTGTGGTTTGATATCGGGTGCATTGTAGACTAGAGCAGAGGTGAAATTACCAAAAGGAACCGGTACAAAAGCATCTTCGGAGAGAGACCAGAGGAGAAGATCAGCGGGCTCGCCTACTGCAATTGTACCTTTTTGTTTGCTTCCTAAAATATGATAGCCGCTAGTCGTCAACCATTGGACTAAAGTCTCTAAGGTGATTGCTTGCGCATTTCTCTGGAACGCTCCATGCAAAAGAGAGGCAAAGTAGGCTTCATTTAAAATGTTATTCGTATTGTTGTTGCTGCAAGCATCGCTGCCAAGGCCGATTGTGACTTTTGCATCCATAAGCGCTTTGATCGGGGCAACTCCCACCCCTGTTTTGGCGTTGCTGACAGGACAGTGGATAACATTTGCTTTTCCTTTTGCAATAAGCGCGATCTCCTCCTCATCGACATTCACTGCATGGATAAGATTCCAGTGAGATGCTAAAACCTTGAGCTCGCTCAAAAGACGAACGGGGCTCATGCCCCGCGCGCTCTGGCACGACTGCACCGATTCTATCCCTTCACTCACGTGGATATTCACTTTGGTATTCAGACGCTTTGCAAGAGCATCCAGCAAGATAAGAAGTCCATTAGAAGCACTTTCCACGGATGCAGAACCAATATGAATCTTTATGCGATCTGTTTGCTCTAAGAAAGCTTGCAAAAACTGCTTCTCGATCGCCTCATGTATCGCAAGCGTTGGAGGATCTCCATACCCCTCCCACTGATCGTTATAAAAACAGGTCACAGCACCTTTGACATCTAGAGCTTTAAATGCACGCACTACAGGAAGAGGGTTGCTTGCAACAGCGTAAATGGATGTAGCTCCGCTTTTTAACGCTTCCATGAGCACAAAGAGAGCTTGTGCATAGCGGTCTTCATCGGTCTTTTTGTAGTTTCCATGCATCTTATGCAAAAGCTCAGTAATGCTGAGTTCGTCGAGCAGTCTGCGATCAAAGAGCTGGTTGGGATGCAAGTGGCTATTGACAAAGCCTGGGGTCACATAAAATTCAACATTTGAAAAATTGGGTGATGCACCATCTTCGATTACAACTTTGCTGATCACTCCATTTGCGATCGCTATAGAGGCGCGTACATAGCCGTGAAGAGAGTGTTTAATGACAACATTGTTCAACTGCATATACTGCTTGAGTCAGATCTTTTTAGATTTTTTCTAAAAACAGTTTTAAAGAATCGGAAAAAAAATGCAAGAACTGAAGATGCTCTTTTGCAGGAATCTTTAAAACAGACTCGTAAATCTTAGAGATGATGCGCGCTTTGTGCTGCGAACTAAACTCTTGAGGAAAAAAAGCCGAGAGCTCTTCAACCATGATGACCACTTGGTTGAGGATATCAGAATGAACGGCACCTTGAGCTTTTTTCTCCTCTTCACTTTTCTCCAAGAGGTTTTCAATAGGCGTTCCAAAGGCTCTAGAAACTTTCATAAGATAATCGACAGTCAGGCTGCGCTTTCCACGTTCGATGCGCCCCACTTTTTGAGAGTCTTCGCCCACTTCTTTGGCAAGCTCGCTCACAGTGATGCCTCTCGCTCGCCTAAGATCTCTCAACTTAGCATATACTTGTCGATCATCTTCTTTTTTCATAATTCGATCTGATTTTGATCAAAACGATTAATTTTGACAACTATTAAATCTTTTTATAGGTGACTCCGCCCATAGTTATTGCGCTGCCTTCGATCAAATTTACAATGGCAGTGACTTCTGCTTTTATCAGAGTGTCTTTGAAAACAAACCAGACCTTAGCATGATCCAAATCGTGCTGATTGGTAGGCGCAAAACGCACAGCAATAAAGTCGGGCCCGCGCACTTCGGAAGCTGCCATTCTCGTTGGGCTGATTTGAGGAGTGATAGTTGAGTAAGCAACTTTCAAAACGCTCTCTGGATGAAATCCGAGATCCGATTGAGCAATCACTGTAATACGGTTAAAGCTGTTGTTTCCTAATGCAATTTTAATCGCATCTACACCCAAATGCGTTACTTGTTCTTTCGATTCGTTTGATCCTACTTTTGCTGCCATATTTCTCCCCTTGTTTAAATATCGCTATTTGAAAACAAGAATTTTCCTCGATTACCCTACTTTTTGTCTATGTTTAAACCGATCACGGATGGATGGCTCTCTCCTAAAATTTGTTTCAATATCTGATAGTACTTATGCGCTTCAGACGTCTCTTTTAACTTCCTGCAAATCACGACTAAACTGCTCAGGGATTTCACAAGATTGGGATGAGGAGCATCGAGAAGATAAATCTTTTTTTGCATCTCAAACGCTTCTTTATATTCTTCCCTAGCGCGCACATACTCTTTCTGCGCTTCGTGCATTGTACCCAAGTAGTGCAGAGTCAATGCTATCTGGGGATGGGGCCTATTTCTATAAAGCTCCTTTAGAATCTTCCATGCCTCAACATGGTACTGCTCCGCCTTGGCAAAATCGCCTAGCTCCCTCCAATCATTTCCTAAATCATTGAGACAGAGAGCCACATCTGGGTGATTTTGCCCGTTTTCCTGCTTATTGATCTCTTTTTGCATCTGATACGCTTCGGTGTGGTAATTAAGCGCTATTTCATACTTCTTCAAATGTGACCAGATATTACCGAGATAACTCAAAGCATGCCCAACCTCTTTTTCTTGGCTTCCTAAGCTTTTACCCATTTCTAAAGCTTTCTGATGGAAAGCGATCGCCATATCAAAATCGGAAAGCTTTTGCCAAACGGTGCCCATGTGGTTAAGAGACCTCGCGATATATTTATGCGGTTTGCGTTGGTAGAGCTGAAGACGCATCTCTAACGCCTCAGCGTGAATAGGAAGCGCTTCCTGATACTTCCCCAAGTGAAACCAGAGGCTCCCCAAATTATTAAGCGTGCGGGCTGTGTCCTCATGAACAGGAGGCAGATACTCTCTGCGAATAGCTAGTGCTTTTTCAAAGTGCTCTTGTGCAGGCGCATAATTCCCCAAATTTTTCGCCCATCTTCCCAAGACAGCGCGAATCTCCGCCTCTTGCAAAGGAGGCAAGCCCTCCATCTGGAGCGCAGCAAGAGCGTGGGGTTCCCATGCAAAAAGCTTTTCCCAATCCTCTAACTGATCGACATTCAGAGTCCGCCCAGTCTTCTCTAAGAGATCAAATACTGCATTTTTTATCTTGGGATCAAAATGCGGATCGCGTTTAAACACCTCTTGCTTCAACCTGTGGATGGAAAAGACCCTCTTATTTTTATCATAACGCATGAGGCCCTGATTGACGATCACGCGGAGCACTTCATTCATACGCATTTTCATCGAAAATGCATCTTTAGAGTTAAGTTGGCCGAGTCTCTCTTCTAACCAAGAAAGAGGAATACCATCAGGAGCAAGGTAGGTGCAAAAATGGAGCCAATCCAGTGCTTCCGGGTGTTTTTCTTGCAGCTGATTTGCGATGATTTTCCAAGATGCCAAAAGACGGGTGGGATAGCGCGCATCGAGCGGCATATTTTCAATCAGATCGACTCTATTTTGAGCGAGCAGATTTAAATACTCCTCCTCAGTCATTCCGGGTGTCTCTGCCACGTAGTGGAATGCAAGGTTCAAAGCGAGCGGAAAGCAATCGAGTTCGCGAATCAGCGCGATCTTGTTGCGGCTATCGATCTTCTTTACGATCTTATCAAAGAGTGCAATTGCCTCCTCTTCAGAGAACGATGTAACCTCTAAACAAGGAAACGAGTGCCAAGGTATTTGATTGCGCACAGTGACAATAATAGCGCCTCTCCCTCTTAAAGGAAGTTCGGGGACCTTTTCTGCGTTATCAAAGATGAGAAGCCAAGGCTGATCCCGTGTTTCAGTTTCCAAATGGTGGTGCACTTTGCGCACCATTTCAGGAGTCGACTCCTTTTCGTCAAATGGGATGCCGAGCTGCTGTGCGAGATGGTAGTAGCTTGCACGGTAGAGCTCTTCCGTTGCAGAGTCGATCCAGTAGGTCACCGTGAAATTTTTTAAATTCTGATTAGCAAAAGTTATCGCAATCTCGCTTTTGCCTACCCCTGCAGCTCCCCATAGGACTGCAATAGGGACCTTTTCGGAGCTGCTTTCGAGGAGTTTCTTTAGCCGTTTTAGATAGCTCAAACGCCCAATAAAATCAGGGTGCATCGGCTTTATGTAGACAAGAGGTTCGGCAGAAAAAAAATGGGTTATCTTTCCATGGAATATGAAAAAAGAGCAAAACAAGAGCAAAAAACTGAAACAGAAAAAAAGCAGCCTTTTTCCCTTCTTAAAAAACCCTGGCTTTTTTGGAGAATGGGACTCCCCACGCACATGCTTTGCTAGATCGTCAAGCGTCGGAACTCCAGGCATCTTTTTTTCGCCTCCCAGTTTAAAAGGCAGGAACCGACTATATTAAAAATTGATCTTTTGTCAAAACTCTTTTCACAAAAAAAGCTCTTTAAGAAAGTTGTGTGCCGATACTACTTCTATTCCTTTGTGGACTGACTCGCGTTTTATCTCTTTTACGACTTGAACAGCAGGCAAGTGGTATTTTTCGCGAAAGTAGTGCAACCCAGGATTGATGGCGTGGTCGGCATGTTTGACTTCGATCATTTTTTCGATCTGCTTGTTTCGAACAAGTGCAAAATCCACTTCATGCTTTTCTTTGGTGTGGAGATAGTTCAATGTATAATCTTCCGCTTTATAGTCAACTTTTGCAAATACATGCTTGAGCAAACTAGCAGCGACAAAATTTTCAAACTTAACTCCCTTATCGCCTTTAACAAGTCCCACATCAAAAAAGTAAATTTTTGGCTCTTTTAAAATGCTACGTGCAATATTTCGAGAAAAGGGAGTAATGCGAAAAACAATGTAAAGCGCTTCGAGAATCTGGACATATTTTTTAACAGTATTCGGAGAGATAGCAGCATCTTGCGCAATAGAGCTGTAGGAGATCGGCGAGCCCACGCGCTCTCGAAGCATATCAAAAACTAACCGAATCGCATTCAAATTTTGAATATTCTCAAAATCTAGGACATCGATGCGAAGTAAGCTATCGACATATTGAAGGCGCCATCTGTCGGCATCTCTTTGAGTTTTTGCAAGAAATGGTTCAGGAAATCCGCTTCTTTCTAAAAACCGATCCAGTGTGTATTTCTGGTGGATCTTATCGCATTCCGCACAAGAGAGCGGGAGCAACCTATGCAAGAAATAACGCCCTGCTAGTGAATCCCCCACCTTATTAAAAACCTCTAGACGAGCGCTTCCCGTCACGAGAATTTTTTGATGCGATAATTTAGTATCGTAGACCCCTTTGAGATAGTTTTTCCACTTCGGCATCTTATGGATCTCATCAAGAATGATCAATTCAACAGAGGGAAGCCATCCCTCGTCTAAAATGATCCTACGATCCTCTAAATGGTCATAGGTGAGATAGATAGAAGATTTAAATTCGCTCGCGATCTTTTTTGCTAAAGTGGTTTTCCCTGCTTGCCTAGGGCCAGCCAGAAAAACCATCTTTTTTTTAAGATCCGCTATAATCGCCTTCTTTTGATACCTTTCCATACTTGACTATTTTGCAGCGGATTGCAGAAAAGTCAAGACTTTTCCGCATTTCCTTGCAGAAAAGTCAGGTAACCGGAGTGCCAGGAATGGCCTTAGTGAAGTTCGGCAGCTCTATGCCGAGCGTTGTATCGGCAGCGAGGAGCATTCCCTGGCTTTCTACGCCCATGAGAAGAGCGGGCTTGAGGTTGGCGACGATTACAACCTTCTGATTAAGAAGCGTATTGATATCTTCAAGCTTATCGCCAATGCCGGCTACGACACTCCTTTTTTCAAAGCCGAGATCAACAGTGAGTTTGAGCAGCTTTTTGCTCTTCGGGATCCTAACGGCCTCAAGAATTTGTCCGACGCGCAAATCTAGCTTGCGCACATCGTCGATCGTGATCGGCTCCTTCAAGGGAGCAGGTGGTGTAGAGACTTCTGGTGTTTCCATAGGTTTTAATCCTTTTAACTTTTCTATCTCTTTTTCTATTACCTCATCTTCCACTTTGGCGAAGAGGTGGACAGGCGGAGGCAGGGCTTGCCCTGCTTTAAGGGGTTTCTTAATCTGCTCTTCCCAGCTTATGATCGGCTCATTTTGGCCAAGCAGCTTCCAGAGGTGCCGAGCTGTATCAGGTATGATGGGAAACGACACGATCGCAAGAATCTTTAAGCACTCTAAGCAGTTATAGATGACATTTTCCATCTCGGCGTGCATTGCGGGATCTTTGGCCATCTGCCACGGCTTTTTCGCATCGAAATAGACGTTGCCGATGTGTGCAAGTTCCATGATCAGCTGGCTAGCTTTACGCAGATGAAAAGTGCTAAAAGCCTCTTTGATTCTCGCTGCGATCTCTTCCGCTTCTTTTATTACTGCCTCTTTTTTTGCATGGTGCGGGACAATGCCTTTACAATGCGTGGCAGCAAATACAAGCACACGATTTGCTAAATTGCCATATTTTCCGAGCAGCTCTGCATTGCAGCGCATTTGAAAATCTTTCCAGGTAAACTCCGCATCTTGCGTCTCTGGAGCATTGGCTGCGATTGTATAGCGGATCTGATCGACTGTGAATTTTTGAAAAAAGGTTTCCAGATCGATCGTCCAGCCTTCAGATTTGCTAAACTGTCTTCCCTCTAAATTGTAAAACTCGTTGGCGGGAAGATCGTCGACAAGCTTGTAGGGCTGATTTTGCCCCATGACCATCGCAGGAAAAAATACAGCGTGAAAGGGAATGTTGTCTTTGCCGATGAACTGAACATAGCGCGTATCGGTATCTAGCCAATACTCTTTCCAAGCATCGGGTTTTCCAATCTTTTCCGCCCACTCTTTTGTAGCGGATATATAGCCAATCGGCGCATCAAACCAGACATAGAAGATCTTGCCTTTGGCCTCTGCAAGCGGAACCGGAATGCCCCAGTCGCCATCGCGCGTGATGGCTCGCTCTCTTAACTCGTCGACATAGGTTTTGGCAAAGTTGAGAACATTGCTCTTCCACGCTTTTGTCTCGAGCCACTTGGCAAGCTTATCCTTGAACATATCGAAACGTAAAAACCAGTGGAGCGTCGGCTTTAAAATGAGTTTGCTGCCGGTGATTTTAGAGCGCGGCTCCTTTAAATCGGTCGCCTCATAACTCGCTCCGCACCTTTGGCACTCATCCCCTCTTGCCTCAGTAAATCCACATTTAGGACAGATGCCCACGACATAGCGGTCAGCTAAAAACCTCTTGTCCTCTTCCGAGTAGAGCTGCTGGGTAATCTTCTCTTCGATATATCCATTTTCTTTGAGGTCTTTAAAAAACTGCTGCGTTGTAGGGACATGGCCAGGCCAAGTTGTGCGCGAAAAATGGTCGAACGAGATCTGCAATTTTTCGAAAAACTTACGATTTACCTCGTGAAAGAGATCGACATGCTCTTTAGGCGTACGCTTTGCCTGCTCCGCACTCAGAGTGATTGCGACGCCATGCTCATCTGAGCCACAGATATAAAGAACATCTGCGCCATCAAGCCGCATGAAACGCGCAAAGCAATCTGCAGGGAGGTAGGCACCCGCAATATGGCCAAAATGCAGCGGACCATTGGCATACGGAAGAGCTGAAGTGATGAGTACTTTTTTACTCGTTCTCTGCATTCTTGTCTTCTTGTGCGTCGATCTCTTGTAGCTCGTCTACATAATTTACACTGGGGTGCTTGCGGATCTCTTCTAGCACCTCGTCGACATGCATCTCATGTCCAGATCGAATATAGTATCTTCCCAAGCGGATTGCATGGGCAGCGAGCTCGAAATTGCTCTTAAAAAGACCTTTTAGGCGTTCGTTTGTCAGCTGCTCTTTCATACTTATTTCCCTCTTTTTTTCATTTTGTGTTCTTCGGCTATGACAATGCTTCGCAGAATGTCATAGGCCACATCCAACTCCTCGTTGATGATGTGGTAGTCGTAATGTTTTGCGTGCGCTATCTCCCGTTTGGCCCAAGAGAGTCTGTGTGCAATCGACTCTGGCGTCTCAGTTTTGCGCTTCAGCATCCTCTCTTTAAGCTCCTTCAAAGAGGGTGGGCTTACGAAGATGAAGATTGCAGGAAACTTTTTCTTCTTAAGCTGCAATGCTCCCTGAGTGTCGATCACAAGAAAGACATCCTTCCCCTTCTTCTGCTGCTTCTCTACAAATGCCTTCGAGGTGCCGTAGTAGTTGCCAAAAACCTCTGCATACTCTAAAAAATCGCCCGCTTTGATCCGCTTTTTAAACTCCGTCTCAGAAAGGAAGTGGTAATCCTTTCCATCCACCTCGCCCTTTCTCGGCTTGCGTGTCGTACAAGAGACGCTCTGCTCGACTGCACTAAACTCGCGTCTCAACATCTCTACAAGCGTAGTCTTGCCGGTGCCTGCCGGTGCACTTAAAACAAAGACCAGACCTTTAGTCAAATTTCCAAGTAACATACATCACTCAATGTTTTGGAGCTGTTCGCGTATCTTTTCTAGCTCGCTTTTCATCATAACCGTTAAATGAGCGATCTCCCCCTCTTGCGACTTGGATGCTATCGTGTTGATCTCACGGTTTAGCTCCTGTGTCAAAAAGTCGAGAGTGCGTCCCACCGTTTTATCTCCTGATGCTAAATAGTGGCGAAATTGCTCGATATGTGAAGCAAGACGTGTCAGCTCTTCTGTAATGTCGCACCTTTCTGCAAAGAGAGCCACCTCTTTTAAAATGCGCTCTTCCGTTTCTTTATCTTGTTTTTTTGTAACCTCTTGGATTCTCTCGAGTAGCTTTTTACGGAAATTTTCCGTGGCTTTGGGTGCAAACTTAGCTATCTTTTGTGCGGCCGTTTCAATTAAAGAGAGGCGCATCTTCACATCTTTTGCAAGATTCTGCCCTTCTCTCTCTTTCATCTCGAGGAGCTCTTTTAACGCTTTATTGATAGTTGCTTGGAGCGCCTTTTTTACTGCCTCTTCATTTTTCCCGAGATTGACAGAGCTCGCAGGAGGCATTCTCGCGCATAAAAACTGCAGATCGATCTCTTTTTTCGGATCATACCCCAGACCTTTAGCGATCTTCTCCCACGCACTTTTGAGCGGCTTTAAAGTCTCGAGCGACCCTCTTAAACTCTCCTCGATGAGATCCTCTTGTTCAAGCGAGATGCGTACAGTGATCTGTCCACGCTGGATCTTTTCCGAGAGCCATTTTCTCACTTCCAGATCAAAGCGCAAAAACTCTCTTGGCAAGTTAACATTGATATCGAGCATCTTCCGATTCACCGAATGTAGCTCGACCACCCAGCTCGCCTCGCGCGAGCTGCTCTTAGCACGGCCATAAGCCGTCATGCTTTTTATCATTTGGAGGCAATTTTAGAGTAATAAATGGTTGGGTGTCAAGATGTTTGGATATAATTCGCTGCCACTTCTTACCCCCTGCCCTTGCCCGTGCCCTTGCCCTTGCCCGATCCGGATTAATTCGGGCACGGGCACGGGCACGCACGCGGGCACGTATTTAAGATAAAATACATTTTAAACTCTTGCGTCAGAAATTCCTATTATTCTATAAACAAATTTAGACCTCTTATCGTTAAACACAAGGAAGCACATGAAAACTCTCATTGCTCTTCTGGGCATCTGCCTTTTAGCTCCATGCCTAAAGGGAGAATGCTCTTCCAAATTTCCTCTATATCTAGGCGATGACAATCACGACTATCGGCGTGATGATAACCGCGACCATCGTGATGATGATGACCGCGATCGTCGTGACCGTAACAGGGATGATGATGACGAGAGACGCCGCCATAATGATGACGATGAGAATCATGACCGTAACAATCAGAGAAACTGGCGCGGCCAGCGCTCGGACTAGTTAAAAAACAAAAAGGTTCAAAATGGAATTTGCAGCCATCCCCAATCTAAAGAAAAAAATTTCAAGAGTGGGTTTAGGCACATGGTCTATCGGCGGATGGATGTGGGGAGGTACGGAGGAGAAGGAAGCGATAGCCACGATCCACCATGCTCTGGACCTGGGCATTAACTTAATCGACACAGCTCCTGTTTACGGATTTGGCCTCTCAGAAGAGATCGTAGGAAAGGCTCTTAAGCAGTACGGAAAAAGAGATCAGATCATCCTAGCCACTAAAACAGGTCTTAGCTGGAAGAATGAAAAGATCTATCGGGACACGCGAAAAGAGACCCTCCTCAAAGAGGTTGAGGCCTCTTTAAAAAGGCTCCGAGTAGACTCTATCGACCTGTATCAAGTCCATTGGCCAGACCCTTTTACCTCCATTTCAGAGACAGCCAAGACTCTCCAGCAACTGCTGAAAGAGGGAAAAATTCGCGCCATCGGCGTGAGCAACTTTTCTGTAGAGCAGATGGAGGAGTTTAAGAAGCACGCCCCTCTTCACTCTCTACAATCCCCCTACAATCTTTTTGAAAGAAAAATAGAGGAGGAGGAGCTTCCCTATTGCCTGCAAAAGAAGATAGCCGTTTTGGGATATGGATCCTTGTGCCGCGGACTTTTGAGCGGCAAAATGGAAAAAAGAAGGAAATTTACGGGCGATGATCTGCGCAAAACAGATCCGAAATTTCAAGAGCCGCACTACTCAAGTTACCTGCGCGCTGCAAAAAGGCTAGAAAAATGGGCTCAAGAAAAGCACAACAAATCCCTGCTTGCGCTTGCTTTTCGCTTTGCGCTCGATGAGGGAGTCGATGTTGCACTTTGGGGTGCTCGACGCCCCGAGCAATTGGAAGGCATAGAGACGATTTGGGGATGGAAGCTAAGAGCAGATGATTTTACAGAGATCGATGAGATCTTAGAGGAGACAATCCCTACCGCAATTGGAGCAGAGTTTATGGCTCCTCCCACTTCTGCCCCTCCCGGCCGCAAAAAAATCGCCTAACCTCCCCTTCGTGCCCGTGTGCGTGCCCGTGCCTCTGCCCGATTTAATCGCAGAATTGACGCAGAGACGCTGAGACGCGATGCAAAGCAAAAATATCTATCATCTGCTGACGCAGCTGCAGATTTTTTTGACTTTATGGAAGGAATGCAAAAGAACTCACGGAAGAAAACGAGCTAAGACAAGAACCTCATCGTAACTTTTATCTTCCTTCCAAAGGTAAAATATCTGCTGCGGCAGATATTTTGCTTTGCGGATTTTTACTCTCCGCGTCTCGGCGTCTTTGCGTGAATTCTTCGATTAATTCGGATCGGGTAAGGGCACGGGCAGAGGCACGGGCACGTTACAGACTTTGTTAACAGGCTCGAAGGTTTTGCGATGAATAGGACGGGGCCCATGAAGAGCAAGAGCTCGAAGATGCTCCTCTGTTCCATAACCTTTATGCCTATCGAAGCCAAACTCGGGCCACTGGAGATGGTAACGCAGCATGATCGCATCGCGTGTTTCTTTGGCGATGATGGAGGCGCAGGCGATCGACTGAGAGAGGCTATCCCCTTTTACAATCGCTTCGGCTGGAATGGAAAAGTCGGGGTGCTTATTGCCGTCGACTAAAATGTAGTCGGGGCGTGTTTTGAGAAGGAAGACAGCGAGCTGCATGGCTTTGAATGTCGCTTGTAGGATGTTGATCTTATCGATCTCATCCGCATCGACTATGCTCACTGCATAGGCGATCTCAGGATTTTCTGTGAGAATTTTATAGATAGCGGCGCGTTTTAAGGGAGTTAGCTTTTTGCTATCATTCACGCCATCGATCGCAAGATTTTGGGGCAGGATACAGGCACAAGCAACCACAGGTCCGGCGAGCGGGCCACGGCCCGCTTCGTCCACACCTGCTATCGCAGTATACCCTCTTTGTCTGGCACGCGTTTCAAAGTCCCAATTGGGAAGAGAAGCGCTCAAGTAGCTGCAGGCTCTGCCGCAACTTCTCTTTCCACTAAGATCTTCTCTTCGACCTTAGAAGCTCTTCCTGAAGTGCCGCGGAGGTAGTAGAGTTTGCTCTTGCGCACTTTACCACTCTTCACCACTTCGATCTTAGCAATTTTAGGGCTATGGAGAGGAAATACTCTCTCGATTCCTGCGCCGTAAGAGTAGCGATAGAGCGCCACTGTTTCGGAAATGCCGCTTCCACGTTTTGCAATCACGGTGCCTGTAAAGAGCTGGATACGCTCCTTATCGCCTTCGATGATGCGTGTGTGGACGCTGATGGTATCTCCTACGCGAAATGCGGGGATATCATTTTTAATCTGATCTTTTTCGATCTCTTGGATCACTTGACACTGCTTCATACTCTCGTCTCCTAAACTAATAAATCTGGTCTTACTCTTTTTGTTTTTTCTAACGCTTTTGCTTTTCGCCATTTGCGAATTTCAGCATGGTTACCATCTCTAAGCACCTTTGGGACCTCTCGCCCTTCAAACTCCACCGGCTTGGTGTAGTGCGGCGCATCAAACACCCCTTCTTGAAAGGAGTCTTGCGCTGCTGCCTCTTCGTGGCCGAGAACGCCGGGAATAAAGCGCGCTACTGCATCCACTAGCACCACAGCTGCAGAACAGCCGCTGGTGAGGACATAGTCCCCGATGCTTATCTCTTCGTCTATCTCTTGGTCCACAACCCGCTCATCCATCCCCTCGTAGTGTCCACAGACTAAGATGAGGTGCGGATACTTACTCAGCCTTTCGCAAACCTTGGCACTCAGCTTCTCGCCTTGCGGCGATAGGTAGATCACACGCGAGCCCTCTTTTTTTCGGCTGCGGATCGCGCGAGTGACAGGTCCTGGCATCAGCACCATTCCGGGGCCGCCTCCAAAGGGGCGATCGTCCACCTTATGATGCTTATCCTCTGCAAAATCCCGAATGTCGCACAGCTCGATCTTGAGGAGCCCCTTCTCTTGTGCACGCTTGAGCATGCTGACTCGAAAAGGCCCGTCAAAGTAGTCGGGAAAAAGCGAAAGGATATCAATATCCATCGTTCTCAACTACTTCTTTGCAGCTTTTGCCTTTGCAGGGGCTTTTGCTGCTGTCTTTGCTGGCGCTTTAGCAGCAGGAGCTTTTGCTTTTGCTTCTACTTTCTTCGACCCTCTTCTTTGAGCTGCACGTTTTGTACGGCGTGTGCTCATCTGCTCTGTGTAGCTCTTCATCACATCGGGAGCAGCTTTTTCCACCAGGAATTTAACCTGATCAGAGATCTGCGCTCCTTTGGAGAGCCAATATGCGACGCGCTCTGCGTTCACAGAAAAGTTGTTTTCTGCTTGGAATGGGATATACCATCCGAGCATCTCTAAATACTTACCATCGCGCTTAGATCTACCATCTACGACCACTAAGCGAAATGTTTGACGGTTTGTGCGCCCTTGCTGACGCATGCGTATTTTTAACGCCATAAAGAATTCTCCTTTTTGCCCATTTTAGGCATCTCTTTGCAAAATTGTTTAAGTCTCTTAAAATTTTTCACCATTCGGTTTACTTCGTCAATCGAAGTGCCGCTACCTTTTGCGATGCGCCGGCGCCTGTTTGGGATAAGCTCGACGCGCTCTTCACGCTCCTCACCCGTCATCGACAGGATTATCGCCTCTGTGCGCACAAACTCCTTCTCGGAAAGGTCGATCTCCTCTTCCATCTCGGGCGCACCCGGAAGCATCTTCATCAGGCTCTTAAACGAGCCCATCTTCTTGACCATCGACATCTGACGCAAATAGTCGTCGTAAGTGAAAGCTGCTTTCTTGAGCTTCTTCTCAAGCTTCTTGCTCTCCTCTTCGTCGTGAAACTCCTCAGCTTTTTTCACCAAGTTGATCACATCGCCCATCCCCAAAATGCGATCTGCCATCGATTCGGGATTGAAGAGCTGGATGTCAGAGATCTTCTCGCCAATCCCTTCAAACTTGATCGGCTTGCCAGTCACCTCGCGAATGGAAAGTGCCGCACCTGCGCGCGCATTGCCATCGAGCATCGTGAGAATCGTGCCGGTTATCCCGATGTGCTTGTCAAATTCTTGCGCAGTTTTCACCGCATCTTGGCCCGTCATCGCGCTTGCTACAAAGAGCACTTCGTGCGGGTTTGTAAGCGCTTTAATCTCTTTTAATTCTTGCATCAGCTCCTCGTCGATATGCAGGCGTCCTGCAGTATCGAGAATGAGCACGTCAAAGTTCTCTTTTTTGGCTAATGCATGCGCCTCTTTTGCCACTTTGAGCGGACTTGTCTCCCCTTCGATTGAAAAGAAGGGCGTCTCGCTCACTTCCGCAAGACGTCTTAACTGTTCGACAGCAGCTGGTCTTTTAAGATCGCACGCTGCTAGCAGCGTCTTTTTATTGTGCTCTTTTTTCTTCAAGTAAGCGGCGAGCTTTGCCGAGTGTGTCGTTTTACCGGCTCCCTGAAGACCACACATCAAAATCACAGCGGGAGAGCCATCCAAATTTAAAGCAGCTTCGGTCGTTCCCATGAGCTCAACGAGAGCATCGTGGACCAGCTTGATAAACTGCTCGCCCGGAGCTACCGATTTTAAAACCTCATCACCCAACGCGCGTTCTTTGAGGCGCTTCACCAATTGGCTTGCGACGCCATAATTTACGTCAGCATCCAATAGCGCAAGACGCACCTCTCTTACGGCATCTGCGATATTCTCCTCGGTGAGCTTCTTTTTTGGGGCAAGCCCAGAAAAAAGCTCCTGAAATTTAGCTGTTAAGGTTGAAAACATGCGCTGTGAAGAATAATTGAGAAAATCATTGAAATTCAAGGAAAAAGAAGCGATCGTGCCCTGCCCAGTCTTTTTCTATCTTCTTTTCCTTCCAACAACTTTCTTGAAAAAGGGCTAAGACCTGCTCTCCTTGGCCCGTACCGATCTCTAAAAAAAGTTGTGCATGGGGGTTTAAATGTGCCGGAAGCTCCTTGGCAAGGCGCGCATAAAACTCAAGGCCGCTACTGCCGCCTACTAGCGCTAGACGCGGTTCAAAGTCGCGTACGCTGGCGTCCAATGCTGCATACTCCTCTTCGCGGACATAGGGTGGGTTACAGAGGATAAAGTCCGCCTTTTTGCCTTTAAACGGCTCCAGAAGGTCGCCCTGATAGAAAGAAGCAGCTACCCCGTTTCTCTCAGCATTTTTTTTTGCAAGCGCTAGGGCATCCGTGGAGAGGTCGGAAAGAGAGACATCTAACACCGGAAACTTTTTTTTAAGTCCTATCCCCAAGCAGCCAGAACCTGTGCAGATATCCCACGCTATCTTGCCTTCCAAATTTTGTTTTTCGAGCTTTTCAGCGACTTTGCTGAGCAAAATCTCCGTCTCTTGCCTAGGAATGAGCGCGGATGATGTTGTTAGAATCGAACAGTGAAAAAAAGGAATCTCTCCTAAAATATAGGCGACCGGCTCGTTTTTCGCTCTTCGCTTTAAATGGGAGCGCAGAGTTTCCAGCTCCCTTTCTTGCATTGGAAGCTCAAAGTGCATGTAAAGGTCTATCCGCTTTTTTTGAAGCAGATGCGCAAGAATCTCTTCAACCTCTCGCCTTGCGCGTTTGATACCGCGCTCTTCAAGAAACTGAACCGACAACTTTAGTATCTCGCCAATCGTTTTCATATTCTTCTCTTCCTTCGCGCCCGCTTCCGCGCCCGCATGCGCGCCCGAATTAATCCGGATCGGGCGCGCATGCGGGCGCGGAAGCGGGCGCGTAATTAAGATTTAATCCCCCGCAAGTCTCTCCTGATAAAAATGCGCAACAAGCGGCTGAGTAATATCATCGAGATCCCCTTCCATCACTCTGTCGAGCTTATAAAGAGTGAGATCGATGCGATGATCAGTCACGCGATTCTGAGGAAAGTTGTAGGTGCGGATCCGCTCGGATCTATCGCCGCTTCCCACTTGCGAGGAGCGCAGGTTTGCCATCTCCTCATCGGCTTTGCGCCTTTTTTCTTCTGCGATTTTTGCAGAGAGAAGACGCATCGCCTTATCTTTATTTTTGTGCTGGCTGCGCTCTTCTTGGCAGTAGACGACGGTTCCTGTTGGAAGGTGAGTGATGCGCACAGCCGAGTCGGTCGTATTGACGTGCTGGCCGCCCGCTCCCGATGCGCGGTAGGTATCAATCTTAAGCTCCCTCTCATCGAGTACAACCTGCTCCTCTTCATCCGGCTCCATCAAAACAGCTACGGTGATTGCAGAGGTGTGCACGCGCCCTTGCGTCTCTGTATCGGGGACGCGCTGCACGCGGTGCGTTCCTGCCTCATATTGCATAAAGCGAAAAACATTTGTGCCAGAGAGAACCATGATATGCTCTTTGTACCCTCCCCTTTCAGACGGCGTACAAGAGAAGAGCTCGTGCTTCCACCCCTTCTTCTCGGCATAAGATTTGTACATGCGCACACAGTCGCCCACAAAAATAGCAGCCTCGTCGCCGCCGGTTCCTGCGCGCAGTTCTAGAATTATTGTACGGCTGTCTCGTGGATCGGGAGGAACAAGGAGATTCTCTAGTACTGCGCGTTCCACCTGCACGGTGCGCTCGAGTTGAGCGATCTCCGCGCGGATCACCTCTATAAATTCGGGATCCTTCTCCTCTTTGAGCAAAAGGAGGTTTTCATCGAGCTGCTTCAGTGCAGTCCCATGCTTCTGCCAGCAATTTTTGATCTGTGAGAGATAGGAGTGCTCTTGCGCAAGCTCGCGGTACCGCTTCTGGTCAGCTAAAGTTTCGCTTTGTCCCATCAGCTCCTCGACCTCGCCAAAGCGAGCGAGGAGCTTGCGGATCCGCTCTTCCATGATTTAGATTTGTTAAGTAGCTGCTTTTTTCTTAGCGGGCTTTTTCTCTGCAGCTTTTTTTGCTGGGGCCTTCTCCTTAGTTGTCTTAGGAGCTGCCTCTTCTACTTTTTCCACTTTTTTCATGCTGTAGCGTTTTTTAAACTTATCAACTCTACCTTCTGAGTCGATGAGCTGCTTGCTGCCTGTGAAAAAGGGATGAGATGCGGAGGAGACCGGAACGCGATAGACCGGATACTCTTTTCCTTCGTACACCTCTTTCTCTTTAGGTTGAAGCGTGCTGCCGCAAATAAACTTGAAGCCTGTTGAAGAATCTACAAAAAGAACTTCCTGATACGGTGGATGGCCTTGTTTTTTCATATGTATACCTTTGAATGTCTCTTGTTAACTGGATAGATTTTAAGCCGATAACCCCATTAAAAAACAAGCATTTTTTTCAGCGATTAGTTAATATGCAGAGATGAGCCATACACCCCACTATCGCTTCGGTCCCAATCGGACGCAGAAAGCACTCAAATATCTTCTTCTCTGGACGCTGGGCATAAGCCTATTTGCCGCCCTATTCAACAACTTCTTTCCACAGGTATTAGGCTGGTCTAGCCCTTATGACTGGTTCAGCCTCTCGCGCTGGGGGATTAGCCACTACTTCTTTTGGCAATTTTTCACTTACATCTTTGTTCACCCCTTTGCGCAGGGGGTCTCCTTCTCCTTTCTCTTCTCGCTCGCGTTCAACCTTTATTTGATATGGATTGTGGGATCCGCCCTTTTAGAAAAGAGAGGGGCTGCATCCTTCCTCTCCTTTTATTTTTTATCCGGCATTTTTGTCGGCCTGGTTCTTTTCGGCGCCCAGACCCTCTTTGGCTCTCAGCTCCCCTTCTCCGGCAATACGGCTGTCCTCTACAGCCTCCTGATCACCTGGCTCATCCTTAATCCAGAAGCCCAGATCCTCCTGCTTGTTGGGATGCCTCTCAAAGCCAAATCTCTTGTTTTAACTATTTTAGCAGCCAACCTGCTCATCGATGTCTCAACAGGAGACTGGCAACACGCTATCGCCTATTTAGCCGGTGCGATTTTCGGCTACCTCTATCCGGTGGCCATCTGGAAAATCCCCAGCCCATTTGCCTCCCTACGCCCTCTTGAGAAGATCCTTGTTGGTAAACGCAAGGCAGCTATGCCGCCTAATGCACGCGCAAAAATTTACGACTTTAAAACAGGACAGGCGATCTTAAATGATGAAGAGTTTTTAGATGCTATGCTTTCTAAGATCTCGCTTTATGGGAAAAAGAGCCTTACTCGGCGCGAAAGATGGCGCCTAAGGCGAATTTCTAAAAAGGAAGAAGAAGCAGAAGTAGATCGTGCCTCTGCCCGAATTAATCCGGATCGGGCACAGGCAGAGGCACGGGCACAGGCACGTTATTTTTGAGACGCCAGGAATGCCATCCGAGCAGTGAGGAGTCCCTCGAGCACTCCCTCTTCGTAGCGAAATGAGGATGATTTTCGAGCAGAGGAAAATCATTGGGCTGAAGAAGATCATCTTCTGTAATATTGGGTACGATTTGCTCGGCGCAGCGCATCACCTTCTTCTCTGTTCAGCAATCATCTCATCAAATAGGCTCTCATTCTTCCTCTCCTTTTTCGAAAGAAAGCGCGCATAAGCTCGCTCGCCTCCTCTTGTAAAACTCCGCTCCTGATCTCAATACTATGAGTGGGATGTGTCTTTCCTAAGATGTCGACCCAGCTGCCGTGTGCACCATGGCGGATGTCGCGCGCGCCCCAGACAAGCGTTGAGATGCGTGCAAGCAGCATTGCGCCCGCACACATGCAGCACGGCTCTAATGTGGAGTAGAGTGTTGTATCCTTAAAGGCGCCAGTTCTTGAAGATACGCGCCCCCTCTTGCAAACAGAGCAGCTCTGCATGCCGAGAAGCGTCCTTGTGCTCTTCGATCTGATTGTGGGCTCTGGCAATACTGCGCCTTCGTAGACGAGTACAGCTCCTACAGGAACCTCTCCCCTCTCAAAGGCTTTTTTCGCCTCTTGCAAAGCCTCTTGCATGAATAGTGTGTCCTTCTCCATGGCCAGCAATTTACCAAATGAGGCAAAGGAGGTCAAAATTATTTCGAGGTTGATCGACAAAAGGCGATGTGTTAGAGTTCTGACTGAATCATTTATGTAATCCAATTGCAATCTCGGAAGACAGTTACATGTCTTTAGACAAAGGCACCAAAGAAGAGATCACTAAAAAGTTTCAGTTACACGAAAAAGACACCGGTTCTGCTGATGTTCAAATCGCTATTTTAACTGAAAGAATCGCTGAGCTTACGGAGCACCTTAAACTTGCTCCTAAAGACCATAATTCGAGGCTCTCCTTGCTCAAACTAGTTGGGCAAAGACGCAAGCTCCTCGATTATCTCAATTCTACGGATACCAAGCGCTATCAAAATTTAATTGTACGCTTGAACCTACGTAAGTAATTCTTTTATTGCCACTTATTTTCCCATATTGATATAGTGCCCGGATCATGTTTTCGGGCACTTCCGTTACATAATTTTTTGAGGATGAAGTGTCCTTTGTAAAAGTTAAATTTTAACTTTTAAAAATGGTCAGTTCATCCTCCGTAACACCAATTTAAACCTCTTAAGGAGCTCTCATGCAACTCAAAGAACAGACAATGACCCTCTCAATCGGCGGACGGGATCGACATTTAAAACAGGAAAAATCGCAAGACAAGCGGGCGGAGCGGTTATCCTCCAATCGGGCGAAACAATCGTCCTATCTACCGCTTGCGCAGCTCCCCAGGCAGCAGAAAACATCGACTTCTTTCCTCTCAGAGTCGACTACCAGGAGAAGTTCTCCTCCGCCGGAAAAACGCTAGGCGGTTTTATCAAACGAGAAGGACGCCCTACAGAAAAAGAGATATTAACCTGCCGACTCATCGACCGCCCTTTAAGACCGATGTTCGAAGATGGCTATTATAATGAGGTTCAAGTTTTAGCTTATGTCCTCTCTTATGATGGCATCCACTCTCCCGATCCTCTCGCTATTTGCGCCGCATCCGCAGCACTAACAATCTCCGAAATCCCGCTCATCAAGCCTGTCGGCGCTGTGCGCGTAGGTCTTATCAATGGCGAATTTATTATCAATCCGACAATGGAAGAGCAGAAAAAAGTCTCAGCTCGACCTTATCTTAGCCGGTACAGAAGACGCCATCTTAATGATCGAAGGCTACTGCGAGTTTCTGACAGAAGAGCAGATCTTGGAAGCGGTCGAAGAGGGCCACGTGGCGATCAAGCAGATCTGCCAAGGCTTGCAAGACTGGCAGCGCACATTGGGTAAACCCAAAGTCGTAGGCAAGCTGCGCTTACCTTCGAAAGAGCTGCTGCACGAAGTTGAAAAACTAGTTGGCAAAACCTTAAAAGAAGCTTTTAAAATCAAAGAAAAAAAGGCACGCGAAGAAGCCATTGCTGCAGCGTCTAAGCTGGTTTTAGAAACACTTCTTCCCGAAGATGGCAGCGGCACACATCCCAAACTCGACGTTCTCGCAGCCTTCAAAAAGGTGCAAGCGCATCATATGCGTCTGATGATCTTAAAAGAGAACAAACGCAGCGACGGCCGTACCTGCGACCAGATCCGCCCGATTGCCATCGAAACCGGCGTTCTGCCAAGAACACACGGAAGCGCCCTCTTTACACGCGGCGAGACACAGGCTCTTGCTGTCACGACACTCGGCGGCGCAACGATGGCGCAGCGCTACGAAGATTTGGAAGGCGACAATACACGTAGATTCTATCTACAATACTCCTTCCCCCCCTTCTCTGTAGGAGAGGTGGGCCGCATGGGCACCCCAGGAAGACGCGAGATCGGCCACGGCAAACTTGCCGAGCGCGCCCTTGCCATCACCTTGCCCAATCAGGAGAGCTTCCCCTACACGATCCGTCTTGAATCGAATATCACAGAGTCGAACGGCTCCTCTTCGATGGCCTCCGTCTGCGGCGGCTGCCTATCCCTTATGGATGCAGGCGTGCCTATCCGCCACCCGATTGCGGGTATCGCGATGGGCCTCATTCTCGAAGGCGACCATTATGCGATCTTATCCGACATTCTAGGTGCAGAAGATGCCCTCGGCGACATGGACTTTAAAATTGCAGGCGACGCCAAAGGGATCACCGCATTCCAACTCGATATTAAAGTTGAAGGGATCACCCATCAGATCATGCAAGCCGCTCTTGCGCAAGCAAAGCAGGGAAGACTCCACATCTTGCAAAAGATGATCGAAGTATGCCCAAAAGCCAAAGAAGAGCTCTCCGTCTACGCACCACGTATCGAAACGATGCAGATCAAGCCTAGCAAGATCGGCATTGTCATCGGTCCTGGCGGCAAACAGATCCGTGCCATCGTCGAAGAGACAGGCGCACAGATCGATATTAACGACAGCGGTATTGTCAGCATATCGGCTACATCAACTGAATCGATGGAAAGAGCTAAACAGATCATCTGGGGACTTACCGCAGATGCAGAGATCGGCAAGACCTACACAGGCACTGTCGTCTCGGTCGTAGACTTTGGCTGCTTCGTCGAAATCCTCCCCGGCAAGGAAGGACTCTGCCACGTCTCCGAACTTGCTCATCAACGCGTCCAAAACGTACGCGACGTCTGCAAAGAGGGCGACACCATGGAAGTGAAGGTGCTGGACGTCAATGACCGTGGACAGATTAAGCTTAGCCGTAAGGCACTGCTTCCTCTTCCTCAGAAAGCTGGAGTTTAGAAGAGAGCGCTAAGAAGTGGACTTTGTGGACGAAGTGGACAAAGAGTGGACTTGGTGGACAGCGCTAAGAAAACTAATGCGAAGAGAACCCCGTCCACTTAGTCCACATCGTCCACTTTAGTCCACCATCTTTTGTCCACTAGGGGTCTTCTTTGCGCTCTTTCTTCGCACGTTTATTTGTTGAGATACTTGCCAACCACATCAAGTTCGCCAT
The DNA here is from genome assembly GCA_963804085.1 of Chlamydiia bacterium. Classification (GTDB taxonomy): domain Bacteria; phylum Chlamydiota; class Chlamydiia; order Chlamydiales; family Rhabdochlamydiaceae; genus CAWDOQ01. Next base: position 20,254 of record CAWDOQ010000008.1, on the reverse strand, counting down.
GGAACACATCAAGATACGAAAGACTAACCGTCTCTAGTTTCTGGCTGATGTTAGTGGCTTTTGTAGCTATGTCGTTGATCAAGTCTTGGATATTTTGTGGAAAAGTAGACGAATTATTTTGTAGATCCTTGGCAACGTTTGCTAGTGTGTTCGCAAGTTGTTGTGCGAGAGGCATGTTACCTTCTTCCAGAGCTTTATGTAAATCATCTACAAGATGTTGCATAGCAGCCACATCTACTTGCGCCTGAGTTTTTGGATCCATGTTAGGTGCTGGTGCTCCAAAAGATCCTACTCCACGTATTGGCATAAAAACCTCCCGTTTCCTCTATGATCGAATTAAAATGATTTCTTTACAAGAAGAAGAGGAGGATGGGGCTAATGGACGAAAACGGACAACGCCCCAATGGACAATTTCTTTCTTAGGCCCGCGTCCATTTCCGGTCCATTTTAGTCCATTCTTTGTCCATGCCATCCATTCCTCTTCCGCGGGCGTTTCCGTCCACTTCTTTGCGTCTTTGCGTTGAGATCTGTTTTATAGATGAGGGGGGATTATACACCCCCCTACCTATCTTTTACTCATTCACTCCTTTACTCATTTACTCCTATTTGATAAGATGCAAGAAAAGAGGTAGACAAATGAAAAACATGGTGAGACTAAACTTCGACTTTCCAAGGAAGGAATACCCTTATCTTAAAATGCTGTGCGCAGACAAAGGACTCTCCCTTAAGGAATTTGCAACGGATCTTCTCCTAAAAGCTATAGAGGAGTATGAAGATCACATGCTAAGCAGAAAGGCGCGTAAAAGATTGAAAGAAATGGATGAGAAGGAGAACATCTCTTTCAAAAAAGCGCGCAAATTAGCTGGCTGGGAAGAGGATGACAGCGAAGTATAAGATACAGTTCAACAAGAAATATCTCAAAGATCTCGAAAAGATACCCGCCTATGCTCAAAAACAAATCAGCGCAAAAGTTCTAGCATTAGGAATCGATCCAAGGCCCGAAGGCTGTAAAAAGCTGCATGGTAGCGGCAATACCCCTCTCTATCGTATCCGCGCAGGCGATTATCGCGTCATCTACACCATCAATGATGACATACTGCTCGTTCTTGTCATTGAAGTCGGCCACCGAAAAGAAATCTACAGATAAACTCTAATCCCTAAGATTCAACGCAAAGACGCGGAGTCGCAGAGACGCAATGATTTTAACAAACCATTTTCTTTTTTCGTCTTTGCGTTTTGACTTTATCTTAAGTTCTGCATTCCGCGTTCTGCGTTCTGACTTTAGATAGATTGCGGGGTAGGGGTGTCCGAAGCTTTAGGAAAGCCACGTGTCTCAGGAGCAGGTGGAGGAGGAGGCAGCTTGCGCTGTAGATCTTCGGTAGCCTTTACGCGTTTGCGCTTCTTTTCAATATCCCACTTGTCATTCATGATTTCGAGGACATCGTCCTTGTCGAGCGTTTCAAACTCGATCAGCATCTCGGCCATGACCTGAAGCTGGACGCGGTGCTCTTGGACGATCTTCAAGGCTGCATCATGCCCCTGGTCGAGAAGCTTGCGCACCTCGTCGTCGATCAATTTTGCAGTGGCTTCGGAGTAGCTCTTATCTTGATAGCCTTGCATGCCGAGGTATTGGCCGCTTTCGCTTCTCTCATCATAGGCAACAGTGCCAAGAGCATCTGTCATACCCCATTCGCACACCATGCTACGTACAAGGCGTGTCGCTTGCGAGATGTCCATCTGCGCGCCACTTGAGATATCTCCGACAAATATCTCTTCGGCGGCTCTACCGCCCATCAGAACAGCAAGCTGGTCGATCAGCTCTTTTTTCCAGTAGCTGACGCGGTTTTTCTTGGGCATGAAGTGGGTGGCACCGAGCGATAGGCCGCGAGGAATAATCGTCACCTTGTCGACAGGATCGGCATGCTTGACGGCAAGCGCCACAATCGCATGGCCCGACTCGTGGAAGGCAGTTGTTCGTTTTTCGCCCAGATCGATCTCTAAGCTTCTGCGCTCTTTACCATAGCGCACCTTGTCGCATGCTTCCGATGCATCTTGTGCGGTCACAGCGTTACGGCCACGTCTTGCAGCAAGAAGGGCTGCTTCATTTAATATATTTGCAAGATCAGCACCCGAGCCGCCGGGTGTGTTGCGGGCGATGGACATCAGGTCGACCGAAGGGTCCAACTTAATTTTTTTGGCATGCACTTTGAGGATCTCATAACGTCCCTTGATATCGGGAAGATCGATCACGATCCTTCTATCAAATCTACCCGGACGCAGAAGCGCTTTGTCGAGAACATCAGGGCGGTTGGTAGCGGCAATCAGAATTACCCCTTCTGTCGTATCAAAGCCATCCATCTCAACTAAGAGCTGGTTCAAGGTCTGTTCACGCTCATCATGTCCGCCGCCAATGCCTGCGCCGCGGTGGCGGCCAACAGCGTCGATCTCATCCATGAAGATGATGCAAGGCGCATTTTTCTTTGCCTGGTCGAAAAGATCGCGCACTCTACTTGCGCCCACGCCTACAAACATCTCGACGAAATCTGAACCTGAAATCGAGAAGAAGGGACGGTCCGCCTCACCGGCTACTGCTTTTGCGATAAGCGTCTTACCGGTACCGGGAGCTCCTACGCAGAGAACGCCTTTGGGGATACGTGCGCCAAGAGCTGTGTATTTAGAAGGATCTTTTAAAAAATCGACAATCTCTTGCAGCTCTTCTTTTGCTTCATCGCAGCCAGCCACATCTTTAAAAGTCACTTTATTGCGATCTTTAGTGAGCATGCGCGCAGGCGCTTTGCCAAAAGTCATCGCTCCACCGCCGACTCCCTTCATCTGGCGAGAGAAGCCAAAATAGAGCAGCAGCACGATCAAAATGAGCGGGAGCATTGGAAGGAGGTAGCCCAAATAGTTGGGGGCAGGCTCTTCGCTCTTAAATGTCTTTTCTAAAACGGCGTTGCGGGGCTGATCGGGCGCCTTGAAGATAGCACCCTTGTTCGCAGCAAAGTTATCCCACTCCTGCTTGGCTTGTAAAAACCAGTGGTTGTAGGCCTCAGGATCTTGTTTTTCCAGAGCACGTGTGGAGAGCTCCTGGTTGTTAAAAAACCAGATCACATCGGCCACTTGCTGACGCGATTTTTCTAGCTGAGCTTCATTCTTTTCGAGGTCTTCGGCAACTTTATTCTGCTGAGCGATCTCGGTTTTATAACTGCGCACGCTGCGAAGGTCGTTTAAACGCATCCCCTCTTGCTCCTGGCCGATCTCCGTTGAGATAGCGCGCAGTGCACCCAATGCTTTCTGGTAGCTAGCTGTTCGCTCATCGCCGGAAAGCGTGCTATTGGCTTGGGCTACTGCCTGCTCCTGTTCGCGCAATTTGGTCTTTAAAGCTTCACTTCCCACGCCAAGCGTAGGAGAGCGGAATCCTTGGATTAAAACGAGAAGATCTTTGCCAAAATTATCTGAGTCTAATTCGCTATGCTTTGCAGCGCGCTTTTCCAGATCGGCAAGACTTGTGATATTTTTGTCGCTGAGCGACTTGATTACCACTGCATTTTCTTGATTCACAGCGTCGTAAACGGAATCGACTACTTTATAGCCTCCAGCAGGAATCGCGAAACCAGTCAGATGTAAAAAGAGGTCAGCTGCATCCTTTACGCTTTGTTTAAGTGAGAGGATCTCCCCCTGAAGACGGTTCTTTTGAGCCGCTAAACTCTCATTGTCATGGAGCAGTTCGAGATAGCGGTAGCGCGCCTTTGACTCATCGGAGAGACGATCTTGAAATTTACCGCTAAAGGTAACGAGATTGTCGTTGAGAGATGTCTTGCGGCTCTCCTCTTTTTGGAGGAGGTCTAAATTGACGAGATGTTCTGTCTCATAGCTAAAAGCGACATTCGCCTTTTTCTCACTCGACATATTTTGTACGGAGAGAATCACGAGCACAATCGCGACTAGAAAAATTAAAAAACCACCTGGAAAACTTCTTTTTGGATCTGGTCTTTTGTCTTCGCTACCCATACAATTTTTTATGACTCGAGTTTTTTAAAGTTTGTGAGCAGTAAACCATTTCCAAGCGATTTGGTCAATGGATTAAGGATCTGAAGATGAACGCCTTAGTCCTATTCATCCTCATTTCGGGATCTTAGCATAAAGGCGATTAATTTGTCTTCTTTTTGAAAAAGAAAATAATAAATCGCCTAAAATTTACACTTAATATAATTAAAAGACCCGACTTGTCTAACTTTGACCAGATAAGCCTTAAGCTGTTTTTGCTTCCTGCTTAGCTTCTGGCTTTCCTTCTGACACAACGGAGCGCGCAATTTTTAAATGGAAAGGAGCATCCACAGACATAATTGAGAAAGTGCCGGAATTGTCTACGTTCCAATCGTATCCTCCTTCTGTAGCAAGATAAACTAGAGAGGCATTATAAGGCTTCAATATCGCTTGGAACACTTTTCCAATTGCAACGGGCACTTTGTCCTTATCGCCACCCTGTTTTAACTGCGAAAGTTCACTCAATACTCCCTGTTCAATATTTGTAATTTCAAAAACACACTTGCTAGGGAAAGTAACCTCATCGGAAGGAAATTCCTTTCCAAATTCCTGAGCAGTGCAGCTTCGCACTTCTGTTGCACCAGGTAGCGTCTGTACTAAACTTGTCATAAAAACCCAATGTTAGAAAAATTTAATTTGCCAGATAAGTGCTTAAGCTTTCTTGCCTTCGTTGCCAGTGTTGTCTTTATCTTTGCTCTCTGCCTTTCTCTCTTCGCTAGTCGCAATCACGTTCGGGAGAGGTAGACGCTTAAAGGAGAGTCGAAAACCAACTTTGTTCCAGACAACGGTGGTACCATCTGCTCTAAAATCAAAGGTCATGTCCTTGCCGCCTTTTATTGAAACCATGTATCCCGGGGGCATTAAAGATGCGAAAGCCTCGTGTATAGGCCAATAGGTTTCTTTGTTTGCCTTAATAAGCTCTCTTATTTTTTGATGCTGATCTTTTGGAATATCAGTAATAACAAGTCTCTGCTTAGACATTATACCTATTGGCAACGACTCTTTCTCAATATGTGACTTAGCAGTTTTTGACAGCTCCATCTTTACATCGGCAGGTCGGATTTCTAATTGGAAGGGAGCACCCGTCGATCTAATAGAAAAAGAGGTGCGCGCCTCATTCACAGTCCACTGAAAACCCCCGTTTGTTTCAAGGCGATCAACAGTCATGCCCTTACCCAAAATTGCATTGATCGTCTGTGCCAACACGAGAAGAGTCTTATTTTTATCCTGACTTCCCTTTTGTTGATAGAGCTTATCCAAAATTCCGGGTGCGACATCTGTGATTTCCAAATCAGTATCCGCAGGAAATTCCGACACATACTCCGATCTATTGCCAAAAACAGCAGCAGTAACCCTCAATGCGTTCGATGCCATAAAACCCCATGGTAGAAAATTTAAACAGGTCGAGCATAGCGTACCCCCTCGCTTTTCGTCCACGGCGAAGTAAAAAGAGGGCGCCTAACGGACGAAAACGGACAAGTAAGAAAAACGGACGAAAATGGACGTGAAACGGACGTGCGCCAAGAAAGAAACTTAAGCTAGTTATCTTGGGCCCCGTCCGTTCGTGTCCGTTTCACGTCCGTTTTAGTCCGTAGTTCTTTCTGTCCGTTGGGGCCCGTCCTTAATGCAGTTCCAGAGTGAGTTGGGTATGGGAGAGGGTGAGGGTGGCGCCTTTGAGGGCGAAGGAGCGGCCCGAGGTGCGGGCCTCGAGGAGGGCAAGGAGGGTTTCGAGGGTGTCGTGGGAGATGCTGGCGCCAAAGGTCTCGACGAAATGGCGGATGAGGGCTTTTCGTTCGACTCTTTCGGGGATTTCGGCGAGGTCCAGGATGGGTGTTTCTCTATTGATTTTTTGCAGGTGGGGTTCGATTTTTTTATGGATATACTCACTGAGCTCTTGGGCTGCATTGCCCAGGCGTAAAAAGCTTCCGCTTACCTCTTTTCCAAACTGCTCGGATAACTGAGGCAGGATCTGGTTTCTTAAGCGCGCTCGCAAAAATCTTGGGTCTTGGTTGCTTGGATCACAAAATGGGGTGTATCCCCTCTTCTCGAGCCACTTCAAAATCTCAACTTTAGCGCAGCTCAAAAGAGGGCGCCAGATCTGCATTCCTTCCAGAGAGGACACAGGCTGCATGGCAGCTATTGAGAAAAGAGAAGCTCCTTCGCAGACACGCTTGAAAACTGTCTCGGCCTGATCATCTGCTTGGTGAGCCAAAAGGAGCGCTTGGCACCCGATCTCTTTGTAGATCTTAGAAAAAAAATTTAACCGCTGCTGGCGGCCATGCTCCTCTAAGTTATTTGTAGGGAGTTCCTCGAGGGTATGCAGATGAAAAGGAAGTTTGTGCTCCTCTGCCATCTTAGCTAAGAGCCTGGCCTCCTCTTTGCTCTCGGTACGCCAGCCATGGTCGATATGGGCCAGGTGTAGGTCCATAGGGACCTTGCATTCCAGGAGGAGATAAAGAAGCGCAAGCGAGTCTGGCCCTCCCGAGATGCCGAGCAAAACAGGAGCTACAGGCTTCAGGTGACGCTCGAGAAATTCTTTAACCGTGAAGAAAAGGGTGGCATTCATTAAACTTCCCCAAAAGGATTGACGACGTATATGCCTATTTTGTGGCGCTACCTGCTTAAAAGTTATTTTCAGGTCTTTGTCTTATGCGTGAGCGGCTTTATCTCGCTTCTTCTAGTCACGCGTTTTCAAGAGATCGCCAGATTCACGACATCCGGGGCACCAGTCTGGACGATCATTCAATTTACAGGCTACCAAATTCCCTATATTCTCCCCATAGCGATCCCCATCTCTTGCCTGATCGCTGCGATGCTCCTTTACCAGAGGCTTAGCCATAGCCACGAACTCACTGCATTTAGAAGCGGGGGCTTGAGTCTTCTCTCGCTCGCCTTTCCTCTCATCTTAGCAAGTTCGTTTTTGACACTGCTCAACTTTTCGATCGTCTCAGAGTTTGCACCGCGCTGTAGAGCATTATCGCGCAATTTAATTTATGAAATGACAGAGAAAAACCCTCTCTTTCTTCTGCAAAAAGAGACGCTCGTAAAACTCAAAGATGTGCATATCGATCTAAAATCTTTAAAGTCGGGACAGTGTGCTGAGGATGTGATCTTAGTGGTCAATAACGCTTCTAACAATCGCTTAGGGCTTATGATCGCAAAAGAGCTCTACTTAGAGGGCGAATATCTCACAGGGAAAAATGTCTCTTTCATCTCTTCTGCCGACCCGAAAAAAGAGGGGTTTGACCATCTCGTCATCGAAAACCAGAAGACGATGTTCACCAAAGCATCCAACCTCGCTCAGATGATGCGCGGCAAGGAGTGGCACAGCAACTATGAGTACTACCCGCTGCGCCTTATTCTCGCTCGCGAAAAGCTGCAAGGCAGCTTCTCTTTGTCATCGTTTGGAAAGGCGCATATCGAGATCGCGCGCCGCATGTCCTATGCCCTCGCTGCGTTTACATTTACTTTTATCGGCATCGCCTTTGGCATGGAGATCGGCAGGCGCCACACAAAGAAAGGGATTATCTGGGCAATTGCTCTTGCAGCGGGTTTTATGGTCTGTTTTCTTTCGGCAAAATCGATGCGCGGCTCCTCCTTTTATGCATGTATGCTCTACCTCCTCCCCCATCCGATCATCGTGATACTGGCGCTCCGCTCGATGCGCAGAGTAACCGAAGGAGTCGAATAGTATGTATATGTCCAAAATTTGGGAGCGCTACTTCGCACGCGAGCTTTTAAAAGTTCTGGTCCTCTTTCTCTTCTCCTTCTTCTTTCTCTATGCCTGCATCGACTGCTCGCTGCACATGGAAGATTTTGTTAAAGACAGCCGCATCCAGATCCTCGACGTCGTGGTCTACTACTGTTTTCAGTTTATCAAGCGCGCAAGTCTACTCGTCCCTCTTGCGCTTTTAGTCGCTGCGATTAAGGTGCTCTACAGCTTTAACATTCATAAAGAGCTGGTCGCACTCCAGGTCGCCGGCTTAAAGTTTAAAAAGTTGATGCGCCCTCTTTTTATTGTCGCGACTCTCTGCATGCTCTTTAACTACGCTGCAACCGAATTTCTTCTCCCCCCCTCGATGAACTACCTCGATAGGTTTTACGACAAACACTTTAAACGCTCCAGAGAGGGAGGCAAAAAGCATCCGATCCGAACGCTTACGCTTAAAGATAGATCCAAGCTACTCTACCAGTCTTACGACAAGGCACACGCAGCTCTCTTTGATGTGATCTGGCTCCAATCCTCGGACGAGGTCTGGCGCATCAAGTACCTCTCTTTAGATCAGGGCGCGCCGACAGGCAGCTACATCGACCATCTTATCCGCAATAAAGAGGGGTTCTTTGAAAAGAGCGAGTCGTTTGACAAGAGATCTTTTCCTGAAATCAAATGGCAAAAAGATCTTCCGCGAAAAGGGTTTATTCCTCTTGAAAACAAGAGCCTTTCGCAGCTCTTTCGCTTAAGCTTTCATAAAGAGAAGCTCTCGGTTTATGAAAAGCGGGAGGCTGCCACACAGTTCTGGTATAAAGCGATGATGCCGCTCCTTTCGCTCCTCGTGCTTATCGCCTGCACCCCATTTTGTGTGCAGTATGCAAGAAAGATCCCCCTCTTTTTTATCTATACGATCGCCCTCTTTGGCTACATCGCCTTCTGTATGCTTTTAAACGCCTCTGTTATTTTGGGAGAGAACCAGATTCTCTCTCCGGCTATCGCCATTTTTATTCCCTTCACCCTTTGCAGCACATTTTTTGTATGGAAATTCGCAAAAACACGATAAACATTCGAATGCTGGTTATCTGGCATCTTCTGATTGCATTTTTAATCGGAACTTTTCTCTGGGAGCCTACACGTTTTCTATGGGAGAGGCTAGACACCGCTTTTTTCCAACTATTTAACGGGTCGTTGCAAGGAAGACCTAACTGGCAGCTCTTTTGGGCTTTTGCAAACCACAGGCTGGCTGACTGGATAGAGGACATATGCATCCTCGCCTTTTTTGTTGTCAGCGTTTTGCGCTCGCCTAAAGAGATGCGGCTTAGGAAGATCTCGGCGTTTATCTTCTCTGCAATTGCGATCGCACTCATCATCTACTTTGTGAACCGGATGCTTTTTCGCAGCTATGTACACATCCCGCGCGATAGCCCCACGCTAACATTTGACACAAGCGTGCGTCTTTCGCAAGAGATCCCCTGGCTGCGCATCAAAGATGGCTCTCCCAAGAGCTTTCCGGGAGATCACGCGACGACCGCTCTTTTATTTGCGAGCAGCTTTTTCTACTTTGCCGGATGGAGACAGGGTCTTGTTGCAATTTTTTATGCCGCCTTCCTCTGCATGCCACGGCTGGTAACGGGAGCACACTGGCTATCCGATGTGCTCATCGGCAGCGGCTCGATCGCCCTCTTTTTTATGAGCTGGCTTCTCTGCACGCCGATCCACACCCGGTGCATAGAAAAGATAGAGAAGGGCTTGCGCCTACTTCTTGGCTTGATAAAGAAAGAAAAGAATCAGCAAGAAGGCTGCTAGGCTGAACATTGGAGCCGTCACAAAGCCAAAGAAGTTAAAGAGATCTTCGCTGCAGTCGGGTCCTACTTTGCAAAACTTCCAACCCAGCTTTTGAACGAAAATGTGATAGAGCGCAAAGAGAGCGCCCAAATAAGCGAGCAATTTGGCATAGAATAGAACCGCGCGGTCCGAGCGATAGGCTGCCACTCCCAAGATGATCACAAGTGAGAAGGTAAAAACACGCTGGTACCAGCAGAGCGCACACGGCTCCATATGGCGCACCTCGCTCCAATAGAGACTGATGAGCGTTGCAAACAAAGCGACTGTCCAAGAGAGGTAGAGCGCGTGCCGTTGTATCGATCTCATCATTGCTCGAGCGCCGCCTCTATTTTTTTGCTAATTGCGTTTTTAGAGAGCATATAGACTCTTCTGCCATCTACAAAGACAGCTGGAGTTGCAAACTCCTCTCCCATAGCCTTTTCGCCTATTGCAAAATTCTTGTCTAGAAGATCTAGACAGCGCTTCTCCTCAATAGAGGTGCGCAAAAGGTTTAAATCGACCCCGGGAATGTGGCTAGCAAATTCGCACACACTATCCAGCGTAGCCCAATCCTCATTTTCTGAGGGCTGATGTTCGTAGACGTAGCTAATAAACGGAAAGAAAAACTCCCTATTTTGCGCATAAAGACTTAGCGCTGCCAAATTCGCCGGCAAAGAGTTATCCAAAAAGGAGACGACTATGGTCGTATATTTGACTTTGCCAGTATCGATATATTTTGCACGTATCTCAGGGAAGACTTCCGTCTGATACTCCTGGCATCCCGTACACTTCATCTCTTCGAAGACCACCATCTCGACAGGTGCATGCGGATTTCCGAGCATAGGCTGATCGCCTAGATCGAATGAGATCCTCAGAGACCTTGTAGAGTAGAGATGCCACGCTCCCCATAGAAGCAGGACAATCGCCACACCCAACGTCGCCAAAACTAATAGCCGATCACCTTTCAACGTCATATCACTTCATTATCCCAAGTGTTGATTTTTCTTAAAGGATGGTGTTAGAGTGACGTTCATGGCCCATAAAGATTATAGCAAGCTCCATGGACTTTCTAAACAGGCGGCTCTCCTCTCATCCTTGCACGGCCTGCTCGACTGGGATCAGGAGACCTACATGCCCAAAGGGGCGATCGAGGTGCGCGCCCAAGAGATCGAGCTAGTCGCAAGCTTAATCCACAAGCAAAAGACCAGCGCCTCCTTCGCAAAAGCCCTCGGCAAACTAATAGATATACCGTCTGGGGAGATTATAGGAAAAGAGCTCTCTCAGCGGCAGTGCGCCGCTCTAAGAGAGTGGAGACGCGATTACATCAAGACAGTGAAGCTGCCCGCCTCCTTCGTCAAGACCTTTGCTAAAACAACATCCACCGCAATTCACGCGTGGGCAAAAGCTAAAGAGCACAATGACTTTCGCGCTTTCGAGCCCCACCTCGACAAGATTGTCACCCTCTGCCGCAAAAAAGCGGATATCTTAGGATATAAAGAGCACCCTTACGACGCCCTTCTAGACCTGTATGAGCCTGAGATGAGATCTAGCCATCTCACTCCCCTCTTTGGCAGGCTTAAAATTGCCCTAACAGATCTTTTAAAGAGGATCGAATCTACGCCTCCTATCTCTAAAGAGTGCCTATCCGGACACTTTGCCGCTGAAAAACAGATGCGGTTTGGCCACCTGCTTTTAAAAGCGATGGGCTTTGACGAATCGACTAGCCGCCTAGATTTAACTGTGCACCCCTTCTGCGCCGGATTGCATCCCAACGACACGCGCATGACAACGCGCATCCATCCGGACGATCTACTCTCCAACATCTTTTCCGTGATCCACGAAGGAGGGCACGGCCTTTACAACGCAGGCCTGCCCGTTGAGGAGTATGGCAGCCCGCTCTGTGAATCGGCATCGCTTGGAATCGATGAGAGCCAGTCGCGCTGGTGGGAGACGCGCATCGGTCGCAGCTTAGCCTTTTGGGAGCACTTCTTTCCTCACTTAAAGCGCGAATTTCCCGAATCTTTCAACGCGGTCCCCCTAAACGACTTTTACCGCGCGATCAACATAGTGAAACCCTCTCTAATTCGCACCGAGTCGGATGAGGTGACCTATTCCCTTCATATCATCGTCCGCTTTGAGATCGAAATGGGGCTGCTCGATGGCAGCTTAAAGGTTAAAGAGATACCCGACGCTTGGAATGACAAAATGCGCGCCTATCTCGGCATTGCCCCGGCTCATCACGGAGAGGGGTGTTTGCAAGATGTCCACTGGTCGATGGGAGGCTTTGGCTACTTTCCTACATATACGTTGGGCAACTTGTACGCTTCGCAGTTTTTTGCAGCTTTTGAGAAGGTGCATAGCAACTGGAAGGAGCGCGTCGCAAAAGGAGAGCTCGCCTTTATCCGCGAGTGGCTCCACCAAAATATCTACCAGTATGGAAGAGAGTTCACAGCCGAACAGCTTGCTATACGTATCACAGGCTCACCCGTTAGCGAAAAACCTTTTGTCGCATACTTGGAAAATAAGTACCGCCACCTCTATCATCTTTAAGATGAAAAAATTGTTCTTCTTACTGCTGCTCTTACCGCTTGCGTGCGAACTTGTTTGGCACATCCAGAAAAGCTCGTTTTCCTCGGAAAATGTGATCCAACTGGAGCTTCCTGTAAGAGAGGCTCCTCGAGAGGTTCAAGCCTTGCTGCAAAAGCCCTTTCACTACATCGGAGAGGGAGCGCAATGCTTTGCATTTGAAAGCACGGATAAAAGCTGTGTGATCAAACTCTTCAAAAAAGAGCATAGACGCTTTAAAAACTGGAAAAAAGAGGGAATCCTGTCTTGCGTTTTTGGATGGGGCCGTTTCGAGCCTGCCAAAAGGGAGAGATCCCAAGAAAAGTGGATAAGAAAATTTATTGATAGCTGCGTGCGCTATGAGACTGCACAGAAGAGTTAGCGGAAGAGACAGGGCTCCTCTTTGTCAACACCCAGCGCAACTTTTCAGCACCTCTTTTGTGCAAAATCTCTTCTAAATATGGCTGGACCTATGAGGTGGACCTGGCTAAAACCCCGTTTATCCTACAAAAGAGGGTCGATCTCGTCCCGGAAAGAATAGCCTCTCTTTTGAAGCAAGGTAAGCGCCAAGATGCAGTCCAAGCAGTCATAAAACTCTACGAGCTACTCGCTAAACGGACAGAAAAGGGGTTTACTGACGAGAGGCAATGCTTCAGCATTAACTATGGCTTTTGTGGGAATGAAGCCCTTCAGATCGATATCGGACGCCTTGTGTACAAAAAAGAGATGCCAGAGCGGGAGCTCGAGCGACTTTCAAATAACCTGCAAGAGTGGGTTTTTAAGCACTTTCCTGAAATTGGAGAAGAGTGCAAAGAAAAGTTGCTTTGAAGCGTGTTAGAGGTAAGACTTGATCCTTCTTGTATGGAGTGCGGTGACTTGTCACCGCTTTGTTAGACAGCGACTTGTCGCTGCTCTTCAAAGACATCGCGACAAGTCGCGATGGAGAAAAGCGGCGACGAGTCGCCGCACTCCACATAAGAAGCGTTAACGCTTGGAGTATTGGAAGCGTTTACGAGCACCGGCAAGACCATACTTCTTGCGCTCGCGCTTACGTGGGTCACGAGTTAAGAAGTGAGCCACTTTCAGATCGTGTCTGCGAGCCTCTTCTTCTTGAACTAGCGCACGCGAAATACCGAGACGAGAGGCGATCGCTTGGCCTTGCAGCCCTCCGCCTTTGACTCGGATGATGATGTCATACTTCTCAAAAGAGGAGAATTTTTCGATGGGAGCTAAGATAGTGCGGCGTTGAAGTGCTAACGGAAAGTACTCTTCAAACTTGCGCCCGTTCACATCAATTTTACCTGTGCCTGGACGGAGCCTAACAGAGGCAACGGCTGTTTTTCTTCTTCCTGTTCCGAGATTTTCTTTTTCCATAAACCCTTAAGTGAGTGTTAAACCGTTACAGCGAGGGGCCTTTGCGCTTCCATTCCATGTTGGTCGCCCGCAAAAATACGCAATTTCTTCATCTGAGCTTCAGTCAGTCTTGTTTTAGGCATCATCCCTTTTACCGCGTGGCGCAGAATGTATTCTGGTTTGCGCGCTTTCATAACACGATAAGGAACTTCGCGCATACCGCTCATCGCACCGGTATGGTAGTGGTACACCTTTTGTGCTTCTTTAGCACCGGTAACTTCGATCTTTTCGGCATTGATAATGATTACCCCATCCCCTGCATCGACGTGCGGGGTGAAGTTTGTCTTATGTTTGCCGCGAAGAATCTTGGCGACCTCTGAAGCAAAACGGCCAAGCGTCTTGCCTGAAGCATCCAATAGAAACCATTTACGGCCGGAGAGAGCCTGCTCTTTTGTGAGAAGCGTTGTTTTATTTTTCTTTTGTAAAGTCATGGATTGACTGCCTACATAAAATTAGAAAGCTGAAGCATACGCATCTCCCTATTTTTTTGCCAAGAATTTTGTACTCTTCTTGCCAAAAGCTCTCCTATTCAGATAGACTATTGCAAAACTGTAAAATTTTTACTATGCCAGACTTAAAAACCTTTTTTTTCCGTACCTATGGCTGCCAGATGAACGAGCTGGACTCGGAGATCATGATAGGGGCGCTGGAAAAGCGCGGCCTAAAGCGCATTGAAGAAGAGGAGAATGCGGATCTTCTGATCTTTAACACCTGCTCGATCCGCGACCTTGCCGAGCGTAAAGTGATGGGCAAGCTAGGCCAGCTCGGAAGATCGCGCCATAAAAAATCGATTATTGGGGTCACCGGATGCATGGCGATGGCCAAAAAAGAGTCCCTCTTCCGCAAGCTGCCCCATATCGACTTTGTGATCGGCACCAACAATATCAGCGATCTTTCTGCCGTTTTAGATGAGGTTTTACAAACAGGGCGCCAGGTCCTGCGCACCGAAGACCAGTTTGAAGAGAACCTCGACTACCTAAGCGCCAAGCGAGAGGACCCCGTTAAAGCTTACGTCTCAATCATCCGCGGGTGCGACAAGTTTTGCACCTACTGCGTCGTCCCCTACACACGCGGCCAAGAGGTCTCACGCGACCCTGCGAGTATCGAAGAGGAGTGCAAACTTCTCGTACAAAAAGGGTACAAAGAGATCACCCTCCTCGGCCAAAACGTCAACAGCTACGGCAAAGACAAGCCCGAATGGAACACCCTTTTTCACGACCTGCTCTACCGCTTAGATAAGATCCCCGGCCTTGAAAGAGTCCGTTTCATGACCAGCCACCCCGTAGACATCACGGTAGAACTCATGCAAGCGATCCGCGATCTGCCATCCGCTTGCGAATTTGTCCACTTCCCTCTGCAAGCCGGCTCCAATCGCATCTTAAAGAAGATGCACCGCATCTATACAGTTGAGCAGTACCTAGAAAAGGTAGCACTCCTGCGCAAGATAGTCCCCAATGTGGCGCTCGGTACAGACATCATCGTTGGCTTTCCGACCGAGACAGAAGAGGAGTTTCAGATGACCTACTCCCTCTTCAAAGAGATACGCTACTCCGTGGGCTTTCTCTTTGCCTACAGCCCACGCAAAGGCACTCCCGCCTTCCGCTGGCAAGATGATATCCCCGAAGAGGTGAAGCAAGACCGCCTCCAAAGACTCCTCTCTTTGTACCAAGAGATCTGCAAAGAGGAGCGTCAAGAGATGCTAGGCGAGACAGTAGAAGTACTCGTCGAAGGCCGCAACAAAGATGAGCAGCATCTAAAAGGCAGGACCCGCTGCTGGAAAAACGTCCTCTTCTCGGGCGAGAGCAACCTCATCGGCACCCTCCAACAAGTTAAAATCTCCGGCTACAACCACCAGACGCTTCTTGGGGAAATGCAAAAGTCAGAATGCAGAATGCAAAAGTGAAGAGATTCAAATAGATTTTCTCTTAGTTTTCTTCAGTTTTGCATTCTGCATTCTGACTTTTGCATTTCTTAAGAATGAATGCTTCGTTTCAAATCGCTCTCACCACAACAAAATAATTAAATTTTTAATTGCAAATAATACTAATAAAAATCACTTTTCTTCGAAATAATGGAAATTTTTGTTAATATTAATGCCCAAATTCACAGAGAGTTAAAGTGAGCATAAAAGCATTAAACGACAATCTTTTAGAGATGATTGGGACATATGCGAGCGGGAGCGCCGAGGAGCTTGCGCACGTCACCCGCACAAGCAAGGCTTTTAAACACGTCGCTTACACAAAAATTCATCCGCATTTACTAGCTGCTTATGGGAGGATGCCTGCTCTCCAAAGAGAAGTCGCAGCGGTGCAGCAAGAAACAACGCCTCTTCCCGCCCTCTTCCGCAGAATCGTCCAAGGCGTACGCGCTATCGCAGGTGGAGATGAGTATCTTGTCTCTTTAGGCTGGCCTGCAGCCAGCTTACAGAGCACAAGACTTACCGCTCTTGCTAACTGGACCGCGCAAGAAAAAGCACACAGCATGCTGATCTTTTTCGTAAAGTCGCAGAGGAGGTTGCCCCCGCACAAGCATTTTTAAATACCCTCACGGGTAACGAAATAGAGCAGGCAGAAGCCATCGGTGCATGGCTCACTGCAAATAGAGCTCTGCTAAATGGTGTAACGGGGCTAGACCTTTGTATGTTTGGTCTTAAAATTCTGCCAGATCAGATCTCTCTTTTTACAACATTTTGCTAAGAGGCTAGATCTCAGCGCGAACCAGCTAAAGGAGCTGCCCACATCTCTCGGCAACCTCGCTCAGCTAGAAACGCTATGGCTCAGCGACAACCAGCTAAAGGAGCTGCCCGCATCCCTTGGCAACCTCGCTCAGCTAGAGGATCTAGATCTCGCGGCCAACCAGCTCAAGGAGCTCCCAGTATTCCTTGGCAACCTCGCTGAGCTAAAGCAGCTATATCTCAAAAACAACCCCATCCAGTTTGTGCCAAAGGAGCTCAAAACTTCTTCTATTGCAGCTATTCGCAATAACAAGGTGATCAAAAATGCGCAGGTGCTCCCCTCGCCTACATTGGGCAGCTGTCGCACTCCCGAGGAGGAGCCAGAGTTCCAAGCTTCTCCACCGTCGCCCTATCAGCAGATAGTAGAAGGGTTTTATGCTTGCTGGAGCTGGGTGGCGCAGCAGGTCGCGGCTTTTGCTAGCTGGGCTTGGACTTGTTTGCAGGAGATAAGATGAGCATAACAGCGTTAAACGACAATCTTTTAGAGATGATTGGCGCATATGCAAGCGGGAGCGCCGAGGAGCTGGCGCATGTCACCTGCACGAGCAAGGCTTTTAAGCGCGTCGCTTACACAAAAATCCATCCGCATTTACTAGCTGCTTATGGGCAAACGCCTGCTCTCCAAAGAGAAGTCGCAGCGGTGCACAAAAAGCAGCGCCCCTTCCCGCCCTCTTCCGCAGGATCGTGCAAGGGGTGCGCGCTATCGCAGGCGGAGATGAGTATCTTGTCTCTTTAGGCTGGCCTGCAGCCAGCTTAGAGAGCACAAGACTTACCACTCTTGCTAACTGGACCGCGCAACAAAAAGCATCCAGCATGCTCATCTTCTTTCGTGAGGTGGCAGAGCAGGTTGCCCCCGCACAAGCATTTTTAAATACCCTTACGGGTACCGAAGTAGAGCGGGCAGAAGCCATCGGTGCATGGCTCACTGCAAATAGCGCTCTGTTAAATGGTGTAACGCGGTTAAGTCTTATTAAATCTAGTCTTAAAATTCTGCCAGATCAAATCTCTCTTTTTACACATGTGGAAATGCTAGATCTCAGGAACAACCAGCTCAAGGAGCTCCCCGCATCTCTGGGCAATCTCGCTAAGTTAGGAGTGCTACATCTCAGTAGCAACCAGCTCAAGGAGCTCCCCGCATCCCTTGGCAACCTCGCTCAGCTGCAAGCGCTAAATCTCACACAACAACCAGCTAAAGGAGCTGCCCAATCCTTGGCAACCTTGCTCAGCTACGAGAGTTAGATCTTACGACAACCAACTCAAGGAGCTTCCCGCATCTCTTGGCAACCTCGCTCAGCTAGAAATGCTATATCTCAACGGGAACCAGATCAGGGAGCTCCCAGCATCCCTTGGCAGCCTCGCTAAGCTAGAAGTGCTATGGCTCAGAACAACCAGCTCATGGAGCTCCCCGCATCCCTTGGCAAGCTCGCTCAGCTACAATCGCTAAAGCTCAGCAAGAACCAGCTCAAGGAGCTCCCACCATCCCTTGGCAACCTCGCTCAGCTACAATGGCTATTTCTCAACAACAACCCCATCCAGTTTGTGCCAAAGGAGCTCAAAACTTCTTCCATTGCAGCTATTCGCGATAACAAGGTGATCCAAAATGCGCAGGTGCTCCCCTCGCCTACATTGGGCAGCTGTCGCACTCCTGAGGAGGAGCCAGAGCTCCAAGCTTCTCCACCGTCGCTCTATCAGCAGATGGTAGAAGGTTTTATGCTTGCTGGAGCTGGGTGGCGCAGCAAGTCGCGGCTTTTGCTAGCTGGGCTTGGACTTGTTTGCAGGAGATAAGATGAGCATCGAAATCGTGAATGACAACCTTTAGAGATCATTAGCGAGTATGCGAACGAGGGCGGAGAAGAGCTTGCTCAATTGGTCATACAATTTTTGTGCCGCCACTTGCGTGGCTCGATTTCATGAGACATTTGCACCGTGGGTTCCCTCTTCGGTCACCCACGGCTAACACTCTGTAGCCACTTCGTGGCAAATAACCACTGCGTGGTTAAGACATCAAGCGTGCATACAGCATTGATAGGCTCTGCGAGCCGACATGGAAGGGGCCCTGCGACGAAGGAGTGGGGAAGGAATGCGCCGAGCAGCCATTCGACTCAGATCGCACGGCAAAATTGTACCGCAGGAGAGCGCGAAAGCGCGTGGCGGTGCCGTGTTATACACGGCCCCCCGACGAGGACACGATTTGGCACAGCGAGGTGAGGCGCAAGGGGGCTAGCAGGGGGGCGGGACGAGAATCGCCCGTCTCCCGACATATGTGCGGGGAAGCAACTTGAGAAAATTTCACTGATTTTTCTAAAAAAAAGAGCGCTTCGGGAAGAAGCGCTCTGTAGGAAAAAACGACGACTATCTCTTCATTAGTTTAACAATTACTAAACCGCCGAAGAACCAGCCGATAACGAGATCTAGTACGTGGACAAATGCGGCTCCGAATGGAAGACCCCACCAGTTCCAGTTAGGAAGCACAGCCAAAAGTCCAGCGATTAAGCCAAACATAACGACATAGCCTACCTGTCTGATAAAGCTCGCAGCTTTTGTCATTGTGAGCATCCAAGCAATAAGATACGCGCTGACGATCTGGATAATAAGAGCGATAAACATCTGAGCTGTCATATCGCCTTTCATTCCCTCTTTTGTCACAATAGCAAAGACAAAAGGACCTCTATGCATCATCTCTTTGTTATGGCTCATCTCCTTCTGCTTATCTTCTTTTGACATGCCAGATTTATGAGAACAGCATATTGGGCACTACATATACCCCGCTCTTGGTCGAATTCTCTTGGATCACTCGAGCTACCTCTTCTTGATCCTTAAACTTGTGCATGCACATTTTGTGCCATGGAAGCGCCATCCAGGAGACCATGCTCCAAACGAATACTGCAATACCGCCTAAAACGGCTGCTTTCACCAACGTTTTCTTCATCATAGATACTCCTTAAAAGTGAGTTTTGACTCTAAAACAAGGTATAAAATATTTTCTGCATATCAAGCAAGCTGATTTTAAAGGAGTTAAGAATGTAAACTAATTATTTTAATCCTGCTACATTAATCGTAAATTTGTTATAATTTTTACTTTATTATGAGCAACAAAATCACTTTTAATATCACTCCGCACGAATTAATGCCCATTCCGTTGGCCGTACTGGCTGTGCGCGTCAAGACCTCTTGCCTCACCCCTTTTTTAGATAGCCTAGAAACCCCTCCCTCTTTCCTCTACAAATTGAGCAGGCTCTGCTTAGATGCGCTCTCTACTCTTGTCTCTCCAAGAGCCTCCTCTCTTCTCTCCTCGCTCTTTCCTCCTCGCGCTCTGCAGGTGCCTCTCCTTCCCGAACCTCCCTTCCATACCTACCCTCCTGCCCTGGTCTTTCATCCAGAGGGAACAGGTGAGGATGAGCCCGCCTACACACCCCCTTGTTTGCTAAGAGAGATCCAAGAGGGCGCGCGAGAATCATGCCCTCATCTCTTGCGCGCACTTCCCTCGCTCGCGATAACGGGAAGGGTGCGTCAAAACAGCACAGGCTTGATCTACTTAGAAGTCGAAGAAAAAATAGTCGAACAGATACTCCCCTACATACGCGAAAAAGGACACGAAAGAGGACACGAAAAAGGAATAGAGAAGGTAGCATCAGGCACAAGAATTGCTCTTGTTCTGCCCAAAGAATACGCTACGCGAAGAGGTTTTAAAGAAAAGTTTGAAGAGGGTCAAGAGATCGCATTTACGGTGACAGGCTGCTTTTCACTTGAGCCTGCTCTATGGCCAGAAATGGAGCGCGTCTGGTATCTCACACTCGATTGTCCTAAAGGAGAAGAGCTCCGTAAAAGCTATCTTCTACCTGCACGGATGAACAGCCATCCCTTTTTCTTAACCGTTGCTGTCAAAAAGCGTGCGAATGAGCATCTACTGCTCGAGCGCGGTCTCTTCCGTCTGAATGTCTCATGCCACGCGGCGTAGC
>CAWDOQ010000007.1:0-14508 GCA_963804085.1 Chlamydiia bacterium | reverse complement strand
ACGAAAAAGGACAAGTAAGAAAAATGGCATGAAAATGGTACGTGAAATGGACATGCGCCAAGAAAGAAACTTAAGCTAGTTCTCTTGGGCCCCGTCCATTCGTGTCCATTTCAAGTCAATTTCTCCTGAAGAAATGGAGAGATAATTTTGACAAAAATGCATTCCAGGAGTAACTTTTGCCAAATTTTTTTTACGGAGGGCCTTTTCTTTGAAGCAAACACTTAAATACTTAACACTACTCATCTTTTGCACGTTAGATTGTTATAGTTGTGATTGTGATCACCAGGTGATTCATGAAGAGATGCTCCTGATAGACCAGGCTTACAGTCAGTTAAATGACCAAGGGATGGAATTGTTTACTATGGACAATTTTCAAGAAGCATTAGTTAAGTTCAATCAGGTGATCGCCGATTACCAAAAGAGCGGTGTTTCGGAAGAAAATATGGGGACTGCATTGTGGGGAAAAACATTGTGTGATGCTGCTTTAGAATATGAAGAAGATTTTAATGAAGATGTCGCGGCTGTTGAATGTTTTTTCTTGGTACAACATGGCTGCAAAGAAGGGGCTTCACAACGCGTGCAATGGTTTGATAGACCATTGGGGGCAGTTATTCCAGATCAGCCCGTACAATTTGCTGATCCTAATGAAAAGCTTTCTATTAGAGACTGCGTTGACCGCGTAAGCGGAACAGCCGAAGGATTGAGAGCAGGTGTGATAGCATGTTTTAAGAGGCGAGAAGTTGCTTGGACGCTCAATAAGTTGATAACCTCTATTGAAGAGGCATGTATTAGATGTTGCAATTCGGGTGCTTTTTGGACAACATGTGTATCGCCTATAATTGCAAAGTTTCAAAAATGGCGCACTTTTGGAGTACCAGATGATCCAGCTTGGGACTAGATGTTTAACAGCGCTATTGTTATACGCTGCTGTTTTTTCACAATCGATATGTGCAGAAGAGCAAGTTGCGCGGTGTCCGAGAACGATTTTTTCTCAGCTCACTAATGTGTGTGTGATGCCAATCACCTGTTCTTCAAAAATTAGCCAAAAGAAGACAAAGGCATCTATAGAAAAATCCCTTTCCGCATTTGGCACAGTAGAGCCAGATGAACCGAGAAATTTTTCATCGCCGAGCAGCGTGCTAGAAATAATGATCGGACCTGTTGCAGAAGAGAGCTTTAAAGCAGATACGCCAGCGAAATATCTTCCAGTGATTCTTGTGTCGATGAAGCTTATCAGCGGTGCTGAACTTATTTCAAATAAGGAATTTCTCGTGTCAGGACTCGCTTGGGAAAAACGCTGCTTTTTGGATCAAAATCAAAACGATTTAGAAAAAGCAGTGCAAAAAGTGGTCGACAACATGCTGAGCGAGCTCAAAGAAAAATATCAAAAAGCAGACGTCAAACCCGCCTTTTTCATCGCAAATATTTAATCGCTTGCGCTTATCCGGCAAAAAGGGCGCTTAATGGACGAAAAATTAGCGTGATAGATTTAAAGGAAGATTTACTTTCCCCAGTTCCTCCAGGATTTTCTCCCGCTCTTCAGGACTAAAGTCATCGCGATCGAAGCTCAAAAAAAGCTCCTTGCGCAGCTCTGCTGGCGAAATGTCAGGATTCTCTCTCAAAATGGCATCAATGATTAAGCGCCTAGATGTCTCATGCATGGAGCTGCCCATTTTCAAGCGCTCAATAGGCGATTTTGCGCGAATGAGTTCGCGCATTTTCTCAGCCATTTCAGGAGTAGTATCATCCATTGCTTTTTACCTTTTCATAAACGGTATTAGACTAATGATACGCGCAGTTGCTTGCCGAGAGCAACACCAGCCATAACAAGAGATTTCAGGCTGCAGGTTTTTCGGGGATCAAGGATGCGATTTACAGCGGCGCGGCTTGTATGCATTCTTTTTGCGAGTTGTGTCTTGGTCAATTTCTGTTTCTTGAGTTCTTTTTCTAATTGAAATGCAATAACCCGTTTTACTGCTTCTGCATTACACTCCTCAAAAAGTCCTTCTTCCTTAAGGAAGTCATCAAAACTAGAGCCTCTGTGTTTATTCTTTTTCATAATCATAGATGTGTATCACATCTGATACATTCAGGCCATAGGAAAAATACAAAAAAGCAGACGCGAAACAGCTGTTTTCGCAACTAAGAATATGCCAGATGTCTTAACCGCGAAGCGGTGATTTGCCACGTAGTGGCTACACAGTGATAGACGTAGGTGACCGAAAGGAACCTACGGTTAGAATCCAACAAAAGAACCACGTAAGTGGTGAAACTTTTATGTGAGTGTCGCCACTTCGTGGCTCTATTTGTTGGGGGTTCGTACCGGGGGTTCCTTCGTCACCCCCGGCTAGCACCTGTCGCTGCTTCGCAGCTTTTTACCGCTTTGCGGTTAAGCCCCTGTCCGTTTTTCTCCACCACGACTTATCCCTGCTTCGCAGTTTTTTACCATTTCGTGATTAAGAGAACAGAAAGAAAAAACATGATTTTTGTCTGTCTTTCTTCATCCTGCTTATCCTGGCCATCCTGCTTTAACTCTTTGTCTTCCAAAGTCTTCCAAATTTTTTCCAGTACAGAGGCTTCTGCTTGTGTTTTAAAACATCTTTTCGCTGTTTATTTAACGCCAATTGTTGTAAAATTTGATGCATTAAAAATTAATTTTATGACAAAAATAGAAGCATTTTTTACAACGAGTATAGAAAACAATGACTATGCTGATCAATTTGCAAGCCGGATACTTTTTGCACCTCTGCACGTCCTTCTGAATGCGGCTTTAGATTCACGCGCGGGTTGCAGCTTTAATGTCGACATTTTGCGAAATGTCGTCACTCCCATCGAAAATGCAGAACCCTGTTGTCAAAATTTAGCCGTACGGATCGTAATCCTTACGATTTCTTTGCTTTTAGTGCTTCCGTGCACGCTTCTAGGCACATTTGTTAGAGCAGGCTCCATATTGTTCAATCCCGATAGTGCCGCAAGCAACGCACAAGTAGCTGACTGGCTCGTTTTAGACAAAATGACGCCTGTTGTTCAAACAGACACACTAGGAATAAAGAACATATGGATTCACTCTTTCTCATTCTTGCAACCAAAAGAAATTGCACAGGTTACTCAAACTTGTAAACTTTGGCGCACTTATGCAGAAAACGATCTGGTTTGGCAACCCATCTGCAAAAGATGTTCTGACCTCGTTAAATTAGAAAATCAAAGTTATAAAGCTGTTCTGAGAGAGGCTGTGATGGAGGGGCATGTGGCGACAATCGAAGCTGTAGGCGAGCTCCTGGACTGTATCGTACAATAAAAAGCAGAATTATCAGTCTAAAGGGCCGAGGAGCTGCTTGTCGCGCTCGCGCCAGTCGGGGAGGAATTTGTCCATGAGTGCGTAGAAGCGTTTATTGTGCAGGCGCTCGTGTAGATGAACTAACTCGTGGACTAGTACGAATTCGAGACAGGGGAGGGGTTTTTTCACAAGCTCTAGGTTGAGGGAGATCCGCCTTTTCTGAATGTTGCAACTGCCCCAGCGCGTTCTCATTTTTTTGACGCTCCACCGGTGAGCTTTGACAGCGATGATCTTTTCCCATTTCTCGATCAGGGGAGGCAGGAGCATTTTAAGCTCGCTTTTGTACCAGTCGTCGAGAATCTCTTTAAGTTGGCTTGTGTGGCCAGGTGGCATGTAGAGACATTTGGTCTCATCATCGCGCTCTACATCGCAAGAAGATTCTCTTAGCTCGAGCCGGTAGGCTTGGCCCAGAAAGTAGTGCGTCTCTCCTGCGATCATTTGGATGGGAGAGTGTCTGGGTAGTTTGGCAAACCGCTCCAATTTTTTTTGGATCCAGGGCATCTTTTTTGTGAGGTATTTACGAATGAATGCGTCTGTTGTAAAAATCGAAGAGGTGACTCGGACCCGTCCATCGGGATAGATGCGCACATAGAAATTCTTAATCCCTTTTCGGACAACGTCTACGACGAGATTATCTACTTGAATTTGATGCATAGAAAAGGGCGGTGCAGAGGATTCCGTCGACAGGAGATCCCTGTGCGATCTCTTGTTTTAACTCGTCAAGGGTTTTAAGTGTTGTTTGGATGAGTTCGAAGGGTTCGCGCTTGGGCGCTTGAACTTGGCTTGCGCCATACGCGAGGGCAAAGTAGATCTTCTGGTTGCAAAGACCCGGAAAGGGGTAGACGCTTCCCACCAGTTTAAATTCTTTTGCGCTATAGCCTGTCTCTTCAAGAAGCTCACGTTTCGCGGTCTCAAGCGGTGTCTCTCCTTTGTCGATACGTCCTCCGGGGGCGCTTAAGAGCCATGTTCTTGTGGGGTGGCGGTACTCTAGGTTGATGACCAGCTTGCCCTCATTGGTTTCTGCAAGGGTGACTGCTGCATCGCAGGGCATCAAAAGAGAGGTGTAATCGCGGCTGATTCCCTCAGGGAGCGCAAGCTCATCGTGGTGCAAGTCGAAGAGGCCTTTATAGACCACTTCGCTTTTTGTGATCTCAGGGAGAGGTATAGAGAGATGAGACATGTTTTAACTCTTTGTTCAATCTTTTCTGCATACGTGCCGCCTCTTTACCTCTGCTCTGGCATTGGTAGAAGAGGACGAGCTGGCGCAAAAGTTCGATCTTTTCCCAGTAAAAGGCCTTCTCGATCCACCCTTTTTTTAGGTTGATCTTCCCGTTTACGTAGTGGGCGAGCAGGGCTGAGGTGGGCGGGGTAGTAAGTTCGGATACTCCCGAAAAGTGGGCCCGCCCGATCGTCTCTCCTTCTGTTGCCCATAACCAGCAGCCAAAAAGATAGTACAAAGGACTACTTTCTTGCGAGAGCTCTTCTATGGGGTACTTTTCAAATATTTGCTTCGCCTCTTCCCAAAAGGCGCTAAGTAAAAGAGCTCTTAAAAGCAAGCTGTCCAGCTCTGGGCTATCCGAGATGGCATTTACATAGTGCAAAATCTGCCCTGGCTTTCCTTTGTCGAGCAGTGTCATGAGGATAGAAAAGAGCGCGCGCAGCTCTGCAAACGTGTAGGGGTGTTTGGCTTTTGCAAAGAAAAGAGCAAGGGCTTTAGTGGGCTGCTTGTGTGCCAAAAGAGCGAGCGAAAAGAGGCTCTCCTCGACTTTAACAAAAGAAAGGCACTCTTGCACTGCCTTTGTGCAGCCTAGCTGCAAAAGAGCTGAGAGTGCATTTCCGACAAGAAGGGGAGAAGTGGTGCTCTGTTCGATGATTTCGATAAGTGTGATTGGTTTTGCCAGCCAAAAAGCGAGCTCAATTGCCATAGCTGTGTTTTTTTCAGACTCTTGAGGCTTCTCTAGAGGCCTTTCTAGAAAAAAGAGGGGCTCTCGATGGGTTTGCAAGCTTGTAAGAAGCTTTGCGTTATCCGGGCTGTGAAATATTTGCGGCAGGTGTCTTAAAGCCAAAAGCGCGAGCTGATAAGCTGCATATCTGTTGTAGAGCGAGCTCTCGTGCAAGCGAAAGACGATCTCTTCGATTAAAATAAAGAGGAGCGGGTGGTGCGGGTATTTGCGAATGGCAAGCTCTAAGCACTTGATCTCCTCATCGGTCTCTTGCCACGCTTTGTAGACGAGCGATTTTCCTAAATACTCTAAGGGAGCGCCCGGTGTGGGACGCAGCTTGCCAAATTCTTCTAATGCTGCAAGCCAGAGCCTCTGTTTTGTCAGTTTTTTTGTCTCATTGATCCCTTGCTCTAAAAGAGTGATGCCTGCTCGAAATAGAGCCTCTCTTCCCTCGGCTCTTCCGGGAAAGCTGTAGCCGATGCGTCGGTATTCGATGAGCGCTTTTTTATAGAGCTTATTTGCCAAAAAGGCGTCGGGGATAGCGAGACAGTTGATCATCACGTTTTGGCTGCCGACAAAAATCTCTAGCTCCTGCATTTCGAAGTCTGCATCGCGGAAGAGCAGTCCCACGTGTGTGCCTGTAAGCGGCAGCTGGCTGATGTAGTGACACTGCAAGAGATCGTCCAAATAAAAACGTAGATGGTTTTCCACCATCTCGATGCGCACGTTGTACCACTTTTCTTTTTCTAGACCGCTCTCTGGAATGCTCATCAGCTCTACGTGAGAGCGAATGAGTTTGGTCATAGCCAGATCTTTTTCTGAAATCCAGAGCGAGTAGCCATCGCCAAAGCCGATGCGCTCTTGTGCTTCGGGAATGCCAAGTAGAATGCCCACGCCTTGGCCGCCTTCTAAAAGGCGGACTTTAGTCTGGATCTTGATGTTTCCGGCAAACGAGTTTTTACAGATCATCAGGTTGACCCACTCCATCACGTCAGGGCTGCGTGTGATGGCGATGTGCTTGGCCATTAGAATATTTTCCTGAAACTCCCAATCCTCTTTTTTGTCGATGTTTAGACGAGCAGCTGTCAGCCACTCGGGCCTTCCCTCGATGAAGTTTTCCAGTTCGCTCGTGAGCTCAGACATTTTTTGGTAGCGCCCCGTTTTGTCTTGAGCCAAACACTTTTTGGCGATTTCGGAGAGCTGTAAAGGAATGTCGCGATAAGGAGCGATCTCGGTAGGATCGATCAGCTTCTCCTCTTTCATCTCTTTGCGGAACTCTTTTAGTGTGGTGCGCTCAAAAGGAAGGTGGAGAGTGAGTAGGTAGTAGAGAATGACGCCCAGGGCATAGATGTCGGTGAGCACACTCGATTTTTCTCCATGAGCCCGCTCCGGTGCCATGTAGGCGATCGTGCCCGGGATTTTTCCCGGGTGTGTGAGATTTCCATTTGAAAGAGAGGGGAGTGTCAACTCCTCTTGCTGCCCGAAGATAAAGTCGGCAAGGCCCCAGTCGAGGAGCATCACTTCGCCATACTTTCCAACGATGATGTTTTCTGGTTTCAGATCTCTATGTAGAATACCTTTAGAATGGGAGTAGGCGATCGCTTGACAGACGCTCCAGAAGACGCGTACAAGCGCTAAGATCGAAGAGCCGATCGGATGGGTGATCTTGCCGCTTTTTTGTTGTTTGTAGACAATTCTTAAAATCTCTTTGAGTGTCTCGCCCTCGACGTAAGGCATCGTATAAAAACAGTTCTCCTCATCGATCGTGTAGATAGGGATGATCGAAGGGTGAGTCAGCTGTGCGGCGATCTTCGCCTCTTTTAAAAAGCGCTCTTGTATGCTCTTATGCTGGGCAAGATCGGGCCTGATCTTTTTGACCGCGACCAGACGCCCGCAGGCAGGATCGCGCGCGAGGAAGACTTCGCCCATCCCGCCCTTGCCCAAACTGCGTACAATTTCGTAGCGTCCTATTTTTTCAACCATTTCTGTCAGATGTCTCCCAAGTCTCCTGATACGTGCCCGCGCGCGTGCCCGTGCCCGTGCCCGAATCTTCTCTTTTTTGTGCCATCTTGATTAACATAGAGACAATTCTCAATAATAGTTTTCGTCCCTCGTTGTATTGGTTCTCTTCAATCGATTGTAGACTTTTGCAGACATCCAGGATTCCAGCAGACTCTGTTGCAGAACGCTTTGCCATGCGATAAAATCTGCATTTTTCATTGATTGAAAATTCACCAGCCCCTTCGGCAATATTCAAAGGAATCGAAGAGCTGGCGCGTTGTAACTGATCAGCCAAATAATTTTTGCCTCTGGGCATATGTTCTATAATTTGACCTGACAAAACAACAAATTCGATAGCTGTCTTATAAACATCGAGCTTTTCATGATCAAACATTATATCTCCAAAAAATTCGGGCACGGGCACGGGCACGCACACGGGCACGTGATCGTGATTCCGATTGCCGTAAATAGGGCAAAGTTGGCAAGCTCTTGTTTTAAAAACAAGGATAAAAATGACACAAAAACCCGTCGTACTCACAGGCGATAGACCGACAGGCCCCCTGCATTTAGGCCACTATGTCGGCTCTTTAAAAAATCGATTAGAGCTTGAAGAGAAATGTACCCAGTACGTCATGATCGCCGATGTGCAAGCGCTCACTGACAATGCGGAGAACCCTGAAAAGGTGCGGCAGAACGTCCTGGAGGTCGCGCTCGACTACCTGGCCGTCGGACTCGATCCTGCAAAGACCACCATCTTCATCCAATCTCTGCTTCCGGCTCTGTTTGAGCTGACACTCTACTACCTCAACTTAGTCACCTGGAACCGCTTAAAGCATAACCCCACCGTCAAACAGGAGATCCAGCAAAAAGGGTATGGCGAAAGCGTGCCTGCAGGCTTTATGGTCTATCCTGTCAGCCAAGCCGCCGACATCACAGCGTTTAAAGCAGATCTTGTCCCGGTGGGAGAGGACCAGCTTCCGATGATCGAGCAGACAAATGAGATCGTCCGCCACTTTAACCGCATCTACAAGACCGATGTCCTGGTCGAAGCAAAAGCCCTGATTCCAAAAACGGGTAGGCTGCCCGGCATCGATGGAAAGGCCAAGATGAGCAAGAGCTTAGGCAACTGCATCTACCTATCCGATAGCGCAGATGCTGTCGCAAAAAAGGTTAAAAGCATGTACACCGACCCCGGACACTTGCGCGTAGAAGATCCCGGCAAGGTTGAAGGCAACCCCGTCTTCACCTACCTCGATGCATTTGACACAGAGATAAATGCACTAAACGAGATGAAAGCCCACTACCAGAGAGGCGGCCTCGGTGATTCGATCGTTAAAAAACGTCTCTTAGATGTGCTGCAAGCCTTCCTCGACCCCATTCGCAAAAGACGCGAGGAGTTTGCCAAAGACCCTCAAGCTGTGATGCAGATTCTGATGCAAGGAACAGAGAAGGCGCGCAGAGTCACCTCGCAGACGCTTGCCGATGTCCGCAAAGCCATGCACCTCGACTATTAACCGAAACTAAGAAAAGAAAAATAACAGGATGGCAGGATGAGCAGGATAGAAGAAAGACTTTTTCTCTCTTCTTAATCCCGCTCAGCTCGAGCAAGCCATGCATAGACATCAAAATAACGATCCAAGTCTTCGAGTGATGTTTGAAATTCGTCGCTGCCAAGAGCAGCTGCTGCAAAGAGTTCGCGCACCCGCAAGATCTCTCTTAGGCGTCCCTTCCACCGTGGATCTTCGACCGTGAGATAAAACAAGTCTAAGGCACGAGTCACGGCACCCCAATAGCGCGCATGGTTTCCTTTGGCACGCAGAGCGCGACTGACCTCGCTGCCAATATTTGCCAACTGCTCAACGAGAGAAAATTTTGCCCAACTAACTTTGGCTGCTTCTAAATGTTCCAATCCTGGACTCACGTTTGTTTGACTAATTGATTGACGATTTCTTGAATTTTTTGGCGGATCGCTGGATCGTCTACTCCTCGAGAATCATTGCCTTGAGAAGGCCTAAGGTTGATCATAGAATCGTATTCGATCCACTCATCATCAGATTGCTGCAGATATAAATTAATTCCCCAGAGATCAGCTTGTTTTGACCCGTTCTCTAAGAGGATCTCCTCTCCATCCGAATGCATGGTCATTCCCGCAACCATAATTGCGCGCTCAATATCGACAACCGCTTTTACTAAAGCGCCATGCTTATTTTTCAGTTCCAGATCTTGCAGGTCTGCTCTTGGGACTTGTTGCTCAATGATCTTAACAGGCATATCGCTCCCTTGTAAATTACGAGAATAGCATCACATGTTATGAGAACGCAATCGTCTTTACTAAGCGCCTTTATCGTATGAGAAAACAACGGATGGGGCCTCTTCCAAATTGGAGGTGGCGAGATGCAATCAGCACTTTTGATTAGATACCCGCGTTCTAAATGTTCTTTTCAAAATACTTAAAACGCGCTTCACTGTGAAATTCACATTCCCGAAGCTTCTTGCTGCGATTGAGTCGGAGTACGTTCCTTGTCGAGTGGGAGTAATTTATAGCCTTGAGCTTCATACCAGCTGATTAATTTTGTTTGAGGATATTTAGGATGATATACTGTTGAAGCTCGCATCTTTTTTTTCTCGTGCGTATTCTTAGCGCGAGCTTCAGCATATGCCATCAAAGTTTTCCCAATTCCTTTTCGCTGACTCGTGTCTCTTGTTAGGTAAACAACATATGCTGCTTCGTGTGCTAGTTGCAATACAACCGTCCCCACTATTTGACTTTGCTTTCGTAGAACAAGCAGTTCTTTAATTTCCCCTGACAATTCTTCATCACGCTTCTCGATAGAGATCAATTCACTCTCTTTTCGTAAAATATGCTGAGACATTGCGAAAACGGTATTGATTAACACCCCACTTTGCTCAACATCAGTTTCAGTGGAGGCGATACCTAATTGCATTTTCAAATCGTACTAATCGATTGACGATTTCTTGAATTTTTTGGCGGATCGCTGGATCGTCTACTCCTCGAGAATCATTGCCTTGAGAAGGCCTAAGGTTGATCATAGAATCGTATTCGATCCACTCATCATCAGATTGCTGCAGATATAAATTAATTCCCCAGAGATCAGCTTGTTTCACCCGTTCTCTAAGAGGATCTCCTCTCCATCCGAATGCATGGTCATTCCCGCAACCATAATTGCGCGCTCAATATCGACAACCGCTTTTACTAAAGCGCCATGCTTATTTTTCAGTTCCAGATCTTGCAGGTCTGCTCTTGGGACTTGTTGCTCAATGATCTTAACAGGCATATCGCTCCCTTGTAAATTACGAGAATAGCATTTTCAACTTGTTTATCCAGCATTAAAGATCTTTGACAAGAAGCGTTCGAGCCAGGAGGTGATTTCAAGCATGACGAAGACGAGAATGATCGTGTAAAGCGGTAACAAAGCAAATCTGCGCGCTTTATCGTACTTTTTGGAACAATATCTCGACCACATGAGGTAGATACTCACAGGAACAGATATGGGCATTAACAATATGATGAAAACGATGAATAGTGCGAGGAAGATGGAAGCGCCCCGCGGGCTATCAACTGCCATAGGAGAAAGCCAACCCGCGTACGCCAAAATAGGGAAAAGAACGACATAGATGACAGTATAAATAGTTAACTTTTGCTTGAGCTTTTTTTGTTTCAAAGAAGCATCAAGATTGTTTGCCATGTGGTTCACGGTATTTTTGGACAATTTTTTGAACGGTCATCTGGTAGCAATCATTAATAAATTCATGGTTCCATTGGCTGTTGGGATCAGGATCTAGAATTGTCAAATTGCCTATTCGCTCGAATTCATCTTTGTATTGTCTGATTTTTTCTTTAGTACACCTTTTTACCACTTTGGGGTCGATTGAGTCCAGTTGTAAGATTGCGTCTTGAACATGTTGCTCGAGCGCAATCTCGCCCCTTCAGAGCCACTTGCAAAAATTCCCGCCCAGCAAAATCGCCCTTTTGAGCCATTTTGCTGTCCGGCCATCGGGTCCTACTCTCCTCGAGTATGTCCCCGATGGCGGGATTCGGGCTGCTGCCAGCCCCAGCAAACTGACTCAAAATCTTCGATTTTTCTGGGGCGGGGATTTTTGCAAGTGGCTCTTAGGGGCGAGTTAGCCGAGCTATATAGATAATGCGACGCGAAGCAGGAGCTCCTTACATGGGGAGAATCTCCTGCGTTAACGCAGGAGTTCTTCAAATGCCCAGCTCTGCGTCATTTGTGAGTCGTTTAGACCATCTTTTAGTCTCATGTTTTGCCTCTAAGTTGATAAAAAATGGTAAGATGAGCAAGATGTTGGTTCTAAGTGGGTCGGGACTACCCTACCGGCGTCTGAGCCTCGAGGACTACCTCGGGGCCTTTCGCTTTTATGGGCAAAGCAAATTACCTATTAAAACTGTTCGGTTCTCCATAGATTGTTTTCGCTTTTGCTAAGACTTCGTTTCGAAAGAGAGGGCTTAAATCGTTTGGAGTTTTTAAATCGACTTCTCGTCCAATAATTTCGGTGAGTTCTGATTCAATACCTGCAAAACTAAAAAGATGAGGAATGTGTTTTTTCTCAAATCTGACCAATATGTCTATGTCGCTTTTCTTTGAAAAGTTCGAAGTTAAAACAGACCCAAAAAGAGCCAAGTACACAATATGATATTTCTTACAGAATCTCTCAATCTTGCGTTTATCTAAACTGATTTGGATCTTTTTCACACGTATGCCTTTTTTTGTTATTCTAAAGGTCACTCCTCGGCGAAGTCAAGAAGTTCAATTTGTTTTTGGAGTTCCCTTCGGCATGCCATACTTGTTCATATTTGTCTGTTAAAGTGTCAAGGAAACACTTGACAATCGATCTAGGTCGGAAGAAGATTGATCGCCATGGAAAAGTTGATTGCTAAACATGGTGGCTATCGGAATTTAAAATCATTTCAGCTGGCGCAGCTGATCTATGACATTACTGTACGCTTTTGCGACAAATTTATTGCTAAAAATAGCCGCACGCATGATCAGATGGTGCAAGCTGCTCGCTCGGGAGTGCAGAACATTGCGGAAGGCAGTCAAGCTTCGGGAACTTCGAAAAAAACAGAGCTTAAACTGACGAACGTTGCACGAGCTAGCTTGGAAGAGTTGAAGCTAGATTATGAGGATTTTCTGAGGCAGAGAGGAATGGAGATTTGGAAACGTACTGATCTTTGCCGTCAGAAACTCATAGATCAGAGGTTTACTACAGCAGACCAGTTTGCTCTTTGGGCAAAAAGTGTCTCTTCTAAGCAGGAAGAAATTCCTGAGATAGCAGCGAATGGGGTGCTAGCTCTACTTTCTGTAGCTTGCGCACTTTTGGATAGGCAATTACAAGCTCAAGCAGATGCTTTCAAAAAAAGAGGGTGGATTTACGGAAAGGCTTTACAGGGTAAGAAAAGAGCCCCAGAAACGGTGGACATAGTGGGCAGGCGCAGAAGACCCTTAGTGGACGAAGTCGACAGAAGAGTTGTGGACTTAGTGGACGAAGTGGACGGAGATCTCTTGGGCTCTAAGGCTCTTTCTTGGCGCTGTCCCCGACGTCCACGACGTCCACCTTCTTTGTGCCTGTCCACTTCGTCCACTAGGAGGGGATTATCTCTTTTCTTGTCTTTGTCTTCTTCGAGCTCTTCGTTGAGGTCCTCTTCGCGGTCGGCCTCCGACATGGTCTTGTCTTCGATGAAGTCGCGGAAGAAGATGTAGATGCCTCCCAGCATGAAGAGCACAGGGAGCAGGAACTTCTCAGAAATATTGAAAGTAACGGTCACAAAGACGCCTAAAAAGATCACGAGTGTGATCGCTGTATCGTAAATATTGCCCATCAGGTATTCGCGAAGGGCAAGAGGAACCCCGATTACGAGCATTATCCCCGGCCACCAGGCTCCTAGGTAAGAGATGATGGCGAGTCCGACCAGGAAGAGGGCCATAGAGAGCCCGATCGCTTTTTTCTTCGAAACATGCAATTTTTTCATTTGCTTCATATGTAAACCTTTTTTTTAACATATAAAATTATTGAATTTTCCGCAATGCGGAAATATTTTTAATAATTGTTAGTTTGTTGTAAAAAGCGTAAAATACACATAATTAACAAAGGAAATTTATGACTATTGCAAAAGTAAATAATCATTTGTGGGCATCTATTGCCACCTATTTGCAGGAACCTCAATATCTGGAGCTGGTTTCTAAAAAGTTCCACGAAGCACTGAAATGGTTGTTCTACCCAAAACTCTATACCGGATATCAAACCTAGCTCCGCTTCGGACTTTTGTAGATGGTTTTGTCGGGCCGAAGGATGTGCGCCTGCGTGTCTGTGCCATCTCTTATAGGGTCATTGGACAAGCAAAGGGAATTTACCTCAGAGACGCGCTTTTAAAATTCGATGAGTCTTTCGCGCGCATCTGTTCTGCGTCCTGAGCAGCTTCTTGCTCTTTGCAAGTGGAACAAAAAAAAGCAGCAGGATCACAACCTACTCATCTTTTTTCAGAGGGTGTGTGATTACTCTCCAGCTGCTAAGACCCTTTTGCTCTCTTTTAAGAGGAGATGAAAAAGAAAAGGCAAAGCAGATACGCACTTGGCTAGAGGGCCATCTTCCTGCGCTTAAAGGAATCGAGATGCTAGATTTATATAACCAGGCGCTCACACAGCTTCCGGACGAGATCGTTCATTTTCCAGGTCTAAAGCAGCTCTATCTGAATGACAATTGGCTCACCGCTCTTCCCGAGGCTCTGGGTAGTTTGAAACAGCTAGATACTCTTTCGGTAGACAACAACTGTCTTACCTGTGTGCCTCAAGCGCTTCGTGAGATGCCGCGTCTTAAAGAGCTCTCTTTGAATGGCAATCAAATGTCTAAGATCCCTCCGCTTGTGTATACCTTGTCTAACTTGAAACTGCTCCATTGGAATAACAATGGACTTACAGAGCTCTCGCCATCGATTAGCATGATCAGCAGGATTAGTAAGGCTCTATCTTTCAAATAATGCGCTTGCAGATCTTCCCTCTCAAATAGGAGATCTACCCAATCTTTTCATGCTTTATCTCGATAACAACAGATTGACCTATCTTTCAGGGCGATATTGCAAGGCTGTCAGATCTTATTTGGATCGTGCTCGATGGGAATCCGATTAAAGCAGTGAGCGCATTGCTCAAGGAGTCATCCAATCAAGCTGTTCGAGGCAACGAAGTCATCAAG
>CAWDOQ010000006.1:0-10426 GCA_963804085.1 Chlamydiia bacterium | reverse complement strand
AAGGGGGTGAGAGCTTCGCCGAGCCTCTCATGATGGTAGTAGGTACGTCTGAGCCAGAGGGTGGTGAAGAGCGAGGTGCCGATGCCGCCGAAGATGGCGCGGATGAAGTGGAAGATGCTGGCAGCGTTTGCAAGTCTTTCTTGGGGGACGTCTTGGACGCTCAGTGCGATGAGCGGTGTGATAAAAAAGATAAAACCGCAGCCGGAGAGAAAGCGAGAGAAGCCGACATGCCAAATATCGACATCGGTTGTAAAAAAGGCGGTGTAAAAGCTCGAGGCGGAGAAGAAGATAAACGAGAAGGAGAGCGGGATCAGTTTGCCCAGTTTGGTGATCGCTTTGGCAGAAAGTGAGGTGGAGAGCAAAGGCGCTATTCCGAGTGGAGCAACTGCAATGCCTGCCCAGGGTGCGGTGTATCCCATGTTGGTTTGCAGCCAGAGGGGGATGAGCACGACAGATCCAAAGTACATTCCATACGCAATTGCAATGCAGATAAGTGAGACGGAAAAGCTGCGGATTTTCACAAGCTTTAAATCTAGAATGGGGCGCGGGTGGGTGTATTCCCAGAGCACAAGAAAGCTGAGAGAGAGGAGCGTGGTGATGGCAAGCGTTCGAATGGCAGGAGAGTGGAACCAGTCCCATTGCTGGCCTTTGTCGAGAAAGATCTGAAGGGTCGAGACGCCGATTGTGAGCAGAATGAGCCCGACCCACTCCATTTTAATTTTTTCTTGCGGTATGGTGCGGTCGCGTAGGAGGACCCAGATGATAAAAGCGCTGGCAAGACCGATAGGAACGTTGATGAAAAAGATCCAGGGCCAGCTGTAGTCGAAGGTGAGCCAGCCGCCTAAGATAGGTCCTATCACAGGGCCTACGATTACGACCGCGCTCCACATCGCCATCACTTTGTTTTTCTTTTCTGGAGGATTGTGGGTTAGTAGTAGCGTCTGGCTGATCGGAATCAGGGGTCCGGAGACGACTCCCTGTAGAAATCTTGCCACAACGAGCATCGGAAAGTTCCAGGCAGCACCGCACACCCAGGAGAAGAAGACAAAGAGTAGAATGGAAGCGACAAGAAGGCGCACGGGGCCGAACCTGCGCGTGAGCCATCCGGAGATGGCGAGCACTATTCCATTTCCTGCAGCAAAGGCGGTGATCACATAGGTGCCTTGGTCGTTGCTTACGGCTAGGTCGCCTGCAATGTAGGGGATAGCGACGTTCGCGATCGAATAGTCGAGAACGATGATGAGAGTAGCAATCGATAGGCCAATATTGAGAAGAATAACTGCGGCTTTAGATAGTGGTGCTTTAGTTGCCATCGAAGATCGCTATGTAATAATCCTCTAAAAGAAAGCGCGGGTCGACGTTGGTCTGGACAATTTCATCGATTACCTCTTCGACCCCATCGAGTTGTTTGGCAAAGATATCGGTCTCGTAGACAGGAGCTGCTTAGTAAAGCGGAGGGATCGAGCTTCCTTCCGTGTCATGCAGATCGACTGTGACATCCATCGAAAGGCCGAGGCGCAAGGGGTTCTTCTTGATCTCTTCCGGATCGAGGGAGATTTTTATAGGCAGGCGCTGCACGATTTTAATCCAGTTGCCTGTCGCGTTTTGTGGGGGGATAACAGAGAAGACGCTGCCTGTACCGCCCGCAATCCC
This sequence comes from Chlamydiia bacterium, assembly GCA_963804085.1. Taxonomy (GTDB): domain Bacteria; phylum Chlamydiota; class Chlamydiia; order Chlamydiales; family Rhabdochlamydiaceae; genus CAWDOQ01. Next base: position 8,773 of record CAWDOQ010000006.1, on the reverse strand, counting down.
CACCACTTTTCCGTGATAGGGGACGCTTCCTCCATAGATATCTGCCTTCATGTGCACCGGCTGGCCAATCTTCATCTTACCGAGCTGCACCTCCTTGAAGTTGGCATAGACCCAGATCTCATCGAGTGGGATGATCGCGAGAAGCGGCGTACCCGGATTGACATGCTCGCCGACTTGCGCGTTTCTTTGGGCCACGATTCCCGTGACAGGCGCCTTGATCTGGCAGCGCTGCAGCTGGACATACGCATCGCGCAATTTTTCCATAGATCTTTGCACGCGCGGGTGGGTGAGAACACGGCTGTTTTCCACCTGTGCAAAGGCGTGGGTGAGTGCGTGTTCGCTCTTTTGAAGAGCTGCGTAAGACGCAAATAGCGCAGCTTCTGCATGCTCAAAATCTTCTAAAGAGACGCTTCCCGATACGACTAGCTGCCTGCGATGGTCATAATCTAAAGAGGTGCGAAAGAAGAGGGCGTCTTTTTTTTGCACTTCAGCTCTAAGTTCTGCCACCCTTTCAAACATACCGATCGTCCTGCGCAGCGTCTCTCCTAGCTCGGCTTTTTTCTGTTCAAAGGCGAGTAGAAGATCGGTTGTATCGAGCTGGATGATCAGCTGCTCTTTTTCAACAAGGTAGGTCTCGTCCGTGTTGATCGAGATGACGATTCCGGGGACTTGAGGGGTCAGTGTGACCATGTTGCCCGTCACGTACGCATCATCAGTATACTCGTAAAACCGTCCCCATCCCCACCAGTAGCCAAACCAGGCAAGTCCTGCAACTGCAACAATAACAAAAAATAGGAGGAAGAGCTTTTTGCGGCTACGAGGCGCGGCAGGTGGAGGCACGGGTGCGGAGGGTGGAGGTATCATGGCTTCAACCATCTTTTCCTCCCGAATTTCCAAGAGGAGGTTTAGTGTGGTAGCCGCCGCCTAAGGCTTTGATAAGACGCACGGCAGAAAGATACCGTTCATACTCTAGCTTGACCCACTCTAGTTTTTGTTCCAAAAGCTGCTCTTCTGTGTCCAGAACGTTTGTATAGCGGTCTACTCCTACACTAAACCGCTCTGAGGTGAGCTGGTAGTTCTTCTCGACGTTGTCGATCGTGAGCCTTTGGATTTTTAGCTGATCAGATACGAGCCTGAAAAGCGAGATCTGGTCGACCACTTCCTTTGCTGCTTGTAAAAGCAGCTCGTGATAGGAGGCAATGGCCTCATCGAACTTCGCCTTTTTGCCCTTCAGGTTTGCTGTGAGCTTGCCCGCTGTGAAGATCGGAAGATTGATGGCGGGATTAAGTGCGGCCATTCTGCTCTGCCATGAAAAAATATTGCTAAAAGAGACGCTCTCAAAACCTGCAAACGCGAGGAGATTGACATTGGGATAAAAAAGAGCACGTGCAGCCCCAATTTCGTGTGCTGCTGCCTCCACTCGCCAGATCTGGGCCATAAGATCGGGCCTGCGTGCTAAAAGATCTGCCGATAGATCGCAAGGAAGAGGGAAAGCCCCTCTCATCTCGGAGGGAACTACCACCAATTTTTCGCCATCATCAGGATTATGTCCCATGAGCATGCGCAGAAGATGGCTGTCTAATTCGATCTTTTTCTCTATGCTCAAAATCAGATTTTGAATGTTTAAGACATCGCGCTCAAACTTGAGGTTTCTGATCTCTGTGTCTAGGCCATATGTGTAACGCTCTCTATGGAGCTGAGAGAGGATAGAGCGCCGCTCCCCGATCTCTTTTAAAAGATGAAGCGCGCTCAAGTCTGCTTGCAGCTCAAAATAAACAGAGGCGACAGCAGTGCTCAGAATTAAGATCGTCTGCGCTCTCTCTGCCTCTTCGGCTTTGGCGATACCAAAAGCGGCTTCAAAGGTGTGCCGGTTTTTACCGAAAAAATCGAGCTCGTAGGTGAAGTCTAACGACACATCGATCACATTTATGTTGCCGGGGATAGTGGGATCAATGCTGCGAAAAAAACCATTTTTCGACAGGTACTGCCAGTTGGTATCCGCATCGAAATCCAGATGCGGGAAGAGGGCGGCACGCTTCTCATTGGCAGCCTGGCGTGCTGCGCGCATCCGCGCTTCCGCTCTTTTCATTGTTGGGCTGTCAGCGAGCGCAGTGCGGATAAAGCTCGCTAGCTGCGGATCATGAAATAGCTCCCACCAGTTCTTTGTTGGCCACTCTCCCTCTTGGAAGACCCCGCTTGCGAGCGCTCTTTCACTGGACGCGTCAAAAGAGAGAGAAGATGCGACCCTGTCGTCGATCTTCTTCTGCGGCACAGAGACACACCCCTGCAGTGCCAAGAGTCCCAGAAAAATCGCGCGTTTCATATAGACAGAGGAGCCCATAGTTCCTCCATAATTCAAAAAACTTAAGAAGTCTAGCGTGTTATTCAGACAAAGAGAATAGACCGCGGAAAAAAGCGGTGCAAAAGAAGGAGACTACAGGTGTTGTTGAGTCATATAACTCGGCGGCAAGGAGGGCGTTTTGGATGGCGGGGTTGTCTGATGAGAGTAGTTCGGATGCTGCATTAGGATCGATTTTGCTACCCATTGCTTTGAATGATTGCGCCCCCTAAGCAATAATCGCCTTGGTAAAAGACGATCGATTGGCGCACAGTAACTGCGCGCTGCGGCTCTTTAAATGTGACAAAGAGGTCTCCTCCTTCTTGGACCTCTACTTGGCACTCCTGGTCTGCTTGGCGGTGACGGATCTTTGCTTTGCATTGAAAAGAGGAGGAGGGGGGGATTTCTCTCACCCAGCTCGCCTCTGTTGCTCGTAGCGAGGAAGAGTAGAGAGCGGGGTGCTCTTTTCCTTGTTCGACGATCACCACATTGCGCTCTATCTCTTTTTTGACCACAAACCAGGCGTCGCCGGGGCCTCCAATATTCAGCCCTTTGCGCTGTCCAATGGTGTAGTAGGCGATACCATCGTGCCGGCCAATCTTTTCTCCTTGCAGATTCTCAAAATCTCCCGGCTGATAAGCAAGGTACTGGCTGACAAAGGATTTGAAGTCGCGTTTACCGATAAAGCAGATGCCGGTGCTATCTTTTTTTTCTGCAACAGAGAGGCCCGTTTTACGAGCGAGCGCTCGCACCTCCTTCTTTTCCATGCCGCCCACAGGAAAGAGGATGTGAGGAAGGAGCGTCTGTTTTAAGGTGTAGAGGAAGTAGCTCTGATCTTTTTGAGGATCAGTAGCTTTTAAAAGCGTTCCCCCCTCTCCAATGCGCGAGTAGTGCCCTGTGGCAAGGAAATCCGCTCCTAAACTGCGCGCCTTTTCAAAAAGCACTTTAAATTTGATCTCGCGGTTGCAGAGGATGTCGGGATTAGGAGTGTGACCCATTTTGAGCTCCTCTAAAAAATGGGTAAAGACGTTATCCCAGTATTCTTTAGAGAAATTAACCGAGTAGTGAGGGATATCAAGCGTTTCACAGACGCGGACCACATCTTCGTAATCTTGAGAGGCTTTACAAACGCCTTGCGCGTCCTCCTCCTCCCAGTTTTTCATGAAAAGGCCGATTACACGAAAACCCTGCTCTTTTAGCAATAGAGCGGCGACAGAGGAATCGACCCCCCCTGACATGCCTACTACAACTGTCTTATCGCTATTTTTCATGGTGGCATTATACTCTTTGACTCTTTTTGTGTTGGATTTTCAAAAAATATGTTACAAAAAAACCATGCAAGAGAGCGGCATTGTAAAGGTTCCTATTGAGGATAAGAAGGTTCTGGAAGGGAACTTAGAGATCCCTGAAAAGGCCCAAGGGGTGGTTCTCTTTGCGCATGGAAGCGGCAGCAGCCGCAAAAGCCCGCGCAACCAGTTTGTGGCTAAGGTCTTACGTGAAGGGGGGATCGGCACGCTTTTAATCGATCTTCTGACTATTGAAGAAGAAAGAGAAGAGGCGCTTACCGGCTATTTGCGCTTTGACATCGAACTTCTGACAAAGCGACTGATAAAAATCACTGATTGGCTGGAGAAGAAGCCATTTACAATTGGTTACTTCGGCGCAAGCACAGGAGCGGCTGCAGCACTTGCCGCTGCCACAATGAAAAAAGAGAGTGTGAAAGCAGTTGTCTCACGTGGTGGGCGGCCGGATCTCGCGGCCTCTTTTCTATCTCAGGTTCGAGCGCCGACGCTCCTCATAGTGGGAGGAAATGATTTTCCTGTTATTGAGATGAATCAGTCCGCATTTGATAAGCTAACTTGCGAAAAAAAGATGGTCATCGTGCCTCATGCAACCCACCTCTTCGAAGAGAAGGGCACGCTGGAAGAAGTGGCACGTCTTGCCCGCGACTGGTTCATAAAATATCTATGAATAATAACAAGGAAGCATTTTGGCACTTAGAGCCGGCAGCACTGTTTGAAAAACTGCATGCGCATGCGCTAGGGCTTTCTAGGAGAGAGGCCTCTTTAAGATTAAAGCGTTATGGCCTCAATTTTTTAAATGGGCACAAGAGCGTCTCTACATTTTCGCTTCTTCTCTCTCAGTTTAAAAGTCCGCTCGTCTTTCTGCTTATGTTTGCGGCTGTGCTATCCTATATTTTTTATGAGCGCATAGACTCTCTCATCATTTTAACGATCATTATCGCAAGCGCTCTTTTGGGTTTTTTTCAAGAGAAGAAAGCGACCAATGCGATGGAAAAGCTTCTCGCATTAGTTAAGACAAAAGCGATGGTGCTGCGCGATGGAAAGGAGTTTGAAATTCCGATCGAGAGGGTTGTGCCCGGAGATATCCTGATATTTAATGCGGGCGATCGCATTCCAGCCGATGGCCTTATTTTAGAATCCAAAGACTTCTTCGTCGATGAATCGAGTCTGACAGGAGAGCCATTTGCTGTTGAAAAAAGAGAGGGAATAGTTGCAGAAAATTCTCCTTTAAATCGACGCACTAATAGTGTTTTTCTTGGCAGCCATGTCGTGAGCGGCACGGCAAAGGTTCTGGCAGTCTCTACAGGAAAGAGCACTGAGTTTGGTAAGCTCTCTTTACATCTTCAGCAGCCGGCCCCTCGAACTGCGTTTCAAGAAGGAATAATGCGGTTTGGCAATTTTTTAATGTTGGTCACCTTTCTTTTGACTGCGGCGATATTTGCGATCAACGTCTTTCTAGATAGGCCCGTGCTCGTCTCGTTTGTCTTTGCACTTGCTCTTGCGGTGGGTCTTACGCCGCAACTGCTGCCTGCGATCATCAGCGTTAATCTTGCGCATGGTGCCAATCAGATGGCAAAAAAGAAGGTGATCGTCAAGAAGCTCTCCTCCATTCAGAATTTTGGGAGCATGAATATCCTCTGCGTAGACAAGACTGGAACGCTCACAAAGGGAGTGGTGCAGCTGCAGCGAGCGACAGATGTAAATGGAAATCCCTCTGATAAATCTCATCTTTTTGGATATCTCAACGCCTCTTTTCAAACAGGCTATACAAATCCGCTAGACTCAGCGATTTTGGGCTCGGCCCACTACAACGTCTCTTCATGGAAAAAGCTGGATGAGCTCCCTTACGACTTTAAGCGCAAAAGGATCTCTATCTTCGCACAGGGAAAAGAGGGGAATCTTCTTTTATCGAAGGGAGCATTTTCTCAGATGATCGAGATCTGCACACATGCCGAAGTAGGAGATAAACAGGTGCCGATTGGATCTATTAGAAAAGAGCTCGAAGAGAGGTATGAGAAGTATAGCCAAACCGGTGTCCGTTTGCTCGCGCTCGCCTATCGTCCGATTCCAAATAAAGAGAGAATTGATCACACGGATGAACAGGAGATGATCTTCTTGGGGTTTCTCCTGTTCTTCGATCCGATCAAAGAGAACATTCAAGAGACGATTGCCGCGTTGCAAGAACGGGGGATCTCCTTAAAGCTGATCACGGGAGACAACCGCTTTGTCGCCTCTTACGTCGCAAATGAGATCGGCCTGAAGAGCCAAAAAATTTTAAGGGGAGAAGAGCTGCTCCAAATGGATGAGAAGAGGCATGCCCAAGCCGTGCAAGAGACAGAGGTGTTTGCAGAAATTGAGCCTGTGGAAAAAGAGAGGATTCTTTTGGCGCTCAGAAAAGGAGGGCATGTCGTCGGCTTTTTGGGAGATGGAATCAACGATACGGCAGCGCTTCATACGGCCGATGTTGGCATCTCTGTGGACAGCGCTGCAGATGTTGTCAAAGAGGTGGCCGATATCGTTCTTTTGGAGAAGAACCTCTCTGTTCTTTTGAAGGGGGTAGAGGAGGGGAGAAGGACCTTTGGCAACACGCTCAAGTATATCTTCATGGCCACGTCCGCCAACTTTGGCAATATGTTCAGTATGGCGGGCGCCTCGATCTTTTTAAGCTTTTTGCCCCTTTTGCCCAAACAGATCCTACTCATAAACTTTCTTACCGACTTTCCGGAGATGACGATTGCGACGGATAATGTCGACAAAGAGTGGGTGTCAAAACCCATTAAATGGGATATAGGTTTCATCCGCAAGTTCATGCTTGTATTTGGACCGATCAGCTCTATCTTCGATTTTCTGACCTTCGGTGTGCTTCTACTTTTCTTGAATGCAAACGAGATGCAGTTTAGAACAGGCTGGTTTTTAGAGTCGGTGATCTCCGCGTCCGTAATTGTGCTGGTTATACGTACAAGAAAGCCGTTTTACCGCTCGCGCCCGAGCCCTTATCTCTTGCTCGCAGTGGTAGCGATTTGTGCGTGTACGCTTCTTCTACCCTACACCAAACTCGGCGCTCTCTTTGGGTTTATGCCGATCAATCCGCTCTTCATGCTTGCGATCGGAGCGATCGTCTTGCTCTATGTCGCAAGCGTCGAAATCGCCAAGCGCTTCTTTTTTCGCTAAATACCAATTTACTACCAAAATCTACCAATTTGGTAGTTGCGTTTTGCAAGATGCTTGTTTTAAGCATCTTAAATTCATTTTACCGATTTTGTAAAAATCAGTATTTGGAAAGAGCAGCCCCTTTCCTCAGTACTGGACAAAAATTTGGAAGACAAAGAGTTCAAACAGGATGGGCAGGATAAGCAGGATGAGGAAGAAAGAACGAGAATCGGACAAATAATCGCATATGTTGACTCTCGGTTGATAAAAAATGGTAAAATGAGTAGGATTGTGTTTATAAATGGGTCGGGACTACCCTACCGGCGTCTGAGCCTCGAGGACTACCTCGGGGCCTTTCGCTTTTATGGGCAAAGCAAATTGCCTATCAAAACTGTTCAGCTCTCCATAAAGTTTATTACGCAAAATCTCAAATGCACGGTTCGGCTGATTAGGTCTTAGTACGGAAAGACCCATCGGGCGCGCTACAAGGTCTGCAAACTGAAGGCCACAAGAGTTTGTCTTCTTATCCGCGATTACGATTTCAAAAGGAAGAATCTTTTGCTCGGAGTTTTGATAATCGCATACACGTCGGAACTCCACTTCCAAGGCTAGATCTTCGGTTTTTCCTCGCGCTTCAAAAACAATATGTGTTTTCAGATCTTGCTGACCAAGGGTTCGCAAGTGCGTATAGAGCATCTCGAGGCCGTATTGCATTGCCAGATGGTATACATTCGGCGTGTCCACTCCGGATTTTTTAAAAGCCTGCTTATCAATGATAATGGGGATCACAGTAAAGTCGGCTAGGGCTATGAGCATACTTAACTCCTCAAGGAGCCTCTCTCTTTCCTCTTTTGAGAGTCGATTAAAGGGGCCTTCCTTTTTTCGAATTTCATGTTCATGAAAGATGATCGTGTCATGACCAAAAAATGCGAGTTTCAGCATGCCCAGCGCAGGAGATATTTCGCGAATATAAGTCTCCTTCCGAAAAACGCAAAGAGAAAGAACGAAAATGGGGTAGCGCTCGTTGATAGAATCGAGACTGTGATCTCCGCTCTCGTCTACAAAAACGATGTATTCGCTGTTGTTCACTTTTTGCCTATGCAATGCACAAAGGAAGTAAAGGTAACATAGGCAAGAAAAATATCTAAATTCAAAAGTGCACAGACAGAAATTTTTTCTTTTGAACTTTCCGGAAATTCCGGATAGTTGAAGTCTAGAGCGTCAAAAAATGGGAGTTTTACTTGTGAAAGATCCTGAGATTTTCTTTCAGAGAAAAGGTCGAGGTCGTTATCAGTTTGCACTTATTCACAACGCAGGTGCAAATCACCGCATGATGAGGAAAGTCTTCTCTCATGTTTCCAAGAAAGGCATGGCAGTTACATTTGATTGGCCGGGGCATGGTAAAAGTGCACCACGTGAGGATGGGGACTATAGCGTTGCGGCCCAAGCTGAAAAAATAGCCAAGTTTTTGAAAAAGCAGGGACGGAAAAAGTGGGTTTTGATTGGATTAAATTTCGGGGCCAATCTATCTGTAGAAATCGCAGCCTGTCATCCTGAACTTGTTTCACATCTCGTATTGATTGAACCTCCTATTTTGCTTCCACCGGAATCAAAGCTGTGGATCGAGGGACTGATTAAGCAACTACGAGAGCTTTCTCCAAGAGCGTATGGGAAAAAGAATGCAAAAGAGGTCTTTCTTTTTCCTCCGACTCCAGAGGATAAACGGATCGTGGAAAAAGCTTTTGAAGTTGTGGATCGCGCGATGTATATGGCGACCTTTCAAGGTTTTTTAGAGTGGGATAAGCAAGCTGCAACTAAGCTGAAAAAGCTTACAGCTCCCACTCTTCATATTTTAACGACACATCCTTTTTGTATAGATCTCTCATCTCATGTTCCCCATGTAATTACTGCGCGTGTTGTCGGTTCAGGTTTTTGGGCAACACTCGAAGTTCCAGAGCAGGTCAATGCCATGATTGACCGA
>CAWDOQ010000005.1:0-5228 GCA_963804085.1 Chlamydiia bacterium | reverse complement strand
GAGATCTTAAGTTTGGGGTGGTGACCTCGTGTTCAAGTAGCAGGTATGATCTTTCGAGCCTGCGGCATCAGAACGGCTTCGTGCCATAATCCCAATTTTGGGAGTGCCTGATCGTTTGGGGCGCCACCCCTTTTTTCTTTTCTTCATCAAGAGCTTTTTGCAAAACTTCATAGTGCTGTTTTGATTTTTTTGGATGCTTTTGAATTTTGTTTGTCGAAAAAGCTCGATATGCTATCGTGAGGTTTAAGCTCTCGAATCAATAGGTTTATCCTATCGATTTGAGAGGATTAAGCTCTAAAAACGGTAGATTATGGACATGAATTCGGCAACATTAGGCCAGGCCTTAGACATTCTAGGACAGTTGCTTGCAAATCGAAAACGTCATTATGAAGTTGTGGCGATAGGAGGGGGAAGCCTTCTTCTTTTAGGTCAAATCGTGCGTATGACAAAAGATTTAGATCTCGTCGCCCTAGTTGAGTCATCTGGGCAATTTATCTCAGCAAATCCGCTGCCCTCAGATTTGCTTAACGCCATACGCGAGGTGGGAATGGCGTTAGAACTTGGGGAGGGATGGATCAATCCAGGCCCAACATCTCTTTTGGAGATGGGATTGCCTCCGGGCTTTAAAACACGAACGCAGGTACGCCACTATGGAGGGCTTACGCTTCATCTTGCGGGGCGGTTAGATCAAATCTGCTTTAAATTGTATGCATCGGTTGATCAGGGTCCGAGCAGCAAACATTTTGCAGATCTTAAGCTTTTACAACCAAATGAGTCTGAATTACAAGTCGCAAAGAGTTGGTGTATTACCCACGACGTATCTGAGGGATTTGCTTCGACTCTTGAGGCGGCTTTAATTTCAATGGGAGTAGAGAGTGCAAAAGCTTAGTCGGAAAATAGATCAGCATCTGGTTGATCTTGCTTGGAGTCTTTGGACCGAATTAGGAGTAGCAGGAGTAAAACGGCAACATCAATCCTGTTTAATCGGACTAGAGGAACTCATATTATTAACGGCGGTTCTCGCAGAGGTAGATCCTCGTCTTCGAGATGAGGCGTTAGACTGGTGCTCCCGTTACTATCACTTTGTTTCGATTAGCCGACTTAGAATGCTTTTAGCATCTTTGGAAGAATTTCTCCTGGAACCATTTTCCGCATTTGCGGCGACGCTTAATTCTGTTTCTAGAGCCAACTGGCCTGTTTTTAAACCCATAAGCCCAATGAAATTTAAACCCAGCGGTAAATCAAAGTCTCCTCGTTGTGAATTACCGGCTTTGCTTTATTTGAGGCTTCGAGCGTTATTTGGTGTTGGCGCGCGGGCAGATTTGATGACCTTTTTTTTAACAGAATCGCGTAATACTTTAACTGCATCCGATACAACAGAAATTGGATACAGCAAACGGAGTCTCGCCGATCTCTTGGATAGCTTTGTTGAGTCTGGACTATTTAATGTAATCTCCAGTCGAAATCAACGGCACTACTCTTTTTTAAAACGCGATGAAATGTCAAAAATATTAGGCCTGTTACCAGAAGTAGTACCATCCTGGAGACATGTTTTGGAGCTGGTGTTCCCGCTGCGCCGATGTATTCAACAAATTGAAAATAAATCGATCGGCACAAAAGTCACCGAAATACGCAATTGTTTAGGTCAAATCGAAGATAAACTTCAAAAATTGAGCCTGACCCCACCTCCGTTGCAATCAGACTTTCTAGCATACTGGGATTCCTTTGAGGGGTGGATTCTCGAAGTGTTTGAGTCATTTGCTTTAGGCGATTTTGGGAAACAACAAGAGCGCGGAAAATTTTTTTCGTGGGATGAAGTGCGCGATGCGGCCAAACGTATTGCAATTCAGTTCAAGGGCTTGTTTGTGAACGTAGAGTCTTTAAATACGCATTCAAATGAACAAACAGCACATTTTTTGTTCGAAAACTATAAAACTTCATTTCAAGAACATCTTAAGATCTACCTTCCGATGCTGCAGCCAAATGATCAAAAGAAAGTTAGGGATCTGGCTGCGGAGCTTCTTGCTAAAACCAGAAACGATTTCACATCTTCTCTAAAAGAAGAGGTTCTCCTCTCTATCAACGCAGTTTTAGAGAAGTATTTTTAGAAGCTAATCCGGCTTCTGGACAACGCCATAAATGTCTCTGAAAGAGACAGCAATATATAGGAAATCTATATTTTTTCCGCCCCTCTTCTGAGCAGGAGACATAAAGCCAGGCTTGTTCTATTTCAACAAAGTTGACAAGCGCATCAAAAGCAGAATGGAGCAATCGAGTTTCAAATTCGTGCCATTGTCCCCGTTTAAGATTGGATGTAAGCGTGTGCGTTCTAGAAACCCAACGATTGTCAATATAATGACAGGTGTCTTGTATGCGATTTCTTGGCCAATTCACAAGATTCTGCAAACAGTCAAGGCCATCTTCCGCTAACCAATAGCGTACTTTCTTTGCCCGCGCAGTTTTTTCCCAAGCATTCCATTCCTCAGCGGTGCCTGCCGCAATCTTGGGCGTACCGCGAATCCAGTCGGCAAATTTTGTACATGACCAATAATTCGATCTCATATGAAATGTTGGATATGCTAGGCGTAAACTCTGTAAGTTTCAAGATTTTTCATGGTCGATCGAAAGGCGCGAGAGATCAAGTCATCCTGCCGCATTCATATTTCTACTGCTTGGCCATTGGAAGTGCTTCATATATAGTGAAAAATGAAGAGGGGAAAGACCAAGAATATATTTTCGCTATTTTCCCAAGCTATGAGGTTGGACGAGCTGCTATAGCCGAACAACACCTCTTGCGTGCTGTTGTTGTACATAGTAAAAGATATACATATTTGCGTCCTTTTCCACACGAAACCCCATATAGAAACTTGGTATGCTAAAAACTTCATTTACGCGGTTTTTCTTTTTTATATGCCTCTTTACTAAAATATCAGGGCATAGTTGGGAAACAGTCTTCTATGAGCCCGAAGAGGTGGAAGTCTCCGGTTTTCTACATGAGGCTGTTTATCCTGGACCTCCTGAGTACACGAGTGTGGAAATGGGCGATCGTCCTGAAGAGGCTGTTATCTTAACTTTAAAAGAGCCGATTAATGTGGAGATTAAGAATCGGGAGAAAGACGATATTAATGAACCCGAACAAAGTGTCCGTCAGCTTCAAATCGTCTTTTCTGATTCAATGCCTTCAGTAAATCAAATGAAAAAAGCAATCGTATTGAAGGGGACTCTTTACCATGCACATACAGCACACCATCGCAGAAGAGTACTGATGATGGTGAAGAGTTGGAGCGTTGAGTAATGCAATCCCACTTTGAAGAATTGCGCTTAAGGTAAACTAGAGCAACTATGAGGATTTTTAATCATGACAATACCAGAGATTTCCGCTGCTCCAAAAAACCAAACTTCGGGTGCTGCGACATCAACTGAGCACTCGATGCCAGCGCCTAGAACCCCTCCTCATGTCCTTGATCAACTCTCCTCTCAGAAGAGCTTTGATTTCGTAGATGATTGCTGGAAACCATTTACAAACTTCCTTGCCTTCATTTTCCAACCCGTTATCGGGTTTTTTGAATGCCTTTTCGCTCTTGTTTGTCACCTCTTTGAGAAAATTTTTTCATCGACTCCGACACCAGAGGTTATGCCTACGGTGAAGGCCTACCAAAATGCATCGGTCCGACTGCTGACTTTCATATCTCATTGGAGCGACACAATGGTTGGCGGCTCCGTTTGGAATGCTAATTCAGGGATGCTTTGGGATTCCCAAGTGCACGGAACTCAGTTTTTAGAAGAATTTCATGCCTTGCCCGATGATGCTCAAATCAAGGTAAGGACCTATTTGCATAAGGAGTTCACCGCAGAAATTGAAAAACTTCGTGATGAGGTTTTACAAGCAAGGCAAGTAAGCACTGATCTTCCTCCCTTATCCTCTGAAGAGAGCCTAAAGTTAACCTGCAATCTCTATCTGCAAAGAAATGCACCTAGCGATGCATTGATCGACGTCATTAGAGAACAGCAACGGGTCACTCACACGCTATTTAAAGAAGCCTTACGCTCAATACCTCCAGCAGAGCTTCTGCGCAACTCAGATCATCCCGAATAAACCTGCCTTCGGGAAGAACTCCTTTTTTTTCCCAATTTTTCCCCACTCGGAGGCAAAAAGTGGCGACAGTCGGCAACTCTTGGCAAAAAATAAAAATCGCTCTCACTCTTTTTTCTTGTCTGTAAACTCAAAATTTAATATCAATTCTTTCGTTTTTCCCTTCCAACGGGAGAAATTTTGCGAAAAATTTGACATTACCAAAAACATTTGGTAACGTAAAAGGAGTTTAAGGTGCCTATTAGCGGAAACAATGAAATACCACTTCAAAATTAGAAAAGAGAAAGATGGATATTCTGCGCGCTGTCTCGAATTAGAGGGGTGTGTCACGGAAGGCGATACGATGGGGAGCTTCGTAAGAACATGGAAGAAGCTTTAAATCTATACGTTGAAGAACCTGAGCATTCCAAAGAATTAGCTGCATTGCCAAACGACAAAATCCGTTCTTCTAAGAACGTTATTGATGTATCTTTAGATCCTCAAATCGCATTTTCGTTTATGATTAGATATTGCAGACTAAAGCATCGTTTAACTCAGCAACAAGCAGCCAAAAAAATGGGATTTCAAGATTTATATAGCTACCAACGGCTGGAGGCGAAAAAATGCAACCCAACTCTGAAAATTCTGTCTAAGATCAAGAAACTCTTTCCAGAATTTTCGATCGATTATGCCCTGGGTTACTAATGCTTTTTCAGCATTTTTTTTGTAACAGTCGCACAAGCTGTGCGACATCTCTTAGAATATTATTTACCCCTTGCAGATAGCGCTCTTGTCATTGATAATTCCTCAGACGAATTATTACAAAGGCCAATTGCTAGAAAAAACATCAATGGTAGCTTAGAAATCCTAGATAAAGGTATTTGGAAAAGAATAGAGCAGGTTGCTTATGCGCGATGACATCAATGAAATGATACTGAAAGCTCATAGGGGAAGCTATAGAAGAGCGTTCGAGACAGCGGTTCGTACCGGCACGGCTCTTATTATTGCTCGAAACGGCAAAATTGTAGAAATCAAGCCGCCTTATCGATACGAGCTAGTCCCGATCAAACCCACTACTAAGAAAAAGAAGCAACGAAGAAAGGTTTAAGCGCTCCAACGCTATCCATCTAGACAAGAAATATTGCACTGTAAAGGC
>CAWDOQ010000004.1:0-69218 GCA_963804085.1 Chlamydiia bacterium | reverse complement strand
GGAGATTGAGGGTAGAGATGAGCTGGCCCTCTAACCCATAGACGCTATATTTCAAAACCCCGTCCCGATTAGTTTCCGGGATAACAAAACAGTTCGAAAGGTTCTCCTCGTTGGCCTTGGAGAATACTAATGCTCCGGGTCTTTGTAGACCCATTTCGCGTATTGAACTGTTGCCCGTTAAGATGTTTTCTGGCACCGGGCCCCAGACTATTTCGCGTATTGAACGTTTGCCTGCTAAGATATTTTCTTGCACCACTCGGTGTGTTGCCTTATCGATCCCCATCAACCGCTTCCAAGTGGACGGGTCGTCGATCGAACGGTTCCAGAGTTTGCAGACCTTTAGGCTATTACAAACATCATCCTTCGGTAAAAACCAGGCGATGTACTTAAGAACATAGGAAGAAAGTTTTTGAGAAGGAGATTGTGTCGGAGTTAAACTTAAGTTTCCATTGCAAGTATTTGGCAAATGGATGAGTGGTGTTATGGCCATAAATCCCCTTATTTCGCTAATAAATGCGTGAATTATAACGAATTAATAAGAAAGATTAAAGCTGAAAAACGATTGCTATTATTGAAAATTATATATTTTAATATTTAATAAGATTGTTGCATGACTTTTTAACGTGCCTCTGCCTGTGCCTGATCCGGATTAGAAGAGAAAAGAAAGATCGGGCACAGGCAGAGGCACGGGCACTGGCACGAGTTTCTAAGAGTCGAGGAGTCCCTGCAGGACAAGCCATTTGTTATTCTGCTGGATGCAAGGGATGATCTGATCGTAGCTCATGTTCACGTCGGTGACGTTTTGGACAAGCGCTGCCATAGCAATGAAATAATTCTCTAGTGTGTAGATCGAGCCATACAAGCAGAGCTGAATCGCTTTTGCTCTAAATTCATTATCATCATCCATGCGCCAGGCAAAAGGAGCTGCAAAGATGCCGATGAGCACGCGGATAAGAAACTCGATCAGCGAAGCTATGGCACACATGAAGTATCCAACTTCGGCTACTGCTCTTCTTCCAAAAGTTTCAAAGTAGCCCATAGGAAGAGGTTCGCCCTTGGACCCTAGCTTTTCGCTCCTCGGCCCTGTTCTAAACTCGGTGAGCTCATACGTGAAGCATGTGCTCGTGGATGTTGAGATGAACTTGGGATTTTTGATCTTTTCGCTGATCGGTTCTGCTGCCATGGGGCTACCTCAAGTTAAAAGAGTGAAAAGGGAAGATTGTACCAGATAGTGAAGAAGTTAACACCCTCGGGATAGGCGCGAGCATAGACTCTGTATGCATATTCAACAGTGAGAGAGCCCCAAAGTTCAAAAAGATAGCGGTAGTTTAGGCCGAGATCGATCGATCTATGGCGGATCGATGCATATCCGTCAAAGTGGCTGACATCGACCTGGGTTTTGTGTCCAAAGCCAAAGTAGCCATTAGCAAAGATCTGGCATTGATGAATGTCTTTCCAGTTAACTTGAAAGGCGGTGTAGGCACGAGTCCAGGGCTCTCCACGAATCGCTTGGCCGATCGCTCCAAAGGCAAAAGCTCTATAACGCCAATACTGCTCTTGGCTCCACTCTTTGCCGAGCGAAAATGTGAACTCAAAATTTCCTTCGGCCGCATAGGGACAGCTGATATCTTTTAAACTCAAATGGTGCACACCACGAGCATTGAAGCCTGTGACTACGCTCAAAGGATCTCCCGATCCGATATCATCCCACCACTGTCTTCTGATCTCTAAAGCTGCGCTTCTCCAGTTAAACGGCTGTCTGGTCGTCGCAGCAAATTCGATCTCCATGTCTACGTCCCATGTCTCAGCAGGCATCATACCTAAGCCGAGCAAGATCTGATTGTCGCGCGAGGAGTGGTGAGACCCTCCTTTTGCATTGGCGACACGCGAGTAGTAATCAAAGGTGTAGCTGGCATCGAAACGGAATTCGTACTCATTGCCCAGCCAGGGCTCTCTTTCGGGAGTGAGCGCAAAGCATGAAAGCGCAGAAAAAAGAAGGGAAAAAAAGTTAAACAGGCTCTTTTGCTAATCACTCTATCAATCCTTTCGATGAGAGCCAGCGTTCTGCATCTAAAGCTGCCATGCATCCGGAACCGGCAGCCGAGATAGCTTGGCGGTAGATGGCATCTTGCACATCGCCTGCTGCAAAGACACCTTCTACGCTTGTGCGTGTGCACCCGGGCGTGACTTTAATGTAGCCAGTGGATCCAACAAGTGCTACCTGTCCATTTAAAAAGCCGGTGTTAGGAACGTGGCCGATGGCAAAGAAAACGCCTCCTGCTTCATGCTTTGTCTCTTGTTTAGAGAGAACATTTTGCAGTGTGACAGACTTTACGACATCGTCCCCTTCTACGCGTACAAGGAGATGGTTCCAGATCACTTCGATTTTTGGATGGTGCAGCGCTCTCTCTGCCATGATTTTAGAGGCACGGAAATGGTCGCGTCTATGGACGATATAGACTTTGCTTCCAAACTTTGTCAAAAAGACCGCCTCTTCAACGGCGCTATCTCCGCCTCCGAAAACATAGAGAGGTCTGTTGCGGAAGATGGGCATCGCGCCATCGCAGACTGCGCAAGCTGTAACCCCTTTTTGCCAAAACTCGCCATCTTTTGTGCCGGGCACATCCAGACGTTTGGCTGCCGCGCCTGTAGCGATGATAAGAGATTCTGCTAAAACGGTCGTTGGGCTGCCGGTAATAAGAAAGGGGCGCTTGGATAAATCGACCGAGACCACATCTTCTGTCAAAATTGCTGTTCCGAAGCGTTCCGATTGTTTACGGAACTTATCCATAAGCGCAGGCCCGGTTACCCCCTCGGGAAAGCCGGGATAGTTTTCAACCTCAGTCGTCGTCATGAGCTGTCCGCCTGCTGTCCCCGAATAGAATCCTTCGTAGAGCAGAGGAGATAGCTCGGCGCGTGCACCATAAATCGCAGCTGTATGGGCGGCAGGTCCCGATCCAATAATGACTAGCTTTCTTTTTTCCATGAGTTCCTCTCCAGATGTGAAACTTTTTACACCGAAATGAAAATTTCGGCTAGCTAAATCATCGGATTTTACCTTAAAATGCAAAATTATGCGCAGCATCAAATTAGAGAAGCTCACTAAGTCGATCAACGGAGGGTTGATCATCAATAAAGTCACCCTCCATATTCCCGCAGGCAAATTTTTTGCGCTGCTCGGCCCAAGCGGCTGTGGAAAGACCACCCTACTTCGTCTAATCGGTGGTTTGGAAACAGCAGACGAAGGCAAAATCTTCTTGGGAGATAGCGACATCACCCACCTGCCGATTCATGAAAGACCGATCAACATCGTCTTTCAAAACTATGCTCTTTTTCCCCACTTGAACGTCTTCGAAAACGTCGCTTACAGCTTGAAGCTAAAAAAACTCCCGAAGATCGTGATCGAACAGAAGGTCTTTAAAATTTTAGAGGCCTTTCACCTCGAAAACCACATCTATAAATTGACAAGCCAGCTCTCAGGCGGACAGCAGCAGAGGGTCGCACTCGCAAGAGCGATCGTAAATGAGCCCGATGTGCTGCTCTTAGACGAGCCGCTCGCAGCGCTCGACTTTAAGCTGCGCGAGAAGATGCTCTTGGAGTTGATCGAGCTGCAAGACAAGCTTAAGACCACTTTCGTTTACGTCACGCACGATCAGTTCGAAGCGCTGACTGTCGCCGACCAGATGGCGATCATGAACCATAAAGGCGAGATCGAACAGATCGGAAAACCAAAAGAGATCTACGAGTTTCCCATCTCCTCATTTGTCGCACGCTTTGTAGGAACGACAAATATATTAACCGGCCAGCTGCGCCACCTGGATGGCGAGCCGGAGATCGAAGTGCCGGATGTAGGAAGATTTAAGATCAGCACAACACAAAGAAAGGAGTGGATGCGCGAAGGATGCGAGATTCTAATGAGCGTAAGACCTGAGAAGATCTTCATCTCCAAAAAAGAGGTGAAAAACTTCTCTAACGTTGTCAAAGGTACAGTTCATTCGATCGTCTACCACGGCAGATCCACCCAATACAACGTGATTCTCAAAAACCAGATGCGCATGCAGGTATTCGAGCAAAACGAGGAGCACTTCCCCCAAGAGGT
The DNA here is from genome assembly GCA_963804085.1 of Chlamydiia bacterium. GTDB lineage: Bacteria > Chlamydiota > Chlamydiia > Chlamydiales > Rhabdochlamydiaceae > CAWDOQ01. Next base: position 65,119 of record CAWDOQ010000004.1, on the reverse strand, counting down.
AATCGACTACGACAACGAAGTCAACCTCTACTGGCAGAAAGAAAATGTGGTAATCCTTGAGAAGTAAAATGGAGAAACATTTGCAGCTGCTTCCCATACACATGTCGGGGGACGGGCCACCATCATTGCCTTGTAAGCCTTTGCAAGCCTGGTACAGCATCGAGCGAGGGCATTCTCTACTGCTTTGCAAATCAAATGTGCCATTGGGCACATTTGATAGTCTTCGCAGCCCCCGCGACCCCCTTGCGCCTCACCTCGCTGTGCCAAATCGCGTGCTCGTCGGGGGGCCGTGTATAACACGGCACCGCCACGCGCTTACGCGCTCTCCTGCGGCAGCGATTTTGCTGTGCGATCTGAGTCGAATGGCTGCTCCCGCGCTCACTTCCCACACCTTTGGTGCGGGTCCCTTCTCGCGTCGTGTCGCAGAGCCTATCAACGTTGGATATACTCTTATATGGAGTGCGGCGACTCGTCGCCGCTTTGTTAGACAGCGACTTGTCGCTGCTATTTTCTTCAACTTGTGCCGTGACAAGTCCCGGCAGAGAAAAGCGGCGACAAGTCGCCGCACTCCATACAAGAAGGATACACTCTTCAAGGATGGCTCTGCGACACGAAACGAGAAGGGGTCCCCGCACCGAAGGAGTGGGGGAAGTGAGCGCGCGAGCAGCCAATCGACTCAGATCGCACAGCAAAATCGCACCACAGGAGAGCGCGCAAGCGCGTGGGGGGTTGTGTTATACACACCCCTCCGACGAGGACGCGATTTGGCAAAGCGAGGTGAGGCGCAGAGGAGGTCGCGGGAAGCACGCGCACGAAGTGGCGTGTCATCCGACATGTCTATTGTAAGCCACCTTTCATCCCTCTACTCTAAAGATGTAAAGAGGGTGTATGAAGATTAAGTTTTTGCCGAGGCCGCCCACTTCTGAGATGCCCTTCGCGATCGGTGTGCCGGCGCTGATCTGGCAGGTGCTGTTTTTCTATCTGCCGCTGTTTCTGATTGTTGTGTCGAGCGTGATTCAATTTTCGGACGCGGGGAAAATTGCGGGCATCACTTTTGAAAAACTCCTGCTTTTTTTTACGCCGGTTTATATGAAGGTGATCGGCTCTTCGATTCTGATGGCTTTAGGAAATGTGATTCTTTGCCTTCTAATCGCCTATCCCATCGCCTACTTTTTGGCTTTCCGCGGCAGGCGTTATAAAAACCTTCTGCTGTTTTTGCTGATTGTCCCCTTTTGGACAAACTTTCTTCTCCACGTGTACGCCTGGTTTTTTGTGCTCGAGCGCGAAGGCTTTTTAAATACGCTTCTGCGCTCACTTGGCATAATCGATCAGCCATTGCATCTACTCAACTCGATGTTTGCGATCATGGTCATGATGGTCTACTACTACCTCCCCTTCATGCTGCTGCCAATCTACTCGTCGCTTGAACGCTTTGACTACCGGCTCATGGAGGCCTCATTTGATTTGGGCGGCAGCTGGCTGCAGACCTTTCGCCGCATCGTGCTACCACTGACTCTGCGCGGGGTGCGAGCGGGCATCTTTTTGGTCTACATCCCCTCATTTGGAGAGTTCGCGATCCCCGAGCTGATGGGCGGAGACAAGCGCATGTTTGTAGGAAGCGTTGTCTCTCACTACATCTTAGGAGAGCAGACGGGCTCGCTCGGAGCAGCTTTTACCGTTGTGGCCTGCCTCTTTCTTCTTTTGAGCGCACTCATTCTTTTGTGGATCACCAACCGACTTTTTCTGCCAAAAGAGGTGAACCATGTTTAAACGCATAGGTAGCCTCGTTATCGTAGCTTCAACCTACCTATTTTTATATGTGCCGATCATCGTTTTATTGGTTTTCTCGTTTAACACCGAAGGCTTCCCCTCCCCATGGAAAGGTTTCACACTGCAGTGGTACCACGAACTCTTTCAGTCTGTGCATCTATGGAAAGCTTTTTCCAATTCGCTCATCATCGCCTTCTTTTCCACGATGATCAGCCTCGCAATCGGCGTACTGCTCATCTTTTACGCGGCGCAAGGTGGTAGAGTTGGTAAATACCTCGTCCTCTTCTATGGAAATCTCGTCATCCCCGAAACAGTGCTCGCAGTCAGCCTTCTTGGCTTTTTTAGCTTGATCTCTATTCCTCTCGGTCTTACGACGCTAATTCTTGCGCACACAGTCCTAGGATTGGGCTTTGTCGTCCCGCTCGTCTACGCCCGATTTTTAGAGCTCGACTACCGTTTGACAGAAGCCTCTCTTGTCTTGGGAGCCACGCCGATCCAAACATTTTTTAAGGTGACGCTGCCTCTCCTCTCTCCCTCGCTCATTGCGACATCGCTGCTCGTCTTCATCATCTCGTTTGATGACTTCATCCTCTCCTACTTTTGCGCAGGCAGCTCTTCGCAGACCCTCTCGCTTTATATCCTTTCGATGCTCCGTTCTGGCGTCTCCCCTGTCGTAAATGCCCTCTCTGCAATTTTGCTCCTTCTCAGCAGCTTGCTTGTCCTCCTCTTCTTCTCGGTAAAATCACGCTTGAGGATCTTTTAGGCCATGGTTAAATTCTTCATGCGCTCTTCCATCATTCTCTTCTGGATTGTACTACTATTCATGGGGCTTTACTGGCCCAAATGGAAGATCCTCAACTATGAGGCGAACAGCATCAATATCTTCGCTTGGGGAGATATCTTAGAGCCTTCGGTCATCGCCGATTTTGAAAGAGAGACGGGAATTAAGATCTATTTAAACTACTACTCCTCCAACGAGGAGCTGCTCGTCAAGGTGAAGGCAACGCGCGGCGAGGGGTATGATCTGATCATTCCCTCTGACTATGCAGTGAGCCACCTGGCGCACGAAGGGCTGCTCAAGGAGCTTGATAAGAGCAAGCTCAACTTCTTGCACAACATCAACCCCGTTCTACTCAATCATGCGTATGACCCCGAAAATCGCTACTCTATCCCCTTTGAATGGGAGCTGTTCGGCTTAGGAATTGATAAGGAGTTCTTCGAAGGGAGATCTTTTAGACCGAGCTGGAAGTATGTCTTCGATCCTAAAAGCGTCTACTACAACATCACGATGATTAACGATCCGATCGAGACCGTGCTTCTTGCCGGCTACTATCTTTATGGAAACATCGACACACTCACACCCGCACAGACAGAAGCAGTCAAACAAGTTCTCTTTCAGCAAAAAAACTGGGTTGAAGCCTACGCAGACTTTCGCGGCGACTACTTTTTAGCGACAAGAAATTGCCCACTTGTTGTCGCATCCAGCTCTTACATCGAGCGCTCCAAACGCCAATTTCCCTTTATCGATTTTGTCGTGCCCGACGAGGGGACTTTTCTTTCGATAGAGAATATCTCAATACCCGCAGCCTGCTCTAAAGATGCGCTTGTCTACAAGTTTATCAACTACCTATTTAGACCCGAATCTGTCGCCCGCCATTTCAACACCTATGGCTTCTTCCCCTCGACCATAGATGCTATGCCGCTGCTCTCCTCAGACGAGCGCACCAAAGCAATCATTCAATCTTCTCCAGCCAGCTTTAAAAAGTACCACTTCACAAAAGAGCTCTTGCCCGAACAACAAGTTCAAGATCTTTGGGTAGAATTAAAGACTTACGAATAAAAAGAGAGAGCAGCGACTTGTCGCTGCTCTCTAAATAAGAATTAGACTTTTTTCTTCTTGATGTATGCGACGACGTCGCCTACTGTTTTGAGCTTCTCGGCTTCTTCTTCTGAGATTTCAAAGCCAAAGCGCTCTTCGAAAGTCATGATGAGCTCTGTAAGGTCGAGAGAATCTGCATTGAGATCTTCGACAAAGGATTTTTGCAAAGTGACGTCTGTAGTGTCGACACCGAGCTGCTCTGTGACTATGTCAATTACATCTGTTTCTACTGTCATATCATTTCCTTCTTTGTGTTCAAAATTACATCACCATTCCGCCATCCACTGTCAAAACCTGTCCTGTGATGTAGTTGGACAGGGGGCTGGCTAGAAACACTGCTGCATCTGCTACATCCTGTGGGTTTCCAATACGGCCCATAGGAATTTTCTTAACAATTGCCTCTTTTTGCACCTCTGTCAGCTCATCTGTCATGCGGGTCTTAATAAACCCGGGAGCGATGCAGTTGACACAGATATTTCTTGTCGCAAGCTCTTGTGCAAGAGCCTTTGTAAATCCAATTATTCCAGACTTGGAAGCAGCATAATTCACTTGTCCTGCATTTCCTGTCAAGCCTATTACCGAAGAGATATTTATAATCTTTCCTCCCTTAGCACGCAACATTGTGCGAACAAGGGTTTGACAGGTGTTATAGACAGATTTTAAATTTGTATCGATGACCGAATCCCAATCCTCTTCGCTCATCTTCATGAGAAGGCCATCGCGTGTGATTCCGGCATTGTTGACCAGGATATCGATAGTTCCCCATTTGGCAAGCATCTTCTCGATAACTTCTTCTACAGATTTTTTGCTCGAAACGTCGACGATCTCAGCGTAGAATGTCTGCTCAGGAAAAACTCTCTTCTTTTCAAGCTCTTGAAGCGCCTCTTCGGCGCGCTGGGCATTTGTTCCAAAAATTACAACGTGCGCACCATGCGCTGCATATGCGAGCGCGATCTCTTTACCGATCCCGGCTGTGCCGCCTGTAATAAGTGCTTTTTTATCCTTTAGCAATTGCATAAGACCCCTTCTAAATCTGCGACTTTTTCTATGTTGATCGTAGGAGCTTGCACTCCTATTTTTTTATTCATCCCGGCAAGCGTTTTGCCACAACCGATTTCGATAAAGAGGTCGATGCCGCGTGCATCCATTGCTCGGATTCCCTTCTCCCAACGCACCGGACTTGTGACTTGTGCGATCATGTTGGAACGGATCTCTTCGTTTAATGTTACGTAATCGCCCGGCGTATTCATTACGACGGCTACCTCAGTTGCAGCAAGAGGCACCTCTTGGATAACTGGAGCAAGCTTATCCCTTGCGCTCTGCATGAGCGGGCTGTGAAAGGCTCCGGAGACATCTAGAGGAAGAACACGTTTGGCGCCCTGCGCTTTTAAAACGGCTTCTGCTGCATCTAATCCGGTGTGCGTACCTGCGATTACTACCTGTCCGGGACAATTGAGATTTGCGATCCATACATCTTTGGATGAAGCGAGCGCTTTTTCTACTGCCTCCGGCTCCATGCCAAGTACAACACGCAAACTTCCAGGGCTCTTCTCGCACGCCTCTTGCATATACGCACCGCGTGCTTGCACCAGAAAAAGACCCTCTTTAAAACTGATCTTATCTGCTGCAGTCAGCGCCGTATACTCGCCTAAACTCAAACCCGCACAAACAGTGGGTTCAATCTCGGGACACTCCTTGTTTAAAGTACGCAGGAGCGCAATGCTGACGATGTAGATAGCGAGCTGGCTATTTTTAGTAAGAGTTAGCTCCTCTTGCGGACCTTCAAAGATTAGACGAGAAAAATTAGAAGAGAGAAGCTCATCTGCCTCTTCAAAAACCGCGCGTGCAGCAGCGAAGTTGTCGTAAAAATCCTTGCCCATACCAACATACTGAGCCCCTTGACCGGGAAATAAAAAGGCGATCTTTTTCTTCATGCTTTATCCTCATATGTTAAGAGGGAGGCACCCCAAGTTAAACCCGCGCCAAAGGCGGTCAGCAGCAGATTGGAACCATGAGAAAGAGGCTTATCGCGCAGTAACTCATCCAGTGCAATGCCCAATGAAGAAGCAGATGTATTGCCATACTTATGGATTGTCAAAAAGACCCGCTCCATCGGCACTTCAAAGCGTTTGGCAATCGCTTCGATGATACGCATATTGGCTTGGTGAGGGACGAGCCAGCTGATATCCGATTCTTTTAAGCCGCTCGAGTCTAAACACTCTTTGCATGCTGCCTCCATGCGTCTTACCGCATGTTTAAAGACCTCTTTGCCTTCCATTTTAATGAAGTGTTGATCGGAGCAGACTGTCTCTTGAGAAGCGGGCATACGCGAACCGCCGGCAGGAAGAACGAGAAGATCCGCCTGTTCGCCATCTGAGCCGAGCGAAATATCGCGCACAAGTAACCCTGCTCCCTTGGAGCTGACGACGCAAGCAGAGGCGCCATCGCCAAAAAGGATGCAAGTATTGCGGTCTTTATAATTCACAATCGATGAGAGTTTTTCCGAAGCTACCAGAAGAACGTTCTTATACATCCCCGATTCGATAAACGCTTTTGCAACAGATAGCGCATAGATGTAGCCGCTACAAGCCGCTTGAACATCCATTGCAGCCGCATTTTTAATGTTGAGGCGGGTCTGCAAAAGGCAGGCTGTGCTCGGAAAAATATAATCGGGTGTTAACGTAGCGACTAGAATAAGGTCGATCTCTTCCGCATTGATGCCGGCAGCAGCAATCGCTTTGCGAGCAGCCTCTACCCCCATATCAGAGGTGAACTCCCCTTCTGCTGCTATGCGCCTCTCCTTCATGCCTGTACGCGTGACGATCCACTCGTCCGAAGTCTCGACCATCTTCTCTAGATCTTGATTGGTCAAAACTTTCTTTGGCAAATAGGAGCCTGTGCCTATAATTCTCGCTTTAGGTGTCATTTAATAGCTTAAAATTTAATGTTAACGGTTGCCATCAATTTTAGCCTACTTCTCGAAAAAACAAAAGCATTTAGTTTTGCTATATTCGAAAATTTAGTAGCTTAAGAGTATGAAATATCCTCTACAGCTTTTAAAGCTTATCGCCCTGCTTAAAAAATTTCCTGGTGTGGGGAGCAAAACCGCTGAGCGTTTTGCCTTCCAGCTCTTGAGCTGGCCTGAGCATCAGCTGAGCGACTACGCCCTTCTCCTCGCCACGCTAAAACAGGATATTAAGCACTGCCCCGACTGCCACTGCCTCATGGCGGACGACAGGTGCGACTTCTGCGATCTTTCAAAGCGCGATCCCCATATACTCTGCATTATTGCCTCTGCCAAGGACGCCTTCACCTTAGAAGAGACACGCGCCTTTCGCGGGCTCTACCACGTAATTGGCGGGCTCCTCTCCCCTATTGATGGGCGCCACCCCCAGCATCTCAATTTTCAAGACCTACAAAAAAGAATTGAAAAGCATCAGGTAAAAGAGGTGATCATCGCGCTCGATTCGACACTGGAAGGAGATACGACCGCCCTCTATTTAAAAGAGCAACTTGACAAGCAAAATATTAAAGTCTCGCGTCTGGCCTTTGGTCTACCTATGGGAAGTTCTTTAGACTTTGTAGACGGAGGCACGCTCTCACGCGCACTTACGGGGAGACAATTCTTTTAATATGCGTAAATTTATCTTTATTTTCTGTCTGTTATCGCTCTCGCTGCACGCCTCCGCTAAGGTCGAGCTAGGGATCGATCTCTTTTTCAAAGAGGGACACGCTGACCGGTTACAAGGTAAGAGAGTGGGGCTGATTACCAATCAAACGGGAGTGAATGGCGAGCTTAAGTCGACAGTAGATCTTTTTAAGGAAGCGCAAAGCTTTTCTCTTACCGCACTCTTTGCTCCCGAACATGGGCTCAATGGCTCGATATATGCCGGAGAACATGTGAAAGGCGGCAAAGAGAAAAATATCCCTATTTATAGTTTGCATGGAGATACCAGACGCCCGACTGATGCGATGCTAAAAGGGATCGATGTGCTCGTCTACGACATCCAAGAGGTGGGATGTAGATCCTATACATTTGCCAGCACGCTCTATTATGTCATGGAGGAGGCAGCCAAAAAAGGGATCGATGTGATCGTTTTAGATCGCCCCAACCCGATTAATGGTGTGATTGTCGATGGGCCTATGCTCCAAGAGAGCTGGCGCTCTTTTGTCGGCTATCTCAACATCCCCTACTGCCATGGAATGACCATCGGCGAGCTAGCCCGTTTTTTTAATGAAGAGTACAAAATTGGATGCAACTTAAAAGTAGTCTCGATGCGCGGATGGAAGCGTACGATGAGCTACAAAGAGACGGGTCTTGCTTGGATTCCAACTAGCCCCTACATCCCCGAACAAGACACCCCCCTCTTTTATGCTTCGACGGGGATCTTAGGCACGCTCAATTTAGTCAGTATCGGCATCGGATACACCCTGCCGTTTAAAGTTGTCGGCGCCCCTTGGATCAAGGCAAAAGAGCTAGCCGCACAGCTCAACGCACAGAAGCTGCCCGGCGTCCAATTTATTCCCTTCTGCTTCCGTCCTTTTTACGGCCTGTACAAAGAGAAGGAGTGTCAAGGAGTAAAGATCATAGTCACAAATTCTCTACAATACCGACCTTTGGCAGTGCAGTATCTGATCATGGGGATGCTTAAAACCCTCTATCCCAAGCAGGTCTCCCCCAAGCTAGCCTCTCTCAGCGCATCGGCAAAAAAATCTTTTTGCCAAGCCAACGGAAATGAGGCGATGTGGGAGCTTCTCACCCATGAAAAGTATGTCGCCTGGAAGCTCATCAATTATGAGCAAAGTGAGCGCAACTCCTTTCTTGAGACTCGTAAGAAGCATTTGCTGTACTAAATTCTTCTTCGTGCCTTTGCCCGTGCCCGTGCCCGATCCGGATTAATTTCGGGCACGGGCAAGTTTTCAGGCACGGTGTATTTGCAATTATTCTAGGCAACCCATATAATCAGCTGACTTTTGTAAGGCGACCAAATTTCTCCATGACAAACAAACCTTTGCATTGGCTATCGCTCCTCTTTTTTACCTGCGCACCGCTCGCCACTACATTTGGCGCTGAGCTTCCTTTAAGCGAAGCTTACGACTCCAAGACGATTGAGAATATCGAAGTTACGGTAGAAAATCCCCCGCCCAACTTCTCTTTTGATCCTAAAAAAGTGATCGGCAGGCTCAAGACAAAAACCGGCGACCCCTTTTCGCAAACCACTTTTGATAGCGACCTGAAAGCTCTTTCTGACGATTACGATCGCGTAGAATCCGCAATCGAAGTGCAAAATGGCAGGGTTTATGTGCATATCAAATTATGGCTAAGACCTGTTATCCGCGCCATCCGTTGGAAGGGCAACTCGATCATCAAGACAAAGACTCTGCAAAAAGAGCTTGGCATCAAACCTCATTCTACTTTCAACCGCCCTGCTTTCAATAAGGCTTTCAACAAGCTGAAAGAGTACTACATCAAAAAAGGTTATTTCGAATCGCAGCTCCAATACACTCTCTTTCCCGATGCTAAAACCAACGAAGTGGATGTCGAGATCGACATTAAAGAGGGACGCTCAGGCAAGATCGATAATATCGTCTTTAAGGGTTTTACAAGCAGCGAGCGCAGCGATATTCTCGAGATGATCTACACCAAAAAATACAATCTCTTCACGAGCTGGATCTTCGGAACCGGCATCTACAACGAAGAAGCGCTCGACCAGGATAAGCTGACCATCGTCAACCTACTGCAAAATCGCGGGTATGCCGACGCCAAGGTGACGATCAACATTCGAGAAGCAAAGACCGCCGGAAAAATCATCATCGAAATCATAACCGAGCGCGGCCCGATCTTCCACTTCGGCCAGGTCACTTTTGACGGCAATACACTCTTTACCGACGAAGAGATCGAAAAGACCTTCATCATCCATCCCGGCGAAGTCTACTCTCCCGAAAAGATGCGCAATACTGCACAGGCAGTCAAAGACCTCTACGGACGCAAAGGTTATATCGAAGCAAACGTCCAGTACGATGCACAGCTGGTAGAAGATGAGCCGACATATAATGTTCACTTCGAAATCGAAGAAGGCCAAGAGTACAAGATCGGCCTTATCCGCATCTTCGGCAACGTGCAGACACAAGCAGGCGTCATCCTTCACGAATCGCTCCTCATCCCCGGTGAGACTTTTGATTCTGCAAAGTTAAAAGCGACTCAAGCTCGTCTTGAAAATATCGGCTACTTTAAGAGCGTTAACGTCTATGCCGTACGCACGCAGGATGATCAGTCGCTCGGTGAAAACTACCGCGATGTCTTTATCGAAGTGCAAGAGACCACAACAGGCAATGTCAGTCTGTTTGCGGGATTTAGCTCCGCAGACAATGTGTTTGGAGGACTCGATCTCTCTGAGAGCAACTTTAACTACAAAGGGCTCTTTTCTATTTTCAAAAAGGGGCTTAGTGCTGTGCGCGGCGGCGGCGAATATGCGCACGCTCGCTTTAACGTCGGTGCCAAGCAGAGGACCTATTCTCTCTCTTGGATGACCCCTTATTTCCGAGACACACTCTGGAGAGTTGGATTCAATGGCGAGATTGTCCATAGCCACTTGCAAGCAGAGGATTACAACACCAACACGATCGGCCTTACGGTCTATGCCAACTACCCTCTTACTGTCTACTGGACTTTTGGATGTAAATACCGTATCCGCAACGCGCAGATCCACGTTGCGCAAGACACCGGCCCTGTCGAGCGCAGACAGGCAAAAAATAGCGGTATTCTTTCGGCGGTGGGCACCTCCCTAAGCTACGACTCTACAGATAGCGCAGTTAAACCCCATCGCGGGCTCCGTTCTGCCCTCGAAGCAGACTTTACCGGTGTGGGTGGCGATTTCAGCTTTTTCCGTTTAGGTTACGTGAGCACCTACTACCAGTCTCTTTGGAGCCGCGGCGTGATGAAATACCGTTGGGAGTTCCGATTCATCCAGCCGGTCTGGATTTCTCCTACTGCTAACGACATCCCTTTGAGCGAACGCTTCTTTTTAGGCGGCGAAAACTCGGTGCGCGGTTACAAACCGTTCGACCTAGGCCAGCACTTCGGCAGTGGCGATCCAACAGGCGGTATCTCCTCTTCACTCCTCTCCGTCGAATACCTGCAAGAGGTCTTCAGATTTTTGGATGCGTTTGTCTTTGCTGACGCAGGTTCCGTCACTTTGGACCGCTTCACTATTCCTAAATACAATATGAGCTACGGATTTGGCGTGCGCCTGGAGCTGATCAATCGCGTCCCTGTCATCTTGGGCTTGGGCTTTCCCGTCAATCCTGATAGCAACGACCAAGTACGAAAATTCTTCTTCTCCATGGGAGGACAGTTCTAGTCATGATGAAAACAAAAAATATGCAAGGAGCATAAATTATGAAAAATCGTCTTCTTTTTACTCTCTGTTCACTAGTTGCGCTCTCTACGAGTGCATTTGCAGCAAATGAAGCGCCCGCTAATATCGGGATCGTCAACTTCGGTTCTTGCGTGACCGACTCTAAAATCGGCAAACAAGAGCAGGCCTCTTTTGAATCTCTAAAAAAACAGATGGCCACACTTCTCGAAGACACAGAGAAGCAGCTCAACGAGATCAACGCTAAATTTAACGACCCTGAGTATCTCGACGGACTCTCTCCCGAAGGCGAAGAGGAGCTCAAAACAAAATTCCGCACACTCTCCGAAGAGCTCAACCGCTACCAGAACCAGTACTACCAAGTACTCAACCAAGCCAATATGCGCATCATCCAGCAGATCTCCGGCACGATCAACGCTGCTGCAGAAAAGGTCGCAAAAGATAAAAAACTGACAATGGTTGTAAACAAAGAGGCTTGCTTCTTCTTCAATCCCCAACTCGAAGTGACAAATCTAGTTGTAAGCGAGATGGACAAGATGTTTGACAGCGACCCAAAGAAGAGTGCAGCCGCACCAGCTCCTGCCGCTCCAGCTGCAGCAGAAACTGCTCAAGCTCCAGCTGTAGATGCAAAAAGCGAAGCAAAAGTGAAATAATGGCAAAAGCCTCTAAAAAATTCACTCTGAAAGAGCTCGCAAAGCTAACCTGCGCCACACTGGTCGGTAACCCCGACCAGTGCATCGTGGGGGTAGAAGCGCTAGAAGCTGCAAGCACCGAAGATGCTTCATTTTTAGCTAACCCGCGCTACAGAGAAGCGATGCTCCACTCTGAAGCGGGAGTGATCTGCATCAGCCCGACGATACCGCGTATCGACGGCAAAAACTTTCTTGTTTCAGAAGACCCTTCACGCACCTTTCAACAGATCGTAGAAGCCCTCCATCTGTCTGACAACAGACAATCGGGATTTGAAGGAATCCATCCCACGGCTGTCATCCACCCCACTGCTAAAATTGCAAAGGATGCAAAAATTGGTCCCTACGTTGTCATCGACAAAAATGCCACTGTCGGCGCCCGCACAGAGATCTCCTCTTTTGTTTCCATCGGCCCCTCGGTCACTATCGGCGAAGAGTGCCGTATCCATGCACACGTCGTCATCCGCGAGGCGTGCACTCTAGGCAATCGCGTCATCCTGCAACCGGGCGCCATCATCGGCTCTTGCGGCTTTGGCTATACAACAAATGCCAAAGGCGAACATATCAAGATCGAACAGCTCGGCTGCGTGATCATCGAAGATGATGTCGAAATCGGCGCAAATACAGCGATCGATCGCGCACGGTTTAAAGTCACGCGTATCGGAAAAGGCACTAAGATCGATAACCTGGTCCAGATCGCGCACAATGTCACCTTGGGCGAACACAACATCATCGTCTCCCAATCGGGCATCGCAGGCTCGTCTAAAACAGGCAAACATGTCATCTTGGGCGGCCAGGCAGGTGTTGTCGGCCATCTCGAAATCGCCGACAACGTCATGATCGCCACACGCGGCGGTGTAAGCAAGTCGATCAACAAACCCGGTAAGTATGCCGGCGGCCCAGTTATGCCCCTTGCCGAATACAACCGGCAGCAGGTCCAGCTCCGCAAAATCGACGAGTATGTCAAAAAGATCGAAGACCTCGAACGGCGCCTCCTAGAATTAGAGATGAGATAAGCTGATGCGTTAAGCTGACAAATTAAATTTTTGTTTTTAGCCTAAAAGAAACGACCAAAAGGACATAAAGGACCTAAGGGACCAAAACGACGTAACCCATTGTCCTTTACGTCGTTTAGGTCCCTTAGGTCCTTTTGGTCGTTTCTCAATTACCTTTATGTTAAATCGCTTCTTGAGGATTTTTTGTCACAACTCTCTTAATAAAGTAAATTTTTATCAGGCAGATTTTAATGTAGTATTCTGCTATATTAGCTTCTTTAAATTCTAAAATTTAGCTTTTTATGACAACTATACACAATCTTCCGCCTTCTATTGCGAAGGCAGCAGCTGTTTCAGAACCCTCATGCTGCACCCAACTTCTTGAAAAGATCAGAGAAATTTGGGAGGCGGTCTATGTCTGGATCTTCGAGCTCTTTTCAGTAGCCCCATTTATTCCTTCTAACAATCGGTTTAAAGTGGTCTCAGAGCAAGTTCTCGGCCACTCTTTCTCCTTTTTGAATATCGATTCACTCTATGTTTTAAAAATAGTTGACAAACGCTCACACCAAGTCGTCAAAAAGGTGCTAGAGCGTTTTCAAAAACCTATTAGCCCTGATGAATGCTCCTGTGTGCTCACAGAATTTTGGAAGATGGCTCTTGCAAAGATAAAGAATCCGCGTGAATCCTTAACCGCAACCAGAATAGTCACCATCCAACATGGCGTCATTGTTTTACAATCATCCGATCTTATCCAAAATTACAGATACATTGATCCTGCAAGGCTCGATGCTCTCTTAAAGAAGCAGCCTGACAATACTTGGATTATCAACCTGGAGCTTGCCCAGGCGGTTATGGAGGAGGCTGTCGCATTTCCATCCCATCACCGGGTCAAGCCATCCTCTTGGAATGGAACAGGTATGCATGGAGTGGATGTGCACCACTGTTTTGCAGGTAAAAGAACTATTACTTTATATGACCTGTTGTGGAAAATTGAAAGGATCATAAATATCGAAAAATCGGATTCAGTGGCCTTAGTATTTCAACTCATAGCGATCGACCAGCCCACTGAGCAAGACAAAGAGGGAGCAGAACCAATTGAGACACTAATTGATGAAATCAATACCTCTGCAAATCTGGTCAGAGATAAGATGGTTGCTATTCTTAACCAGAACATTTTTAGCCGGAACCCACCTTACCACCCCTCCATCTCCCAAACCGAATTCGAACGCACAGCTCAAGAGGCCTTTTTACAGGCCTTAACTAGAGAGCTATCCCATACCAAACCCCTAGAAGCCCCCTCCTTCAACCACGTAACAATCGAATCCTAGAGCAAGAGGAGCGAGGGGTTCTCGAGGAGCTTCTGGACCGACTTCAGGAATTTAGCGGCGGCCTCGCCGCTAATCGATTAAGCGATTCCGGGTATGGAGTGCTGCGACTTGTCGCAGCTTTTCTCCATCGCGACTTGTCGCGATGTCTTGGAAGAGCAGCGACAAGTCGCTGTCTGTCAAAGCGGCGACGAGTCGCCGCACTCCAAATTAGAGTAATAAAAGTGAGGGGTTCTCGAGGAGCTTCTGAACCGACTTCAGGAATTTAGCGGCGGCCTCGCCGTCGATGACGCGATGATCCGATGAGAGTGTGAGGCGCAAAGTCTTGCCAGCCACTACCACACCATTTTTCACGACAGGCTTATCTTCTACACCGCCGACTGCAAGAATGGCTGCTTGCGGCGGGTTGATCACAGCTACAAAATCGGTGATGCCGAACATGCCGAGATTGGAGATGGTGAAGGAGCCGCCCATATACTCTTCGCGCGCAAGTTTTCCGGCTCGTCCGCGTTCGGCCAAGCTCTTGATCTGAGCGGAGATCTCTCCTAAATTCTTATAATCTGCATGGCGCACAATCGGGGTAATAAGTCCGGCTTCCACTGTGACGGCAATCGAGATATCGATTGTTTTGAAGCGTATGATCTGAAAGGTGGCGCTATTAAAGCCGCTGTTCACATGCGGATGCTCTCTTAATGCGAGAGCACAGGCGCGCACGACAAAGTCGTTGTAGGTGACTCTTAGCCCCCCATTTTTGAGCTGCTCGCGTGTGGAGACGAGTGGACCTGCGTCCACATCTTGCGAGACGTAGAAATGAGGAACAAAGCTCTTTGACTCTTGAAGCCTTTGGGCGATGATCTTGCGCATCGGTGTGAGGGGCTCCTCTTCGAAGCTGCCGGGTGCAAGGCGAGGCTCCTCTCTTCTTCCAAATGTGACGGGCTGTGCCGGCTGGCCAAGATCGAGATCGCGGCTTGTGATGCGTCCGTTGGGTCCTGTGCCTTTGACAGTTGAAAGATCGATGCCACGCTCTTGTGCAAGCTTGCGCGCTAAGGGCGAGGTGAAGATGTGTTCTCTTGGCAATTCGCGGGGCGATTCAAAAGAGTAGCTCTTTAGCGGCGGCTCGGGAGTGAATTGAGGCTGTGCGGAAACAGGAGCGGCTTTTGCAGGCGCCTCTTTTGGTTTCTCTGTAGGCGTGGGTATAGGTGCTGCTTTTTCTTGCGGTGCAACGCCTTCTGGCTTGTATCCTTCGATGCTCTCGGCTGTTGATTCGGTGAAGATGGCGACGGGTTGATTTACGATCGCCTCTTGTCCCTCTTTTATGAGAATTTGTCGGAGCCAGCCATCATCTAAAACATTGTACTCTACCGTGGCCTTGTCGGTTGCGACTTCAAAAAGAACATCTCCAGCTTTAACATGGTCGCCCACCTTCTTGCGCCACTTGGTGATAGTGCCCG
This sequence comes from Chlamydiia bacterium, assembly GCA_963804085.1. Classification (GTDB taxonomy): domain Bacteria; phylum Chlamydiota; class Chlamydiia; order Chlamydiales; family Rhabdochlamydiaceae; genus CAWDOQ01. The sequence goes on along the minus strand of CAWDOQ010000004.1, from coordinate 49,634 downwards.
TCTCCATCGTAGGAGAGAGTTTTGGCATGGTGAGTGTGAATGGCATTAGCTTAAGACCTCGTAAATGGCTTCCATGATCCGTTCTTTGGTTGGCATCGTCTCTTTTTCCAGCATCTTGGAGTAGGGCATCGGTGTCTCTCTTTGCGCGACGCGAATAATCTGTGCGTCGAGAAAATCAAAGCAGCGCTCCTGAATCTGAAAGGCGACCTCTGCGCAAATCCCTGTAAAAACATGTCCCTCTTCGACAAGTACGCAGCGGTGGGTTTTACGCACAGAGTCGGAGATGGTGGCGATGTCTAGCGGCTTGATCGTTCTTAAGTCGATTAGCTCTACCGTTATCCCCTCTTTTGCAAACTCCGTGACCACCTGTTTACACAAGTTGACCATACGGCTATGCGTGACAAGAGTGACATTTTGCCCATGGCTCACCACTTTGGCTTTTCCGATGGGGACGAGATACTCTTCGGTCGGGATCTCCATCTTATCGCCATAGGCTAGCTCATTTTCTAAGAAGAGAACCGGATTGTTGTTGCGAATCGCCGATTTTAAAAGACCCTTAGCGTCATAAGCGTTGCTCGGGGCGATAATAATCAGACCGGGAAGGTTGCCATAGATGGCTTCGACACAGTGAGAGTGTTGCGAGGAGACTTGTGCTGCGGCACCATTCGGCCCGCGGAAAACGATCGGCACCGAGTATCTTCCGCCCGACATGTAATACATTTTAATCGCATTGGAGATGATCTGATCGGCTCCCACAAAAGAGAAGTTAAAGCTCATAAATTCGACAACAGGTCTTAAACCAGTCATCGCAGCGCCTACAGCTAAGCCTGCAAAACCAAGCTCTGAGATCGGCGTGTCGATTACGCGACTTGCTCCCCATTTGGCGAGCATACCTTTGCTCACTTTGTAGGCGCCATTGTACTCGGCCACCTCTTCACCCATGATGAAGACAGCAGGATCACGCTCCATCTCCTCATCGATCGCTTGACGTAGCGCTTCGCGTATTTCAACGAGCTGCAGAGGCATTCGTCCCTCCTGTAGCTGTTTCTTCATCCGGAGCAAAGACACCCTCTTCAAGTTCTGCCGGATTGGGCCAGGCAGACTCTTCTGCATACTTCATTGCGGCGAGTACAATATCTTTCTCCGCTTTGTCGAACGCATAATACTCTTCCATCGTCATCATGCCATAGGTGGAGAGCACTTTAAAAAAGATGGTAAGAGGATCGCGCTCCATGCACTCTTGCAGCTCCTCTTTGGACCGGTAGAGCGCAGGATCAGAAATAGAGTGGCCGCGGAATCTCTCCGTCACCACTTCGATAAGAACGGGCTTCGATGTGCGTTTTACCTCTTCAAAGACATGCAAAAAGCCGCCGTAGCAATTAAAAAAATCCATCCCGTCGAACGTGTAGCTTTGCATCCCAAAACTTGCAGCTTTTTTCTCGGCGATCGGCTGTACGCTAATGGCGCGACCCACATGCGTCCCCATCCCCCACTCATTGTTCTCGATCACGTAGATGCAAGGAAGATTCCAAAGAGCTGCCATGTTGAGAGATTCGTGAAAGGCGCCTTGTGCCACTGCCCCATCTCCTAAAAAAGTGACGGAGACCTCGCAAGGAGGAAGTGGCTTTTTTAACTTCACTTCTTTGGCGTATTTTATGGAAAAACCTGCACCTGTTCCAATTGGAATCTGACCGCCCACAATGCCAAAGCCGCCCAGCATGCGGTCGGTAAAAAAGTGCATGGAGCCGCCGCGCCCTTTTGCATTGCCGGTCGTCTTGCCGTAAAGCTCAGCCATGAGTTCGTTGGGAGTTGCACCTAAAAGGAGTGCGAGTGCGTGGCAACGATACGATGTGGTCCACCACTGCTCCTTTCCCATCGCTTGAAGAGCTGCTGTTTGAACCGCTTCTTGTCCCATGTAAGAGTGGAAAAAGCCGCCGATTTTACCCTGCTGATAGGCAGCTTCTGCACGAATCTCGAAATTGCGGATCAGCAGCATCGACTTCAAAATTTTAATCAGCTGCGACTTTCCTAGAGACTTGAGAACCTTTTCCACATCGTGCGAAAAAAAATGGTACTCGACAGGTTTAGCTTTTGTCATTGTCCCTTTAAATTAACCCAGAAAATCAAATTAATCAATCCTTTAAGAGAGTCTGAACAGCAGCAGCGCGCAAAAAAAAAATTTAGAGCATAAGAGAGCGACACTACGTGGAAATAGATGCAGAAGATATTTTACCACCCGCTCCGCAAGCTCGCTAGAGAGCACAGAGGCCACAGAGCAAGAAATTAAAAAAGAAAAAAATTAAGATTTCATGCGACGTATTCCTTCCTTCAGGAAGGTCACATTAAAATTAATCAACAATCCAATTTTGCATTCGGACAATTTAAGATAGGACAACAACTGAGATTCATGGATAGAGGTAAGGCTATTGACAGATTTGATTTCGACAATGACCTGATTATTGACAATGAGATCTGCTCGATAGCCACAATGAAGCATCACGTCTTTGTAAATGACAGGAATAGCTTTTTGTGACTCTACCCTGCACTTGCGTAGTTACAATTCATAAATCAAACAGGCTTCGTAGGCTGATTCGAGAAGGCCCGGTCCCAATGCGCGATGCACTTCGATCGCAGCCCCGATAATCATTCCTGTGATAGAATATCTTTCTTCCTCTGTGGCCTCTGTGCTCTCGAGCGAGCTTGCGGAGCGGGTGGTAGATAAATTCTTCATGGAAATTGTTCAGACTCTAGAACGCACTGCCTGGAATCCCCGAGCGCTTGCTATCATGAATCACGTTGGGATTATTGGTCGTAGGCACAGTTCTCAAACCATCATCCGAATGGGCTTGGTAGCAGCTTGCAATCCGCCGAGTAGAATGATCAATAGTGAGCAAAATAATGTTTTCATAAGCAGTAACTATAGCCTATTAGTGCTTTTTAATATAGGTCGCGTAGGAGACACAGTCTCTTTTTTTGATAGAGGCAAACTGTTTTATAAACTTTTCTATTAACTCTTTCTCATCGAGAAGCACCACATTTTCCTGATGCTGCGTGTCGGCAGAATAGGTGAAGTTGAACGAGCCGGTCCATACAAGAGTGTCGCCAAAGATGCAAAACTTATCGTGTAAAAGCGGGTGCTTGCCCTCAGCTTTATTTTTAGGACTAAAGACGTGCACGGAGATCCCCGCATCCACTAAGCGCTTTATCGGCGAACGTCCACCCAAAGAAAAGGGATCGACTAGAACTTCGACCGCGACTCCCCGCTTTTTGGCGTTGATAAGAGCTGTTCCGATCTTGTAGTGGGTAAATCCATAGATGGCCACACGGATGCTCGTACTCTCCTTATCGATTAACGCAAGAAGATGATCTGCGATGTGATCATCGGGACTAAAATAGACTTGTGCAGTCGCATTTATGCGGCTGACATCACATGTGGTTACAAGGGCTGTAAGAAAAACTACGGCGCGAAATAGGTTCATCATATAACCTGTAATTTATGCCACTTCGCCCAATTTATTACGACACAGAAACTACCGGCGTGAGAGCAGGCTCGGACAGAATCATCGAGATTGCTGCCTTCGACCCGATGCTCGATCGCACTTTTGTTTGCCTCGTCAATCCCGGAATACCGATTCCGCCCGAGGCAACCGCGATCCACCAGATAACAGATGAGATGGTAAAAGATGCCGCCTCTTGGGAAGAGGTAGGCCGTGCATTCATCGAGTTTTGCCAAACGGATACAGTGCTTGTCGCACACAACAATGACGCCTTCGATAAGCTCTTTTTAGAAGCGGAATATAAAAGATGCGGAGTGCAGATGCCCTCGTGGCTCTTTGCAGACTCGCTCAAGTGGGCAAGAAAGTATAGAAGCGATCTTCCGAGACACACGCTCCAAACGCTGCGCGAAGTGTATGGCATCCCTGCCAATCAAGCACATAGAGCCTTGGATGATGTGATCGTTCTTAAAGAGGTCTTCTCTCAGATGATCGACGATCTTTCTATGGAGCAGGTGTTAGAACTACTTACAGCACCAACCAAAGTGGGCCGCATGCCCTTTGGCAAACACCAAGGCAAGGCCCTTGAGAGCGTGCCTAGCGACTATATCGCGTGGCTCAAATCCTCCGGCGCCTTCGACAAGCCCGACAACAAAGATCTCAAAGCCGCCTTCGAAAAGCTCGGCAAACTCTAACACCCGGGATACGGATGACGAAAGAGGCTGTGCGCGTGAGTCTTCCTTCTTGGATCGCTGCTTTGTCCACTGGGCCTTTGCAATGTTGGATGTCGACATGCTTGACGCTCTTTTGGATAAGAGCAAAGAGCTCGCGGATGGCAACTGCATTCAGCTGAATACCTTCAAGTTTAAGTTGTCTGAGGTCGGGACAGCGCGCAAGTGGAGCAAAAAGAGACTTTTTCCAGGTTCTCTCAGCTTTCAAAACTACTACTTGTAGAGATTTAAAATTAGGCAAGCTGCTTAGCACCAGCTCCAATTGAGTCACGCTTGCAGTTTCGATAGAAAGAGTGGTGAGCTTAGGACAATTAACTGTTAGATCTCCTGCGAAAAAGCGCTGCTGGGCGAAGAGCATCTCAGAAGAGTGCAAATGCAAGGAGAGAGCCGTAACCTCCAGATCTTTGAACCCGTAAATCGTTTTTTGGTAGTCAGCCGGAAATAATTTTTCTTGCAAGCGGTTATGAAACTTCTCCGTACAGTTCAAAGCAAGAGAGGTAACGCGAGAGAGCAGATTATTTCTGCTAAGCGGGGTAAGAGAACAGCATTCTGTTAATCGATCTAGAACGGGAGGTCTTTTTCTCCGCTGTCCCACCGCTCTCATGTAAAAATCCAGATACTCCTGACAGATAGAGCCCCGTTCATCCGGACGCATGTTGTGCAGCCACTGCTTGTAGACACGGTAAAAATAGCGGTCCACTTTGCCTGCTTGCACAGCATCAGACGGCGAGCAAAAAGTGAAGATATGAAGCGCAAGACGCATGTTTAAATTTTCAAGCCGAGACCGAAGCGATTCAGGACGGAGTGCGGGTGCAAGAGTTACACTTGTCATGGTTTCTCTTTGGCTGGCAGCCGGTATTGAAAGGGAATGCGTCTACTCTCGGCGGCGCTTTTCACTGTCTCTTTGTCGATCTGGCCGTTAGATTCGCTGAGGTCTAGCTCTTTTAAGTGGGGTAGCTTTTGAGTAAACGCTACAAGGTCTTCCGTACCGTAGCCTTTTGCCATCTGTACTTTCGAGAGCTTGACCCTTTCCAGAAGCGTGCAATTTTCAAGAGGAAGGCTTAGGTGGACAAATCGAAGCCATGAAACCCATGTCGACCATGTAAACTCTTTCAATCCTATGCACCGACCCAGAGGAGCGAGCTCCTCTCGTGTATCATCTCTACAAGAATGTAAACTCAACTTCTCCAACTTAGGGAAAGTGGAAATGGGTTCTAGTAGGCCTTTCAGGGAACTACTATAGAGAGAGAGCTCTCTTAGTTCGGGTAATTGGGCTCCCCGAAACGCAGTGGCCCCTATATTCGGACATTCGTGAATATTGAGCGAACGTAGGCGTGGGAAGTTGAACAGATCATCAATATCTTTGATCTGGTAACAACGGATCAGCTCTAAAGATTCAAGAGGCACTTTAGCTTTTTGATGCAGATAGCAGACAGCTAAGTCATCTACTGCTGTTAGCCCTGCACGGGTATGGGTATTTAGTAATCTAAGGCTATCCACATGAGGAATCTTTTCGATTTCCAAGACTGCATGACCACTCCAGTAGGAAAACTCCACACTCATGAGCTTGGGATGTTTCGATAGTGCAGCTTGGGTAGGCGGCAGAACTGGGTCGTCGGTAGAAATATCCACCGTTTGCAATTTCTGGAGACCCGTGATCAACTCGCTCATCTCTTGATCATGCACATTATACATCTCTAACCTGCGAATTTCCGGGCAATTTTTTACGACGTTTTGAACAAATTGCTTGTGGTTTTCGGATGTGAAACTGGAATCTATAAAGCGCAAGGTCAGCTCTTGTAATGCCGGATGAGGAGAAGCAAAAAGTTGCCAATCTGTAGTGTGGTGAAAAAACAGGTTGTCACCACGAATATCAAGTTTGGTGATCTTCTCTCTAAATCTCTCTAGGCTTAAGGGGGCCAGATTAAGGGTTTTTAGCAGTTTTTGAGGGAGCACTGGAGTCTCTTGATGTGAAAATGCCTTTTCATAAAACTTAAAGAACGCATGCGAGCCTTGCGCATGCATATCGGGCGTCACCACACTTAGCCATTTCTTGTACACCTGATAAAATGAGGGGCTGACAAGCGCGATAGTTAGCGCATTATTTTTAGCATCGTTAAAGTTTACAATCCTGCCCCGAAGCGGAAGAGGCAAGTTGCTGAAGGTGGGTGCGGGAGCCGGGGTAGCGGCCGGGGTCGAAAAGAACGCTGCAATCCAAACATAGATCGCCTCCCAAACATCTGCGATCTTCTCGAGCAGATAGTCGCTGCATGAGGGTTCTGGGACACCTGGGGCGATGGTGGAGGCTGTTGTAGAGAGATTTACGGTTGTCATAGGGCGGAAATTATAGCATACAGGCAATTAAGAAACGACCAAAAGGACGTAAAGGACCTAAGGGACCAAAAGGACGCAACCCATTGTTCTTGTGTCTCTTATGTCGTTAAGGTCCCTTTGGTCCTTTAGGTTTCGTTTCTTTTTTGGATAATAAGAAAATTTTTCTTATAAGGTTAGACTAGCTCTGGGGTCTTCTGCTTGCGCTCTTCTACCCTATATAACGCTTCCCACATCAGGCGGAAGCCTTCGCAGGAGACGAGAAGCTCATCGCGCGGGCCTTCAGCGATCTTCTCTCCTCTTTCAAGGTAGATGATCCGGTCGGCATGCTCGATAGTGGCAAGGCGGTGGGCAATTAAGATCTGCGTGACAGATCCGTGTAGATCTGCAATCGCTTTTTTGATTCTGTTTTCACTAAGAGAGTCGAGAGCGGAGGTCGCCTCATCTAAGATAAGTACGGGTGCGTTTTTGACAAGGGCGCGTGAGATGGCTAGGCGCTGCTGCTGTCCGCCCGATAGGTTCTGTCCTCCCTCGGCGAGCATGCTGTCATACTGCTGGGGCATGCGAACAATAAACTCATCTGCATGGGCGCGTTTGGCAGCGTTTTGAATCTCTTCTTTTGTGAAGTTTTTGCCAAAGGCGATATTGGCAGCTACGGTGTCGTAGAAGAGGAAGGGTTTTTGCGAGACAAATGCGATCGATTCGCGCACAGACTTCTGTGTGTAGGCGTTGAGTGGCTTGCCATCGATGCGGATCTCCCCTTTTTGCACGTCATAGAGGCGTGGGAGCAGCTGCACGATTGTGGACTTGCCGGCACCTGTCGGGCCAACTATTGCTACCGTCTCCCCTTTGCGGACTGTGAAGCTGACATCTTTTAATACCCACTCGCCTTCTCCGTAGCGGAACCAGACGTTCTCAAACTCGATCTTGTCATTAAAGTTGGTGAGCTGCAGGGCGCCATCTTTATCTTCGATATGAGACTTTAGATCGAGCACCTCAAACATGCGCTCTGCTGCAACGATTCCTCTTTGGATGTTGGCGTTCTCGTCGGCAAACTTCTTTACAGGTTCGTAGACGAGCTGTAGAAGGCCGCAAAAGACGATCAGCTGTGAAACGGTCATGCCGAGTGTATAGAGGCCAAAGAGGACAACGCTTGCAAGGCAAAGTGTTGTGATCGCATGCAAGATGGGACGTGTGAGCAGGCCATACTTGGCCGTCTTGCTCTCCAGGACTGCCATGCGATCGTTCTGCTCTTTGTATTTCTTAAGCGCGAACATCTCCATCGCAAAAATTTTAACTGTCTGGATACCTGCCAAAAAGTCGATCAAGACAGAGGCAAAACGCTCCTGGTTGCTCTGGAGCTGGCGCGAAATGCGCTTTACTCGGCGCGCAAGAAAAACAATGGGGATGATGATAAGCGGCACACCAAAAAAGATGACGCACGAGAGCTGCCAAGAGAGGTAGATGCACATCATGAGGCAGGTGACAATCGTAAACGGTGTTTGCAGGTAGTTGGTCAGCCAGGAGTTGATAGATGTGGCGATCTGTCCTGCATCGCCTACAACGCGCGAAGAGAGGCTGCCGATGTTATGCTGCTGATAAAAGCTCATCGGAAGCGACTGGATATGTTCAAAGTATTGCTGGCGCAAATCTCTACTGACACGGATCGAAAGTATCTGCGTGGTGTATCTGCTTGCAAAGAGCCAGATCGCTTTAAAGATAGCGACGCAAACGAGGATGCCTACAAGTGCATTGATGTTGTCTGTCAAATTAAACTTGAGCCTTACCTCGCGCATGAGCCAGTTGAGCGGATTGGTCTCTTTGTGCTGGGCCATGTAAGCGGAGGCCTGCTGCTTGGTGATCACGCCCTTGTCTTCGGTATCGATGCGCGCCCAGTTTTGTTCGACCTCTTTTAATGTGATCGCATTTTGCGCAGCTCCCTCTTCCCGTTTTTCTGATGCAAAGAGTGTGAAGAAGTCGGCTCCATTGTTGGAAAGAACGCCGAGTGCAAACATCTCCATTTGGCTCGCAATAGTAAGCGCGAGTAGTGTGAGAAAGGTGGTGATGAGAAGAGAGAAGTGGCGCTTACTTCGTAGGGCTGCCTGGAGAAGTAATCTCATATTTCCCGATTTTACGAAATTTCTGGTAGCGCTGTTCGAGCAGGTCTTCTAGTGGGATCTTTTTCAGCATCTGCCACTTTTGCAAGACATACTCCTTTACGTTTGCAAACACGACCTTCGGATCGTGGTGCGCACCGCCTAGAGGCTCTTCGATCATATCATCGATTATTTCTAGGTCAAGAAGATCTTCAGCGTGCATCTTAAGAGCACCCGCCGCCTGCTCGTTTTTACCCGCATCTTTCCAGAGGATCGACGCGCACCCTTCGGGCGAGATCACCGAGTAGTAGGCGTGCTCAAGCATCGCCACCTGGTCCCCAATCCCCATGCCGAGGGCCCCACCCGAGCAGCCTTCGCCGACTAGAAGCACAAGGATAGGCGTAGGTAGGCGCGCCATCTCCCACAGGTTTTGAGCTATCGCCCAACCCTGTCCCCTCTCCTCCGCTGCCAGTCCCGGATAGGCACCGGGCGTATCGAGCAGGGTCAGAACCGGCAAGCGGAACTTAGCGGCAAGGCGCATGCAGCGCATTGCTTTGCGATAACCTTCGGGATGAGGCATGCCAAAATTGCGATGGAGGCGGCTCTCTGTGTCGCACCCCTTCTCTTGGCCGATGACCATAAATTTCACACCGCCGATCTTAGCAAGACCTGCGATGATAGAGCGATCGTCACGAAACAAGCGGTCTCCACAGAGTTCTGTAAAACTATCACAGATATTTTTGATGTAGTCGATAGAGCGCGGACGAGCAGGATGGCGGCAGATAGCTACCCTCTCCCACGGAGTGAGATTGGTATAGACGCGCTTTTTAAGCTGCTCGAGCTTTTTCTCCAGCTTTTTAAGCTCATCTTCCGACCAGAGCGCATTGCCCTTGTTCTGCTCTTTCACTTGAGCCATCGTCTTCTGGTATTCTAAAATCTGCTTCTCGTGCGCTAACATTTATAACCCTTTTTTAGTGCCATTTTAGTGTGTAGGCGTCGCTACTTCGACACCGGGTAATTGAGCTTCTTTAAAATCTTTTACAACGACCACGTAGGCCGGCTTGGTGATGACAATAGAAAAGAGCTCTTCCATATCCTCTTTTGCCAAAGAGAGGCTCCCTCCACTCGACTGCTTGCCGAGCAACTCTTTTTTTTCTACAAACTCTCCAGTGCGCGCATCCAGCTCCCACGGCATACCGTGGATACCAAACCCTTTTTCGCCAAAAGGGATCCAGCGCGATCCAAAAACACTCACCATCTCCCGATCCTGTCCGTAGAATTTACCGATCATGCCGGGCTGGTAGACTGCTATGCGGTTACCCAAAGGATAGGTGCCAATAGGAGTTTGCGCATCAGGACGCCCCACTGCAACTCGGTAGGTTTTAAGCAGAACCCGCTCTTGCGTGGTGAGGTCTACATAGTAGAACCCCATTTTGCAGTGCGCAAGATCGACCAGAAGATAAAAATGGAGAGGTCTATCTTTGCGAAAGACGTTAAACTGACTGCCGGTTATTACCTTTTGGGTGAAGTAGTCGGGCTTGCCATTTAAGCTGCGCGCGATAAAGTGGCGGGAGGTTGCAAAGTGGGCTGCATAGTCGGCTATCCAAGCGGGCCGCCCTTTAAGCCAAGGCACGGAACTGGAATAAGTGACCGTTTCTACAATAGGTAATTTTTTAGGACCGGTAGTAAAAAGTTGAAATATACGGTCGATCTCAGGAAGTGTGTCAAAAGGAATTTGAGATAAGCTGGGCACAGGCAAGGAAACAGCCAGTGCCTCTTCAGAGACAATCTGGGCAGGTAGAGCCTTATTGGTAGGTGTAGCGTCTCTTTTTTTGAAGAGAGCGACTCCTCCAATTGCCGTAAAAATCAAAAGAGAGCTGATTAATACAACTTTAGGAAACGACATGGGGTAATTATCAATAATTCCGAATAAAATTCAACCCATTAGACGATGGTTAGCAAAAAATTAAATTGTCGGATGCTGGGGGCGCTGGGCATGCCCTTTTTCGATGAGCTTGCGCATCTTCTTACCGGGGGTGAATTTTACGGCTCTGCGCGCGGGGATGATAATGGGAACAGCGGCATTTTTAGGATTGCGGCCGATCTTCTGTTTGCGCTCGACAATTTCAAAGACTCCAAAATCGCGGAACTCCAAACGGTCACCTTTAGAAAGAGTATCGGTCATCGCATCCAAAAAAGCTTGGATAACATTGCGCACATCGTTGGGATGTACACCTCTATCTTGCGAGATGACTTGGATGAGCTTTTTCTTTGTGATCGTCGTCATACAGGAGTCTCCTTGATTTACAAGCTCATTGTTGTATCACGTTGATTTTCAAGCAAGTATTTTGTTTGAAAGAAGACCCCAAGTGGACGGAGTGGACAGAAGATCTCTGGACTTTAGTGGACGAGGTGGACGGGGATCTCTTCCGACTTTTCTTATCGCGCCCGCTTCCGCGCCCGCATGCGCGCCCGAATTAATCCGGATCGGGCGCGCATGCGGGCGCGGAAGCGGGCGCGATAAAAAGATTAAGCAATTCGAACGAGATTTTTTTCTTTTTGCCGGCGGCGAAAAGAAGAAACTCTCCACCTACGAGATCATCTGCTGTTACAAGGAGGTTTTGATCCTCGATCTTGACGTTGTTGAGATAAGCGCCCCCGTTTGTGATGAGACGCACCGCCTCTCCTTTGCTGGACTGAAGCCCGATCTTTACGCATAGATCGACATACTTCTTTCCTACCACATCCGCTTTTGTAAGAGAAACATTGGGCATGTCTTTAGCGATCTCTTTTAAAACAGCAGGGTCTAACGCAGCCGTAGATCCGGGAGCGGCGCCCTCTGTTGCGCGAAGAGCTGCAGCGAGCCCCTCTTCTCCATGGACAATGCGGGTGATCTCCTCTGCTAGCCTTCTCTGTGCAGAGTTGCTCAGGTAGTCCGGCTCTTGCATCTTCTTTTCGTAGGCGCGGATCTCCTCCATGTCCATGAAGGTGAGAAGGCGCATCAGCTTGGTCACGTCTGCATCGGGAAGCCGGACGATATACTGATAGAACTGGTAGGGAGAACAGCGGTCGGGCGCAAGCCAGATCGTCCCCTGCTCCGTCTTGCCAAATTTTTTACCGTCGCTGCGCGTAAGTAGCGGGAAAGTAAGACCGTAGGCGCTCTCCCCTTTCAACTTACGAATCAGATCGATTCCCGCTGTGATATTTCCCCACTGATCGCTTCCGCCCATCTGGACCACGACACCCTCTTTCTCATAGAGATGGTAGAAGTCGTAAGCCTGCAGAAGCAGATAGCTAAATTCTGTGTAGCTGATCCCCTCCTCCGAATTGAGGCGCGAGCGGATGCTCTCTTTGGCCAGCATAGGCCCCACACGAAAGTGTTTGCCAATATCGCGCAAAAAATCGATCAGCGCATATTTAGCAAACCAGGTATCGTTGTTTAAAATAACAGGAGACGTTTTAGGAGTAGAAAAATCTAAGATGTGGAGAAAATGCTGACGAATTCTCTCTACGTTTGAGGCGATTGTCTGCTCATCTAAAAGAGGTCTTTCGACGCTCTTTCCCGATGGGTCGCCGATTCTGCCTGTAGCTCCCCCCAAAATGACGTAAGGGGTGTGTCCAAAGCGTTGAAACCAAGCTAGCGCCACGATGCCGACTAAGTTGCCAAGATGGAGGCTATCAGCCGTAGGATCGAAGCCGACGTAAATTTTAAGCGGATTTTTGGCCAATACACGCAGCTCTTCGCTTGTGATTGCGTCGACAAACCCGCGCTCTTTCAGACAATCAATGATATTCATCTCTTAGAGAATAGAGAAAAGATCTTTTTTCAGGGAGGGATTTGATGCGGGTGGGTTGGCATTTCTAATCTGATCGACCAGCTGAGCGACCTTCTGGCTCTCCGAAGCTGCATTCTGATTCTCATCGAAAAGAGAGATCGCTTTTGTCCGCAAAACGACTCTATTAGAGGCATGGCGAGCAATCCAGCGATGGATTTCGATCGCTTTCCTTTCGAGCGCTTGCGACGTGATCATCTTGTCCACCGCATCCAGCTGCTTTTGCAGCTTCTTGCGAGCTTTTTGTGTTTTGGGACTCTCTTCGGCAAACTTATTCATACTTTTTCAAAGTAAGCTCCTCGCCTATTTTGTGCAACTTTTTTACCCTTGCTTGCTAATTTCTCATAGAGCAACATGAATCTATGGATCCAATTAAAAAAGCGTTAGGTGAGCGCGCAGCCGAGCTTATCCAAAATGGGATGCTCGTTGGCCTTGGCAGCGGCACTACCGCTGCGTTTTTTATCGCGCGTTTAAGCGAACGCTGCAAAAAAGAGAAGCTTTCCATTCAAGCGGTTGCGAGTTCTCAAGCGTCAGCGGATTTGGCAAAAAAAGGAGGGATTCCTCTCTTAGACATCCACACAATCTCCCATCTCGACATAACAGTAGACGGCGCCGACGAAGTCGATGCCCAAAAGAGGATGATCAAAGGAGCGGGCGCTGCGTTTGTACGCGAAAAGATTGTAGCTTCCATGAGCCGCGAGATGGTTGTGATCATTGAGGAGAGCAAACTGGTCACGCAGCTAGGCAGCCGTCCTCTTCCGGTCGAGATCCTCCCATTTGGAAGAGCTTCCACCCTAAATCAGATAGAAAAAAAGGGGTACAAGGGCACCTGGCGCAAAACAAAAGAGGGCAAGCTTCTTGTCACTGATAATGGCAACAACATCTTCGATATCGAGTTTGACACACCCCGCTCCTACCCTGAAGAGGACGAAGAGACTCTTCTTACAATCCCGGGCATCGTCGACACCGGGTTTTTCTTCAATCTAGCCGGCCGAGTCATGATCGGTTTTTCCGATGGACAAATTGTCACCCGTAACTAATATACAGTTATGGCAAAAGACCTTGTGCCCATCGCATTTCATAAGATCATGCAAGCGAGCTCCTATACTGTAATCATCATGGGAACGCCTGAGAAGAAGTTTGCTATCTACACCGATCCGCTCGTCGGGGAGAACATCCAGATGCAGCTCGCCGAAGAGACCCATCCCCGCCCTCTCACATACGATCTAATTGGCTCGATCTTTACCGGCTTTGAGATAGAGCTGCTCCAAGTGGTGATCCATGATGTCGAAGACACAGTCTACTTCGCACGCCTCTTCCTAGAAAAAAAGATGCGGCGACGAGCGCCACATCGTCGAGATCGACGCAAGACCCTCTGATTGTATTACACTCGCCCTGAAGTACAATACTCCGGTTTTTTGTAGAAAGGCTGTTCTGGATAAAGCGATTGCTGTTGAAGAATAACCCCAAGTGGACTGGCGCAGATTTGTGGACTTTAGTGGACGATGTGGACTTTAGTGGACTTTGTGGACAGCGCCAAGAAGAAGAGCCGGAAGAGATCCCCGTCCACATCGTCCACTAAAGTCCACCGCTCTTCTGTCCACTTCGTCCACTAGGGGTCTTAATACTTAATATGGAATTTGCTGCGAGCGAGTGCGCAAATAGACTTCACCGCCTCTTCAGAGTCGTCGCCTTCGGCTTCGACTAGGATCTTGGCGCCGCGAGCGGCCGCCAGCATCAGGATGCCGAGAATGGATTTTGCGCTCACATTCATGTCGTGATAGGAGAGCGTCACTTGCGACTTAAAGGATGTGGCGCACTTGACAAGCTCGGTCGAGGGGCGCGTGTGCAGCCCCTTTTCGTTGATGACGATGAATGTGCCTTTACTCTTCTTCTGTGTCATTTTGTACCCAACAAACCTTCAAGTTCTTCTACCAGCGCTTCGAAATGGCGGATGGTGGATTCTATCGCCTCGCCACTCTTCATATCAACGCCTGCAAGTGCAAGAAGCTCCACAGGATAACGGCTTGATCCCGAAGATAAGAAGCGCAAGTAGGCCTCTTTTGCTGCAACATCGCCTTGTATTACGCGCTCCACTAGTGCATGCGCTGCGCTGATGCCAGTAGCATACTGATAAACGTAAAAATTGTAATAAAAATGTGGGATGCGCGCCCATTCGACGTCGATCGCCTCATCGATTACCAGATCGGGCCCAAAGTAAAATGCATTGAGCTTGCGGTACTCTTGCTTCAGCATCGTAGGCGTGAGCGGCACTCCCGCCTCTACCCACTCATGCAGACGCAGCTCAAACTCGGCAAACATCGTCTGGCGAAAGAAGGTTGAGCGGATATCTTCGATCTTCTGGTTGATGAGAAACGCGCGCTTCTCCTTCTCTTTGGTATGCTTTAAGAGATCGTGCAAGAGAAGCTCCTCGTTGAAGGTCGAAGCGACCTCCGCCACAAAGATAGGATAGTGCGAATAGTGGTAGGGCTGGTTACGGCCGCTAAGCAAACTGTGCATACTGTGGCCAGCTTCGTGTGCAAGGGTGAGTACATCGTTTAATGTGCCATGGTAGTTCATCAGAATATAGGGCATGCTGTCGTAACAGCCGCTGGAGTATGCACCGGAGCGCTTACGCGTATTTTCATACTTATCTACCCAGCGTTTAGTCTTCAGCCCCTCTTCTAGATCTTTCTGGTACTCTTTTCCAAGCGGCGCAACAGAGGCTACGATCTCTTTTACTGCTTTTGGGTAGTCCATCGACAAATTCACATCATGAACCAAAGGAACATGCAGATCGTAAAGATGCAGCTCGCTATATCCGAGCAGTTTTTTACGAAGAGCGACATAACGATGGAGCACTTGAATATTTTTGCGCACTGTTTCGATCAGTGTCTTGTAGACGCGTGTGTCTATCTGATGAGGAAAGAGGGCAGCTTCTAAGCATGAGGAGTATTTGCGCGCGCGCGCATTAAAGAGGTGGCCTTGCATCTCTCCATTTATCATCTCGCATAGCGTGTTCTCGTATGCGCCATAGCTCGCATAAATATTCTCAAAGGCGCTCTGTCTTAATTTGCGATCGCGTTCGCGCAGGTAGACCAAAAACTTTCCGTGCGTGAGTTCTAATTTGCGCCCCTGGCTATCTTCTGCCATCGCAAACTTTACATCTGCGTTATTGAATGCGCTAAACGCCTTAGAAGAGCTCTCTAAAGCCTTACCTGCGAGCGCCATTAGCTCCTCTTGTTCATAAGAGAGCGTGTGCGGTTTTTGGCGAATGATCTTTTCTAGATAGATCCGATACTCTTTTAGCTGCTCGCTCTTTAAATAAGCGTTAAGCTTGCCTTCAGGTATCTGGAGAATCTCCGGTTCGATCCAGGAGGTCTCCTCTTTAAAGTCGTATAGGAGGGCTGAGATGCGGGCATGATTTTTTTTATGTAGATCGTGCGCCACATCCTCATCGTGCCTCAGGTGCGCATAGGTATAGAGCTTCGAAAGATGCCTTTCGATATTAAAAATATTTTTTAATAGAGAGGCGATCTCATTTTCAGATCGAGCGAGCTGCCCCTTAAAGTTTGTCACTTCAGGCCATCTGGGCTTCTTTTGGCTCTCTCTTCCCCATGTTTGTAGATCCTCTTCCCACTGATTGAAAGAGGGATAGAGCGCTTCAACGTTCCAGCGGTCATCTAATGCGACCTTGTCGCGATCGGGCGTCTCTTTAGGCTCTATAATCGGTGTGGCAATAGCAGTTCCCATATTCCTTCCTTCTCAAGTAAAAAATTAGAGCCTACTTTTAAAATTCGTTCCTGTCAAGATTAGCAGTTTAAGCTTTGCAGTGCTAAATCTATTGTCAAAAATAGGCCTTTCCGCTAGAATCGCAATTTCCAAAACTAGTCAGTACAAGGAGAGAAAAAATATGGCACAACAGACAGCAAAAAAAATTACATTAAACCCCCTTGGGAACCGCGTTGTTGCAAAGCGCTTAGAACAAGAAGAGACATTAAAAGGCGGCATCATCCTGCCCGACAGCGCAAAGAAAAAACAAGAAACCGCTAAAGTCATCGCGATCGGCCCGGGCGCCACAAACAAAGAGGGCAAAATCCTTCCTATGCCTGTTAAGATCGGCGATACAATTCTGATCGATAAATATTCCGGCCAAGAGGTAACTCTCGATGACGAAGAGATGGTCATTGTAAGAGCCGACGACATCATTGCTATTATTAATTAAAGGAGAAAATAAACATGGCTGCAAAGAACATTAAATTTAAGGAAGACGCGCGCCAGAAGATCTTAAAAGGCGTACGTGCTTTAGCCGCTGCTGTAAAGGTGACGCTCGGTCCCAAAGGCCGCAATGTCGTCATCGACAAATCCTATGGAGCTCCTCAAATCACTAAAGACGGCGTAACCGTCGCAAAAGAGATCGAACTGGAAGACAGACACGAGAACATGGGCGCGCAGATGGTTAAAGAGGTGGCCAACAAAACGGCAGATAAAGCCGGCGATGGCACCACGACAGCGACCGTTCTCGCAGAGGCGATCTACAGCGAAGGTCTTCGCAACGTAACTGCCGGCGCAAATCCGATGGAGATCAAGCGCGGCATCGAAAAAGGCGTAAAAGAGATCACCGCTAACTTGCAAAAACTCAGCAAGCCGATCCAAGACAGAAAAGAGATCGCGCAAGTCGCGACTATCTCTGCCAACGGCGACACAGAAATCGGCGAGATCATCGCAAAGGCGATGGAGCGCGTAGGAAAAGATGGAACGATCACAGTAGAAGAGGGCAAAGGCTTTGAGACTACCCTCGATGTCGTAGAAGGAATGAACTTCGATCGCGGCTACCTCTCTGCCTATTTCGTCACAAACGCAGAGGCACAAGAGTGCATCTTAGAAGACGCTTATATTCTCATCTACGAAAAGAAGATCAGCGGCATGAAGGAGTTCCTCCCTATTCTGCAAGCAGTTGCAGAGAGCGGAAGACCCCTCTTGATTCTTGCAGAAGATGTAGAAGGTGAAGCGCTTGCAACTTTAGTTGTAAACCGTCTTCGCGGCGGCCTTAAAGTTTGCGCAGTGAAGTCTCCCGGCTTCGGCGATCGACGTAAATCTGTGTTGCAAGATATCGCTATCTTAACAGGTGGTCAGTATATCAGCGAAGAGCTCGGCATTAAGCTCGAGACCGTCACAGTCGACATGCTCGGCAAAGTAAAAAAAGCAGTCATGAAAAAAGAGGACACAACCCTCGTCGAAGGCGCTGGCAAGAAAGCAGAGATCCAAGAGAGGATCGCACTTCTCAAGCGTCAGATCGAAGAGAGCACCTCTGACTACGACAAAGAGAAGCTCCAAGAGCGCCTTGCAAAGTTAGCCGGCGGCGTGGGCATTATCCGCGTAGGAGCTGCAACTGAAGTCGAGATGAAAGAGAAGAAAGACCGTGTGGATGACGCAGTCCATGCGACAAAAGCAGCTGTCGAAGAGGGCATCCTCCCAGGCGGCGGCGTGTCTCTTATCCGCTGCATCCCCCTCTTAGAGAAGCTCAGCGCATCAATGAAAGGCGATGAGAAGCTCGGCGTAGAGATCGTCATGAAGGCAATTAGCTATCCGTTAAGGCAGATCGCAGAGAACGCCGGCAAAGAAGGCTCCATCGTCGTCCAAAAAGTGGCGTCTATGGCAGCTCTTGAGGGCTGGAACGCACAAACCGATGAGTATGGCAACATGCTCACGATGGGCATTGTAGACCCGACAAAAGTGGTCCGCCTTGCTATCGAACTTGCGGCTTCCATTGCTGCTCTACTTCTCACCACTGAGGCGATGATCACCGACGAGGTAGAAGAGAAAACAGCTAGCCCGGCTTCTATGTCTGGCGCTGACTATTAATCTTTATACGCGCCCGCTTCCGCGCCCGCATGCGCGCCCGATCCGGATTAATTCGGGCGCGCATGCGGGTGCGGAAGCGGGCGCGTATTTTCTAAGCACTTCTTGCCATTTAAAATAAATTTTCATAATGTGACCATAAAAAGAGGTCGCTCCTATGAAATTTGCATCTTGGATAGTGGTTCTACTAGTAGCCGTTGTAGTCGTTCTGTTTTTAGCATGGAGCCGTGTTCCGGACATGCTAGCGACACGCATGTCACAAAAGATGAAGGTAAACGTTACCATCGATGACATCAACCTCTCCCCTGCAGCAATTAAAGTGCGTAAGCTTGAGATCGGCAACCCTCGCGGTTCTATTCTCTCCAAAGCCTTCTCATCCGAGCTAATTGACATACAAGCTCCCCTCATGCGTTATCTCAACGAAGATATCGTGATAGATGAGATCCACATCGACAAGATCTACTTAGGTTTAGAGTTTGAAAATGCAAAGGGCACCCAAGGCAACTGGACGACCATCATGAGCAATGTGGAATCCTCTACGAAACCACCCGCAAACACACAAGAGAAGAAGCCTGGCAAAGAGCGCACCGTCCTCATAAAAAAACTGATCCTCACCAATATCGATACGGATATCGTCTATCGCCAAGAGGGAGGTAAGGTTAAACATCTGCCACGCATCGACAGGATCGAGATAGACAACATCAACAGCGCAGGCGGCTTCCCCATCGATCAGCTGATGGATTCTGTTTTAGGACAGATGCTCAAACAGATCTTCATCCAGCAGAACCTCAAAAACATGCTTGACAATCTCTTGAACCAATCACAGGGACAGATCGACCAATACCTGCAACCCTTCAAACGGTTCATGCCTGCAGTGGACCTCGGTGATACGCACGACGAGAAGTCTGCTTAAAAACCCGTTACCGAATTAATCCGGATCGGTAAACGGAAAACGGTAACGGTGACGGTAACGAATTAAAATCCAAGACGGGAAAGAAGAGAGCGAACAAAGCTGACAATCCATTCGGCAAAGGCTGCAAGGCAAGAGAAGAAGCCAGTCTCTGCTGGAACAGCAACAGGCGCCGGCAAAGGCGTTTCCACTTGCAGCACCTTATCGTGAAGTTTAAAGATGGGATCGGTATTTGAGAGGATCCTGCGGGTAAAGTCTATCAAGCCATGTGTGTTTGTAAAATCAAATGTGGGACAGGTGGAACAACGGATCATCCTCTGTCCTGTAGTGTGGTGCGGCTCATGCTTCGACCAGTAGGCTTCGGCAACATCATCGCCAAAAAATCTATCGTGTCCCCAGGAATGCAAAGGATTACCCGGTTCGGTGTAGTGATGACCCAGGTCGTATAAAGAGACAATACCGTGTAGTTGATCAATCTCCCACCAAGCGCCGTCATCTGCTCCCCGCGCACCTATCCTACCATCTGCATGTCCATGAACTTCAAGAGCCACTCCTACTCTGCCTTTTAGGTTTGTAAAGCGCATGGCAGAACATCCAACAGGCGCTTCATGTGCCCATCGCAGACGAAAAATAGAAAGATCGAAATCTCTTGTACTCATGTCAATTACAGGAAGGCGCCAAAGAGAAAGCCCGCGCAGGCGAAATGCTTTGACCATCTCTTCAGGATAGCCCTCTTTTATGCAGTGGGCATCCTCGCGAACAGCAAGCTCTTTAGCAGGAAGAAAACGAGGGTGATTAAGCCAGCTCTTGGCTACGCGCTGCACAACCGCGACCTCTTTTGCATTGAGAAAAGCAAGAACCGTCCCATCTCCGCTAAACGGATACTTAGGAAAGAGAGGCGTCCAACCTGCTTTAATGCTAGAGGTCATTTATCCTCCGAGTCCAAGGTAGTTTAGGCATGAGCGAAAAAAGCTCACAATCCATTCGGCAAAGGCTGCAAGACAAGAGCAGAGAGTCATCGGCTCTTCTGTTTTTTCTGGAGCGGGTTTGGGTATGAGTGGTGGAAGAGGAGGCGGTGTGGCCACCATCTCTATCTCTTTTGCGAGCTTAAACACCGGATCGGTTCCGGTGCACATACGGATGATAAATTCTTTGCAACCCTGAGAGTGGTCGGCACGAAACGTGGGACAGGTGGGACACGATGTAATGGATGGTCCTGTATGGTGGGGTTTATGCACATCGTCGTATATCTTGAGTAGTTCGTCTCCCATTGAACAATCTTTAACCCACTTATCCGCATTTGAATATCTGCGGAAAACACAGGCTATGTTTTTAAAGTTGCGGACGTTGAATGACTCGTCATATCCGCGATAATCTCGCACTACTTGCATATCGATGTTGCCCCGAACATCTACCACAAATCCAACGCGATGCGAAGCATCTTTAAAGCGTGCCAATGAGGCACCGGCAGGCAGCGCATCTCGCTTGAGGCTGATGTAATCTTCTGGTATCTTTTCGTATGCATGTCATACCGGCAGGCGCCAAAGAGAAAGCCCGCGCTGACGGAAGGCTTTAACCACCTCTTCGGGGAACCCCTCCTGCACGCAAATCCGATCTTCGAGCAGCGCATCTCTGCGGCTTACGTGGAGTGTTGCCAGCTCTTGGCCAGAGCTTGCACACCAGCATCGCCCCTCGTAACTCCATCTAAAAAGAGAGTGATCTGCTTCGCATCGCCGCTAAACGGATACTTAGGAAAGAGAGGCTTCCAATCTGTACTTGCAGCAGCAATAGCTTGCGTAGTCATGGAATTATCCTTCAAATTTTAGTAACTATAAGAGAGAGGCCCAGAAGAAACGCAAAAGTCGAAATGCAGAACGCAAAAATTTGCACTTTGAGTTTTGAGTTTATTTCTTGGGGGCTGTCCGTTTTCGTCCGTTATGCCCCCCGTCCGTTAAGCGGCTAAAGTCCTAAGTAATTTAAACATGCACGCACACAGCCCACAACCCATTCGGCAAAGGCTGCAAGACAAGAGCAGAGAGTCATCGGCTCTTCTGTCTTTTCTGGAGCGGGTTTTGGTTTGGGTATGAGTGGTGGGAGAGGAGGCGGTGTTGCCACCATCTCTATCTCTTTTGCGAGCTTAAACACTGGATCGGTTCCGGTGCACATACGGATGATAAATTCTTTGCAACCCTGAGAGTGTTCGGTACGGAATGTAGGGCAGGTAGGACAACTGACCGATTTGGACCCAGTGTGGTTTGACTCATCATGCACTTGGTAGTATATCTTGAGCATTTCATCCCCAATCCGGCAATCTTTAACCCACTGATCCGAATTTGTATATCTGCGGAACACAGAGACTACACCTTGAAAATCGCGCACATTGAAAGATTCATCACCCCATTTATAGCGTCGCTCTATGTGTTTATCAATAGTGCCTCGAACATCTACAGCAAAGCCTACACGGCCACCTTGTGTTTTAAGACGGGCAATAGAGGCCCCCTGCGGCATATCCTCTTGGCTCACTGTGAAATAATCTTCTTTAGGTATTTTTTCAGTAGGTACTACCGGTAGACGCCAAAGAGAGAGATTCTTTGCGCGAAAGGCTTTAACCACCTCTTCGGGGAACCCTTCCTGCACGCAAATCCGATCTTCGAGCAGCGCATCTCTGGGCTCGTGGAGCTTGCCTTGCCAGAGCTTGCACACCAGCATCGCCTTGGCGCTCGTAACTCCATCTAAAAAGGGAGCGATCTGCTTTACATCGCCTGTAAAATTTAGTTTGGGAATGAGTGGCTTCCAATCGGCACTTACTGCGGGAATAGCTTGTGTAGTCATGTAATTATCCTCCAAATTAAGATGACTATTATAATTAAATTCTTATTAATTAGATAAGATTAAAATTATTTTTTCGCGCCCGCTTCCGCGCCCGCATGCGCGCCCGATCCGGATTAATTCGGGCGCGCATGCGGGCGCGGAAGCGGGCACGTAAAAGAAGGGTATAAAGTAAAAAATTAAATTGCTTTTGTGACTGTGATCACAAGAGCAGAATCTGCCTTGTAATAATCGCAGGTGGGAGGCACCAGGATGGGAATCGTCTTTTCCGTGTAGTCAAGATCTGGATTGGTGATGATCATATTGAAGAATTTTTCATCTTCAAACTTGGAGGTGGGGTCGTTTAGGTAGCAGGAGAAGCGCGCCCCTTTGCGCATATGCTTTTTTAAGCAGGCGTCTAAAAACTCAAAGAGGCGATCTCCTCGGATTTTAGCCAACGTAAAAGCGGAGGATTTTGCTTTGGCCTCCTCTCTTTCTTTGCGGTAGCGGGCGATATCCTCTTCTGTCACGCGCTTTTCACGCACAAGCCGCTTCAAAATCTTATCCTGCTGCTTAGCTGTGATATTTCCCTTCTCCTCTAGATCAAAGAAGAAGCGCAGAAAGACGATCGGCTCGACTGACTCTCCCTTCTGCATGTGAAGAAAAAAGGCTTCTAGATCCGCATCCTTGTAGCGCACATCTTTTAAAAAAGAGAGCTTCTCTTCAACCTCACGCATCTTCTTCTGCCCCGTTTGAAGAACTGAGTGGGCATGCGTCTTCTCTTTCTCCATCTTCTTCATCTCGGCATCGCTCTCAAGCGGATAGTCGTCGAAAAAGATCTCATCATACATGCCGAGCCGAGAAAGGGCATGCTGCCAAGTATCTTCGACGATTGTGACGTTAGGGTAGGCTTTAGCCCACTCTCTTGCCTTCGCAGCAACGACGGGATGATACTCGATGATCGTGTGGCTTTTGGGACTGTGGCGCTGAATGTGGGTGGCCGAGTAGCCGCAGCCAAAACCGACCTCTAGAACGTCTCCTCTAGGCTGAAGCGCATCGATACACGCCTCCATGTAGGGCTTCTCCCACTCCATCATCACTTGAAATTTGCCATCTTTGAGGAGCAGCTCTTGGCCTGCCTCATCCTTGACAAACTCCATTTTTGCAAGATGTTTTTTTGACATAAATATCTTTTGTTTTAACAGAGCAATCCGTTAAAATCCACGGTTGATTTTTTATCACAAATCAAGGAGTACTCTCATGAAAACTTTCTACATAGACCACTACGGCACAAGAATGCAGAACCACATCTATGCCGGGCTCAACGGCTTTGCTTCAAAAGATGATAAAGAAGATATCTGTGCAGCGCGCTTTTGCGCGCTTCCTGTAGCCCTTTTGGATGTCACCATAGAAACATTCAAAAATCCGCTCAAAGCAATCGAGGCTCTTATTTTTGCCATCATCAACTTTTTGGGCACCCTCTGTTCCGATCAATGCTCATTTAAAGATGCGATCTATAATCTACAAAGAACACTCGACTACGCACTAGAAAGTGCTGTTGGAGCGGCTCTTGCCCCTCTGAAAATTTTCTATCAGACGATCCTGATCGCCTACGATCCAGAGCTAACACAATCGATCAACTACCAACCAGACTTTCACACAATGGAGGTTGTCATTATGCCTCAGTCCACACAGGAG
The DNA here is from genome assembly GCA_963804085.1 of Chlamydiia bacterium. Lineage (GTDB taxonomy): Bacteria > Chlamydiota > Chlamydiia > Chlamydiales > Rhabdochlamydiaceae > CAWDOQ01. The sequence continues at coordinate 25,871 of CAWDOQ010000004.1, read as the reverse complement.
ATATACGACTCTGTTAATTCGTAGTCATGGGAGGTGCAGGAGACTTGCGCCTCCAATAATTCTGTCCGTAATCGACGAGTAGCTCTTCGCCTGCTTCGATGGGAGAGAGAGTGACATACCCAAAGTAAAAACTACCGCGATGTTTTATCCATTTGACGCCGACATTGGGCTCACTCGCTATACCGCGAAAGTCGTTGATGAATGCCAGCTCATTGGCAACTTGTTTGGGCTCAACCAATAGGAAATAATGGTGCATCTTGGCAATCCACGCATATTCTGAAAGCTTACGTTTCGCAAAGATCTTCTCAAGAGGCTCATCCCCATTTTCCAAAAATAGCGCGCCCACATACTCTCCCAGCTCCTCTTGAGCGGGTAGCGATCCGGTCGCAAAGACACCTCTTTGGATATACCCCTCTTTTGTTCTCACTTTAGCAAGAGGGTGCTCCTCTTTGAGAATTTCGATTTTAATGTGAGGGTGGACTCTTGCCTTCTCGATTATAGAGGAGATATGCTCTTCATGCTCGGGCACTCCGAGACAAAATCTTAAAAATTCATAGCTGATCTCAGAGGAGATCGATCTGGGCGAATAGATAAACTCTTCAGGCCAGTTTTGAGGCTTCATCTTTAATCAATTTTACGACGCACTCAACATGGGCCGTCTGCGGAAACATATCCAGAGGCTGCACCTGATCGAGCGTGTATCCTCTGTCTATCAGAAACCTAAGATCACGCGCAAGCGTTGCAGGATCGCAAGAGATGTAGACAATGCTTTTCGGAGCAAGCTTGGCAAGTTTTTCTAAAAGAAGGGGCTCGCACCCTTTTCTGGGGGGATTAAGAACAGCGACATCTACCTTTTGTAGAGTGACGATCTTCTCTTCGGCAAGACCGCAAATGAAGTTGGCATTACAAATCCCATTGAGCTGCGCATTTTCTTTTGCATCGGAAATGGCATCTTCTACGCATTCGATGCCGACCACCTCTTTTGCGTTCTTCGCCAAGATAAGCGCAAGCGTTCCGACACCGCAGAAGGCATCTAAAACAGTCTCGCCTCCCTCAAGCGCACACATCTCCAAAACGAGGCTGTAGAGCTTCTCTGCCTGTGTAGGATTGACTTGGAAAAAGGAGGCGGGCGACACTTTGAAAAGCAGATTGTGAAGCCTCTCTTGGATCCACCCCTGCCCGGCTACTGTCTTAAATGTCGGACCCAGAATCACATTGCCGGGTACTGCATTGATGTTCTGCACCACTCCTTTGATCTCGGGCATGCTGTTGAGAAGCTTTTCTGCAAAACCTTTTGGAAACTCCTCACCTTTTGTCACAACAATCACTAAGGCTTCATTTGTGTGGACAGCAGTTTTAATGAGAACATGTCTAAAGTCGTCCTTAGAAGAAACTAGCTTTTGGACCTCTTTGAAGACCCTCTCACCCAAGTGAGAGTGGATGAAGCAGCGCTCGATTTCGATAAGATCATGCGAGCCTTGCGCATAAAGCCCGAGCTTTCCAGATTGTGAGACCGGAAGCTGGATCTTATTGCGATAAGAAAGCGATTCAGGTGAAGGAAGACAAGATAAAACAGAAGAACCGGAGATCTTACCAATGCGCTCTAGCGCATCGACCACCCTTTGGCGTTTTGCTTTGAGCTGCTCAGAATATGCCAGATGCATCAGCTGGCAACCGCCGCACCTACCAAAAAGCGGACAAACGGGCTCTACTCTGTGCGGCGACCTGCGCAAAATTTCCACAACAGAGGCGCGCCCAAAGCTCTTTCTGCGCTCGTAGATCTTGGCGCGAATGCGCTCACCAGGAAGCGCCCCATCGACAAAGAGGACAAACCCCTCAAGCGATGCGACCCCCTCGCCATTTACCCCCAGCCGCTCAATCTCTAGCTCAATCTCTTGATCCATAAGGGATAGCAGTATACCTCAAATGCCCACCAAAAAAAAGAAACTCATTTCTCCCTTAAAATCAACCACTTACGCACAAACCCCTCACTCACCTCAAAAAACCTATTGCAAAACACCATTGTACTGTTGTACCATTACACCATGTTTAAAAAATATGACGATAAGAACAGCGCCGGTTTTCAGGAGTTTCTGGCTCTTTGCAAGGGAAGGTCCCCCGAGGAGCTCCAGCCTCTTTTTGACCTCTTTTTTACTTTGAAAGAGAAGAAGGTTTTAGGAAGGCGCTACCTAATCGTAAAAGCTCTGGAAGAGGGAAAGTTGACTCAGCGGCAGATTGCAAAGAAGTTTAAAGTAAGCATCGCGCAAATCACCCGCGGATCCAACGCCCTAAAGATCATCGACACTGCGCTTAGAAAGTTACTAAAGGCTCAAGCACACTTCTCTATTCCTCTCGTATGCACTTGGTGGGCACTCGCCCAATAATCTACCTCAATCCACCTAAATCCTCGTTTTTAAAATCAGATTTTTAACAATTAAATATAGGTAAGTTATGTCAGTACAAGTTTTTACGAATGGAAATATTTGTCCCATCATCGCCTCTTTTTTGACAACTTATGAGCAAAGAGGGTGCGCAAGAACCAATAAAGCTCTTGCGATTAGCTGCTATAAAGAGTCGTACAAAAGGATCGCTCCTCGGATTCCGCAGAAGATGATCCAAGAATTGGGAGTAGAGCATTTTCGCCATGCGCGAATCCTCTGTTCTCCCCATAATGTTCTCATGGAGCCTTTTGGAGAGTTTTCCGTACCCATTAGACCCTGCAGAGAAAATCCCCTCACTATCGGCATCGGCAAAAAGAAGGGTCAACTCTTTATCGGCGTTCGGGTGAATACCGTTGCACAGGGAAGGCTATGCGGATCTCTTGTCGTCAAAAGTGAGATACACTTTCTCTCTTGTCAATTCGACAATCCTGGGCGGCTCATGAAGATGCGGGACTTTTTAAATGGAGAAGCCTCAAGAGAATATGCCTGCAAAAACGAGGAGCCGCGTAGGTGCTGCTTTTCGACACGGCTATTTAGCCTTCTGCGCAGATGCCTCTTTAAAACCAAGGAGACCTCTGTGCAGCTCGCCTAATTGAACTCATTTGCGCCACTTAAATGATGTTTTTGTGGCGCAATACTCTCTAGATGTCTTATAAATTATCTTATTGGCGCAATTAGGAGGAAAAATGCCTAAAGCTATTTTGCAAAGTGATCTTGATACACTCCTGTATGCAGTGAAGCTCTTTCCATACGGCGCTTCTTTTGACGAGATTTTTGGGGCTCTAGATAAGATGCCAGCCAGGCGCACGTTGCAACGTCATTTGGCCCTTCTGGTTAAAATGGGCACACTGGAAGCAGAAGGAAGGACGCGCTCGCGAAGATACCGCATTGGAGCTGTTCGAATGTATCGGGCGGACGACACTTCAGCTTATGTCGCTAAAGAAAAAGCAGAAGAGAGCGCTATTCCTCTTTCCTCTGTAGCCCAATCGGTTCAAGCACAGATACGACGTCCAATAGCCGCACGCAGGCCCGTCAGTTACAACAGAGAGTTTTTGGAAAAATACAGACCCAACGAGACCTACTACCTTCCTGCGCCCATGCGCAAACATCTTTTGGAGCTCGGAAAATCGCCTGATGGCAAACGGGCAGCGGGCACCTACGCACGCCAAATTTTCAATCGCTTGCTTATCGACCTATCTTGGAACTCGAGCCGCTTGGAGGGCAACACCTACTCGCTGCTCGATACAGAGAGGCTGCTCGCATTAGGAGAGCTATCTGACGGCAAAAACATGAAGGAAGCGCAAATGATTTTAAATCACAAAGCTGCCATCGAGTTTTTAGTGGAGTCGGCAGAATATTTGGGATTTAACAACTATACGATTCTCAACTTACATGCCCTCTTGTCGAACAACTTGCTATCTGATCCACGCGCATCCGGAAGTTTGCGCACGCTTGCTGTAGGAATTGGAGGAACGGTGTATGAACCATTAGCTGTACCTCAACTCATTTCTGATTTCTTTGGACAAATTCTGCATCGCGCCTCTCTGATTAAAGACCCGTTTGAGCAAGCGTTCTTTTCCATGGTGCACCTCCCCTACTTGCAGCCCTTTGAAGATGTCAATAAACGGGTCTCTCGCTTGGCGGCTAACATCCCACTCATTCGCGAGAATCTCTCTCCCCTTTCATTCGTCGATGTGCCGGAAAGAATCTATATCGATGGGATCCTGGCTGTCTATGAATTGAACCGCGTGGAACTCTTGCGCGATCTATTTGTTTGGGCGTATGAGCGCTCCTGCTTGCTCTACTCAAGAGCAAGACAAACGCTTGGCGAGCCTGATCCCTTTAGGATGCGCTACCGCGATCTCATCCTAGAAACAATCACAGAGGTTGTCCGCGAGTGCATGGACAAAAAGCGCGCCGCCTCCATGATTAAAAAGCGAGCAACCTCTCTTCCAAAAGAGGAGAGAGCGCGTTTCATTGAGGTAGCAGAAGTTGAGAGTATGGGTTTGCATGAGGGGAACATTGCACGCTATCGCGTGCGCCCCTCTGAGTATGAAGCTTGGAAAAAGGGATGGCGTTAGGCTTTAGCTGCTGGCTTTTCGAGAAGAAAGAAGTCGCGGTGCCAGAAGCGGGGCAGGATGTGGCCGGTTCCTGGATTGAGCATGGGGGCTGCTTTGATGATGGCTCCCCATGTGGTTGCGCCTTCACCAAAGTCAACGGGTTGCGTTAAGGCGCTGCCTGCAGGTTCATTGTAGAGATTCATCTTAAAGCTCGATTCATCTTTGTAGTCGGGAAACTTTTTGCCTTGCTGGCGCGCTGCAAGAATTTTCGCCTTTAACTCATCATCTTTATCAGAGTCAAATCCTGCCGCAGTAAACGCATAGGCCTCATCATGGTTGCTGCCGAATTCTAATCTGTATTCGCCTTCTCTCAAAAGAACTTCCACGGAGAGCTGGACCAGTTTGCGCATAATCGGCAGATCGTTACCCGTATCTCGTTGTCCTCTTCCAAAGATAGTATCCCCTATCTCGGAAATATAGAGCCTTCTATTGACCAGAGGGCGTGTCGGGATGTACTCATCTTCACCCGTCAGTGAACTAGATCCCTCTTCATTCCAATAGTAGCGCATGCTTATCCACGCTTCTGCATCAATTCCATCTCTGGAAAGGCAAAATGTGGTTCTGCCGTTAAATCTAGCTCCTTCCCTGGATTTATCATTCGAAGGAATAAACAAGGCAGGCCGCGCATAGACCCCGTATTCTGACTTTTCGCCCATAACCGTAATTTCGGTTTGTCCCACACGAAGGCCACGTCTAACATGGGGGGTACTTGTAAATTGCCCTTTATTGAGCATATCTAATACCCCGTTCTCTTGGTTGAGCAAGGTCCATCGATTGTCTATGCGTACAGCTTCGGATGAGCCACCTCCAAAAAGCGCGAGGATGGATTGAGCAAGCTGACAGATCCAGCGGGCTAAAAACCAGAGCTCACCTGTATCGCGAGCAAGCTTCTCTTCGCTCTTTTGGAGCAGCTCGTGCATCCCTTTAATCTCTTTAGAAAAGCCGTGCACACGCATGCAGATCTCTCTTAAGCCGACGAGTGTGGCAGGAGGTTCGCCCTTTAAAAATTTAATCGCTTCTAAAGTTCTTTTTTTGCTCAGCTCGCTTAAATCGCTGCCGAGGTTTTGGTGGTAATAGCCAAAGTAGTAGGCGATGGTGGCAAAGAAGCCCTGCACCGGAAGCTTGTAGGTTTTGAGATCCTCGCCCTCTAAAACAACAAAGCTATCTTTATGCAGCTTTTTAGCGAGGTTTTGCCTCACTTTAGAGCGTAGGTATTCGGGGTCTGACACTTGAGCGCTTTTTCCTGCTGCAGCAAAGGCAGCAAAAGAATCCTGGTCTAAAAAGGACTCCACTTTGATACGCGGACCCTTTGAGATCTCAGGAAGATGGGTGAATGTCGTAATGGCTGATACTTTTGTTGTCATAGGCTTAAAATTTTAACATTATTGAACAATGATTTGAATTATTAAAATTTAAATTATGTTCTTTTTTCTAATAAATAAATGTTTTGACGCCAATAGCGGGGCAATATGGCGCCCGTACCCCAAAGCATGGGTTCGGTCTGAAGGCGACTCCGCCAGGTGCGCGCCCCCTCACCCCAATCCACGGGGGTGTCTAAAAGACTTCCCAGAGGCTTGTTGCGGAGTTGCATATTAAACATCGCCTCATCATGGTAGTTGGGGAATCTTCTTCCCCTTTCACGCGCTTCTTTAATCTTCTTGATAATCTTTGTCTCTTTTATCTTTTTGTCTCTTCTCGCTTGGAAGCCCGCTGGAATAAGCACATGCGCGTAATCATAGGCGTTACAATAGGTCATACGCTTCTCCCCTTCTCTTAGGAGGATCTCTACTGCAAGTTGAGAGAGCTTGCGCATGAAAGGGCGATCGCCATTTACCGCAAAATAGGGAGTGTCTGCACCACGCTCTCTTAGACTTGTCAACTCTAGTCTTCTAGCAAAGATAGCTTTTGGCTTGTCTACGGTGTAATCTTCGCTGATACCCCAGCCCTTATCCCGATCTTGCCAAATGCGGGCAACAGCGCAATCTGCGCGCCAATCTTCACTCTTTCCCGTTTCTGATAGCACAAAAACGACATCGCCACTAAAGACCAGCTCCCCGGTGTCAGATTTAGCGTAGTTACGAGGAAAGGCATAAACGCCGACGAGCCGCTTGGGATCGATATAAGTTTCACCGATACGCACACCACACCAGGCATCGGGAGTCTCCTTAAACTTCCCGCGCGCAAGAGCAGATAGCTTACCTCCGTCTGTTTGCAAAGGAGTAAAAGCAGCATCAATCTGTTTGATCTTCTCGGGGCTTTGCATGAAGTAGCAGACGACCCACTGGGCGAACTGGGCGATCCAGCGTGCCAAACAAAAGAGTTCGGCCGTCGCTGCATCTAGGTCCGAAGCGCTCGCTGCTATGAGCTCTTTCATGCTCGCAATCTCTCTTTCAAGATTCTTGGCGCGGAAGCAGATGTTTCTAAACTCATTGAGACGGTTCGGGGGCTTCATGGCGATCAGCTCATCGATCTGAGTGGCTTTCTTCTGGCTTAAAGTAGCAAAGTTATCTGCTAAAGACTCGTGCTGGATGCCAAAGTAGTAGGCCAGTGTGTCAAAGATGCCGGCGCTTTTCCAGTCATGGACTTTAAGTGCGGGACCTTCGAATGCAAGAAAGCTGCTCTTCAGGCTCTCAGGCTTAAGCGATTTGAAGAGGCGCAAGTTGTTATGCTCGGTCCATAGGCTCGCAAAATCGGTTTTATCTGAGGGTGTTAGCGCCCCTACATCGAGCAAAAACCATTCTCGATTTTTGAAAGCAACCGAGCTTTGAAAATTGCGCGACACAGGCGCGATCTTAGCAAGATCTCGCGTATCATCGAGGAAAGGGCCTATGCAGCCGCGGGTGTTGAGAGAAAGAGCATCAAAGCTCATCCCTTATCCTCTTAATCCGTGGATCTTCTTCTCTTTCTTAGCAGGCGCCTTTGCTTTTGCAGCCACATCACTACTCGGAACGTTATAGACGACATGCCAAGGTTTGCAAGGAAACCAGCTTCTTGTGTCTGGGGCATCTTGAATCGCATCGCCCGTGCCCTTTACATCCTTGACTTGCCACTTGCCGCTCTCTTCGAGCGTCTTTTTAAAGGGTAAGAGAGCGTCGGGTGCGAAATCTTTTTCACCCAGGCGATGGCCATAGACCTTCTCGCCGATTTTTGGGCCAACTAAGATCACCTTCATCGGATTGAACTGTAAAAAGCCGGGGTCTTGGCCAATAATGAGATCTTTTTTTCCAAAGATCATCAGAATGTCGGTAGGCTGACCGGGGTTCTCTTTTTTTGTCTTTGCCCATTCTTCACTTAATTTATTCTGTAGCTGCATCTGGGATGTCACAGGATCATTAGGCGTGCCAATTGTGCGTAAATTTAAAATCTTCTTCTGCCACAAAAAGTCCACAGTCGTGCCTTCTTGCTTGGGTGCATGTGCATTTAATTCTTCGACATCAGCATCAGTTCCACCTAGAGCCCTCAAGAAAGCTTCAGCCACCATCTTACCCGCCTGCTGCGCGCGCTCTTGCGTGTAGGAGCTAATCAAATCTTTGACGATGAACTCATGGGATTCTGTAAGTTGTGAGGAGAAGCAGGTGAGCAGCAACTTTCCATAAAAGCCGATGATAAACCCGGGAATGAAAAGGAGGATCATGAGAGCCGTTTTAAACATATTCATACCCGAAGAGGCCAGCTCCTTGTTCGTCAGGGAGCGGTTCTTCTCGCCGCAAGGGTGGTAGGAGCGCACATGGTGCACCTCTGTCTTTAAGCCTGAGTGGACGACTTGAACGGTCCTGCCTTCGAAAAGATAGCGGCAAGGGGCAAGCGCCAGATCAAAAAAGCTGCAGAGATAGCCCTGATTTTGCACCTCGGTATTCACTAAAAGTGTCGTTTGATCCATATATTCCTCCATTAAAGAGGGTATATCTTAGAGGAAACTCTATATAAAAACCATCCGCAATAAAAAATTTAATTATTAAACAAATTTTGCAATTAATTATGTATATGGAAACTATTTACGATTTTGTTTTAAACTACCCGCTATGACTATCTCAAAATTAGATTTTGATTGCTTACAATGGATAGGCTACTGCTCTTCTGAACCGCATACCCTTGCATGCGTGTCGAAACAATGGAAGATGATTCTCGCCCCTAGCTCCCGCCGGAGCATTCTAAATACTTGCAGGCAATATGATGATCTCAAGGATCTAGTCGATGCTGCTTGGAAAACGTATGATGAAGGGCGACAAGACACATCAGGGGTGAGATCTAAAAAAAGTTTACGCACGCTTATTGAAACCGTTTGGAAGGACGCCTCAATGGTCCTAAAACGAGACAAGATGCCTCTCCGTAAGCGCGTTCTTTTTGATCCGCAAGAGCTTATTCATCTGGTAAGCCGCATGAATGCGGAGAGGATCATCACACTCTTTAGAAAAGCTTCTCCACAAAACCCGAAAGCATTGGATGCTTGGTGCGCTCTTGAGAGAAACAATGCAGAAAAAGTAGATGTTTTTTGTAAGAGAATGCGCCAGCTCGATCTTTCAGAGAAAGACCTTGTCGATCTTCCTGATATTATCGGTCGCCTCTCCTCTTTGTTCTGCCTCTTACTTAAAGGTAACGAGCTTACCAGCCTTCCGGTTGGTGTATGCAGCATGCACAAGCTCAGGAAATTGGATCTTCGCGAAAATAGGATTGCCAAGCTTCCCAATGAAGTTGAAAACCTCACAGAACTAACGTGGGTAAATCTCAATGATAATCAACTTCGTGAACTTCCCCCTCAAGTGGGCTGCTGGTCCAAAATTGAAAGGCTTTTTTTAAGACGCAACCAACTTAAAACGCTCCCTCCGGAAGTGGGCTGTTGGCAAGAGGTGAGAGAGGTGTACCTCTCGTTTAATCCGCTCGAAACTCTGCCCGACACCGTGACCAAATGGGATATGGTAGAAGAGATCGACCTTAGCGGTTGCAGGTTGAAACACCTTCCCGACGAACTAGATAAACAAGAGACCTCCTTCATAGAAAAGACCCGTTTTGTTGAAAATGAAGGGTTTGAAGTTGCAACGTGCACGATGACAGCTGACTTCTGGCCGCGCCTTACCACTCTTTCGCTGCGCTCTAACTGTTTTACCGCTTTTCCTATGGGAATTTGCGAAATGATGTCGCTAAGAGATCTGGATTTGAGCCACAACGCGATTAGAGAAGTGCCTGCAGCCATTGGCAATCTGGCGCAACTACAATACCTAAACCTCTCTCACAACAAGCTTCCTAACCTCTGCAAAGAGGTAACTAAACTCACCCGCCTTGCGCACTTGAATATCCTTAACAACTGCATCCCAAATGATGTTACCCTGCCTTTTAGTGTCTACTCTTCCACTCAGCCTGCTCTCGTAGATGCTCAAAAGCAGCTGCATCATTATGGATGCCAGATAATGTGATCTTTAAACGAGCTCTAACCGCTCTTCTTTAGTAAGCGCCCACTTCTGTTCAGAAAGAGGAGGGGCTGGATTGAGCAGCTGTTGGTAGTTGCGTAGCTGTTCCGGGAAGCGGGGGCTTGCAATGGCGTGCTGACATTGCACAAATCGTGTAGCCTCTTCGGCCGTGACTCCAAACGTCTTGATGATATAAGCGATCACAGCAGTGACGCTTCTAGACATACCGCGTGCGCAATGAACAAGTGTCTTTTGGTTTTCAAAGACGGCTTTATCAAAAACATTAAAAGCTCGCTGAAAAAGTGATTGGGGCTGCATACGGTCTACAATAGCTGCTTTTGTTGCGCGGATTGCATAAATATGTTGTTCAGATTCCTCCTCCATTGAAAACTCAGCAAGAGGTGACTCGACGGAGCAGTCATGCACCAAAGTGGCCCATTTAAGAGCGACTAAATCCGGAGCATCTTGATTTTGTACATCCAGTATTGTTCTTCCGAAGTAATACCAGTCCACTTTTATAGCTTGAAAGTAGTTTTCCAAAATGCACGTCTGGTCATAAACGTGGCTTTCACTAAAAAGATCGGTCTCCTTTTCAAAAACTTCGAGAGGACATAAGGTGACAATCTGTTTGTACTGACGGGGGTTGCTTGTGTTTCTCATCCCCACAACATTCCCCGTTTTGTCTCTAGCAAAAATCGCCATGCCCGTGCAGTCGAGAAACTCTAAGCCGCCTCCTAAGTAGAGCTCTCCCAAAATCCGGTCGACACTTTGAAGATCGCGATTTGTTCGCGGAGAACGTGCAGCTGTTTTTCTAATTAGCCGAGCCGTGTCTTTTATAAACTCGTTCCTATCTACTTTGATGCGGTAGTAGCAGCGCCCCACTCCCACTGAGATCCCGGCAACAAGAGGCATTAAGCCTAGCGTCAAAAACCAGCTTGCAACTTTGACGGCAGTCGTGCAGCAGGAGGATTCTACGCGTCGGTATTTCTGCCCAATCTGCACTGTGGAGCCGGTCAATCTCGTAATGGGAAGAACGCTGCGGCAGCCTAAGTGAAAATAGTCTTCACATCTCATCACATACCCAAGAGCGCAGCTCACTCGACCGGTATCCGAAAAAAAAGCGCAATCAGATAGCGAATGGACCACTAGCAAGGGCCCTTACTAGGGAAGACGGTGACGATTGCGGCAGAAGAGGTTCCTCCGCTAGCGTCTACCGCGATAATGTAATAAGTATAGGTCTGGCCTTGCATGCGATTGCGATCTTTAAATTTAAGCTGAGTGGCAGGCACTGTGCCTGCAAGATCTGTGAGTGCAGCATCACGATAGATCTTATACTGTACGGGCGAGCCTGTAGAAGAGGCATTCCATTGGATGACATTGATCAGGTCGGTCTGATCAAAAAAACAGTTCCCAACTTGCTTCCCGGCAGGCGATGTCGGAGCCGATGGACCTATACTAAAGTTGGCGAATGCAGCCCATTGGGGAGAGTGGCCGATAGGGATTGTTGTAAGGATTGTCTTGGTAGCGACATCGACGACACTTGCTGAACCATTACCAATCTGAGGTGCATTCAACACATAAACCGTACTGCCATCGGGTGTGATTGCTGGAAAGAGAGGACCCGTTTGTGTTCCACTTTCGGTAATCGTGGTGGTATTAGACGTTCCTACATCCATTTCTAAAATTGTGTGACCCCTCGTGAAGGGGGAAGAATTTATAAAAAAGATAGGCGCATAAACTTCGGTTCCATCTGGAGTGAATGCAAGATACGAGGGGGCTTCATTTATTCCTCCATATGCTTGGATTACGGTAAAGGCTGTTGTATCGATCACAGCTACACTAATAGCGCCCACTGCGATCGAAGGTGTCGAAAGAGCGACAAAGGCTAGGCTTTGATCTGGAGACACAGCAATAAAATTGGGGCCACGCGCTACTCCAGAAATTGTGGTATTGAGCGTGTGATCTACAAGATTAATGACGCTCACCGAGTCACTTCCGAAATTAGTCACGAAGGCATGGGTGTCAGTGAAGGCAACATATGCAGGCTGGCTTCCCACAGTCACCGTGTCTATCACCATGTCTGATGCGGTGGAAATCACACTCACTGTACCATCACCTGCATTCAACACATAGACCTGGCTTCCATCCGGCGTGGTCGCAATAAATGATGGCTGAGAACCCACAGTAATCGTAGTAGGGACTGTTTGATCTGCAAGGTTAATGACACTGACAGTGCCATCATTAAAATTGGTCACGTAGGCCTTAGTGGCTGTGAATGCTGCATAACTGGGTCCACTACCAGGTCCACTACCAACTGTAATTGTAGAAACGGCGCTGGTTGCCACATCGATCACACTTACAGTAGTGTCGCCAGAATTTGGCACATAGAGCTGCTTTCCATCTGGTGTCGTTGCGATAAAAAATGGCTGAGAACCGACAGTAATCGGAGAGCCTACGACCGTGTTAGTAGTCGTATCAATGACACTGACTGTGCCATCGTTTTGATTCACCGCATAAAGTCTGAGCTCTGCGGCAAGTGAGCTTGTCCAAAAGAACAAGACGCCAACTAGTACATACACTCCTCTGATCAGCTTCATAAAAACCCTCCAAAAGACGTTGAACACGTCTCGAAATTTAAAACCGTTGTTTTTTTACGGGGTTTGCCGCAGATTTTTTCTCAAATCTTCCCAAACGCATTCCCACGCCTACCCCAATTGACCAGTGGCTGAGATCCATGCGGGGGCGCAAAACCTTTCCTTCACCCGTATTACTAAACCGGGCTTTGAGATAGGAGTAATCGGTAAATAGATCGAAGAAAAAGTGCTTCTTAAAATTGAGAAGAGCACCAGCTTTGGCCATCCCACCATATCCCCATTTCGAGCTATGGCGGATGACACCGGGTGCATTGTCTGTGAAATGCATGTAGGTGAAGGTGGGTCCCATTCCCAAATAAAAATCGACCCATTTATAAGGAATGAGATATTTTGCTCCAAAAGCAAGAGGAACAAGAGTTACTTTGGTCGAGCTGCCTCCTCCCGATCCGATCGATCTGCCGCGTTTGTGAAAATAGTCTGCACTTGCCCAGGCATAAAGGGGTTTCCAGAATTGACAGGAGGCTTCTAGGCCATAAATCCCTCCACTGCCATACACATCTCGAAACTTATCACTCGTCGGTCGAAAATAGGCGGCTTTAGCCTCGGCAAAGAAATCTGTTGCACATACATCAGCTGCTGCAAAAAGAAGCGTCACGCTCGTGACTTGAAGAAGGGATCTTTTTAACATAGTCTCCTTCGTTGTGAATTGTACCAGACTCGGTTGAAAATCAAATTTTAGGATAAATAGTATTATTTTGAACATCAAAAAGCGGTTCGATGCTTAATTTGAAGTTGGATAGGTTTACTTATTTGCCTGTTGGGCAAGTAAAATGCTCTCTTCCGGTTTCCGTAGGATTGAGGCAAGCCCTTTTACCAGCTCATCTTTTAAATGAAGCGTCTGAGGATCGAGCCGCCTGACCCCCTCTAAAAAGCATTTACCTGCACGCAAAAGATCCTGAGGGCCACTGCGCCTATGATAAGCCTGGCCAAGAAGAGATAAGCAGGCAACAGCGAGCGGATTTTTTTCTAAGAGCGACATGGCTTTAGTGAGAATGTCGATCACAAGATTCAAATCCCCCTCTTTTGCTCGATCGAAGAGCATTCGAGCGATCCTATGCATAAAGCCCCCCTTCTCTACAGGAAGTTCATTAGCAAGAACGACTGCAGCTTCACAATATGCTAATGCTCTTTCGCGATCTTTTTCTTGATTGCGTTGCAAAAAAAACTCATGAATGGAGCCATACCAGCTAAGCTCTACCTCTTTTTTAACATTTTTGGATTCTATCTTAATAAGCTGAGCAAGCAGCTCGATTGCAGAAGAGAGGTCCTCACCTGTATTCCGAGCTCGGTAGGTTTTGACAAGCTTGATGCAAAGTCTGACTCTTAGAGAAACATCATTGTGTTCAACAACTGCTCCTGCACGGTATCGCTCTATACCGAGTGAAAAATCGCCTTTTGCTACATAAATGTCTCCCAGAATAAAAAAGAGTTTGGCTCTTAAAGCGCCATCAGGATGCTCTAAGCTTGCCCCCAACTCATATTGTTGAAGGGCCAACCCGAGATCATTTTTGTAATTTTCTTCCCGCAAAAGATCGCCGTATCCTTTGGCTATACTGGCTTTTAATTGATTAGATATAGGCATCGAGAGGGCTGCTAGATAACACTTGGACGCTTCATCCATCTCCACTTTTTGCATACTCGGATGAAGAAGAGAAGCCAGATCATAGAATATCCGCGCTTTCAATTCCCAATTTTTATGTGCAATTGCTTTAGCCGTACGCAATTGCTCCAGAGCAATCATGCGATCTCGAGGGCGTCCTCTTTGAGTTAATACCCATGCATAATGTGCACGTGCGCGCGCTTGCATGACAGGATCATTATGCTTCACTTTTATTGCTTCATTTGCAGCCTGCAGCGCATTTTTAAAATCTCCATGTCCATTACTACGTCTTAACAGGAAAACAGAAAGGAGACTATATAAACTGGCATGAAAAGCACGCTCTTCATGCTGATCTCCCAATGCTATCGCTTGCTGGATATTTTCAATGGCAGCATCGAGATCATAGGCATTGCCATTAGATAAAATAGTGCCTAATCGCTCGCAACATGCGGCTCTTATAAAAGGTTCGGCATTTTCACAGCTGATAGCCTCCTTGTAACTTTTCAAAGCATCATCTCTTTTACCCATTCCACTATATGCTTCACCTAGATTGAAAAATAAGGATGGACGTGCTTCTTGCTGTTTTATAGCAAGACCTGCAGAGAGAACCTCGACTGCTTTTTGAAAATCATTGCGCAAGATATAAGCCTTGGCAAGATTATTATATAACTTCGCCTTGAGCTCATCCTCCTTCTCTGCCAATTTTAACCCCGCTTCCGCAGATTCTAACATCGCATCAATGTCTCGAGGATTATTCGTTCGGCCAAGAGCCGAACTTAAAAGTAAATGAAGCTCTGCGCCTTCGCGATGATCTTGCACAGGCATAGAAAGAGCCATGCGAAGATGATCTATTGCAGTTAAAATGTCTCCTGGATGGCCTCGCTTGCTAAGAGCATTCGAGAGCAAAGAGATAATACTCGGCATCAAATGCTTGGGTGCGCCTTTCACTCCAAGTGCCGATCGAATCATCTCTATAGCTTCGGAGAATTTTTTCTGTGCAAGGAGATCGATACAGAGAGCTTTTTGCTTTAACAGTGCCCGCTCTGCTGCGTTCTGTGAGGAAGAAGAGGAGTTAGAGGAGTCGGTCTGCTGTGAAGATAAGATCTGCACCGGAGAGGATCGAGAAATACCATTGTGTTGAGAAGAGGAAGAGCTCGCCCCGTTCTGCTGAAGAGTTGCAAGCACAAGTGCTGCTGCGTTCTCCTCAGCTTTAAGTCTTTTCGCAACAGGTGTCTCAACATCCTCTTGCCCATACATCTTTTCAAGCGTTCTTTTACCAGAGACTGGACTGCTCATCTTTTTGTCTAAATGTGAGGGATTTTGCGGGAGATTTTAGTTCCCTCCATTCATTAAAAACAATGGAGAAATAGAATTTTAAGAAGTTTTTGGAATTACAGGTACAAAACGTTTGATATCACCCATTGAAAAGCCTTTGGGAAGATCCTGCTTAGAGGCTTTATGCCAGGGTATATTTTTTCCGAAGATCCAAAGCTCGCCTCGTACGATTAGAACATCGTCTCTGAGCCAAAATTCAGCGTCATAGACTTTTCCTTTCTCGGGATCTGTGATTTTACCTTTGTATTTGATCATTTTCTTCACCGTTATCCTCTTCTTTTTTTACATTGTAGATAAAATCCATTCCGCAATAAGGAGGATTACCTACGATTCCCGGTGCTTTTTCTTTCTTTTTGAGAATCGTATCCTTGATCTTTCCCTCTTCATCGTATGTGGCTATCATTCTTCCATAGTACTTGTCTTGGTATTTGTAAATCGCCACCAGAGCTCGAGGCTTATCCGAGTGCTGATCTCGGCTCTTCCATAAGCCGGTGATGCCGATCTCTTCCGGTTCCGAGTTGTCTGAGCAGGAATACAGAATCAAAGTTACGCAAAAGAGAATAAATGACAGTGCTTTAACCATAATCCACCTATACACAGCAGGTAAGCGTATTGTCAACATTTGATGTCTTTCCCAATGTGTCTGTTCAAAGAGCGCGGGAAGAATTTAAAAAATTTGATTTCAACGACTCTATCAGATAAAACCAAAAATAGTTTTTCTAAAGGTATGTATGTCCCGTCTTGTTTTTTTTGCAGTAATTCTTCCGCTGAGCGGTTTTGCAGATGCTCACAAAGAAGAGAGGAACTGCGCTAATGGCAAACGACACTATCGAACAACCATCCGCCACATTGAAAGTGGCGGTATCGGCTATGAAGATGGATATACGACTCTCGAAATGTTTCTCTCACAAGATCCAAGTCAATGGAAAGTCACTCCTTTTTTGGATGCAAGAGGCCACCTTTTTGATAATGGAAAATGGGCGGCCAACGCAGGCGTTGGACTAAGAGCTCTATGGGGAAACCGCGCTTACGGCATAAACACTTACTACGACTATAGAAATACAAGCCGCTTTAACTCGAATCAAATTGGAGTTGGCCTTGAAACCCTCGGAAAGCTATTTGATTTTCGGATAAACGGCTATTTACCTGTCGGAGCAAAGACCAGCGGTCCCTATCACTCTGCGTTTAAGGCTTTTTCCGGCAATCACATGCTTGTATCGCAAAAGTATCAGTCTGCGATGAAAGGATCCGATGCAGAATTTGGCTTTCACTTTGGAAAATCTAAATCATTTGATTTCTATGCAGCAGCGGGCCCTTACTATTTCATAGGCAAAAAGGCTCCTGCCACCTGGGGTGGAAAAGCAAGAATCGCCGGTGTCTTCAAAGACATTTTAACTCTAGAAATCAGCGACTCCTATGACAGAACTTTCCACAATAAATTCCAGGGACAGATCTCCTTAAACTTCTCTTTTGGCCCTAAATCAAAGGTCAAAGAAAAGGGGCGCACTTGCAAAACATCAAATACGCTAAATGACAGAATGTTGCAGCCAGTGGGTAGACAAGAGATCATCGTTATTGACAAGGTCAGAAAAAAAGCCGTCGCCATTGATCCTGCCACAGGACTCCCCTACTTCTTTGTGTTCGTCGACAATACCAGCAGCTCTAACGGCACCTACGAAAGTCCTTATCATAGCCTAGCCCAAGCACAGGACAACTCCTCTCCGAACAACATCATCTACGTATTCCCCGGCGATGGGACTACTAGAGGAATGGATTCAGGAATCTCTTTAAAAGCAGATCAGAAGTTTTGGGGCTCTGGTGTTAGCCACATAATACAAACGAGTCAAGGGACGATCTCCATCCCCGCGCAAAGCAGCTCCTCTCCCACAATTACGAATACCAATATCGATACAGAAGGCAATGCGATCACCCTGGCCACTAATAACGCCATCAGCGGTTTTACCATTACGTCTGCAATGAATGATGCCATCTTTGGAACCGATCCTCAAAGCTTACAAGTCTCTTCTTGCACCTTCACAAATACCACTACTTATGCAATCGAAGCCTCCTTTCCCGGTAATGCCGCCATTGCCTTAACGAACAATCAGTTTGTGAATAACGTCAACGGAATCTTTTTAACCCTTAATGGGACATCTTCCCTTCTCTGTTCGGATAATACGTTTGAAGGCCAAACATCTATCTCCAGCGTTCCTCTGGAGATAGCGGCAACCAGCAATCTCCTCACTGCCCAGATCGAGAATAACGTCTTTAACGGCAACACAACCGGCAGCATCCGATGTGACCTCACTAATGTCGCGAGCGCCAATATCAGCGTGTTCAACAACACGATTACAAATAACGGAACAGGATCTCAATCAAGCTTGGGATCGAGCATTGTTATCCTTCCAACGGGAACTACCGATAGTTGCTCAATCGTGTTAAATGGCAACACATTCTCCGGCAACACCTCGAATGCTCTTTACCTGCACACATCGGGTGCATTTACAACTCTTGACATCACAGCATCTTCAAACACCATGTCCAATATTGGAGGTTCCGCCCTAGTCCTTGCGACTCCGGTCAACACTTTGACACTTGAGGCAACAGACAACACAATTTCATCATGCGGCGATAATGGAATCGCTGTAATCAGTGCTACATTGACTTCGGCCGGCAACATAACAATCAACAACAACACCATCGCAGATATTGGGAACACATCAAACGGAATTGCTATAAACCAAGACTTCTCAAATCTTGACTTAACCATATTGAATAACGAAATTAACGCATGCGAAGGAACAGGGATTATTAGCTTTGCCCCTAACGGAATCAGCTCTTTTACATTGAATGTTTCAGATAATACGATCACAAACTGTCAAAACCTCTCCTCTAACGCTGCCTCAGGCCTTGACATAGAACAATACACAAGCTTTGAAGGATCTGTTACTAACAATTCGTTAGCCGGTAATAGTGGCGTAGCCGTATTCATCAACTCGGGCCTAACTACCCCTACCGCCTGCCTAACTCTTACCGGTAACAGCAGCAGCGATTATCATCTGGGCAATTCTACCGGAGTGTTCAACTTAAGCCCATGCGATGTAGACACAGTTAACGTAGGCACAATCATTCCCCTAGGCACGATCACCCCCGTCCAATCCTGTCCCGATGCAGCTCTCTGCCCTCCCTAGAAGGGAATGCAGAATCTGTTTTTTCTTTCGATTAAAAGGGAGCGTTGCCAATGAGCATAATCCAGACCCAATGAATATCCCAATCAATCCAAAAACAATGGATTCCAATGTAAATGAAATTCCCATTTTGAAATCATTGAATGTCGCAGAAAAAATATCTAATTGGACATAACGAAAAAAAACAAAAGGGCGAGTAAAAAGGGAGCTGTTTTTCAGTTGCATCCATGCGTGCGACAATTTTTCAAAACGATGCACAATAGCGCGCATCATTATTCCCTGATTTGCAAAATCATCATCAGAGTTTTTCGTGAATTTTGAGATATACTGATCCAGATTTTTACGAGAATGTGAAGCTGACTTTTCCATCTGCTTCACTTGCCACTCAAGTTCATCTACATGCCCTCTCAACTGATGGGTATATTGAGTGATAAAAAAGGGTAGTTGCATGCATAGAATAACGCACAGAGAAATGACTATTCGTTCTAGTATTTTTTGAATACATCTCTTAGCCATCCGCCCAATTTAGAGCGGAAAACCAAAAAAAGCAAGGACAGATCTTTCAACCCAAAGCACCAAATTACAGCATTATTAAAGGTGTCTTGAACGCATTTTCCGCACGATAACATTGCAATGTTATCGTGCAGAAAATGCGTTATCGTGCTTTGATTCAACAATTTACATCCACCTTCGAATAGGATGAATATTAACATATTGGGCAGTCCAAAAAAATTCAATTGATGAATGTAACCTTATACATTACAATCAGGGGAAACAATGACTAAAAAACCGAAGCCTTCTCATCCTGGAGAAATCCTTAATGAGCTTTACATTAAGCCGCTTAATCTAAATTTGCAAAAATTTGCAGATAGATTGGGCATAGCCCGAAATACCTTGTACAAGATCAGGGCTGGCGAGGCGAGTGTTACTCCTGCGATTGCTCTTTCTCTGGCCGAAGCATTAGACACAACTCCTCAGCTATGGCTTAACTTACAGCAAAATTACGATTTGTGGATTGAAGAACACGAGCATGTTCATGTTAACCCCATTCTTAAAAATGGTGTGATTCTTCCAACCAGGCAAAATATTGGGATCACAAGAGCATTCGCTTAGTTCTTTCAGATGTAAATTGGGCAGCAGCTGCTGCCCAAATTCTCTGAGAGCATAATATGCTCCTCTTGGACAACTGAAAGGGAGATAAGTGAGCGAAGATCTCGGAGCTTAATCCTCTCGGATCGAAAGGATAAACTTATCTGCTCGAGAGTTTAACTCTTTTTCGTTGCTTCTTTTTTTTTTGCCGTAGGCTTGATCGGGACTAGTTCATATCGATAAGGTGGTTTGACTTCAACAATCTTACCATCACGAGCAAAAACAAGCGCAGTACCAGTACGCACTGCAGTTTGAAGAACTCCCGCGTTAACGCAGGAGTTCTTCAAAGGAGATTGAAAAAAGTGGAAAATAAAGAGGCTTACTGGACTATTTGTCCGAAATGTTATGGACGCGGCAAAAAAAACTATAGGCTTCGCAAGAAATCGAGACTTCGCTTCCAAATAGCAATTAATGAATTTGAAAAAACTCAGGGTGAGGGAAAGGCTTCGGTTCGCCCTAAGGTTACTCAATATTTATGCGATAATTGCAGTGGATCTGGTTTGATTCCTGCTTCTAGTCATCCCATAGCAGATTCAGAAAACTATCCACATGTAGCAATTATTGGTGCAGGCATAGGAGGCGTGGCGCTGGCTGTAGCTTGTTTGCATCGTGGCATTCCATTTACCCTTTATGAGCGCGATAGCAGCTTCGATGCACGAGCTCAGGGCTACGGACTTACCTTGCAACAAGCAAGTAACGCAATAAAAGGATTGGGTCTTTTCTCTTTAAAAGATGGGGGTAATTCTACACGCCATGTGGTGCATACTACAGAAGGAAAAGAAATTAGTGAATGGGGAGTGAGGACGCATTCAAACATTAAAAAGTCTCCAAAGCGTAAAAATGTGCATATCCCGAGGCAAGCCTTGCGTCTAGCGTTGCTTGAGCAATTAGGCGAGCATGATGCCGTGCAGTGGGGGCACCGCTTAGTTGGTTTTAAACAATGTGAAGATAAAAGTGTTGATCTAAGCTTTCAAGTTAACAGTGGGATGAAGAATGTTAAGGCAGATTTGGTGGTGGGTGCCGATGGTATTCGTAGCGTTGTGCGCAGCTTGTTGATTGGTGAGGATATTACTCCTTTACGCTACCTGGGTTATATCGTGATTTTGGGTATTTGTTCTTTAGAGGCTCTTAAGGGTGTTGAGAGTTCTTTGCTCGACTCAGCCACCGTGTTTCAAACCGTCAATGGCCATGAGCGAATCTACATGATGCCTTACTCGTTAGATTCGGTAATGTGGCAACTTAGTTTCCCCATGCCCGAAGAAGAAGCTAAGGCCTTGAGTGCACGAGGAGCTCAGGCACTTAAAGAAGAAGCGTGTCGTAGAACACAGTGGCATAAGCCCATTCCTCAAATTTTATCAGCAACCCTGCCGGCACAAATTTCTGGTTATCCCGTGTACGACCGGGAATTACTCAAGTCGGAATTATTGGAAAAAGCTGGGGCAGTTACCTTGATTGGAGATGCAGCTCACCCTATGAGTCCATTTAAAGGACAAGGTGCAAATCAGGCTCTGTTGGATGCACTTGCACTGGCTCGTAATATTTCAATAGCATGTACCGCCTTGTCTAAATGGAGAGAAACCGGAGTGAGAGAAATTGCACTAACTGGATTTGAAGAAGAAATGTTAGCACGTAGTGCTTCTAAAGTGAAGGATTCAGCTGAGGCAGTGGAATTTCTACATTCCAAAGCAGTACTTCGTGAAGGTGCTGGACCTAAAGGACGGCCTTTATTGAAAAAAGTGGAAAATAAAGAGGCTTACTGGACTATTTGTCCGAAATGTTATGGACGCGGCAGAAAAAATTCTAAGGTTGGCAAGAAATCGAGACTTCGCTTCCAAATAGCAGTTCATGAATTTGAAAAAGCTAAAGGTCAGGGAAGGGCCTCGGTTCGCCCTAAGGTTACTCAATATTTATGCGATAATTGCAGTGGATCTGGCTTGATTCCTGCTTCTGCTCATCCCCTAGCAGATGTAGAAAACTATCCACATGTAGCAATCATTGGTGCAGGTATAGGAGGCGTGGCGCTTGCTGTAGCTTGTTTGCATCGTGGCATTCCATTTACCCTTTATGAGCGTGATAGCAGCTTCGATGCACGAGCTCAGGGTTACGGACTTACCTTGCAACAAGCGAGTAACGCCATTCAAGGATTGGGTCTTTTCTATTTAAAAGGCGGGGGTAATTCTACACGCCATGTAGTGCATACTACAGAAGGAAAAGAAATTACTGAATGGGGAGTGAGGACGCATTCAAACATTAAAAAGTTTCCAAAGCGTAGAAACGTGCATATCCCGCGACAGGCCCTGCGCTTAGCGTTGCTTCAACAGTTGGGCAGGCGTGATGCCGTGCAGTGGGGGCACCGCTTAGTTGGTTTTAAACAATCTGCAGATAAAAGTGCTGAGCTAAGCTTTCAAGTTAACGGAGAGGTGAAGAATGTCCAGGCAGATTTGGTGGTGGGTGCCGATGGTATTCGTAGCGTTGTGCGCAGCTTGTTGATTGGTGAGGATATTACCCCTTTACGTTACCTGGGTTATGTGGTGATTTTGGGTATTTGTTCTTTAGAGGCTCTTAAGGGTGTTGAGAGTTCTTTGCTCGACTCAGCCACCGTGTTTCAAACTGTCAATGGCCATGAGCGAATCTACGTCATGCCTTACTCGTTGGACTCGGTAATGTGGCAACTTAGTTTCCGCATGCTCGAAGAAGAAGCTAAGGCCTTGAGTGCACTAGGAGCTCAGGCACTTAAAGAAGAAGCGTGTCGCAGAGCACAGTGGCATAAGCCTATTCCTCAAATTTTATCAGCAACCCTTCCGGCACAAATTTCAGGTTATCCCGTCTACGACCGAGAATTACTCAAGTCGGAATTATTGGAAAAAGCTGGGGTAGTTACTTTAATTGGAGATGCAGCTCACCCTATGAGTCCATTTAAAGGACAAGGTGCAAATCAGGCTCTGTTGGATGCGCTGGCACTGGCTCGTAACATTTCAATAGCATGTACTCCCTTCTCTAAATGGAGAGAAACCGGAGTGAGAGAAACTGTACTCACTAAATTTGAAGAAGAAATGTTAGCACGGAGTGCTTCTAAGGTGAAGGATTCAGCTGAGGCAGTGGAACTTCTACACTCCAAAGAGGTGTTACGTGAAGGTTATGAACCTAAAGGACGGTCTTTACGAGGTAACAATCTATAGTGCTTCCACCTCAATGGCACCCATTGAGGTGGAAGCACTATATAATCAGGGTCACGCTTGCAATTCGGCAATTCGAAATTGCCAAATCCTTAGCCCCCCTCAACGGAGTTCACCAAATATTTACAATTTTATGATATTCAACACGCCAGATAAAAAATATTTACAGATTACAAAAATTACCAATATTGGTAATAATATGAGACATGAAAGATCATCATCCAGTGAGACCAATTCTGTGGATAGCTTCATCTCTGAAAGACATGAAGGACATGCCCGAAGAAGTAAAAAAGGAGTTTGGTCACTCATTGAGAGAGATCCAGAAAAGAAGAGACCCCGGTAATATCAAACCTCTAAAGCATCTTGAAGAAACAGGAATTTTAGAGATTACCGCCTATGCGAGAGGGGGAACTTTTAGGACTGTGTACACAGTCGAATTTGAAGATGCAATAGCTGTGCTACATGTGTTCCAAAAGAAAAGCAAGTCGGGTATTGCTACAACAAAACAAGACATTGAATTGGTTCTTAAAAGGCTTAAACAAGCCAGAGCTGAATATCATGAGTTCAAGAGGGAAAAATGAAAGAAAAAGTCTTCGTAAGCAGAGATAACGTTTTTGCCGACCTTGGCCTGACAGATTCTGAAGAAATGAAAATACGCTCTGATCTGATGTCAGAAGTGGTTAAAATTATCCGAAACAGTAACCTTCCTCAAAAGCAAATCGCTGCTATCCTTGGGATCACCGCGCCAAAGGTTTCAGCTCTTATGTCAGGTAAAATCAACGATTTCAGCAATGACACATTGATGAATTATCTTACGTTACTCGGCTGCGATGTGGAAATCAAAGTGTTCACACAACACCCTATATCCAAGTCCATTAAAAAAGGCGTAATGAAACTTAAAAAACCTGCCACACGACAAAAAAATATTAAACCCAAAGTGAAACGAAGAAAGGTTAAATCCAAAGCCTAACTAAGGTTAGATATTCTATACCCCGTCCGATTCAAGCGCCTATGTTTTGGCGCAGCCGAAACATAGGCGATTGAACCGGACGGAGTATATTTAAATTCGAAGTGGGCGGCTTTGTGACCAGTGAAGACACCTGTTGCAAAAGCCTTCCGTCTAAAGGCGTTGCCATCGGCGCATAGTACAAATAGCCAAATTATGATTCACTCAATGGAGGCAATTCCTGTTCCATTAATTCATCTAAATCGACATAGTATTTAGAAAGCTGTTCAGAACATTGAATATAATCAGAGGATGAATCATGTCCCGTCCCTGCTATTGCATTCAAAAGCGCACAACCTATCTGATGGAGCTCTTCTTTTTTGCCTGGCTCATTTTTTGTTAAAAAATATTTAAGTTCTTTGAGTTTATTTTTAATTTCTGGCAAATCCTTTTTAGGAGTAAGGCAAATAATCTCTCGACAACTTTTAATAATTTTTCTACCTACAATCAAAAAATAATGCACTCTTTCTGAATAGGAATAGTCTGCATTTTCACCCGATTCTGAAAGGACAGGGTATTGGTGTTCAATCAGCGGACAAAACTTCCCCCCATAAAGCAAACCTGTTTTAAGAATATTTAAATTCTCAAGCAGTCCATCTAATAGAAAAAGATGATTTTTAGCAACTTGAGGACAATTTGCAATATTTTTTTTGCCTCTATGCTTGATATAAATATCCGCAACGTTAGTCAAGGCAAAGATAATAGAAGCTACGCCAGTTGCGTCCATAAAATCCAATCCAGAAGTGAATGGAAATAAGAAAGAAACTCCGGGTGTATGATTCGAACATACGACCAATGGATTAACAGTCTTAACAATTACCGCATTCCACAGCAATCCATAACGTGTAACAGTACAAAGCTTAAGGAATTAGGGAATTTGATTCAATGTGCAAGTTGGTGAAGTTTTGTGTAGTTTTGCAGGCAACTGCAGCAAAAGTGCAGCATTTAGGCGACCGACTGCCATTTTATACCCCTAGGGGTCATCCAGTGTCATTTTCTAAAACCGATACCCAAATATTAGACGAGTTCCATAAATGTTTTGAACCTCTGCAAAGTTAAGCTTGAAGAAATAGGGTTCAAGCTGGATATCCCATCTCTTCTTAGAACCAACTCTCCAAATCAAAGGGATCCCAATTTCCCCTCCCCATAAACCATTATGAGTGACTCGTTTCAATCCCAAAAATCTCCATTTTTCCTCTCTGTCAAATGAACTAAATACCTTAAAATTTACGCCTAAGTTAAAGGTTCGCGAAACTTCATATCGAGAATGCACTCCGTATTCCTAGATAGGATGCTCCTGCACTGAAGTAATGATGATGAGTTCCGCTACCAAAACTATATCCTCCAATGCATGCAAAGGGCGTTGTTAACCATCGAGATGTAGAAACAGTATATCCAAACCGCAGTTCCAAATCGCCAAAACCGGTTAATCCATTACTTTGAGGAAAGTTTACCCCCTGAAACGATTCATGGAATTTTATTTGCACCAGCAAGGAGAACGTCTATTCCGAAATAAAAGGCATCGGGTTTTAAGTACTCATATCCGACTTTCAAACCTAGAAAAAATTTAGCACCGTCAACTCTTACACCATTAAAATGGCTATTCAAATCTAGGCAAAAAACTTCAGGACCAAAGTAAATGAAATTCGGATTTTTTCGAAAGGTTGATATCATATCCGCTTGAGTTCTTCGCCTTGCTTGGTCTCTCCGCTATATAGACAAAGACTAGTAACGATCGTTAAAGCATTAAATAATAATATTTTATTCATACAACCGATTTAATTGTTAATATTGTCT
>CAWDOQ010000003.1:0-7931 GCA_963804085.1 Chlamydiia bacterium | reverse complement strand
CATACACGGCCTTGTGCAGTGGATCTCTCAAAGCGCTGAACTTCCTTGTCCGATCATAGCCGCAATTGCACATTACCAATTTGCAACTATTCATCCTTACTTCGACGGGAACGGGAGATGTGCGCGCTCCTCGCCACCTTTGTTTTGCATCTCGGTGGCTTCGATCTAAAAGGCCTCTACTCTTTGGAAGAGTATTACGCGCGAGATCTTCATGCCTACTATGCGGCATTAACAATCGGACCCTCGCATAATTACTATCTTGGAAGAGCACAAGTGATATCACTCGATGGATCGAGTATTTCATAGAAGGGATGGCCTTCTCTTTTGAGAGTGTGTTGAAGGGGATGCTCATTGCAGATCAAAGAGGGGAGCATGATCAAGCCGAGTTTTTCGCAAACTCGACCCGAAACAGAGACAAGTCTTAGAACTCTTTTATCAGTTCGAGATTGTTACTGCACATCAGATTGGAGCGCTGTTTAAATTTAAACCGCGCACAGCAGCGCAACTTTGTAAAAAATGGGTTGATCAGGGCTTTTTGGAGATTGTCAATTTTTCTAACAAAGCCCGCTCCTACCGCTTGGGCAAAAAGCATGCCCTTTTGCTACGCTAGCCAATGTTTTACGACAATTTCATTCGAATTGTGTCATAAAAAATGTCGTAAAATGTCGCATAATTTCTTTTTTAACGTGCCTGTGCCTGATCCGGGGGATTGGAAGAATAGAAAGATCGGGCAAAGGCACAGGCAGGGGCACAGGCACGTTAAGAAAAAAAGTCTTCGGGTCTTGTGGCTTGTGATTAAAGAAAAAGTCGGCTAATCTTTCCCAGTCTATTAATTTTTGGAGGAGTGTCCGAGTGGCCGATGGAGCACGCTTGGAAAGCGTGTAAACGTGAAAACGTTTCGTGGGTTCGAATCCCACCTCCTCCGTTTTGCTTAAATAAATTCTTTTAAAAAATGCTGGAGATAGATAAAGCATCAAAATATGCGTTGTCCATTTTGCAATCATGATGAGTCAAAAGTGACCGATTCGCGTAATGCTACGGAGACCAATGCTGTCCGAAGAAGGCGCGAGTGTTTGAGCTGCTTGAAGCGTTTCACCACATTTGAAATGGTGGATGTGACGATTCAGGTGCACAAACGCGACGGGCGTTTTGAGGACTTTCAGCAAGATAAGCTGATCAGAGGTCTCGATGCGGCTTGTCGTCATACACGCATTAGCCACGAGCAGGCGCGTGCATTGGCGTACAAGATCACAGCCGATCTGATGGAGAGGCAGGTGCGTGAGATCAGCACGACGGAGCTGGGCGAGACTGTGATGCAGCATTTGGAACAGTTAGATACGATCGCATACATTCGGTTTGCGTGTGTCTACAAGCGTTTTAAAGATGTTAATGATTTGATGGATGCCCTGCAGACTATCACACCTAAAGATGGCGTGCAGCATCCTGAAAAAACCAATGAAACCAGAGGGAATGAGCATGTCACTCAAGAAGACCGAAATTGCCAAGTTTAAAAAGCGTTTAGAAGAGCTGCAGAACCAGATGATGGCAGTGGTTCGCGGTGTCAGCCAAGATGTTAAAAGCGATGAGAAAGCCAAAGGTTATTCGCAGCACCAAGCAGACGAAGGAACCGATGATTTCGATCGCACAATCACCTTGGAAGTGACCAACAAGGAGTTCAACGTTTTGCGCCAGATCGAGCGCGCCCTTGAGAAGATCGAGGATGGCACTTACGGCATTTGCGACATCACAGGCGAGGAGATCCCTCTCAAGCGCCTAGAAGCTGTCCCCTATGCGACGATGACAGTGCAAGCTCAAGAGAAGTTTGAAAAGGGTCTGCTTTAGAATGAGACGTGTTTTAGAGTTTGTTCTATTTGGTCTTTGCCTTTTTGGCGTCGATTTTATCTCTAAATTGTATGTGCATGAGATGCTGCCTATCATGGGGCGGGCTTCGCCCTTCTACCCCTATGGCGGCATCGCTGTTTTCCACCAGCTTTTAGGAGGGATCGATTTTTCGATCAACTACGTGACCAACAAGGGTGCTGCGTGGGGGATGCTTTCTTCGTTTCAAGACTATCTCCTCTATTTTCGTTTTGCGATCATCGGTGGTGTGCTGGTCTACCTGCTGTTTTTTGCAGAATATGCGCAAAAGTTTCCGCTGCTCCTGGTGTTAGTAGGTGCAGCAGGCAATGTGGTCGACTACTTTGTCTATGGACATGTGGTCGATATGTTCTACTTCCGTCTTTGGGGCCACTCTTTTCCCGTCTTTAACATCGCAGATAGCGCGATCTTCTGTGGCATTGTCTGGATGCTGCTTCAGTCTCTTGTCAAGAAGAAGCCATGCTCCGAGTAAGTTCTCCAGCAGTTGAGGGAGTGATGCGCGTCTCTAAAGCCCTCAAATATCAGGTGCTTTTGGATGGTGCCGAAATGTGCGAGCTCTTTGTTGCTTTAGCACCCTTTGAGATCTATGTCACATGCGAGCCCTGCACAGTTGATTCGATGCGCATAGAGCCCGCCGACTTTTTAGAAAAATATGCAGCCTACGTAAAGAGTTTACAAGAGGGGGCTCTTCCGGATGAGCTCTCTTTACGCAGATACTTTTCGGCGATTTTTACAAAGAGCTCCGATATTTTGTATGCGATGGATGTCGGAAAAGGTAGATATCTTGTTAAAGCGCTAAAACCTGTGATCCAGCTGCAAGCGCATCAGATGTTCGCCTCTACGCTCGACGGCAAGATCCATCCGATGGTTTTGGGACAAGAGAGCATCTTGTGGGGGATCCAGTTCTCCTATCCGCAGATCTACCAGAGTCCGGAGAGTTCCGCCTTTTCAAAGGTGGACGAGAGTCCCGATTTTCCAAACACGCTGCTTTTTACGCAGCTGACGCGCTACTTAAGGCAAAAGAGCGTGCCCACACCCTTTCTCTTTCAAGGTAAAAAGAGGTATGAGCCGATTAGGCTCGGCAAGAGCTGTTTTTCTTGGATTAATTCTCACCCTCAATTACTTTTAAGGAAAGTAGCGGTCGAGAGTAAACCTTGAACATCGAACTTGTTACCATCGGCGATGAGATCTTATCGGGAGCCATCCTCAACTCCAACGCAGCCTTTTTAAGTAAACAGCTGATGCAAGCGGGTTACCAAGTCACAAAGATGACGACGCTTGCTGACGAGCCAAAGCATTTGCGCGAAGGGTTAGAACAAGCAATCAAAAGAGCGGAGCTTGTCATTGCAACAGGCGGGCTTGGACCCACCTTGGATGACCATACGCGAGATGTCGCCGTAGCAATTTTTAACGATGATTATCACTTCGATGAGAAGCTCGCAGCCGATCTTAAAAAGCGGTATGGAAAAAATCTGCTCTCTTTAGAGAATCAGGCAAAAGTTCCTCGAAAAGCAGAGATTCTTTCCAACTCTGTCGGCACAGCAGTAGGGCTTGTCTTTCGGACTGAAAAGGGGTTTCTCATCCTGCTTCCGGGCGTTCCCTACGAGATGGAAGAGATGTGCACAAAAGAGCTTCTGCCTTACCTTGCCAAGCATCTTCCGGCAAAAGAGAAGCGTCATGTAGAAAATGTCCATCTCTGCTTAATTACCGAAAGCGAGGTCGACCTCGTTTTGCGCGAGCTCAAGAAAAAGGCGCCGGCGGTTAAGATTGGCATCTATCCGAATAAGGGACTCGTAAGCGTCAGTTTTTCAGGAGAAGAAAAGCAAGAGGTCATGCGGCTTGCTGATGCGCTTAAAACCGAATTTAAGACGCATGTTTTTCCCTCCACTTCCGGAAAGATCGAAGAGGCGCTGCACAACTTTTTGATCGAAAAGAAAAAGACACTTGCCCTTGCAGAGTCATGCACAGGCGGCAAAATTGCAGCTCATCTAACTGCTCTTGCAGGTGCCTCTCAATACTTTCTAGGCTCTATCGTTTCTTATTCGAATGCACTCAAGCACTCCCTCCTTTCTGTTCCAGAAAAGAGTTTAAAAGAAAAAGGAGCTGTCAGCTCAGAGGTGGTCGAAGAGATGTTAAAAGGACTTTTTAAAGCCACTCATGCGGATTATGGGATAGCGGTATCGGGAGTTGCGGGACCAACCGGAGGCAGCCCCGAGCATCCAGTAGGAACGATCTGGGCAGCAGTCGGCGAGAGGGGCAAGACCCCCTATCTCTTTACCTTTGAGATAAAAGGCAACCGAGCAGCGGTTCTCCTGGGAACGACCCACCGCGTTCTATCTACTCTTTGGCGCCGGATCTCTTACGGCATTTAAATAGTGAACCTGCTATGATTCTTTGGACAAATTAATTATTTACTGGTCGACCACCATGTATAAACTTTTAGACAGCGGCGATGGGCAGAAGCTCGAGCAGTTTGGCGACTTTCTCCTAGTCCGGCCGTGCGGCCAGGCGCTCTGGCGTCCGGCGCTTGGGCCAGAGGTGTGGAACGGAGCGCACGCTCTTTTTACACGTGACGAGGGAAATAATAAGTGGCGTGGAAAACGCGCGCTTCCAGACTCTTGGATCGCCGAATTAAAAGGACTCAAGTTTAAAATCTCTGCAACCGACTTTGGCCATTTGGGGCTCTTTCCCGAACATAGCGCCTTGTGGGAGTGGATGGAAGGTCTGATAAAGAAAGAGAAGCAGCCCCCAAAAATCTTGAATCTCTTTGCCTATTCGGGAGGAGCGACGCTTGCAGCTGCAAAGGCGGGCGCCTCTGTCTGCCATCTCGATGCCTCTCAAGGGATGGTCAAGTGGGCAAGAGAGAATGCCGCACTAAACGGCTTAGAAGGGGCGCCTATTCGCTGGATCGTAGATGATGTGATCAAGTTCCTTATGCGCGAAGAGAAGCGCGGCGTGCGCTATGATGGGATCATTCTCGATCCTCCCAGCTTTGGTAGAGGCAAGCAGGGCGAAGTGTTTAAAATCGAACGCGACTTAAATCTGATACTCGATAAGTGCTGCAAGATACTTTCAGATAAGCCCCTTTTTTTAATTCTCTCTTCGCACACGCAAGGCATCACGCCACTTGTGATGCGTCATCTCTTAGAAGAGCGCTTAAAAAAAGGGAAGATCGAGATCGGCGAGATGTCCCTGAAAAGTCCTGGTGCAAGAGAGCTGCCCTCGGGCAGCTTTGCAAGGTGGACAAGATGATGGAAATTAGTAGCGGACAAAACCCCAAATTAAAAGCCGCGATCAAACTTAAAGATAGGAGCGAAAGAGATGAGACCTCTCTTTTTCTTATCGAAGGGTACCGCGAAGTTTTGCGTGCTTTTGATGCTGGAGTTCATTTTCACTCGCTTTTCGTTTGCCCCGCTTTTTTTCTGGGTATCAATGAACCTGATCTCATCGAAAAAATTCAAGAGACTCAATGCCCGATCTATACCTGCACAGAGTCTGTGTTTAGCAAGCTCTCCTACCGAGACCGGCCCGATGGTCTTGTCGCCATCGCCCATCAGATGCGTCATACCTTGCAAGATCTCGTCGCACGTATTACAAATAAATCCCACCCCTTTTTGCTCATCGCAGAGGCGATTGAAAAACCGGGGAATTTAGGGAGCATTCTTCGCTCCTCCGATGCGGCAGGAGTCGATGGTGTAGTCGTTTGCGATCGCTGCACAGATGTCTACAATCCCAACGTGGTGCGTGCAAGCGTCGGAACCCTTTTTACATGCCCTGTTGTTGAGGCCAAGGGATCCGATACACTTCTTTGGCTGCGCGAAAGAAAGATCAAAATTGTAGCTGCCACACCCTCCGCTAAACAGGAGTACACAGATATCGATCTTACCGGACCCATCGCACTTGTCGTCGGTACCGAGCAACTCGGCCTATCCGACCCCTGGCTGAAAGCATGCGATATACAAGTGCGCATTCCAATGCTAGGCGTTGCCGATTCCTTAAATGTCTCAACTGCTGCCACCTTGCTGTTGTACGAGGTGGTGCGCCAAAGAAGAGGAGGAGCGTATGTTCCCGCCAACAGTCCTCTTTTCCGATAACCATCTGCTTGTAGTCGACAAGCCAGCCGGCATGCCGACGCAACCCTCTCAGCCAGGAGAGATGAGTTTGGAGGATTGGGCAAAAAACTGGGTCAAGAAACAGTTCTCTAAAACGGGCAATGTCTTTTTGGTCCCCGTCCACAGACTGGACAAACCTGTAGGTGGACTCGTTCTTTTTGCAAGAACCAGCAAAGCACTTTCTCGCTTAAACGAGATGATGCGCAATCGAGAGATTAAGAAAACCTACCATGCGCGCATAGAAGGCAAACCTCCTGCTGATAGCGGAAGTTTAGAGCATGCGCTTGTCCACGACGAGTTCCATGCGCGTGTGGTAGGAAAAGATCATCCCGGCGCAAAACTTGCGCTCCTGCACTACAAGCTACTCGAAGAGGGGCTCGTAGAAGTCAACCTAGTTACAGGCAGATACCATCAGATCCGTGTGCAACTTGCAGCCATCGGCTGTCCTATTCGCGGTGATAGCAAATATGGCGCAAAGACACACTCCAATCAGCTTGCGATTCCTCTTTCGCATGTGAAACTTGAATTTATCCATCCCGTTACAAAACAGCCTTTGAATTTTCAACAACCGAAACAACGACAAAAAATTTAAGGAGGATGTATGACTCTATATTCCATGTCTCTCGGAGTAGGGGACTATTCCAGCTCGATGAAAATATATTTAGAGGGAAGCGAGAGAGGAAAACCCGGAGTCTATTTACCGGAATCGGACGAACTTAACTCATTCACGGCTTGTTTTAAAGGTGCAGCAATAGGAGGCGGCTTTTCACTGCTCTCCAAAGGTGTAACTTTTGCGATAGGCATTTATTCTGCGGGTGTAGGAGCGGTGGCTTACTGCGTTCATCAATTGTTTAGAGAAAGGCAGCTAAGCGCCCAATACGCCTCCGTTCCACCCAGAGCGCTTACCCCGCATCAAAAAAATATTCAGTTAGCGCAGCTTGCAAACGCTTTTCAAATAGATATTCCAGAAAAAGAACAATATAGAATCCTCTTGCAACTCGGCGAAATCGACACAGAATCGCAAGAGCTAGAAAATGACATGAGACGCTACTGTCTCTCAATATATCGCAGCTCTGTAGCAAGCTTTATATGTGGAAGCTCGCCGGAAAAAGCACAAGAAGAGATCGACGCACGCCTCGCGATCATTCAGCGGAAGATTGGCTCCCTAGACGCCACCCTATCCCGCATTAAAGCAGGCGACAAACCCGCCTAATTTTTCAAACACGTGCATGTGGACGTTTTGCAACGTGAAAGCCTGGGAGAGTGACAGGTTTTGCTTTTACAGAAGATGTTTTGTAAGTCTTTGCTATATCTGCAATATTAAATTCTCGGAAAGCCTCTCGGAAAATCTGATTATTCATGTTTAGTTTTTCCAGAATGAACAACCGAATGCAAAGCTCTGTAGTTGGGTTGATCCTTGTAGGTTTATTGCCCATTTTCTCCCAAGACAAAACAGCGACATGCGTGACGCCGAACTGCTTGCCAAAGTTCTCAAGCGTCTTCTCAAAGTAGGTCCGAATAAAGTGTATCTCGTTTCCAGTGAGCGCCCTGGGCTTATGAGCTAATGCCAAGAGCACCTCTTTTTGGAGTTTGTTATAGTCGATTGCAGGAGTCCAAATGCCCCTCACCTTGACAAGAGTAACATTGACTAAAACCACAGGGAACCCAAGTCCTTCATAGACAAACCGTTTGACTCTTTTTTTCTCCATACCTACCTTCAAGAAAACAGCAATTTGTAACTCACTTATATTTCTATTGCAACGCTATTTTCTTTGCGTCTCCGCGCCCATACTTTTACCCATAAGTTTCGCCACTTCGTGGCTCTATTTGTTGGGGATGTGTCCGTACCGGGGGTTCCTTTGTCACCCCCGGCTAGCACCTGTCGCTGCTTCGCAGCTTTTTACCGCTTCGCGGTTCAGATCTATTCTGTTATTGTCTGCA
>CAWDOQ010000002.1:0-365055 GCA_963804085.1 Chlamydiia bacterium | reverse complement strand
TGGAGATCCCTGCCAGGCGCAGCCGCCGCCGTCCCAAGCCCTTGATGAAAGCGGGCAGGTCCTGGGGCGGGATTGCCCCAGCGGCCTAGGCCGAAATCGAGGTCCACGTGAACGGCCAGGCCCCGGGAACCGGCCGCCGAGCCCAGCGCCGAAGCCTGCTGGAGGTCGTCGACTGTCGGGACCAAGGCGGAGACGAATCGCCTCGCGCGCTGCCTCGGGCAGGATCGGAGAAAGCAATTGGATGGGCGCCTTGATCCCGTCACGGCGCAGGCTGCGGGCCTGATCCACGGTCAGGACCCCGAGGTTCTCGGCGCCCGCGGCCAGGGCGGCCCAGGCCACGCGCAGCGCGCCGTGGCCGTAAGCGTCGGCCTTGACCACGGCCATCAGGCGGGTCGCCGGCTCAAGGCGCGAGCGCACCCAGCGCGTGTTGGCGGAGACGGCGTCGAGGTCGATCTCGACCCATTTCAGCATGCGGCGATTATAGCTTTTTGTTAAAATCCGCACGGATGGTCGACTCTATCAGCGGACTCTGCAATCCCGGCGCCTGGGCTTACCTGGCGCGTTGCCTGCTCACACCCCAGCCGGAGGCGCCGTTCTCACTGGAGGGCTTCACCGGCCGATTGCTGATCGTGCGCCGCGAGAACACCGACCTAGAGGACGTGGCTGACGCGGCCACGGCTCTGGCCCCGCTCTTTAAGGAGTATCTTCCCCCAGCAGATCTTTTAACTTGGGGATGGAAATTATCATTTCTCGTAGGAGGAATACTCGGCCTATTGGCTTCGTTCTTCGGCGTAAAATGCGCGAAAGCCACTCGTTTGCTAGCATCAAGGAGAAGAATAAAACAGTCGCAAACCCCATCCAATTTGCCTTCCAACACCATTGGCAAACAATGCTCCTTTGCGTCAGGACTTTCCCTTTTACGAAGTGACAGGCTTTTTCCTCGTGGCCGTATTTCCCATGGAGCAGTTCTCAAAAATATTCAACCTCAGCGCCAACCAGAACATAGTGATCGTCGTATGCTCCCTCGTTCTAGGAACCATCCTCCTACCCATCTTTGGAACAATCAAAAAAAACCGCCCACGAATACTCCGAAACAGCGCCATCGCAGCAGCGCTCACATCGCTCCTCCTCTACGCCTCCATCCATCAGCAATCCCTCGCTTGGACAATAACATTCCAAGCACTCCTGATATTTTTTCTCTCCATCGCCTTCGCCTTTTTCCCGCCCTAAGTGGCCGACTATTTTCCACAACAGTCCGCTACACATGCCTAGGATTCAGCTTCAACATCTGCGACAGCCTAATCGTCGGCGCCTCTCCCATATTGATCCACAGCCTAATCAAAACCACAGGCCAACCCGCCAGCTTCATCCTCATCCTCCCCCTCACAGCCCTCATCTTCCTCGCCTGCCCCTTCCCGCCTCAAAACCAAGCAAGGCTACCTCTTCGCCCCCAGCAGCCATTAATTTTCCGCAAATATCTCAACGCTCGAACTGAAATATTCTCACTAAATCAGCAGCATGTAATTGAATGTCATTCTGTTCTTGATCATCGAGTTTGTGCACATGGTTCTCCTGGTCGAGTTTTTATTGGTCGGCGCGCATATGAACCCCACAATGTTTTATCAAAGAATGTGCTATGGGGTTAATGCGATATTAAAACATTGATAAATTTTTAATGTTTTTTGTATGAAAAAGCAGGGGACAATACGAAGCTAACGATAAGAAAATTGTCACGGATTTATAGATGAATTGGGGTGAAAAAGAGGCAAAAAAGATTCTAATTTTTTAGACTCGTGTTAGGTGAGAAATGCATGCATGCCTCTCGATAAAACTTTGTACGTTTAATCAAGAACATATGACAACACTGTATCGATTATAATTATACCCCCATCTCCAGTATTGATTGAGGAATTGAATTATGAGAAACATTGACAAACAGAACATTGGCCTAGGTCGAAAAGATCATCAGAAAAGCTCCTGTAAGAACGGCTCGCGAAAAAATCCTGGTTATTCTTACAACCATTCAAAAAGGTCCAGAGTAAGCAAACGTTCTATTAGCTCTCAAATCCAAATCCATTCTCTTCCGATCAAAGGAACTATCTATTTGGAGTACATCAAAAGAGGGTTAAAGCAATTCGAAGGAAGAGTTGATGAACCCCCATGCTCAAATTTTCGTGTTGGCGATCACTTAAAGCTTTACGATAAAAAAACCAAACGCGGCATTATTTGTGAAATATTAAGCAAAGATGTCTATCAAAGTTTCGAAGAAATGCTCACAGCCAAAGGCGTTCTTACAATGCTCCCACAGTTAAAGTCTGTTGCAGAACAAAAAGGTGAAGAAGAATTGCTCAAGCAAGGCGTAAATATTTATCGAGAATTTCCAGATGCAGCCCGTGTCCATCTATATGGCGTAGCGGCTATTGGCATACGATATTTGAAAGATCTCTGAATAAGCCAAACAAGATCGCATTCGCGAAATACCGCTAATGTGAAATGAAAATCTCGAGGAATAAAGTGAAAGAAAGTGCTAGCACCGAGATTTTTGAGTAGACCTTATTCTGTTATTTTGTGATTCGGAAAATCAATTTTTGGAACTGCCAAATGACAGATTTACAATGGAGGTCATGACAATTTGGTCGTCAAATAAGTTCTATCCATGGTAAGGCTAAAGGAAGAACGCTCGAATAATGCACTTTCTCTATGACGAAACACATCGATATACAACTGGCTTTTCTGCAAAAACTTGGGATCAATCACAATGATTTACAACATGAGGAGGCTGGCTTCGGCATAATCGAAGCACACAATTTATCTTTAGAACTTCTTTTGTTTGTTATTTGACATATATTATGTGGATATTATGTTAAATTGGATTAATCTCTTTTTAAAAAGCGCGGCGTTGTATATGCTTATTGTAAAAGTAAGCATGCGAATTCGCGAATTATTCATGAAAGCGAAGCGTGTTTGAATTCAAAGGAGATGTATAGTTGTGTTCAATAAATTTTATTTTTCTAAGATAAAAATGCATAAGTCAAAAATTTTTGTGTTGGCTGTATTTGTAGCTTCTTTATTAATTTGTTCGATTGATTTTATACATGGCGATAGATTGTTAAAATATTTAAATATGATTTTCACAAACGTTGCGGCATCTTTTTTGTTAGTTTCATTTTTTAGAGGCAAATAATAGTTGGCAATGTCAACCAAACTTACACCAATACATAAATCACAAATATCATGGTCAATATATAGTTTTTTGCCATTGCTCTGCATTATCGTACGCGAGGGGGGGGAAGCTTGTATTTATCGATAAATTAATCGCTGTAGAAAAAGTTGATCATTCTTACTTCCTGATTGTGCCATTATGGTTTTCATTGCAAATTATTTCTTCATATCTTACTGGAATCATTTCTGACAGATACTGTCGAAAAAAAGCGCTGTGCATCACTATATTTTTTTTGCTGGCCTCACTTGTTCTTTTACGTCTAGATTTCTTATGGAGCGCAGTCCTCATCAATGGGATATGTGCGAATGTTATCGCAGTTGCAAGAGCAGCGTATGGTGATTTATATACTTTCTATAGGCGTAGAAATGGTGTAAACGCAGACTCAGAGATATTAATACCGCATTCCCATGATCGAGCAGTTATAAATACTTTTCTTGTCCAACCGATTCCATGGATATTGTTATCATTTAACAGAATGGTTTTTATTAATTACGCATCAATGATAGTGATATTCGGTTCGTTAATCTCGTTAGTTTTAATATGGTTGTTTTTTACTGATATGCGAGATGTCAAAAGCAGAATTATCAGGCCTCTAATTTTAAGGCTTAGTTCATCACAATTTTTTAATTCCACTTGCTTTCGTATCATTTTGGCAATGTTAGCATGGAATACAGCTTGGCATATTATTCTAAGCGCCAGTGAAAAAACGCTGTCTTCAGAAATTCTCGAGTTGTATTATTTTGCGATTGTGGGCTTGGCGTTTTTTGCAGGAGTAATGACAATCAAAATCTATAGATTAAAACCCCTAAATATATTTTCAGGCGTTTTTCTAGGACCAGTTGTTATTTATCTTTTCAATTGGCTAATTAATTCGATATTGCATCAACCTTTATGGATGTCTACCGAATTCTTTCTCCTTTTTACTTGGATTGGTGGGATTGGAATCCCACTCATCTATTCCTATTATGGAAAATTAGCAAAAATTCACGAGCAAGGAGAGACGTATGGTTTTCTTGAGTCTATACAAATTCTCTCTGAATTCCTTGGTCCTGCCTTGTTAGCTCTAACCATATATTATCATGGCGATTTAGAGCTGTATGTTGTTTTACCCCTATTGGTTTTTGCCGCGTTGATTACGCTTGGCAAATTTAGGGCTTCTGCAGGTAATAAGAGATATAGTCGGTGATTTCACTTTTAATAACCGACCTTCTCTTTTGCTTCCAATATTTTATCTCTGTTTTTGTAAAAAATGCTGGTATCCTAGAGCCCAGAGGTAAATCTTGTAAAAGATTTCTAATGCCATTTTTTTCAAAATCAGCAAAGTTGAGTGAATGACCAACACTTCTAAGAAAAGACTCTGTTAATTGCTCCCATCTAACTTCTTGAATTCTTAGCCCTGCTCTTTCGGCAAGCAATTTCATTCCTTTTGTTGATGGAAGAAACAAATGATATGGTGCATGAATTCCAGACCAGTTTTCCCCAAATTTTCGAAATGACCAACTATCTATATTAGGTAAGCGGATTACGCAGACGCCCCCATTTGTAAGCAAGCAAGAGATCTTTTCTAAAACTAAAGATGGATGCGGCATATGCTCAAATGAATGATGAAAAGTAATAATATCATAAATTTCATTGATCTCGAAAATTGTTTTTTTTAAGACCTTTGCACCATTATAAAATATCTTGCTTTTCTTTAACGAAGGATCGATGCCAACGATATTTTTAAATCCTAAACAAAACATTTCGTAAATAAAATCGCCACTTCCTGCGCCCACATCTAAAATTCTGCTTGTCTTCTTTAGATCGCATGAAAATAACGCTTTTACTCTTAAATCATCGTATGAATTTAGCAGACTGAGTAGTAATTTTGACAATCGACTCCGATGGAGCAAAGTATATTTTTTAATTTTAT
Source organism: Chlamydiia bacterium (assembly GCA_963804085.1). Lineage (GTDB taxonomy): Bacteria > Chlamydiota > Chlamydiia > Chlamydiales > Rhabdochlamydiaceae > CAWDOQ01. Next base: position 359,920 of record CAWDOQ010000002.1, on the reverse strand, counting down.
TCTTTATAAAGTTTTTGAAAGATTGCTTCGGTATAACTGCATTTTCCAAACTTGGGTATGAATCGTACATTTCTTCAATTTTTTCGGGAATATGTTCAATAGATAGAGATTGACAAGAGGAGCAAAGAATATACGGAAACTCCTCTCGAGTTCCCTTTACCATTTCCCTTGCAAAAATTTTCTGGGTTCCTCGATGGTTTAAACAAATTGAGCAAATGTCATCTTGGTGTGCTGTCATGATTTTGTTTTTGAAAGTAAAGGTGATTTATTCATGAATTTGCGTGGAGGTGTGTTTAAGGATGCGTGCTCAATCTTGTTATTTAAAGAATTAATCAGCCCTGCTGGGTCATTATGAATGAAAAAATACTCATCAAACCCAGTTTTATATAGATTTTTGATTTTTTTTATTATTTTAAAACCATTTTTTTTAAAGAATTCATATGCCTCGGGTTTTCCAGAGGACACTGTAACAAATATCCCATGAGCACTCCTTTCTATAGCTTCTTTAGCTAAGCAAAGAAGGAGTAGACTGCCATAGCGCTTACCCGACATCGATTCTGGGTTGACCAGCGCGAGAGTCTTAGTCTCTAAAAAATTATGCAGGCCAAACTTTCTAAACTCATTCGTTAATGTTTTTTTAAATACTATAAATCCTATCAAATCGGTACCCTGAGTCAAAACAATGCATATTCGATCTTTCGCAGCGGCAATTTTTTGAATAGCATGTTCTTGGCTGCCATACAATGGTTCGATTGTATTCAAGAAAAAACTTTTTATTTCCTGAAAGATAGGAGCTTTTGCATTGAGCTTTCTAAAAATCAACATATTCTAACGATATTGTTTGTCAATTTTTGTTGACTCTAAATTTTTTGATAATTCTGTATACTTACTTCTATTTCCTTTACTCAAGTCAATGGGATATTTTAAAATGTTTTTTTTCATTTTCTCAACAAAAGCATTTTCCAAATCAATTTTTAGAATATCTGATAAACGAATAAGCCAATAAAATACATCAGCGACTTCTTCTTTTATTGAAGACATTTTTTTAAGGTCCTTATTTATGCACATTACCTCATCATCTTTTAACCACAAGAAATTTTCTAAAAGTTCAGATGCTTCGATGCTGAGAGCCATGCAAATATCACGAGCAGTTTGGTATTGCTCCCACTCCCTCTTCTGCACGAAGTCTAGAGCTTTTTTTTGAAGCTCCTCAATCGCTAAAGTTTTTGTCATAGCAATCCTCCCTAAATTTATCGCAGAAGCATATCCTTTCACAGTTTTCACTGCAAACGATTAAATTTTCTTTAAATCACAGTCTCCATTCTGAAATTTTATTTATGGTAATTTTAATTAAAATCGAATGCTTAAGTTAATTACTTTGAAAAGGATAGGGCGGAATGAAGAGGGGAGCCAGTGACGGGTTGTATACATCGGAAGGAGGAGCGTGAAGAGATATTGGGCCAGGTAGACGAGGGAAAAGAAGATGCTGATTCTGCGGAGGTCATACAAGTTCGGTATCTTTGTAGTCTTCAAATTCCCAAAAACCGATACGGCTTACTTTTTCTGGGATTTCACCCCAGGTATTCCCGCTGCAAGATTCTATTAGGCTCTTACTTTTCTGAAGAATTCTTTCGTAATTATATTCGGGTGTTATGAGGAAATGTCCGCCAGATATAACATCATCCTTTTTCAAATTGGATAATAACCAGTTGGGAGTGCAAATTTGAATATCAAACGACTCTTTTCCTTCTTTTTCCTCTAGACCCACCATAGCTCTAAAGAGAAAACAAAAATTATCACGTTGAGGAGGGGAGTAATTGGATAAAATCTTCGATATCTGGGCAATACCAACTTTTTAATTTGCATGCATATGGCGCCATCAGTATGCTTTCTTGCTTTTCTCCAAGGAGTTCATTAGCTAAAACAGTAAGCTCTTCATTGGAAAGAACAAATTCTGGGCCTTCTTCCATGGCCATTAATTTTAGTGCAAAGTAATCGAGGCCATTTTCAAAATCTAATCCATAATCTGTGTAAACTTGAAAGCCCCCATTTGGAAATCGCTTTGGAATTATTCCCTGTTAACAACATTTTCTTTAACTCGGATCCAAACTGTTTTTTTGTATAGATCATATTTATGCAACTATTCGCCTCCTATAGGAGGATAATGAGGAGAAACGAGATTTTGTCCATTAATCTGTTTTGGATGCACACGATTTACCACTCCATAATGATCATAACATTCCATCCACGTTCTTACTCGTGATTTAGATGAGTCAAATTCTGTCACAAAGGTTCTTCCGCGTGTTGGTCCGGGTGTAGAGGCTAGGGTTTCGCTATTATAATAACGGATTCTGTCACCATGTACCATCCGAGAACGTATTGCAAACTGTTGTGCTGTTTCAAGTTGCGATAATTTTTTTGACAAGCTAATTCCGGCATTAACATTTTCCGCCCCGCTGCTGAAAGCCGTTCTTGATGTAATATTCGTCATTGACGCAGAAGGTCGGGCGACTTTTTGCATGCCGGGAAATTGTTTGGCTAGGGAGAAGCCTTTTTGTGTGACCGAAATTGCGCCTTTGGCGAGCCCAGCGCCTGTGAAGATACTACTAATTTCGAGGCCGTCGTTGACGCCGGAACGCATAGTTCGGAAATTGTCATGTGAGGTATTGCCTGGGAGCGCGCGATGCATCCAGCGGTCGCCAAAATCGTGGAATGCTCTATTCGATTGCTGAAAGGAGTTCCAATCTTGGGAAAAGCTGCTTTTGCCTGTGATCCAATTCATTGAACGCACAGGGGTTGTTAATCCCCAGCCGATGGTTGATATAGCAGTTGCGGTATTCAATGCAAAGTGGCCTAGGCCGTGTGCAGCTCCGATGCCAGTTTGTTTAAAGTCTTCGGAGTTGTTCAGTGCGAAAAGGCCGTAGAGGTCTACGTGAGTAAGCGGGGCATTGAAGACGTAGGCATAGAGGTTGGGTCCTGCATCGAGACCGAGGGGGTCGGGAGTGAGCCAGCGTCCGTAAGTGGGAAGGTAGTAGCGCCTGCCGAAATAGACGAGGCCTGTTTCATCATCGATGCGTTTGGAGGAAAAGCGCCAGGGATTGATCGTAGGTGAGGGGTTTCTTTCTTCTCCAAAGGCTGTGTAGCAATAGTGCTCGTGATTTTTGTCGGCAAGTGAAAGGAGCATGGAGACGTTCCCATAAAGGTCATGGATGGGTGCAAAGATCTTTCCTTGCAGTTCTATGGCGATGGCAGATCCAATCTCTGCTTGGGGTGTGCGTCCAAGGATACGGAGCTCTTGGATGTTGCCTGCAGCATCCACGGAACCAATTTCGTTCTGGTCATCATACAGGAAAAAACGAGTCTCTACGTGTTCCCAGACGCCATTTTCGAAGCGGTAGACTGTTTTAGAAAGGCGGCGATGGCAGGAGTCATACGCGAAGTGGAGTTTTGTTGAGTGATCTTCCATGGAGATAAGTCGATCGAACGCATCGTAGGTGTAACGAGCTTTGCCATGGCTGTAGGGATTGCCGTCTTCATCGTACTTAAACACGGAGGAAAGTTGATTGAGCGCATTAACTGCATAACTTGCTGAGTCTTTTTGGAGGCGGTTATAGAGCGAATCGTGGGCATAGGTGTGTTCTTTTTCGGAGGTGAGCTGATAGAGATCGTCATAGGAATAGTCGAGGATTTCGTTATTAAGTTCTGATCGGAGGACGTTTCCTACGGCATCGTATTCTAAAATAGCATGAGTAAAATGAGGAGAAGTTAGAAGAGTTGGGCGGCCTGCAAGATCATAGCTATGTACAACGCGGTCGCGGTTTCCGATGAGGGTTTCTGAGAGAAGATTTCCGGCAAGATCGTAATTTGTATAGTAATGGGCATAGACGAGATGACCGGAAGAGTCATAGCGCGTCACACTACGGAGATGTAACGGATCGTGTTCATAAGAGATGAAAGATCTATCGGGAAGATCAAGACGAACGCGGCGTCCTTGGGTGTCGTAGTGATTGCACACGAAGAGGTTGTTTGAAAGCTTTTCAGAGAGAAGTCGGCCTTTCGGGTCGAAGGTGCGAATGAGTGTGGTCTGGTTTCTTTCATCTACACTTCGTATAAGATGTCCAAGACGGTTGTGTTGATAGGTATAGCGAACTGTGCCATCAGAGGAGCTTTGCGATAAGAGGTGTTGAAGAGGATCGTAGGTGTTTGTGAGCACAACTGAACTTGGCTTGATCGTTTGAAAGAGCTGTCCTGTTGGCGTATAACTGTATCGCGTGACTTTTTGCTCTGAAGTTCCGGCTGCCTCTGTCTGTGAAAGCAGTTGGTCCAATGGACCATAATTCCACAGGGTGGTAACGATGCGTTTTGGATGGAAAAGGGTAGTTGTTTTAGCAATGAGATTGTCATTGTTATCATAGGCGTTCTCATCGCGGATCAAAATCTCATTTTGGCAAGAGCGCTTTTCGATGGTGGCAGCAAGATAATGAGAATTGAAATGTTCGATGGTTTGAAGGCCAAGAGGATCGATAGTTGTTTGAAGGTGCAGCTCGTCGTCAAAAGTTGTTCTTGTGATATTGCCAAGAGGATCTTCTTTTTTAATCAGACGGTTTAAGCTGTCATATTCAAATTGTTCAGAGGCATCTTTACCATTGATAAAACGGGTAACCGTTTTTTTATTGCCTGCATTGTCATAGGCGTAGACGATTTTAGAGAGCACATGCCCTTGCAAATCCTCTTTTCGCTCTTCTACAATGCGATCTAGGAGATCGTGTTCGGTCACGCTGAGTAGCTGGTCCTGCTTGACCAGATCAAGACGGCCAAGAGAGTCGTATGCAAACTCGCTTTGCTCTCCGTTCAATTCTTCTGAGATTTTTCTGCCGGCGCCATCGTAGGTATAAGTTGTTACGTTGCCTTCGGCATCCGTTTTAGCAATTAAGTGATAAGCATCGTAGGTGAAAAGCTCTTGAGAGAGAATTTCTCCATGATAACTTTTTGTTGTGGAGGTGGGGCGTTTAAACAATATCGTACGTGTGGCTTGTTTCCACACCTTTTTGATCGATATAGGTGCGCAACGTGCCATCGAGGTTGTAGATAAACTTCTCTTGGGTCTCATTCGGGTGCAGGATGCTAGTAGGCTTTCCATATGCGTTGTAGATGGTATGTGTGGTGTAACCTTTGGCATCTGTGCGTGTAATTTCCAGACCAGCTGCATCGTACGAGGATCTGATAACCGGCTCTCTGTCTTCCAACATAGGAAGATGAGCTTCTTTTAGTAGGTTGAAGTCATCATAAGCATAACCGGTTGCGTATCCGTGAAAATCGACAGTTAAAGTCTTGTTATGTTTCTTGTCATATTCATATCGAGAGGTGCGCGCAGCTCCATCTTCTCCAATTTCCTTGGATTGGATGGGACGATTGGAATAATCATAGTCCATTTCAGAATGTGCTCTTCCTCCAAAATCTTGGAAGAAGGTTTTATTTCCCAACTCGTCGTAGTTGTGTTTTGCAGTTTGTCCCAGGGCATTAGTCGCTTCGGATAAATTGCCCTTTGCATCATATTTGTAAGAGAGGCTGTAACGAAAACGGCCGGACCCGTCGTAAATATCTTTTCTCTCAATGCGACCTCCTGTCGTGTAGTGAAGGAGAATCTTCTTGAGAAGGCGCTCTTCCCGTCCATCCCAATACTTCGCTTCAATGACTTGAGGCATATTGAGATAGGGTGCGTCTTGCTTTAGGTGAATCTGCAAGATCTTACGCGTAGTGACATTGTTTAGATCATTTTTGTCGCTTGTTCTTCCATCATCTGTAATCTCTCGAACAAGAATATGATCGGCATTGTATTCATAAAACTTGCGTCTTTTGATGCCCTCCCGATCAGCTGCCAATTCTGCGGTTGGAAGATCGGTACCGGGAAGATAGTCGTAAGTGACAACAAGGCCATTTCCTTCTTCTTTGCGAAGGAGCAGATGTCGATCATCTTGAGAGCACTCAAATTTATTTGTGTAAAATTCGACGCCATTTTCAATGGGTAAATGCTGAGAGTCCAAAGAGAGGGCAATCCCCTGGCCGCTTAGGTTTCCGTAAAACTTCTCAAAAACGACATTACCACGGCTGTCGTAAGAATAGCTGGTGGCATAAATTGGCTTGCGATTCTCATCGAAGAGCGTTTTGCAACGAAGGTTAGCTTCATCTTGGCCGGTGCCCCATGCAAACAATGAACCGGCGTAAAGAGCATTTGAGGTCGTATAACGTTCGATAGCAGTTAATCGAAGGTTTTGATCCCACGAGTAGCGAGTGGGAGCGCCGTTAACATCCAAGACAGTGGTTTGGCGCTTGGGTAAATCATAATGGAAACGATGGGTTACAAGAGGAGTGGCGTCTTTAGCAACGGGAGCGGAAAGCGATTGCACGCGGCTGCATGTAGGGTCATTACCGCTCTGGTAATAACCAACATGAAGACCTCGTCCTAAAGGAAGAGTGATAGCGCCGAGGATCGATTTGCGATTCTTGTCAGGCCCGTGATAATGAAGGAATTCCACAGGGAAATCTGAAGAAGTGATCTGATGGAGATGCCAGCGGCCTCCTTTTTCAGGTTTTCCTTCGCAAATATGGTGATAGTGCAATGTGCGGCCATCGCTCGTATGAACGTCGAAATCGGCATTATTCAAATAGGATTGATGGTGCTTCTCTTTGATTTTACCGTGATAATGAAACGTCGCCTGGGCATAAGTTTTCTGGCCGCTGGGATCCGTTGTACGAATCGATGTTAATTTGTTTTTGTGCCAGTCGTAAATGATTCTGTTGCCATTTGGAAGCTCTTCTGATTGCAAAACATAGTGATAATGTATGTAAACTTCTAAACCACCATGGTGCGGTCCAACCCTTTCAGGTTTTTGATTGGGAAGCGCGACGTAGATTCTTTTGGTGCCATTGGGACAAATGACGGTGAATCGCTCATGATCCCCATCCATCCTGATATATTGATTCTTCAAGTTGGTATGAGCAGAGATTTTTCCACGAGCGGTATTTGTGAGCCCTTGCGCGTCTTGGGCAACGTTGAGGGGATGAAAGTCATACTGAGCTGCCTTGGGCTTTTTCTTTTTGTGTTTCTTTTTGTCAGTATTTTGTATCTCGTAGAGATAATCTAACCGCGTACCATTTGGCTCGAAGACAGTCAGTCTGTGAATTGGCGGGCGCAGAACAGCAAAAAGATTTTCAATGAAACCCCAATTACCCTCTCCGTTAGCGCTGATGTAACTTCTTCGCAATCGCAGAGGCTCAGCCCCTTGAATGACGATGTCGTCTTCGACGACGTAGAGATCGCCTGTAACTGCATTGACAATACCTTCAACAAGAGCGCTCGGTTCGTTTTCGGTCACAGCAACGTGACCAAAAAGAGCAGAGTTAATTACGAGCAATGAGAAAATAAGTGTTTTCATCTTAACCACTCAAATTATTCGCGCGATTCTGAGCGTTTAGAATAATTTTTGGCAACAAAAATAGATTTGAAAAGCTTGAAATGGATTGAAACAAGTAGAAAAACCCCGGGGAATGTATCCCCGGGGAGTTTTAGAGAACTGCCAGTGCGAAAATCACGAGAACAACAATGACCACAAGACAGGCAATGAATGCCCATTGACAGGATTCTTCTATATGTTGACCGGCGAGATCCAACAGTTGAGAAGTTCTGACAACTTCTTGGTCTAGGGTTGTAATCCTATCCGAAATACTATCTAGCCTTTGCAACATTTCTTGCTGTTGACGCAGGCATTCTTTGCACAATAAAGAAATGTACGTACATGAAAATTCCGCTCTTTCATCAGGAGAGAGTTTGTTTACATCTACGACTGCCTTTAGAATGGTTTCGGAAGATGAAAGCTGTTCTTCGAAAAATACAATCCTTCCTTCTTTTGTTTGAATGGAAGTGCATTGAATGGGCGGATTTGATGAAATCGAGAAACTCATCACATCCGTTGATGCCATGGCCATGCTCATATAATTCCTTTTACTTAAGCGGATTTTTTGTCATTTTCTTTCGTGTCAAGGCTGCCTATACCATAACCTTCCTGCATAGAATGATTAGTTTGTACTTTTTCGGCAATCTTTGGCTTGGAAGTATTTCCTTCTTTTGATAACGCAATATCGCTTTCTTTTCTCGGTAAAGATGAGCTATTTAGCTCGTGATGATATAAAATAGTGAAATCGCGTTCAGAAAGATTTTTATCCGTTACATCTTTCATGTTTATTCCGCCAAGAGGTATGCCGCAAACCGATGTTGGCAATAGCAATCTTACCATTTCACAGCCTGAAATGTTGAATGCATTGTTTAATTGTTTGTGTTGAACAGCAATCACTGATTCGAGGGTCCCCATTCTATTTTCGAGAGAAGACATTTTTTGCAATAAACAATCAAACATTGCTTCTATCTTATCTGTAGAGGAAGAAGCACCTGCTGGCATGCTTGGTTGGCGTTGCGCTGGTTGGGGCGTAGTAATGTGCTTGCAGAGTTCGCGAACTTGTTCACTTTTAATAAGTCGGTTTGCATGAATAGGTTTCGTGGTTCTAGGGCAAGGTATTTCTCCAGGTGCATACTGAAGTAATCGTTCATCTCCTGGCAACAGGAATTGCTCTGCTCTACGCTTCTCTGCCGCAGCTCTTGCCTCAGTTGCTCTTTTGAATACTTCATTAATCATATTTCGTTCATAAATACAACCACACTCATCTACCACAGGTTCTTTGATCACATCATAAGTTAAAACACACTCCCAAGCTTGAACGCCATCATTTTCCATAGTCATGCCATTGTTGCTTTTTACACCCGATGTCATTTTCATTCTCCTTGATGTTATGTTTTTGTCTCCACTTCAGTGAACCAGAGAATTATCTCTCTTGCTTCACGCTGCGCCAAAGCTAAGCTTTTGGTTAAGCGCGCAGGACAATAACTACGACAACAAAACTAAGTCAATTAGAAATAAAATATATGCAAATCAAAACAATTTGTATCGCTATCTATTAAAATTTATTTTCGTTGTTAGGGGCAGAAAAAGATCGTGAGTATTGATATTTCACACTTGTGTTTCGAAGGCGTTTGTGAAAAAGAGGTGAAAAAGTCTATAGAAACGATCTCTTACGCAGCGCACGAGATAGGGGACGGAGTAAATTGTCTTATCGAACAAAATCCTTTCCGGCTGTTTTGTCTATTAGGATTCAGCATCTAAATATCCACGTAGCTTTTATGAAGTTACCTGGACATTTCCCTATTTGTGCAAGTCAAGTTTGACTCTCGTAATTCGCACAGAATTTGTGAACTGGTACTCAAGAGAAGGTGACCTTTTAAGTGATTGATTTTTCTTATAGACACCTTCGATTTCATCGGTCGCCTTTCCATAAGCAAGCGCACGATTGTAATTAATTTTTTATGACCAGGCATTTGTTAAAACGAAATTATAAATACATCAAATTAACTTTTTAATTGTTATTGTAAAATATAATTAAAGTTAATAAATATGCGGAATATGCTACTATTTATATCTGTAAATTTGATTAAAATTTTAACCATTATGACACAAGCACTAAGAGCCAGCTGGTCTTCTTTGCCCCCTGTACTTGGCGGAAAAATTCTCGGCTATATAAGCAATGCTCCCAATGTCGTTGCTCTTGCACGCGTAAGTAAGGCCTTTAAAGATGCATTATCTGAAGCAATGTGGCAGGAATGGCCTGTAGATAGGATGCTAGCGGACGCTGTTCTTAATTTTTCTGAGCCGTCTTTTATGGAGAAAGTAAGAGCGAGAATGCCGATCCAAGTAGAAACATTCAGCCGGCTGTCTACTTCTTTAGAGAGGCTAAAGGAAAGAATCGAAGTCTTAAAACAAGAACCTATTGTTGATGTGGCTATATCTCGGAATGAAGAGCAGGAGACATTCGAGGATCGGTATTTATACAGAATGAATATGTTACAGGATAATGGCTTAAGGCAATTGGTAGAAAATTCACGGCAAATTACGAGAGATGCTGCAATTTCAGCACGCCATGCGGATTTAAATTGTATTTTTGCGGAGTTCACAAGTCGAGTAACAGGCGCGATGTGCTCTGAAACCTCAAAAAAAATGATCGAACGTTTAACGGTAGATCTTTGTAAAGCAGAGACATGTTCGCACGATGAGCTAATTATGAAATTTGCATTCAATGCGAGTGGTAAGAGCGAATCCGATCTTGTATGCAGAGCTAAACGGATCATGATCGAAGATGGCCAATCTAGAGAAGGCAAAGCTAATATTTTTGCCTGCTATGCTAAGCTTAGAGAAGAACAAAAAAGAGACGCATTTAGAATGCCGAACGGTAAAGATCAATGTATTAATGCTTTTTGGGGAAGGTGGGTAGGTGCTTTTGCTCTAGAAGGACTTTTAGATTTTGAAGATATAGCGCATGGCAGATATCGCGAGGAGAACGCATCTTTAAAAACCAAGAAGATCCAACAAGCCAAAGAAGATGCATGCCTATCAGCAATGCCTGCGATACCGCCATTTCGGAAGTGGTTCGTTGAGACTTTTTGTTTGACTGTCGATTTTGTAAATAGCATATGGCCTATAAATAGAGAAGGTGGATTTTGTGGGACCATTCAAAACATTGGCCACTTGGCATTTCGAACTTTTGCATTATTCTGGAATCTGATGATTATGACCTTCATAGAACCCCTAGTAAGGGGAGCGCGTAATCTTCTGGGCTATTCAAGTTAAACCTCTCGGATAAGCACACAACTCTCGCTTAGCTATATTGAAAATTTTCCAGGCGATCGTCGCGGAAAATGACCTGATCTAAACAAAAGGATCGGTCAAGCCTGAGCTGTAATACTATACAAAATCACGGTATCACAAATGCGGAGCCAAGGTTGGGAACAACGTTAAATAGAAAGAATCTGATCATTGTGACAGGTCAGCAATTTGGTTCTACTGCGAGTGCAATTCAACAAGATCACAAAGAAAGGGCTTAAATTTCAAAAATCGGCGAACTTTCACTTGTGTGAGTTGAACTGTATTTGGGCAAGTGGAAAAACCAAAGGAGTGTATTTTTTGGAATTTTGCAAGGGGCTCTAAAGGAAGGCGATTGCGAGCAAGGCTAAGACGATTAGGGCGAGGATTGTGATGATAAGGCACTGGCATTTGTCTCTGTCGGCATTTTGAATTTCCACGTGGCGGTTGGTAATAGTTTGTGTGAGGGCGACTCTATCGACACCTTGTTTTGTTTTTTCATCGCCCTGTTTCCAAGTTTCTCTGGACGTTTCGATTTCACTTTTGATTGCATCTCCAAGTCCATCGAGTTGTTCCGAAATGTCTATTTCAACGGCGTTTAGCTTTGCTAGGGTATTGTTAGCTACTTCTAAGCTTGCTTGCGCTTGCTGGTTTAGACTTTTTAATTTCTCGATGAGTGATTCAGTAGATGTGATCTGTTCTGGTGGGGTAGGAACAGCCGGTGGAGATAAATCTTGTTTTTTGTCATTTAGGGCGATGGCAGTCATATGAAATAACTTATTGCACTGCACACTTTGTTGGCTACGTAACAAATAGGTAACATCAGTACAAGGCCTAGTGGGGAATCAGAATTTCCGGTGTTTCCCCCTACTGCATGCTCAATTTGTTGCACTCTGCCTTGAAGATCTTGTATGGAATTTTGTTGTTCTTCCCGGGCATTTTCGAGCTCTTCTCGTACATCATTTTCAACGGCAAGTATATTTCCCCGGGTGTGAGATCCCAGTTTGTCGACTCCTTTTGATAAATGATTAATGATTTTTGCTTGTGCATTGACGGTGTGAGTCAATTTGTCGACAAGTTGGATAATTGTTAAATCTAGTTCATCATCGTCTCTGACTTGAACATCAATCAGTGTCCACCCGCTCGCTAGGCTATCTTCGATGCGTGCATTTAACCCTAATGCCGTAGTCATTACAATCTCCCCCATTTGGAAAGGAAAATTTTAAGTGTAAGTGAAAAATTTTGTCAATTTGTTCTTGAGCAGTGTCGATGTTGTTTCGGTTTACTTTTTGATGGGGCAGCTTTAGAATCTGCACATAATTTATGGATGATTTTGAAAGATTAGCTCAGGCGGCGGCGAAATTAAAGCTGGGACAGCCGGGGCGGCACATTTTTCTTTGCTGCGATCAGAGTATGCCTAAGTGCTGCCAGAAGGAGGCGGGGCTGGCTGCTTGGGATTACTTGAAGCGGCGCATTGAAGAGGTTAACTTGGAGGGGCGAGTGCATCTTTGGCGGACGAAGGCCAACTGCTTGCGCGTCTGCGCGATGGGTCCTATCGCGGTCGTCTATCCTGAGGGTGTCTGGTACCATTCTTGTACGCCAGAGGTCTTGGAAAAGATTTTGCAGCAGCATTTGATTGGCGGCAAGATTGTCGAAGAGTTTCAGATTAAGCGTTAAACATCTAGCGGTAGATAACTCTATAAGCCATTCAATTTCAAATAGTTAAAGATAAAATTTATTGGGTTGGGCTTTTTGCGTGAATTCTTCTAAATCTACCCAATGGACTTAATTGGGTAGGTTTTGTAGAATCATGGAATGAGACAATTAAAGTACCTGGGAAAATTAGAGCCGTTTATCAATGTCCCTCTTTTTACCTCAGCACAGGCAGAAAAACAGGGTGTCCCTAGGCATGCCCTAGCTTATTTAGTAAAAAGGGGCACCTTAGAAAGGATTTATCCTGGCGCTTATCGTTTCTCTCAATATGAACCAGAAGTTGAGTTTCAGTGGGAAAACTTGGCATTAGTCGCAGCCAGTATTCCCAATGGGGTCATTTGTTTAATTTCTGCACTGTGTTACTACGACCTGACGGATCAAGTTATGCGAGAGGTCTGGATTGCTGTACCGCACGCATCCTATCCTCCTAAACGACCCAACACAAGAATCATCAGAATGCGCAATGTTAAGCTGGGGAAAATCGAAATTGCGCTTGGTGAATATAACGTCCATATTTTTGATAGAGAACGTTGCGTTGTTGATGCATTTCGCTATCTCAGCAAAGAAATTGCGATAAAAGCAATTCAGAGATATTTTCAGAGCACTGAATGGAAGCCAGATCCCAAGAAATTAGGCGCATATGCAAAAGCGTTGCGTGTTAACATAACCCCATACATCTTATCGTATACGACGTGACATCAGATTTAGAAAAATCATTCAAAGCAAAACTGCGAGCCATCGCAAAAGAAAAAAATCGAGATCCCGCTGATCTTTGGCAAAGCCTCACACTTGAGCGCTTTTTAGTGCGTTTGGCTAATTCGAAACATCGAGAGCATTTCGTCTTGAAAGGAGGTATTCTTCTCTCTAAATATATCGAAATTGGAAGAGAAACAACTGATTTAGATTTTCTCGTACGAAGATTCAGTAATGAAATTGCCGGATTAAGAGTGTTTTTGAGGAAATTGTAAACATTGACCTCACGGATGGGTTTGTCTTTCAAGAGATTAAGGTAAGCGAACTTAAACATCCTCATATGGGATATCCAGGAGCTGAAGTGTCAATGATGGCCTATTTTGGAAAAACCAGATTTAAAGTAGCTGTTGATATTGGCTTTGGAGACATTGTCGATGCTGTTGAATATTCGATTCCGCTTACGGCATATTCTAAAGGTGTCCTTTTTGAAAGCAATGTCAAGCTATCTTGCTATCCAAAAGAATTTATTTTTGCTGAAAAGTTAGAGACAATTATCTATCGAGGATCATTCAATAGCCGCATGAAAGACTTTCACGATCTTTATTCCTTGATATCCTCTTCACGTTTGCCATCATTTCATAATTTAGAAGGGATTATACGATTGGTATTTGAGCATCGAGAGACCCCGCTTACTTTACCGATTACGTATGCCGAAGATGAAATGGAGCAAATGCAAAATTTTTGGAACGAATATTTAAAAAATTTGCGTGCAGAGAATGCTGAAAGTCTTCCAAAACTTGTTGCTCAAGTTATAGCTGTGATTAACGATTGGCTAAGCTTAAATACCAAGCTAGTTGGTATCGCTTTCAGCAGCTAGCGGTTGTGGGCGAGGTAGTAGGCAGCGTCGATCTGGTTGGGTTCGCTTGATTTTTCTTTGTAGCACTTGATTTGGACGCTGATGCCGGGGCGGGTGGAGATGGTGCTGTTCGCGATTTTTACTTTGGAGAGGTTGTTTTCGGAGATGATGGTGAAGTATTTGTAGCCCTTTGCGAGTGTGAGTTCTGAGGCGCGTTTGAGGGCGTACTGCATGATTTTGTCATTATCTGAGTAGGTGTTGCCTTGGAAGTTGACGATGAAGGAGTCTTCGCCTGTGTTGATCTCGGAGAAGCCGTTGCCGAACATGTCTTTTTCATGGTAGTTGGTTCCGCAGGCTGATAGCAGCAGGAGGGCGAGAATGCACAGGGGTTGTTTTTTCATGGAGATCCTTTCGATTTTGAAGGGGAGAGTTTAGAAAAGCGGGAATTAAAATGCAATTGGGGATGGGTCAGATTTGGGTGGTGTGGGTTTGGAAGAGAGGGTGGTCTTTGAGGGCGAGGTAGGGGTGCTGGGTGAGCTGATGCAGGGCGTCTTGGCGCTGGTCGGGGCCGAATTGTGATGCTGTAAGTAGCCAGCCACCGGAGGGGTTGGGTTGGTTGAGGTGGGCGAAGGTTTTTGAATTGAGTAGGGCGATCTCGTAGGTGGGTTCGATCTGGTAGATGTCGCGGGCGTGCTGGGCGATGAGAGGGTAGTTTTGTTTTTCGTAAGCGAGTTTGCAGAGAAGGGGTTTGGCTTCTCGGATCTGTTCGGGGTCTGTTTTTACTAGCAGGTCGTAGGCTTGTTCTTTTTCATTTTGCTGGTAGTGGAGTTTGGCGAGGGCTTCTGTGGAGAGGTGTTTGACTTTGCTGTCTTTGGTTTTGAGGAGTTTTTTGAGGAGTGTTTTTGCTTTTTCTAGCTCGTTGTTATCTATTGCTTTGAGGGCGTTTTGGTAGTTTGCGAAGGGGGTGGAGGTGCTAGAGGGGTTTTTGATTTGTTGCAGTATCTGTAAATTTTGTAGTCCCATCATGGCTATCAGGACTGCAAAAAAGGTGTAGCCGTGGAAAAAGAGGTAGGGGGTTGCAATGGTGGCGAAGAGGAGTCCGATGAGGATGCTGGCGCGAGCGCCTTTTTCTCCAAACTTGCCTGCAAGGATATAGTGTAGGAGGCGTCCTCCGTCTAGAGGAATTATGGGGAGGAGGTTGAGTAGGCACCAGACTATGTTGAGCTGCATTGTCGCACTCAGGAGGTAGTGGATGTAGTAGTGGTTTTCGAAGTTGCCTGATTTAAGTAGCGCGTAGGGGATGAAAATTAATAGGGTCTGCAAAAGTGGGCCGTTGAGGGTGATGAGGAATTGCTGCTTGGGTGTCATGCCGTAGCCGTTATATTCGGCTCTACCGCCAAGTGCTTCGAGTGTGATCCAGGGGCTTGCACCAAAGAAGAGTGCGGTGAGGGCGTGGCCATATTCGTGTATGAGGAGGCTAAAGAACATGATGGCGCATAAAATGACGCTTTCCAAGGACGGGTTGCGATAGATATTCGAAAAAAATATTAAAAAGAGCCAGAAGGTGGGTTCGACTTTAACTGGGATATTTAAGAATCTAAATTGCAAAATTGCCTCAACAGGTCTTTAATTTGTCCGAAAGTTAACAATTGGAAGCTTTTCAGGCAAGGGGAGGGTTTTTAAGTGGCAGTGCGAATGATTAAAAAGATCATTGCTGCAACAACGCAGACCATAAAGGCTATAGTGCAGACAGGGCAGGAGGCTTCGATCTGCATCTCTGCAGGAATGGCTGTAATTTGTCTTTCGATGGCAGCGCGTTCTTCTTCATCTCTTTGGCTGGCATGGAATAGGGCACGATTGAATAGAGAGACAAATTCGCTGCGCTCTTCAGAGGGAAGATTGTAGACGTCTATGACAATATGTTCTTTTCTGCCTTCTGCTTCGTGTTCTATTGCAAAATCTACAATGAATGTATCATCTGAACAAATGGCAACACAGTGGGTAGGTAGTTGCGAAGGTATAGAAAAGCTGATTACGGCTGCCATTAGGCAAAGAATGTTAGGCCGTGGAAGGTTTTTTTGTCTATTGTGAAGGTTTAGACGAGATGGCGCTGATCGCGCTGTCTAGAAGGGCGAGCCAGTTGCTGAGAATCGAGGTGGCGGGGCTCTCTTGGTATTCGAGGTGGAGTTTTTGAAGCAGATCCATGAAGGGAAAGGGGAGCCATTTGGCGCCGACGTATTGGGTGAGGTAGAAGCCTAAGTTGTGCTCTTCATTGGGCGGGTAGTTGTTCATCGCTTCGATGAGGGCGTTGATCTTGGGTGTGATTTGGGGCTGCTCTTCTTCTAAGGCTTGTATGAGGGACTGGTCTTCAAGTAGGTGGTGCCATAATTCTGATAACTGTAAAGTGAATTTTGGATTATGGCTCTGGTCTTCTTGTCCAAGATTGTGAAGCGTTTTTTTGAAGGCGTAGAGGTCTTGTAGGATTTGTTGGAGGTCGACGAGCGCGGTACGTCTTCTGTCTGTAAAAACTGCTAAGAATTTTTTGCAATAGATGGCTAATGTGGCAAAGAGTATGAATTTAGATGCTTCCGGAGTGAGTTTACGCGACTTTTCCTTCCCTTTTTTATCCTTTTGGATCGATTGGGAGGGTGGGGTCATCCACTCTTTATTTTTGTCTGGTTCTATTCTTTCAGGCATAGGCGCTCTAAAAAAACAATTAACCATATGGCCCAAAAAACTTGAAGGAAAAAGAGGTTGACATTGGGCCAATTTCGTTTTAACTTTGCTCTTTTTTTCTTAAGTAAGGTAATAAATAATTGTGAAGCTATTTGACTGGTTTAAGCCAGCTCCCTACAAACCTGAGATGACCGATGCAGCGCAAGTCAAACAGCGCTACAAGTATTGGCGTCTGCGTGTTTTTGTCGGGATGTATGTGGGCTATATCTTCTACTATTTTACGCGTAAAAGTTTTACGTTTGCGATGCCGGCTCTTATGTTGGACTTGGGGTTCTCAAAGTCTGACTTGGGGATTTTGGGGAGCATTCTTTCTATCACTTACGGCGGCAGCAAGTTTTTGAGCGGGATTCTTTCAGATCGGGCCAACCCACGCTTTTTTATGGGGATTGGATTGATGCTCACAGGTGTGTTTAATATCTGTTTTGGGCTCTCCTCCTCGCTGGGATTTTTTGCTCTCTTTTGGGGGGTAAACGGCTGGTTTCAAGGATGGGGGTGGCCTCCTTGCGCGCGTCTTCTCACGCACTGGTACTCGCAAAAGGAGCGCGGGACTTGGTGGGGTTTTTGGAACACGTCGCATAGTGTGGGTGGTGCTTTAATCCCTCTTATCGCAGCTTTTTGTGCGCAGATCTTGGGGATGGCGCTTTGCACTCTATGTTCCGGGCGCTCTTTGTATTTTAATCGGTTTTTTTGTGATGTTCTGTCTGCGCGACACGCCGCAGTCGCTTGCTCTTCCGCCCATTGAAAAATATAAGAATGACTATCCGACTGCAAACAAGGAGCAGGAGAAAGAGGTCTCTATGAAGGAGATCCTCTTTAAGTTTGTTTTAAAGAATCGCTACATATGGCAGCTGGCTGTCGCCTACTTTTTTGTTTATATCATCCGCACGGCGATTAACGACTGGAGCGTGCTGTATCTTGTGGAAACAAAGGGCTTTTCGCTTTTAACTGCAGGGGCTTGTGTCTTCTGGTTTGAAATCGGGGGGATCTTTGGAAGCTTAGCCGCCGGTTGGGCATCGGATAAGATCTTTTCCGGTAAGCGCGGCCCGATCAATGTGATCTTTAGTTTGGCGGTGATCTTTGCTCTTTCCGCTCTCTGGCTGGCACCTGCCGGCTCGGCTTTAATAGGTTTTGTCGTGATGTTTGCGATCGGCTTTTTGATCTTTGGGCCCCAGATGCTCATCGGCATGGCAGCAGCAGAGCTTTCACATAAAAAGGCGGCTGGCACTGCAACGGGATTTGTGGGTTGGATTGCATACCTTGGAGCTGCTACTGCCGGCTACCCGCTCGGGAAGATGGCGCAGGAGTGGGGCTGGTATGGCTTCTTTGTCACGCTTGGGGTGTGCGGTGCGGCGAGTGTTCTTCTGCTGATCCCCCTCTGGTCGATCAAGAGCAATCCGCGCTACATGGAGGAAGAAGAGCCTGCAAAGGTTGACACCGCGCCGGCTCCTACAGGAGGGTAAAAAACATGGCTTGGGTTCCCCTGCATGTCCACTCTCAGTACTCGATCTTAGATGCTACCTGTTCAATTGAAGCTCTCGTAAAAAAAGCTGTCTCTTTGGGCCTTCCGGCTCTTGCCCTGACCGATCAGGGCAACATGTATGGCGCCGTCGAATTCTTTAAGGCGTGTAAAGCGGCGGGCATTCGGCCCATCTTGGGGTGCGAGCTATTCTGCGCACCAACATCGCGCTTCGAAAAAAAACGGACTCCCGGTCTTGCACCCGGCTACTCTCTTCTTCTCTTAGCCAAAGATGCAACCGGGTATAAGAATCTCTGCAAGCTCTCCTCTCTTGCTCACTTAGAAGGGTTTTACTACACACCGCGTATCGACAAGGATCTTCTCGCAAAATATAGCGAGGGGCTGATCTGTCTGTCAGGGCCGGTCGAAGGTTTTTTAGGAAGGTTTGCCACCTCCGGAAAAGAGGAGGAGCTACTCTCCGAGATCCAATGGTTTCAGAGTGTGTTCAAAGGGGATTTTTTTCTCGAAGTGCAGCGCCATCTGATGCTTCCAGAGGATGTTATAGCTGATAAGATGGATCAAGAGACTTGGGTCCAAGAGAGCTACCAAGAGCATATCAAGCAGCAAGAGAAGTTGATCGCACTTTACAAGTCTCTTTCTAAAAAGTTGGGAGTCGGCTGTGTGGCGACGCATGGCTCGCACTACATCGAACGCGGGGATTGGAAGGCGCACGAGATCTTGATGAACATCCAGTCGGGCGAGCCATGCGAGATATGGGAGAGAGATTCTCAGGGCAATCCGAAAAGAAAGATCTTAAATCCTAAACGGCGTACGAGCCCTTCACACGCACTCCATTTTAAATCTCCGGAAGAGATGCGCGCTCTTTTTTCAGATTTTCCGGAGGCGGTGGATCTTGCGCAAGAGATCGCAAACCGGTGCACATTCGAGCTCGATTTTAAATCTAAATACTATCCGGTCTTTATTCCGCCCTCTTTGGAGGGACGCACCTTTTCTAGCGAGGAGAGGATACGCGAGGCGGAGAAGTTTTTGCGCGATCTCTGTTTTGAGGGGATCAAAAAGCGCTACGGTACAGAGCAGCTTAAAAAAGTGCAGGAGAAGTATCCGACGAAAGATCCTTTGGAAGTCGTTAAGACGCGGCTCAAAGGCGAGCTAGATCTGATTCTGTCTAAAGGGATGGGAGATTATCTGCTTATCGTCTACGACTTTATCGCGTGGGCAAAAAGGCAGGGAATACCGATGGGCCCCGGCAGGGGATCAGGAGCCGGCTCGATCATTCTCTATCTAATCGGCATCACAGACATCGAGCCTTTACGCTTTAATCTCTTCTTCGAGCGCTTCATCAACCCGGAGAGGATCTCCTATCCCGATATCGACGTTGATATCTGCATGGAGCGCAGATCAGAGGTGATCGACTACACGGTGCAAAAGTATGGCAAAGAGAAGGTAGCGCAGATCATCACCTTTGGCACGATGAAGGCAAAGATGGCGATTAAAGATGTGGGCCGTGTGCTCAGCGTGCCTCTATCGAAAGTCAACGCAATTGCAAAGCTTGTGCCGGAAGATCCCACCATGACGATCGAAAAAGCACTTGAGCTCGACCCGGAATTTAAGCGCCAGTATGAGGTGGACGAGGAGGTGCGCCAGCTGATCGATATCGCCAAAATTTTAGAGGGCTCGGTGCGCAACACCGGTATCCATGCGGCGGGTCTGATCATCTCGGCCGATCCGATCATGGACAGGATCCCCGTCTGCACGGCCAAAGACACCGAGATCATGGCGACCCAGTTCTCGATGAAGCCGGTCGAGTCTGTCGGGATGCTGAAGATCGACTTTCTGGGGCTTAAGACTCTCACTTCGATTCAAAGAACAGTAGAAGCTATCAAAGCACATAGAGGAAAAGAGGTCGATTGGGTCAACTTACCTCTCGATGACAAAGCGACATTTAATCTTCTCAACCAGGGTAAAACACTCGGGATATTCCAGGTAGAATCGGGCGGGATGCAGGAACTTGTCAAGCAGCTGCATGTCGATAAGTTTGAAGAGATCATCGCGGTAGGTGCGCTCTACCGTCCGGGTCCGATGGAGATGATCCCCTCTTTTGTCGCAAGAAAACATGGCAAAGAGCCGATCGAGATCGAACACCCTCTTATGAAAGATGTCTTGGAAGAGACCTATGGGATCATGGTCTACCAAGAGCAGGTGATGCAGATCGCGAGCCTTCTTGCAAACTACAGTTTGGGAGAGGGCGATGTGCTCCGAAGAGCGATGGGCAAAAAAGATAGAGAGGAGATGGCGCGCCAGAGGGAGAAGTTCCGAACAGGAGCGCTCAAGAAAGGGATCGACGAGCATACGGCGATGCTGGTTTTTGACAAGATCGAAAAGTTTGCCTCCTACGGATTTAATAAATCGCATGCCGCAGCTTACGGCTTTTTGACCTATGTCACAGCCTATCTAAAAGCAAATTATCCCGGCGAATGGATGGCAGCTTTAATGACATCTGATCGCGATGACATCTCTAAAATTTCTAAGATTATCCACGAATGCCAAGAGATGAATATTGCAATCCTGCCGCCTGATGTCAACGAGTCGGGAACCGAGTTTGTGGCGACAGCGCAAGGCATACGCTTTGCGATGACAGCGATCAAAGGCGTGGGAGAGGGGGTAGTCGATGCGATCCTCTCGGAAAGACAAGCAAAAGGGCCGTTCAAATCGCTCTACGACTTTTTCAAACGCGTCGACATGCGCAAAGTGGGAAAGAAGACGATCGAGCATTTGATTGAAGCGGGCTGCTTTGATTTTACTAAATGGTCGAGACAAGCGCTTATAGAGTGTGTCGATCCGCTTCATGTCGCACTTGCAAAGCAGCAGCAAGAAGAGGCGCGCGGGGTAATGAACTTCTTCGATCTCATCGAAGATGATCTAGAAAAACGCTTTCTTCAGCCGCCTCAAATTAAGACGCCTGTTTCCAAGCAGAGCATTTTGAAACGAGAAAATGAGCTTTTGGGCTTCTACCTCACCGGACACCCTTTGAATGAATTTAAAAGACAGATGCAAGAGCTCTCTTGCATTCCCCTCTCTCGCATATCGGAGATGGACGATGGCAGTGTCCTAAGAGCTGCTTTTATCATCGAGACGTGTGCTGTGAAGGTCGCCTCCAAAAGCCAGAGAAAGTTTGCCGTTCTTTTAATTAGCGATGGCGAAGAGAGATTTGAGCTGCCCGTTTGGCCTGACATGTTTGAGGAGA
The DNA here is from genome assembly GCA_963804085.1 of Chlamydiia bacterium. Classification (GTDB taxonomy): domain Bacteria; phylum Chlamydiota; class Chlamydiia; order Chlamydiales; family Rhabdochlamydiaceae; genus CAWDOQ01. Next base: position 338,456 of record CAWDOQ010000002.1, on the reverse strand, counting down.
AGAACGCGCTTCTTTCTGAAAACCAGCTCATCTTTGCAGTCCTTCAGGTCGAGATGGATGAGGGGAACATAAAGCTACAGTGCCGCTGGCTGGGCGATCTGACAAAAGCAGATGCAGAAATGCAAAGAGCTTGCGATAACGCCTACGATCGCGCTAAGCTCCATACTAAAATGCAAGAATCGCGCGAGGCACGCTCTCAAGCTGCTAAAGGAAAAGAGATGAAAAAAGAGGCTCCAACTCAACTCACTTTACGTATCAATGCCGACCAGGCGCGCTTTAGCCATATCGTAGAGCTCAAAAAACTCTTGCGTAAGCATGCGGGAGCAGCTCCCGTGAATCTAGAGTTTTATAGCGAAGAAAAAAAAGTCGCCTCCATTGACATCGCCTCCGAATGGGGCGTTGAGCCCTCCGAAGCCCTCGAAAGAGCCTTAAAAGCCTGCTCTGTTCTCGTTGCTCATTAATTTGGCAAACAAAGAGTTAAAACAGGATAACAGGATTTACAGGATGAGAAAGAAAGAACAATCGGATATTTTTTCCTGCTGATCCTGCCGTCCTGTAGAAATTCTTCTGCATTAATTTTTTGTCCAATACGAGAAATTCTCCAGGCCTTCTTATTTGCCAAAAATACGCGTACACCGTACCTTGCGGTTTAGATGCCTTAACTCGAGGAGTGCATATGGCTAAAGAGTCTAACAACTTTGAGAAGATCCGCGCAAAAACTATTGTCCGCGCATGGAAAGATCCGCGTTTCAAGGAGAAGCTTTTAAAGAATCCGCGTGCTGCCTTCAAGGAGATGGGTCTTGATCTTCCAGAGAATTTTCAGATCAAAGTGGTAGAGGATAAACCACAGGCCTTCACGTTTGTCCTGCCGCCTGCAATTGCGCAGGCTGCTGAACTTTCTGATCAAGAACTTGAACGCTTGGCCGGAGGATTAGGGCTCGGAAGATTGGCAGGGACATTCCTCTCTGACTTTTGCGAGCCGGTTTGACTTGAGATAGATAGTTGATTCTTGTCCTGCGCGTGGTATAGTTTTTGTCTATGATACCAGTAGTAAGTTTAAATTTTAAAACTAGCGCTCCCGCCCTTGTGCAAGATAGGCCTTGCTACATGGAGCGTCGCTCCTTGTTACGCCGATTGAGCATTTTGCTCGAGCGCAATCCCGCCCCTTCAGAGCCCCTTGGATGGGGAGAATCTCCTGCGTTAACGCAGGAGTTCTTCAATTTCGTTTCTCATTGACAAGATTGGGTAGTTTTCCTAGTTTGTATATATGAAATTAATTCACTATTATTTCTTTTCCATAGTTTGTCTTAGCGCTTTTCTTCCCCAGGAGGCGCGCGCTGCCTACACTGTGAAAGATGGCAAGCTGGTCAATAAGAATGAGATGGCTACACACTCTGTGCAAGAGCACTACAGCTTTGCGATGGAAGCCTACCAGAAAAAGAAGTGGGGAGAGCTTGTCAAGCAAGCGACGATTGTGATTAAAAACTTTCCGACAACTCCTTTCGCACAAGAGGCGGTCTTTTATTTGGCGGTGGGCTATTTCCACGAGAAGGATTTCGAGCTTGCCAATAGAGAGTTTGCTAACTACTTGAAGAAGCAGGCGACGCCGAAACACTTTGAAGAGGCGATCCAGTACAAGTTTGCAATCGCAGAAAAGTTCCACAAAGGGGCCAAGCGGCACCTGATGGGCTGGGAGAGCTTGCCCAAATGGGCGCCTGCTCGCGAAGAGGCTCTTGCGATCTACGACGAGGTTATCACCGCTCTTCCTCATCACGATTTAGGAGCCCAGGCTCTTTTTGGCAAGGCGCGTCTTCTTTTTAAAGATGAAGATTACAAAGCAAGTGTCGAGACTTATCAGACGCTGATTCGCCGTTTTCCCAAACACGCTCTTGCAACTGAGAGCTACTTGGGCGTTGCAGATGTCTATTTGACGCAATGCCAAGCTGAATATCCGGACCCCGACTTTTTGGATTTAGCAGAGATCAATCTTAGAAAGTTTCGTCAAGATTTTCCTGGAGATGAGCAGGTCGAAAGCGCGGATAAAAAATTACGCAACATGAAAGAGATCTATGCGCGCAGCTGGTATGAGACGGCTCAATTTTTTGAGCGCACAAAAAAGCCGCATGCATCGATCATCTACTACACAAAAGTGGTAGCAGTCTATCCGGATACGGAATGCGCGACTCTTGCGCGTAAAAGGCTCGAAGCGCTTCAGAAGCACAAAAAAGTAGCTCAACAAGAAACTCTCGAAACAGAGGTGTCTTCTCCGGAAGAGCAGACAGTCAACTAACACAATTTTTTTTGCGTCTTCGCGCCTTTGCGTCTTTGCATTGAAAAAAGATGAAACGCAAAGACGCAAAGGCGCGAAGACGCAAAGATCAGACAATTTGGTTATTAGTGAAACGATCTCTATTACTCACTCTTCTATGTTTAACCGGGTGTGGTTACCACTTCAACGAGGAGGCAGTTGTTTCTTCGGGTGAGGTGAGAAATGTCTCTGTCCCTTACATCAAGGGGGACTCGGATGGTCTTCTTACTGCAGCTCTTATTCATGCACTCAGTGAATCCGGCAGGTTTAATTGCGTTAGACACGATCCTGATCTTGTGATCGATGTTGCAATCGTTGCAAACAACAGCGAAAAGATCGACTATCGCTATGAACACAAAGATCCAAAAGGCAAGCGGATCCACCGCCTTGTCCCTGTCGGCACAAGAAGAACTCTTGTCGCGCATGTGACGCTATTAAATGGTCACACAAGCGAGATTCTGATGGAGCCGGTCGCTGTAAAGGCAGACGCAGAGTATGACTATGTCGACTACAACTCGATCCGCGATCTTTTGACCATCACACCTACGGGACCGCAGAAGACGATTAGCTTTTCGTTGGGCCAGCTCGATGCGATCGAAGGAGCCCAAGATGATGTCTCTGCACCTCTCTACCGCCGCCTTGCGGAAAAAATTGTAGAGGGTGTTTTGCAGCATGATTAGATTCCCAGCACAACAAGCTGCGCTTCCGAAGATGCTGGCTTGGGTACGAAACGCTCTTTCTAATAGTGGCCTTCCTTTAAATATTCAGAAGCGTGTGGAGCTTGCTTTAGAAGAGGCTCTTGTCAACATCATCTTGCACGCCTATAACGGAAAAGAGGGGGAGATAGAGCTCTCTTGTAGGATCGTGTCAGCTAAAGAGATCGCTTTTACGCTTAAAGATCGCGGAAAGGCCTTTAATCCGCTTTTGGTAAAAGCTCCAGAGCTCGAAAGCTCGCTAGAAGAGCGCGCTTTGGGAGGGTTGGGGATTGTGATGATGCGAAAGTATATGGATGAGATCCACTACGAGAGAAAAGATTCTTATAATATTCTCACGCTTATCAAAAAGATCGCATGACCCTTTACACCTGTCCGATGCATCCCGAAGTAGAGGAGAAGCAGCCCGGCTCTTGCCCGATCTGCGGCATGGCGCTTGAGCCAAAACATCCTTCGGCAAAAGAAGAGGAAAATCCCGAACTCAAAGCGATGCGCCTAAGGTTTTGGGTCTCTTTTGCTCTCACCCTCTTGCTTATTTTAACGATGCTGCTCGCAAAAGAAAGCGGCTGGCTTCAAGCAGTGATCGCAACGCCTGTTGTCTCTGGGGTGGTGCTCCTTTTTTTGAGCGCGGCTGGTTCTCTTTAGTGCGCCGTAAGCTGAATATGTTCACATTAATCGCCTTAGGAATAGGTGCTGCCTACTGCTACAGCTTGGCCGCCCTTTTTTACCCCGAGATCGGTTTTTATTTTGAGTCGAGCGCTGTTATCACGACACTTGTTCTCTTAGGGCAGCTGCTCGAGCTAAATGCGCGTGCAAAAACGGGCGCAGCAATTAGAGCGCTACTCAACCTCTCGCCCGAGACTGCTTCTCGCATCGATGTGAATAGAGAAGAGAAAAAAGTACTTTTAGCTGAAGTACAGGTAGGAGATCTACTGCGTGTGCGCCCGGGAGAGAGGATCCCTGTCGATGGAGTGGTGATCGAGGGAACCGGTCTTGTCGACGAATCGATGGTGACAGGAGAAGCGCTGCCTGTGGAGAAAAAAAAGGGAGATAGGGTGGTTGGCGCGACGTTAAATCAGAATGGAAGCTTCACCATGCAGGCAGAAAAAGTGGGAGACCAGACGCTTCTTGCGCGCATCGTGTTTTTGGTGCGAGCTGCACAGATGAGCCGTGCTCCTATTCAAAATCTGGCGGATACTGTCTCCTCCTACTTTGTTCCCGCAGTTGTTCTAGTTGCACTGATCACTTTTTTAGTCTGGTTCTTTCTCTTTTCTCAAGCGACACTTGCGCTTGTCCATGCAGTCTCGGTTCTGATCATCGCGTGTCCCTGTGCGCTGGGTCTTGCGACACCTATGTCGATCATGGTGGGAGTGGGTCGAGGAGCAAAAGCCGGCGTGCTAATTAAAAATGCCGAGGCACTAGAGAAGATGGCAGAGGTGCAGACGCTTCTTACCGACAAAACTGGGACATTGACCGAAGGGAAAGTGCGATTGAAGAGGATTGTATCGCTAGGTGAATGGAAAGAAGCGGAGCTTTTAGGGTGGGCAGCGAGTCTTGAAGCGGGAAGCGAGCATCCACTCTCGGCGGCGATCGTGGCAGCTGCAAGCGAAAGGGGTGCACCGGAGGAGCATGTGGAGGGATTCCATTCACTCTCTGGCAAAGGGGTGAGAGGTAAAGTAGGTTCTAAAGAGATCGCACTTGGGAACGTCAAGATGATGCAAGATTTGAAAATCTCTCTACCTCAGGAGCGAGCAGAATTTGAGGGGGAGACGATTTTATATATGGCCATTGGCAGCAAACTTGCAGGATTTTTCACGGTAGCCGACACGATCAAGAGCTCCTCTTTTGAGGCGATCAAAATGCTCCACGAAGATGGGGTAGAGGTCGTCATGGTGACGGGAGACCGCAGATCTGTGGCCATGCGCATTGCAAAAGAGCTGGGGATCGATGCCGTAGAGGCAGAGATTCTGCCTGAAGAGAAAAACCAGATCGTAAAAAAATATCAGCAAAAAAACAAGAAGGTCGCTATGGCAGGCGATGGGATTAACGATGCTCCGGCTATCATGCAGGCGGATGTGGGCATTGCGATGTCAACCGGCACAGATGTGGCGATTGAAAGCGCTGATATAACACTGCTAAAAGGTGATTTGCGAGGAATTGTACGCGCCCGCATTTTAAGCCGTGCCACGATGCAGAACATCCGCCAGAATCTCTGGTTTGCCTTTCTGTATAATGCCCTCAGCATTCCGCTTGCTGCTGGTATTCTCTATCCCTTCTTCGGGCTTACAGCAAGCCCGATCGTAGCGAGTGCTGCAATGGCATTCAGTTCCGTTTCTGTGATCTGGAATGCACTCCGCTTACGCCGTATTCATTTATGAGTGGATAGAAGACCCCTAGTGGACGAAGTGGACGGAAGAGAAGAGTGGGCTTTCAGTGGACGAAGTGGACGGGGATCTCTTCCGGCTCTTCTTCTTGGCGCTGTCCACTAAAGTCCACACCGTCCACCAAGTCCACTTAGTCCACCTTCTTCTGTGCCAGTCCATTTTATCTATAACAAAAATTTTAATGCTACAAACAAGCATTGTTCTATTTTTCATATTAATGCTATAATTTTTGGTCTATGGCACCAGCAATAGGTTTAAATCCTACAATTAATACTTTACCGCTCGCACAAGACAAGCCCTGCATTGATGAGCTTTTCGAGCGCATCCAAGCGATCTGGAACGCCGTGTGTAGATGGATCTGTGACTTAGCCAGCCAGCTCTTTTTTGGGGAAAGAAACACAATAGAATCAAGCTCTCCATCCAACCGCAATCTTGCCAAGCAGAGCTTCGATGCCTTTCGCCAGATGACACAATTCCTCGAGCCCATAGAGATCATCCAATGCGAAGCCGTCTGCAAATCGTGGAAAGATGAGCGCCTCTGGCAAGCGCAAGGCGCAAACTACAACATGACAGCCCCCGCAAGCGGAAAATTTAAAGAGCGGTTCAAAGAGATTCACGCTATGGCCTTTGGGAAAAAAGAGTGGAAAGAGCACCTGAAAGCAGACCCGGGGATCGCTCCGCATCTTCCTCCTCAAGTCTACAAACAGCTCACAAACTCCAAGAAACGCACATCCTCACCCTCATCCCTAAAACCGTCAATGGCCAGCCGCTCAGTTTTAACACGTTCGCTCCCCTTGCAGAGAAAGCCGGCATGAAATTGGAGTATTTGGGAGGGCATTGCAGAAAAATATGGAAACGAGGCTACAGAAAAAGCCCTCTGGGTATGGATGGAAAAAGAAGTAAAGCTTGGAAGTAGAGGCAAGACACAAGCCCAAGCAGAACAAGATTATCCTAACCAGCTAGGAAGAGCACTTTACTATACCGTCAGCACAGTGGCTCATTATGCCCGCTACAAGATTTGCCTCTTTCCTCAAACGCCGCAGTTGACCTACACACGTACAAGCGATGGTGGAGAGGATCAGATATGGTGCTTGGTATGTGGTTGTTGGGGGCTCCGCCCCGGGCGTTCTCCGCGTCGACTACTACATCGTCAACTCCGCCGTCGACGACATTGGTGTGGCGGGTTTGGTGCCTGCGGAAGTTCTGGTACTTGGTCCTTGAACACTTGGTCTTTTTGCAAAAGGGCATTGATCTTTTGGTCTTTGGAAAGGCGGGCGAAGCCCGCCTCGATTTTTTTAATAAGAAATCGTCTTCATAAGTTCATAGTGCTTTCTTTCCGATGGCAGCGATGATCGCTTCGGTGTCGATAACCTCTGTCAGGAAGTGCTGGAGCACTTTGAGGATGTATTTAGGGGAGTTATAGACGCCGGAGGATGAGAAGACGATCTCTAGATGAGGCTTTCCTGCATGCAGAAGCGCGATAAAGGTCAGTGTTGAGGGGGTCGGTTCTTCTGATTTAGGCACGATCCAGATAGCAAACTGCTCGTTAAATAAAGTGACCTTGTCGCTTGTTTCAATCACGTGGAAGTAGTGGCTGATCGGGTCCTGAGTTGCCTGTTCAAGTTCTGCAAAAGAAAGTAGCCCAAGCTCATGCAAAAGAGTGAGATCTACCGAAATAACTCCGTCCGGTATCCACTTTTGCAAATTCTGAGTAAATTCCTTATACGCCTCTTCCAGTTGGATGGGGTTGACCATTTTTTTCTCCTCAGCTCTATCTCTTTAGTCTATATTTCAAAAATCTCCTTGTCAAGCATTTTGTAGTGGATTAATTTTCCTTCTTATTGATAATTAACAACATGCGTTTATTTGCTCTATTGGCTATCTTCTTTTTTGCTGCCGCGAGCTCTTTTGCAGGGGAGCGTCTTAAAAGCGATATCACCTCCCCATCGGCTATTTTAATCAATGCAGAAACAGGGGCAGTCCTCTATGAGAAAAACGCTCATGTCCCCTCCTTTCCTGCGAGCACGACAAAGATTGCAACGGCTCTTTATGCACTCGCCAAGAAGGGGGATTGTTTAGGCCAGGTTATCTCGGCTACACATGAGGCAGTCGCGGCTGTCTCGCCTGCTGTGCGTAGGACCAAAAAGCACCCTCCTCATAGACTGGAGTTTGGCGGCTCGCATATGGGCCTTAAGGTAGGAGAAGAACTCACCTTTCACACTCTTCTTCACGGCCTTATGGTGGCCTCGGCAAACGATGCGGCCAATCTAATCGGGGAGTATGTCTCAGGAAGTGTACCTAAGTTCATGGAAGAGGTGAATCTCTACCTCAAGCGGATCGGCTGCAATGAGACTATCTTTTTTACGCCTCACGGGCTGCCCCATGCAGAACATAAGACCACGGCTTACGATCTAGCTCGTATGACGCAGGTGGCCATGAAGCACCCTGTTTTTCGTGAGATTGTGCGCACAGTGCGCTATACCAAGAAAGAGAGCAACAAGCAGCCGGAGACGGTTCTTGTCCAGACGAATGCGCTTTTAAAGCCGGGAAGTCCTCACCATTACCCGAAGGCGATTGGAGTCAAGACGGGCTATACTGTGAGCGCAGGACACAATCTCGTCGCTGCAGCCGAGGATGGCTCTCGCTCTCTCATCGTGGTGATTATGGGATGCTCTGATGTGCATACGCAGGTATCAAGAGGCGATCTCGCTTTTTGAAATGGCTTTTCGAGAGAAAAAGATGACGCGCACCGTTTTTGCCAAAGGGTATGACCGCTTCTCTTTGGAAGTGAAGGGAGCCAAGACTCTTTTGGAAGCGACGTTGAAAGAGGATCTACAGCTTGCCTACTATCCATCGGAGGAGCCGCAGTTTAAAACCGAGACGCATTGGAATAAGATCACGCTGCCGCTGCATCAAGGAGATCCGGTGGGAGAGGTGCGTCTTATCACAGAAAAGGGGCATCTTTTAAAAGCAGCTCCGCTTTTGGCAAAAGCAGATGTCACTTTGAGTATCGGAGCGCGTCTTCAAGCAATTTTCAGAAACAAAGTGGTTATCGTTCTAGGAGTGCTCGGACTCTTCGGCTTTCTCATCTACCGCACCATTAAGCCCTCGAAAAAGCGCAAGAAAGTCGTTTAAATCCAAATCTTCGGGCCTTGCTTGTCCGGAGAGGCCCTGCTCCTTTAGAAGCTCTTCCAACAAAGAAGGGCTGCACTGCTCTTTTAGTGACGAGCGGAGCATCTTGCGCCGCTTCTGGAAGGTGGATCTAGTCAACTTGAAGAACTTAGGGTGTAGAGGAGTTTCTAAGGGCGGCTGTTTTAAAACAAAATGGACAACTGCCGACTGCACCTTGGGTTTTGGATAGAAGCAGGTGGGTTCGACTGTAAAGGCGAGTGTAGGTGTGCTGTAAAAGTTGGTGAAGAGAGTGAGGGAGCTGTAATCGGAGCAGTTTTTCTTGGCGACAAAGCGCAAAGCGACCTCTTTTTGAACCATCAAGGTGAGTGAGTCGATTAGAGAGTGTAGGGGAAGCAGGCGACTCAAAATAGGTGTGGTGATGTGATAGGGCAGGTTTGCGACGACTTTTGCCTTCTGCCCAATTTTAAGCCTCTCTTGCAGCAAGGATTCGAGAGGAAAGGTGAGGGCATCCTCTGCGAAGATCTCTAAACGGTTATCGGATGTAGAAAGGGCTTGCAAGGCCTCTGCAAACGCATCGTCCTTTTCAACCGCAAGCAGCTGGCACCCTTTTTGCAAAAGGGCTTGTGTCAATGCGCCTGGGCCCGGTCCGATCTCTACGACAAGATCCTCTTGTTCAACGCGAGCTGTTTGGACAATTTTGCGTATGATATTCCCATCGATTAAAAAGTTTTGGGATAGCCTCTTTTTAGGATGCAGGTTGTTCGCTTCAAGATGTGGGAGAAGTGTGCTAGGTCGGAAGAGGCTCATCGGAGGGAGAAGGGTTGAAAGTCGGGCCCGATAGAGGCTTCCAATGATTTTGTGTCGAAGTTAAACCGCGCACGCAATTTGGGGAGATAGACAGCGCTCTCTCTTGCAATCGCCTTGTCGACAAGCTCCTCATGCAGCTGGTCTGCCATCTTTTCGAAAGGAGGAAGCTCTTTGCGGGTGCGCTCTTTTAGATTAAAAATACGAAAGACAACACTCTTGTCGACACGGCTGGTCTGGCAAGCAGGACAGCTAAAAGAGCCCGGGGTCAGCGTTGCTAAAACCTCTTTGTGCGAGGCGGATAAGCTTTTTTCTTCGGCAGTGTACTCTTGCGAGAGAGTGGCAGTAAAATCGGGGTTATTTTTTAAAGACTCGTAGACGCTAGCAAGATCTGTCTCGTTCTTTAGAAGTTTCTCGTATGCCATCTGAGCGGCCTCTTTTGTAGCAGCTTCTTCTTTGGCGCGCAGGGATAGGACTTGATACTTGCAAGTCTCCATAGCTGGATTTTTTTGGCAGTACTCTTTGTAGGCAGCTTTGATATCTTGCGGATTGACGCTCAGCAGTGCTTTGGATTGGATGCGGTACCAGCTCATGCGCTGTGCAGCGATCTCGCTATGGATCATCTGGCGTGCCTCTTCGTAGCTGATGCCGATCTTCTCTAAGTTAAGCATCACATTGGGGCCAAAGCGCTCTTGCAAAGTCTCGCGTACATCCCCATCGCTGATCTTAAGCTCTATCCCTTCGGCATCGGCGAGCATGAGTTCGCTGTCGATTATCTGCGAAAGGGTGTTTTTCCACTGCGTCGAATAAAACTGGAAGCGAGCCACTTTTGAGTCCGCATGTTCCGGATAGGCGCGTGATAAAAATACATCCATCTTTTTCATCACGTCGATGACAGAGATAGTTTTGCCATGCACTTTAGCAAGAATCCGGTTATTTACGATAAGCTCATGACCGTCTTGTTCAGGGAAGAGAAGAGGAGACGAGCTGTCCGCAATAAGACTTTGCGTAGCAAGCAATGAAAAAAGAACAAAAAGAGGTTTTACCATTTTCATGTTGGTCAGCATATCAAAAGGCTCTTTTTAAAAGTGCTCCAAAAAATCCATCCATGCCGCCGCTCTGTGGGTGGCAATAAAACGGGGTCCCTACACACTTTAAGTTAAATGTTTTTTCGAAAAAGGCGATCTGCTCCTCATTCTCTTGTTTAAAGAGGCTGCAAGTCGCATAGACTAAAAAGCCGTCCGGGCGCAAATAGACGAGCGCTTCTTCTACGATGCGTCTTTGCTCTTCGACTAGTCTGTCCACAATTGCGGTGTCAAATTTCCACTTCATGTCGGGGTTGCGCCGCAATGTGCCTGATCCGGAGCAAGGCACATCTAGCAGCACCCAGTCCATCCGTTTTTTTAAGAGTTTTTTCTTAGGTGAGTCTGGCAGCAAGACTTGCGCATTTTGGATGCCTGCACGGCGCAGTCTTTTTTTTGCCTGCTCTAAAGCCAAAGGACGGATGTCGTGTAGATAGACCTGTCCCTTGTTTTGCATGATGGGAGCAAAAGCAAGTGTTTTGCCTCCTGCTCCTGCGCAAAAATCTAATACTTCTTGGCCGGCAGAGGCGCCGACGAGGCGTGCGATGAGTTGGCTCCCCTCATCTTGTATTTCGAAGAGGCCCTGTTTGAACTCATCTGTTGCCAGAAAGTTGATCTTTTTATGGAAATGGATGCCCCAAGGAGAGTGGGTAGAGAGGGACACGGCATACTCTTTTTTCCACTTTTCGAAGAGTGCTTCGCGAGTAGTCTTCAAAAGATTCACACGAATTGTGGTGGGCGCTTCCTGATTGCTGATAAGCGCAAGTTCTAACGCTTTTTCCTGCCCATAATTTTCTTCTAAAAGTTCAAAATAGGCTTTGGGAAAGCTGGCGCGGACGTGAATAGGGATCTCTTCTTTTTCCCGAAAATCGAGGGGGTTTATTCCGACAAAAATGGCGTACCTGCCCTCCCAGCAAGGAGTCTTTCCAACAAAGTGGTCAAGGAGCCCTTTCCAGCGGATCATCCCGTAGACGGTTTGGCAGATGAGGCGTCTATCATTTGCGCCTACGGATTTGTGAGCGCGGAAATACCCGCTTAAGAATAGGTCTAAAGGAGACCTTTGTTCTTCGTAGGAAGAAAGAATGTCAAATATATGTCGTTTTTGAAAAGAGTTGTGCATAATAATTGTTCATTTATACACCAATTCTTATTTCGTTGGAAAATTAAAAAAAACTATTGTTTCTGGCGCAGTTTGCTGTGCTTCCTGCCGTACAAGAAGTAGAAGGTGCACCCAAGTACAAGGAAGATGGCGAGCTGTAACCAGATAACAGCTGGCATTAGTACCATCAGCGTGAAGCAAGAGAGTGTGCCGAGCAATGGGATCCAAGGCGACCAAGGAGTTTTAAAGGGGCGGTGCAATTTCGGCTGTGAGAAGTGTAAAATGAAAACTCCCAAGCAGACCATGCCAAAGGCAAAGAGCGCGCCCATAGAGGTGAGTTTGCCTAAAATTCCTACTGGGAAAAAGCCGGCAAGGACCATACCGGTAATCGCCACTACAAATGTGGAAAAATAGGGTGTGCGGAATTTAGGGTGGACCGTTCCGAATGCTTTAGGGAGAAGTCCATCATGTGAAATAGTGTAAAAGATGCGCGCTTGTCCCATGAGCATCACGAGGGTCACGGAGGTAAGACCGCTCAAAATAGCAAAGTTGACGATGTAGCGCAGCCATTTAAATTGAGGGCCGAAGGCATTTACGGCGACGGCGATTGGATCTTCTACGCCGAGCATTTTGTAGCTCACAACTCCGGTCAATACAACTGCAAATATCATGTAGAGGACGCTGGATATCCCTAACGATCCGAGCATACCGATGGGAAGATCCCGCTTTGGATTTTTGGCTTCTTGAGCAAGAGTAGAGACAGAGTCAAATCCCAAAAACGCAAAGAAGACGATCCCTGCCCCGCGCAAGATTCCGCTCCAGCCAAACTCTCCAAACGTTCCGGTATTAGGAGGAATGAGAGGGAAGAGATTGTCGCTCTTAATCAAAGAGACGCCAAATCCGATGAAGAGCAGAATCACGATGATTTTTACGTAGACAAGGATGTTATTTAGAAATGCTGCAGATTGCACGCCTCGAGAAACAAGTATAGCGAGGAGGCCGATGATGATCACAGCTGGTAAATTGATAAAAGCGCCTGTCAGCACCCAACCGTCTTGTGCAGTGTGCATGAGGGGGGCTTTAGAAAGAACTGCAGGCAAGTCGATGCCAAAGTCGCGCATTAAGCTGGCAAAATAACCGGACCAACCCACCGAGACTGTCGCAGACGAAAAAAGATATTCCAGGGTGAGGGCAAGCGCCATGATCCAAGCGAAGAATTCACCCATCGCGATGTAGGCGTAGGTGTAAGCACTACCTGCAATCGGCACAAGAGAAGCAAATTCGGCGTAGCAAAGCGCTGCAAAGCAGCAGACGATGGCAGCGATAAGAAACGAGAAGAGAACGCCGGGTCCCGCAGCATTTGCTGCAGCATCGCCCGTTAAGACGAAAAGTCCGGCACCGATAATCGCACCAATACCAATGGCGGTCAGGTTTAAAGGGCCGAGGGCGCGTTTTAGCCCCTCTTTTTTATCGGATGCTTCTTCTAGTACGGCAGCTATCGACTTTTTTGCGAATAGGCCTTTGGCAAGTTTTGTGAAAAATTTCATATTTTAAAGATTCTGCCTTCTGTCTTTCTTAAAATCTAGTGGAAAATCGAAGATTGGTCTAAAATTGCCCGCATTCCTATGAGATACAAAGTTTGTACAGAACGTCCCGATGATTTTGCTCCTGCGATGGAAGTCGCCGGTTGCTACTGCGTGTGTGGTGACAAAATTCTCTTCTTAAAAAGACAGCAGGGCAGACCTCAACCCAACACCTGGTGTCTACCCGGAGGTAAGCTGGAGAAGGGAGAGACTCCTCGCGCAGCTATCATTCGAGAGGTGTACGAAGAGGTGGGAGTGAAAATTCCAGACGGAGCCTTGACCGACATGGGCCCTCTCTACATGTGCCTCCCCGAAATGGACTACATCTTCTACCTCTTTCATACCCAGTTTGCAGAGATCCCCGCTTTACTCCTCGCCCAAAACGAACACGCAGAAGCCAGATGGGTAACCCCCGCCCAAGCCCTCCACCTCCCCCTAATCATCGGCGGCAAAGAAGCCCTAGACTATTACAAAAGCTTTGTAAAATCTATTTAGGGGCTTACCTATACACATGTCGGGGACAAGCCACTTCGTGCGCATGTCCCCCGCTGGCCCCCTTGCGCCTCACCTCGCTTTGCCAAATCGTGTCCTCGTCGGGGGGCCGTGTATAACACGGCACCGCCACGCGCTTTCGCGCTCTCCTGTGGTACAATTTTGCTGTGCGATCTGAGTCGAATGGCTGCTCGCGCGCTCACCTCCCACGCTTTCAGCGCGGGTCCCTCCTCGCGTCGTGTCGCAGAGCCTGTCAATGCTTGGATACACTCTTATGTGGAGTGCGGCGACTCGTCGCCGCTTTGTTAGACAGCGACTTGTCGCTGCTCTTCAAAGAGGCATCGTGACAAGTCCCGATGGAGAAAAGCGGCGACGAGTCGCCGCACTCCATACAAGAAAGATACACTCTTTAAGGATGGCTCTGCGAGCCGACATGGAAGGGGCCCCGCGACGAAGGAGTGGGGAGGGAATGCGCCGAGCAGCCAATCGACTCAGATCGCACAGCAAAATCACTGCCGCAGGAGAGCGCGAAAGCGCGTGGCGGTGCCGTGTTATACACGGCCCCCCGACGAGCACGTGATTTGGCACAGCGAGGTGAGGCGCAAGGGGGCCAGCAGGGGGGCGGGACGAGAATCGCTCGTCCCCCGACATGTGTATGGGTCAGCTACTTAAAAAGATTTCACCTATTTTCCATTTCTGTTATTTATAAATTATTCTTAATAGGAGTTTGCAATGAAATCGCTTGTGGCGCTTTTTGGAAGGGTTTGTCTTAGCCTGATCTTTATTCTGTCGGCTATTAATATGATGATGAGTTGGGAGGGGACAGAGAGCTTGGTGGCGAATGCTATGACGGAGACGGTTAACTTTTTGCAGCCAGGCGGTGAGCTCCATTCGATGATGGGGATGCTGCTACCTCTTTCGCATCTCTTGCTTCTTGTGGCTGTCTTTTTCCAGATTTTCGGCGGGCTTCTGGTCTTTTTTGGTGTCAAAGTGCGCTTTGGGGCTTTTCTTTTGCTCCTCTTTTTGCTCCCTGCTACTTTTTTCTGTCACCACTTCTGGTGGCTGCAAGGAGCCGATCGGGAGCTTCAGATGATTATGTTCTTAAAGAATTTGAGTATTTTTGGCGGTTTGCTCATCCTATTGGCTTATGGAAAGGGTGATCTACCTGTTAAAAAACCAGAGAGCGCTTCTAAGTAGTTTTTTAAGCTTTATCATTGTTGCATTCGGGCAGCCCGGGTGGCTGCCATGGCTTGGGCCGGTAGCCGCTGCGTGCGGTTTTGCGCTCTTTTGGTATGGAGTGCGTGGCAGCGGGCGTTTTTATAAAGCAGCTATCTGGTTTGCAGCTGTCCAGCTTGTGCAGCTCTCTTGGATGACTTCTATCGAGTACCAGGGTGTTTACATTCTGGTGGTCTATCTTTTACTTGCACTTGCTTTAGGATTGCAGTTTGGCCTGCTCACCCTCCTTATCCCAAAAGATCGGGGAATGCGTTTCTTGGAGATGCTCACGGTTGCCTCTTTGTGGACGCTGATGGAGTGGGTGCGTTTCTATTTTCTCTGCGGCCTTTCATTTAATCTTGTGGGCATCAGCTTGACATCCTATCTCCCTTCACTGCAGCTCGCGAGCGTCTGGGGTGTGCTCGGCCTCTCTTTTTGGGTGATGCTGACCAATGCTGCCCTATATAGTTTTGTCCGCGGGCGTGTGCGCAAAACGGCTATTCTCTCTTTAGGTTTTCTCTCTTTTCCTTATCTGTTCGGTATCGCTCATCTCGCTTACCATGCGCATATGCCGGGTGAAGAGCTCTCTGTTGCCCTCGTCCAGACCGGTCTTCTTCCTTCGGAAAAAATACCGATGGGTGGCCGTGCTAAAGATTTTCTTTCTCCCTGGGAGCAGTGGCGGCGAATCCTGAGGCTGTTAAAAGAAGAGGGGAAGGAGAAGTTCGATCTGATTGTTCTTCCCGAAGCAGCTCTTCCCTTTTTAGCTAAGGAGCCACTTTATCCAATAGAAGATGCGGTGAAGATGTTGCAAAGAGAGCTAGGCGCAGAACTGTTTCCTCCGCTTCATCCACCCTACGCAGAAAAGAAGGAGATCGCAGGAAAAGAGAGGTGGCTTGTCTCCAACCTTTTTTGGGCCCAAACTATTGCTGCGCATTTTGATGCGGAAGTGGTAATTGGGTTAGATGATCGCGAGACGGTGTTAAAAGAAAACTACAATGCAGCATTTCATCTTTTACCTAGCAGGCTTTCTTGTGAAAGATATGAGAAGCAGATCTTGCTTCCTCTTGCAGAGTACCTGCCTTTTAACTGGTGCCTGCCCTATGTAAAAAAGTATGGAATCGCAGAATTTTTTACTAAGGGAGAGGAGAGCAAGGTCTTTCAGGGGGCACGACCGATCGCTCTTTCGATCTGCTATGAGGAGACCTTTCCCCATTTGATGCGCTTAAGTCGGATGAAAGGCGCCTCTCTATTCATCAATTTGACAAACGACAACTACTACCCATTTTCGCGTTTGCCTCAGCAGCATTTTGACCATGCGCGTTTACGTACAGTGGAAAATGGTGTGCCGCTGGTTCGCTCCTGCAACACGGGGATAACAGCTGCGATTGATAGTTTAGGACGTGTCAAAGGAAAGTTGGGAGAGTTAGATGAGAACAATAAATTACAGATGGGTCTGGTCGCTCTTCCGCTTTCGCTTTACCATTATAAAACTTTATATACCTACTGGGGCGATGGGTGTTTGATCACCCTTTGTTTCTTAAGTCTTGCTTTTTCTTTCTTGTTTAAAATAAAGAGGTCGGATAAGTTTTTGAAGAATTAAATTATTGAGGAATTCTTTTGTCAGCATCTAGTAGTGTTTTACCTGCGCGTAAAACAGCTGCTCTATCCAAACAGAAGCAGCGGACTCTAAAACGTTCCATTTCCATTTCGGGAGTTGGTCTTTTTTTAGGAGAGAATGCCACTGTACGGCTATCTCCTGCAGAGGCTGATACGGGTATTCTTTTTCAGCGTCTTGACCTTCCGCATAAGCCTTTTTTGCCTGCGACGTTGGATTATGTGCAGGGTACGCCGCGTTGCACTATCATCGGTAATAGCAAGCTGGGCAGCGAAGGCATTCTTGTCCAGACTGTCGAACATCTTCTCTCTGCATTGCGGGCCTACCAGATCGACAACCTCTTAATAGAGGTAACAGGACCCGAGATTCCCATTTTGGATGGCAGCGCGCTCGGATTTTGCAAACTGATCGAAGAGGCGGGCGTCTCTTTGCAAAAGGAGGAGAAGGAGTTTTGGACATTGCAAAAACCGCTCTTCTGGTCTAAGGGAGATGTCCATCTAGTGGCTCTTCCATCGGATGAGTATCGTGTAAGCTATACGCTTCACTACCCTCATTCGCCCTTTTTGCGTTCGCAATACTACTCGTTTTGTGTCGAAGAGAGCCGTTTTAAAGAGGAGATCGCTCCTTGCCGCACTTTTTCTTTATACGAGGAGATCGCTCCTCTTATTGAAAAGGGGATGTTGAAAGGGGGCACCTTAGAAAATGCTATTCTGATTAAAGATAACGCCGTGATGAACCCAGAGGGTTTACGCTTTGCAGATGAGATGGTCCGTCACAAAATTTTAGATCTGATTGGCGATTTATCACTTGTAGCAATTCCTTTTTTGGCACATATTATCGCTATTCGCTCAGGTCATGCCTCGAACGTCGCCTTTGCGAGAGAATTGCTAAATCATATTAAAATGGAGAGTTCTTAGATGACCATCCATACGTCGCGCCAGTCTCCCGTTTTAGATGTGAAAGATATATTAAAAATCTTACCTCACCGCTATCCCTTCCTACTTGTCGATAGGATTACCTATCTCAATTTGGAAGAGAGCACGATCATTGGACAAAAAAATTTAACAGTAAATGAACACTTTTTCCAGGGCCACTTCCCCGGCGCACCGATTATGCCCGGCGTCCTTATTTTAGAAGCGATGGCTCAGACAGGCGGCATCTTAGCGCACCAGAAAGGATATAATGAGAAGATCGCTGTTTTATTGAGCGTTAATAATGTAAAATTCCGCAAGCCAGCAGTGCCTGGCGATATTCTCACTTTACACGTCGTCGGGCTTCATTTGAGCAACAAAGGGGGCAGAGTGCAAGCCAAAGCAATGGTAAACGACCAGCTAGCTGTCGAGGCAGAAGTGGGATTTGCACTTGTTCACAAAGAGCAGCTGTGAAATGATAGACCTCTTATAAATTAACAACCTTGGTTGCACATGGCAAATATACACCCTCAAGCAGTGATCGAAGCTGGTGCCAAGATCGGTAAAAACGTCACGATCGAACCCTTCGCAGTCATCAAGAGCACGGTGACGCTTCATGATGGGGTTACAGTAAAGTCGCATGCTTATATCGATGGAAACACCACTATCGGCGAAGGCACCATCATCTGGCCTTCTGCTAGCATCGGTACAAAGACACAAGATCTCAAATTTCGTGGAGAGAAGACCTACGTCGTCATCGGCAAAAATTGCGAGATTCGCGAATTTGCGACGATCAACTCCTCATGCCAAGAAAACTCCGTAGTCAAAATTGGAGACAACTGCCTCATCATGGCCTACTGCCACGTCGCGCATAACTGCGAGATCGGCAATCGCGTCATCATGGCAAACAATGCGATGCTCGCAGGACACGTTGTCGTCGAAGATTATGCCATTATCGGGGGAATGACACCCGTTCATCAATTTTCGCGCATCGGCACGTATGCGATGGTAGGCGGCTTTAGCCGCATCACGCACGATGTGCCTCCCTACTCTCTGGGTGCCGGCGCACCTTACAAGCTCGGTGGTTTAAATCTCATCGGACTCAAGCGCCACGGTTTTCCTATTGAGGTCAGAAGGGCGCTTACACGTGCCTTTAAATTGACCTATCGCTCCGGGCTTCGTCTCTCAGAAGCACTCGACCTTATCGAAAAAGAGGTTGAGATGAACCCGCATGTCCTCCACTGGGTAGAGTTTTGCCGCAATTCCCGTCGCGGCTTGATCGGCCTACAAGGCATCACACATGAGCCGCAAGAGGACTTTGCCGAGTATGAAGAGCTCCTCGAGCAAGAAGTCTAAAATAATATTCTTCGGTACTTCCGCTTTTGCAGCAGAAGTTCTTTCCTATCTTTTGAAAGAGGGAGAGAACATTGTTGCTGTTGTCACAAGGCCCGATCGTCCTTTCGGCCGTTCTTTAAAATCTAGTGCACCGCCTGTGAAAGTTGCTTTAGAGAAGCTGGGATCCACACTGCCTCTTTATCAGCCTGAAAAAGCCTCCACACCCGAATTTGCTGCCACTTTGCAGTCCTATGCGCCCGACCTTTTTGTCGTAGTGGCCTACGGAGAGATCATCAAAAGAAATCTTCTCGACATTCCAAAACTAGGAAATATCAATGTCCATGCGAGTTTGCTTCCCAAATACCGAGGAGCGGCCCCCATGCAGCGCGCACTTATGGACGGCTGCAAAGAGACAGGAGTGACGATTATGGAGATGGTGCTTGAGATGGATGCAGGTGACATCTTGGAGATGGTGAAGCTCTCCATACCCGAAAACATGACACTGGGCGAGTTAGATAAGGAGCTCTGTACCCTCGCATGTCCTGCGCTCGTACAAGTGATCCATGCCAAAGAAGAGGGGAGTATTCAAAAGATAGCACAAAATCCGAGCCATGCTACCTTCGCCCCCAAAATCACACCCCTCGAAGAGAAGATCGATTGGAATAGGCCTGCACGCAAGATCCACGACCAGATCCGAGCGCTCTCTCCGCGTCCGGGAGCCTGGTGCTTCGTAGAAATAGGCGGCGAGAAAAAACGTTTGAAAATTTTACGCACCAAGTTTGCCCCGGAGAAATCCGGAAAACCAGGCTCTTTTCTCTCCTTTGATGCCAAGGAAGGGTGGGTCGTCGCTTGCGGCGAAGGGGCGCTTGCTCTCTTAGAGGTGCAGCTAGAAGGCAAAAAAGCGATGCCTGTCGATGGATTTATCAATGGAATCCGTCAACAAATTTCTTTTATCCAAAATTAAAATAATATTCTCTGAGGGAAAGCTAAAGTAAAAATTTAATTCTTATTTTCGTTTATTGCTGAAAATGGTAAACTTTTAGCTCAATTTTTAAAGGAGACTGAATTATGGCCACTATGAGACTACCTATGGACCACTCCTGGAGAGGATGGTTAACCGAAGCTTCTGACTGGGGAACGAGCGCCGCCGGAATTAAAAACGGTATTTTGAAACCTACCTACCATGTCGTCGACGGGATGAAGTTTTCTGGAGCGCAAATCTCTCCGGAGCTGATGCATGTGCGCAATGCTACCAAAGAAGCAAAAAACTTAATGGCGGCAGGTGAAGTTCCTGGCAAAGTCAACAAGATCTTGGGAAGTGCAGTTGCAGTCTACGATTGCCCCGATGTGAACACAATAGGAGGTCTCTTCTTTTCTTCTATAGACATCATCTCGCCTATCGTCGACCTCACCGAGTGGTACCATGCGCGTGTGGCATCTTTTGCTCCTGCCACAATGGCCGCTGTTAGCCAGATAAATTCAGGCGCTCTTTTATTCAACATGATTAAGGGCACTTACGAAAACATCTGCAAAATTGGCGATGGAATCAATAAGATCTATACAGATTGGCCCGATACTCCAGTGAGAACATTAGAGAGAAATATGCTGGAAGCAGAGAAAATTAAAACCCTCAAAGAGGGTTATACGATCGTTTTGCGTGCTAGCATCGATCTGATTATAAACATCTCTTACGTGGCACTTGCTTCAATCGCGTTGATTTCAGCTTTCTTTATCGCCATCGCGTCGGCCGGAACATATATTTTGATATGTTCAACGAGTGCAACGGTGTTTACAATTGTCAAAGAATTTACACGAAGAGCTCTTCCTCTTCCTACTGACAAATAATAACATGTCGCGCCTAAGTTTTTGCGGTCAAATAGGGTCCTATTTTACGACCACAAGCGGCGCGACAGATTTCTTCGAAATTTTCCATACAGGTGCGCATTGGGTGCAAACGCTTTCGCCCGAAAGCGGAAGCAAGGGCGGGGTTTTAGACTGCATCAAGAACATGAGTGCAGACGGCTCTTCATTTATGGCTTGGCCTGTTGCGTTTGCAGAAGGCGCTAAATTTATCGATGCGCTTTGTGCAAAAGAGTTCTTCGATCCGAACCCGGAAAAAGTTCAGAAGGCGTGGGATAGCGCGTTTGTGCAAGGAGCCGATTTTGTAAATAGAGGCTGTAAAGCAGCCATGCATCTGCATGCGCGCGAGTGGATCCATTTGGGAGGAGCTTCTTTTCCGATTCTGGATGGGATCTACAATGCTACCTCTCTTTATTCCGATGTGGCATCGTTTAATGAGCTGCTTCAAAAGATGTATACAGAAGAGGATCCCTGGCTTCCGCTCTTGAAGCTGGTGCGAGACATCGCCTCTATTGCGATGGCAGCGCTTGGGCTGTTAGCTCTTGTGATCGAGGCTGCATTCGGGGTTATTTTTCTGATGCCCCCCGTGACTCTTGGCTTGTCTACTATTTACATCTCTGCAAAAATATCAGCAGTTTTTTATGAGCGCATGTGCTTTGAACCTGCATGATTTAATATGACATCTATTTCCCTTACAACACCGGTTGCGCCGACTCCATTTTGGCTTGGCTTTGATGAAGTGACCTCCAGCCCCGCCAACACCATTTTCGGCATTTTTTGGGCAGCTATTTGGGTTGATAGCGCGGCTCGCGTCGTCTGCGACACCTCTTCGTGCCTCTGTGGCGAAAGAGTTGCTCCTATGCAATTTGCGCGAAATGGGATCAATTTTGTCTATGGAAGCGCAACTCTTGCGACTTGGGCAGACTCTGTAAAAGTCATCTCTTTAGGAGAAACAGCTCTCGCTGTCTCCAAACTGTTTGGTTATGGGGCGTCTGCCCTCATCGCCTGTTTTGGCATTGCAGAAGAGGCGTACAAGCTCGGCAATGCCTGGGAGCTCATGGAGGTCAAGGAGACTGAGATAGAGGGGTATCAAAAAAGAAATGCGGCTCTCTTTTATCTGGTCTCGCGCGTCTGTACCCTTGTTTTAGCGATTTTAGGAATTGTCGCGATGTTTGTGGGGATTCCCTTTTTTGAGGTCTGGAACACCAGTATTTTTCTCTTGAGTTTCTTCTCTGCCTTAAACGCCGGAGGAACATGTCAGATCGGGATCTGCCCGAAGCTAAGCTCTTAATCCGCGAGTGGATAGCTGTAGTCTTGGTGGGCGGTATCATCTTTTCTTTAGGAGCCATCTCTTGGCGAGCGGACCGTGTCGTAAAAGAAGAGATTCAGGTCGGTTTTCGCCAGTCTGCACCCCTCCTCTCTTTGAAAATCGAAGGGGCTGTAGTCTCGCCCGGTATCTACCACTTTCCACCCGGCATCACCTTGCGCGAGGTCTTAAAAACAGTAAAACTACAAAAAAATGCCGATAGGCGGAAATTAAAAATAAAAAGGGTCTATTATTCTTCAGATACCCTCTTTGTCCCTGCTAAAACTACCCTTCCAAAAAGGGGGCCAAAGAAGAAAAAAGTTGAGTGAAATGGCACTTCTTGAGTATCTTTCTAATTCAGTAGAACATTTTCGATTGTCTGAAAATCAAGAATTTTGCTAGCCTCTTCGCTTAGCTTTCTCCACTCTTATTACACGAGTGTTTTACGGCGAATAATGGATAAAGGATAAGTTTATGACGCTAAAAATGATGGGAAAAAAGATGGGAATGACGAGGCTGTTCGATGAGAACGGCAATCTAGTCCCCTGTACCGTGATCTCTGCCGAGCCTCATGTCGTCGCTCAAATCAAGACGAAAGAGATCGATGGGTATAATGCCGTGCAGCTCGCTGCTTTTAAACAGCCTAAGCCAAAGAGCATCACGAAACCGATGCATGGACACTTTGCAAAAGCAGGAGTTGAACCCAGAAGATATTTTGCTGAATCGCACGTAGAGAAAGTGGAAGAGTTTAAACCAGGTCAGGAGATCAGCGTGGCCCAGTTTGCAGATTGCACGTACGTCGACGTTGCAGGGATTTCTAAAGGTAAAGGATATCAGGGTGTTATTAAGCGCCACAACTTTGCCGGCGGACCTGCTGCACACGGTTCTGGTTTCCATAGACACGGCGGATCTTGCGGTATGCGTACTTCTCCTGGACGCTGCTTGCCTGGACAAAAGAAGGCGGGCCACATGGGTGCCGAGGCAGTCACCGTGCAAAATTTAAAAGTTGTAAAAATCGATGCGGAAAAACAAGTGATTATCGTTAGAGGAGCAATTCCTGGCGCACGTGGAAGACTCGTCTACATCACTAAAGCAAAGAAAAAAAACGCATCTCAGCAGGTAAAGAAATAGGGCTTTATGGCGATTCTAAAGAAATACGATCTTACAGGCAGTGAAGTGGGGAAGGTGGAAATCGCGGATGACCTTCTCGACACGAAATCAAACAATCAGATGATCAAAGATTATATCGTGGCCCTGCGTGCTAATGCGCGCCAATGGTCTGCAAACACTAAGACTAGAGCAGAAGTGTGCCATAGCGGTAAGAAACCGCATCCGCAAAAAGGCACAGGACGCGCACGACAAGGATATCTCGGAGCTCCTCAGTACAAAGGGGGCGGAAGAGTCCATGCGCCACGTCCTAAATTTGATCAGCACGTCCGTATCAATAGAAAAGAGAAGCGTGCAGCAATTCGCACACTTCTTGCAGAGAAGATCCAGCAAAACAATATTCACATTTTGACATTCGATAAGTTTGACGCTCCAAAGACAAAGAGTGTCGCCGATTTTCTTAAAACTAGAGAGCTCGTTGGAAAGCGCATTCTCTTTTTAGGAGAAGGAGTTGTAACAGCCGAAAAAGCATCTAAAAAGAAGGGTGCAAAAAAGAGCGAAGGGCAAGCTGTGCAAGCGAGCATGCTCCCAGGCGAAAAATATGGCGCGTTTCACAAAAGCTTACGCAACATCCCTAAAACACAGTTCCTTCTTCTTCCTAATGCCAGCGGATATGACATCGCCGTAAGCTACGAGATCGTGCTTTTAGAGCCCGCTGTAGATGAACTCATGGTGTTAATGGGAGGAAAGGCATAATTTATGAAAAAAAGCCCTTACGACGTTATCAAGTCCCGTTATCTCACTGAAAAAGCAAAAATGCTGGAGCAGCTCAAATCAAATGAGAGCAATCCATGTGTGAAAAAATGCGACTCTCCTAAATACGTGTTTATCGTCGACAAGAGAGCGAATAAGCAGGAGATTGCGCAAGCAGTCGAAGAGATTTATGCAGACAAAAAGGTGCGTGTGATGAAAGTCAACACGATCACAGTAAAGCAAAAAGAGCGCCGTGTGCGCGGAAGAGTCGGATTTAAAGCCGGCTTTAAAAAAGCTGTGGTGACCTTACAGCCCGGCAATAGCATTGAAGAAAAATAAGAAGAGATTTGCGATATGACAAAGAAATTTAGACCCGTAACACCTAGCAGCCGCGAGCTTGTTTTAACAAGCAACGAGGCGTTGACGCGTGTGGGCAAGTCCAAGCGCGCAACTGTTGAGCCAGAAAAATCTCTTGTCGTGCGCCAGATACGTACCAATGGACGCAACCACCATGGACATATCACCTGCCGCCACCGCGGGGGTGCCGCACATAAAAAGTTTATCCGTATCGTCGATTTCAAAAGAGATAAGGAAAATATTCCTGCGCAGGTGACCTATATCGAATACGATCCTAACCGCAGTGCGCATATCGCGCTCCTCCACTATGTGGATGGTGAAAAGAGATACATTTTAGCTCCGCAAGGTTTGAAACCAGGAGACACGATCACAACAAGCGACGAGCCTCCTTTTGATGTAGGTTGCTGCATGAGACTTAAGTCTATGCCGCTCGGTTCTGTTGTACATAACATTGAAATGCATCCCGGACGCGGCGGAAAATTAGTCCGCTCTGCAGGGCTCAGTGCGCAGCTTATGGCGCGCAGCGGTGGCTATGTCACCTTAAAAATGCCCTCCGGCGAAATCCGCATGATCAACGAAGATTGCCGTGCGACATTTGGAGTAGTCTCCAATGCGGAGAGAAATCTCCGTGTCGAAGGTAAAGCGGGCCGTATGCGCTGGAAAGGGATCCGTCCCACTGTGCGCGGTACGGCGATGAATCCTGTCGACCACCCACACGGGGGAGGCGAAGGTAAACATAACGGCTACTTACCCCAGACACCCTGGGCGATGTATACGAAGGGTTATCGCACCCGTAATAAGAGAAAGACTACTAAATGGCTCGTAAAGGATAGAAGGAAATAGAGGATTTTATGGGGAGATCACTAAGAAAAGGACCCTTTGTCGACCACCACCTTTTAGACAAAGTGACTAAACAAAATAGCACGGGGACCAAAAAAGTTGTGAAAACTTGGTCCAGAAGATCGATGATCATCCCCGACATGATTGGCCATACGTTTGAAGTCCACAATGGTCGCAAATTTATAACAGTATTTATTTCAGAAAACATGGTAGGGCATAGACTGGGCGAATTTTCTCCGACACGCATCTTTAAGAGCCACGGATCGAAGAAAATTGCCGAAGCTGCTGCTGCCGCTTCTGCTCCTGCAGCCGGAGCTGCTGGTTCATCAGGGGCCGCTGGAGCACCCGCTGCCGCTGCACCTGCCGCTAGTGCACCAAAAGGTAAGGTATAACGCATATGTCAAAAGCACGCGCTCAGACGAAGAACATTAGAATCCCTCCTCGCAAAGCAAGGCTTGCTGCGGATCTTATCCGTGGTTTGACTGTAGAAGAGGCGACACTTCAGCTTACGTTCTGCAAGTTAAAAGCAGGAAGACTGCTCCAGAAGACCTTAAACAGCGCCGTCGCTAATGCCGAGACGCAGCATAACGTTCAAAGACGTGATTTGAAAGTGCAAGAGGTTCGAGTGGATGCCGGTCCTGTGCTCAAAAGAGCGAAATCCAAAAGCAAGGGAGGCCGTGTGCCGATCATGAAACGCACAAGCCATTTTACTATTGTAGTAGGAGCCGAATAGACATGGGACAAAAGACATCGCCAATAGGATTTAGATTAGCGCTCACCAAAAAGTGGAGATCGGTCTGGTTTGCAAACAAACAGGAGTTCGGCACACTTTTAGGTGAAGATTATAAACTGCGTAAAATTCTCATGTCAAAGCCATGCTGCGTAGGTGCTTCTCAGTTGACCATCCGCAGAATGAGCGACAAGATCGAGATCACGATCCACACCTCAAAACCAGGTCTTGTGATCGGGAAAAAAGGCGCAGACATCGACATTTTAAAGCAGGAGCTTAAGGCGCTGACAGGAAAAGAGATCTGGATCGAAGTAGAAGAGATCAAGCGCCCAGACTTAGATGCAAAACTTGTTGCAGATGGAATTGCCAAACAACTCGAAAGACGGGTTCCATTCCGAAGAGTTATGAAAAAAGCGCTGCAAGCAGCACGCGATGCTGGAGCTGCAGGGATCAAAGTTCAAGTTGCAGGACGCATCGGGGGCGCTGAGATTGCGCGTACCGAATGGTACAAAGAGGGACGCGTTCCTCTCCACACACTCCGCGCAGATATCGATTATGCGATGGGCAGAGCCGAGACGACATACGGATCGATTGGTGTCAAAGTGTGGATTAACAAAGGTGAAGAGACAGTGAAAAGGGCTGGAGGCTAATTATGTCCATGATGCCAGTGCGGACTAAGTTCCGCAAAATGCAAAAAGGAAAACATACGGGATTGAGCAAAGGCGGCAATTTTGTCGAATTTGGCGATTTTGGAATGAAAGCCTTAGGAAGAGGACGCCTTACCAACCATCAGATTGAAGCGTGTCGCGTTGCGATCAACCGCTACTTCAATCGTAGAGGTCAGGTCTGGATCCGCATCTTCCCTGATAAGTCGGTGAGTAAGAAACCTGCCGAGACACGCATGGGTAAAGGAAAAGGCGCACCTGACCATTGGGTAGCTGTCATTCGCCCAGGAAGAATTCTTTTCGAAGTGGGTGGCGTACCCAAAGAGATGGCACAAAATGCGCTAAGACGCGCAGCCGCTAAAATAGCGATAAAAACACGCTTTGTAGAGCGTGTGGAGAGAGTGTAAAGATGCTGCAAGCAAAAGAATTAAAAGAAGAGACCGTGCAGGAGCTGCAAAAGAAGTGCGAGGAGCTAGCGCGCGACATCTACAAGATGAATAGCGAGCTGAAAACAACCCGCAAGATCGAAAAGCCGCATGAGCTTCGCGAGAAGAAGAGAGATCGCGCACGTATTTTGACAGTACTCTCACAAAAGAGCGAAAAAATTTAAGGACGATTTATGGAAAACAAGCCTGAAATGAGGCGTAAAGTGGAAGAGGGAGTTGTGGTGTCTAACAAGATGAATAAGACAGTCACAGTCAAAGTGGTAAGAACTTTTCGCCACCCTCTCTTTCATAAAGTAGTAACGCGCGGCAAAAAGTATTACGCACATGTCGAAAATAACGATATCCAAGTAGGACAGCGCGTAAAAATAATGGAAACCCGACCAATATCAAAATTGAAGCGCTGGCGTGTGCTGAGCATTGTGGAGTAAGTCATGATTCAACAAGAGACCAATCTTATCGTTGCCGATAACTCAGGAGCCAAAAAGGTTCGCTGCTTTAAAGTGTTGCGCGGTTCTAGAAGACGCTATGCAAATGTCGGCGATATCATCATCTGTTCTGTTAAAGAAGCGGATCCCCAAGGAAGCGTCAAAAAGGGAGAGGTTGTCCGCGCGGTTATCGTCCGTACTAAGAGCTATATCCGAAGAGCGGATGGTTCTTTTTTACGCTTTTACGATAACAGCTGCGTCATTGTCGACGATAAAGACAATCCACGCGGGACCCGTATTTTTGGACCTGTAGCGCGTGAAGTGCGTGAAAAAGGTTTTGTAAAAATCACCTCACTCGCACCGGAGGTTCTATGAGCAAGTGGATACGCAAAGATGACAAAGTAGTTGTCATTGCAGGCAATGAGCGCGGCCGTGTTGGTAAGGTGCTCTCACGTGCAGGTGATCGCGTTGTCATTCAAGGTTTGAACATCCGTAAAAAGCATGTCAAACGCAAAACTAAGACACCGAAGCCTGAAGTGATGGAAATGGAAATGCCGATGCATATCTCCAACGTCGCCGTTTGCGATGACGATGGAAAACCAGTGAAGCTAAAAGTTAGAGAGTCAAAGAAGGGCGAAAAAGAGCTTTTTTACCGAGCAGGTGAAAAAGAGGTGCTCTATCGCTCAGTAAGAAAGAAAGCTTAAATTTTTGTGAGAAGAGATGTCTAGAATATACAAGAAGTACAAAGAGGAAGTAAAAGGCGCGCTCCAAGAGCGATTCGCTTACCCCAATATAATGCTGGTTCCTCAGCTTAAAAAGATTGTGATTAGCATGGGGCTAGGAGAAGCGACCAAAGATAAGAATGCGATCCAAGATTGCATTAAAGAGATGACACTACTCTCAGGCCAAAAGCCGATTGCAACACGAGCAAAGAAAGCGATTGCCAATTTCAAATTGAGAGAGGGACAGACGATCGGTCTTAAAGTCACACTGCGTAACAAGCGCATGTACGACTTTTTCGACCGTTTTTGCAATATCGTCTCTCCACGCATCCGCGACTTTCGAGGTTTTCCTTTAAAGTCGGATGGACGCGGTAACTACTCTTTGGGAATAGAAGAGCAGATCATCTTTCCTGAACTCAATCTTGATGAGATTAAACGCACGCAGGGGATGAATATCACCTTCGTCACAACAGCAACTACCGATGAGGAATGCGTGGAGCTTTTGAAAATGCTCGGCCTTCCCTTCAAAAAGCCAGAAACGGAGAAATAAGAGATGTCTATGAGCGACCCGATAGCTGATCTTTTGACACGCATACGCAATGCCAAAATGGCAAGGCATCGATTTGTGGATTTTAGATTTAGTAGAGAAAAGCTTAGTATCGTCAAAGTTTTGGAAGCGCAAGGATTTCTCGATAAAGTTTTAGTAAATGAAGAAGAGGGCAAAGTCCGCGCCTATTTAAGATATGGGCAAGGAAGAGAGCCTGTAATTCAAGACCTGAAAAGAATCTCCTCTCCCGGCCTCAGACGGTATGTGGGATATAACAAGATCCCCGTAGTTTTAGGCGGACTCGGGATTGCCATCCTTTCGACACCTGCTGGGATTATCGATGGGCAAAAGGCACGCGAGCTGAAGGTAGGCGGAGAGTTACTCTGCTTGGTCTGGTAGTAATTTAGTAAAGAGGTAATACATGTCACGACTTGGAAAATCACCAATTCCTCTCCCAAAAGGGGTAGAGCTAAAAGTAACGGGCGATGCGATTCATGCGAAGGGACCCAAGGGGACGCTTACATATCCTCTTGTAAAGGGCATCTCTTTAAACATTGAAGGGGACAAAGTAGTAGTCGTAAAAGATGAAAATGTCGAAATGCCCAAGCCGACACACGGACGCTATCGCGCTACAGTGAACAACATGGTGATCGGTGTTAGCAAAGGATTTGAAAAGCGCCTCTCCCTAATCGGAGTAGGATATAGAGCAGCGATGCAAGGACATATGCTCGACTTGCAACTCGGCTTTTCCCATCCCACAAAGATTCGCATTCCTAGCAATGTGCAGATAACGATCGACAAGAGCGTGTTGATCGTGATCACAGGAGCCGACAAGCATGCGGTAGGCCAATTTGCAGCCGCCGTGCGCGCGATGAAACCCCCAGAACCCTACAAAGGGAAGGGGATCCGGTATGAGGATGAGTTTGTCCGCAAAAAAGCCGGAAAAGCAGCAAAAGGTAAAACAGCAGCAGCTTAAAGAAAAAACCTATGGATAATTACTTAACTAAACGCAATGAGAAACGCATAAAGAGAGCGTGGCGTGTGAGAAAACAGGTGCGCGGATCAGCTCTAAAGCCCCGCTTATCTGTTCATAAGACAAACCGCAATCTCTTTGCGCAGATCATCGATGATGAGAATGGGATCACACTTGCTAGCTTCGGTACAATGAGCAAAGAGCTCCGTACGAACAAGAAGAGCAAGGTGAAGCCAAAAGAAACAGCTCGCAGCGTAGGGCAGAAACTTGCCGAGCTTGCGAAGCAGAAGAACATTAAAGCGGTCGTTTTTGATCGCGGCAGATTTAAATTTCACGGCGTTATTGCAGAACTTGCGAATGCAGCCCGTGAAGGTGGAATGCAATTTTAAGAGGAAGAGAATAGATGAGCCCTATGAACTACCATCAGCGCGCCGAAGATTTTGGAACGGAATTTGAAGAGAAGGTACTCTACATCAACCGCTGCTCCAAAGTTGTTAAAGGCGGAAGAAAGTTTAGCTTTTCTGCCCTCATTATAATCGGGGATGGACAAGGCCACATCGGATTTGGCTTTGCGAAAGCAAACGAAGTTTCCGATGCAATCCGCAAAGGAACCGAGGCTGCGCGAAAGAACGTTTTAACCTTTGAGATGGAAGGCACAAGCATTCCTCACGAGATCACCGTCGAATGGGATGGTGCACGCGTTCTCTTGAAGCCTGCTCGCGAAGGAACAGGTGTTATCGCAGGGTCGAAAGTGCGCTCCGTTTTAGAGCTGGGCGGCGTTAAGGATGTTGTGGCCAAAAGTTTTGGCTCTAACAATCCATTAAACCAAGTACGCGCCACATTGAAGGCTCTCTCCAGTTTGAGAAACCGCAAAAAGTGCTTAGCCGAAAGAGGTCTTACAGTATGATTACGCTCGCAACACTTAGGAACAGCCACCGCCCTAAAAAAAAGGTGCAACGCGTCGGAAGAGGCGTTGGATGCAAAAGAGGTAAGACGTGCGGACGCGGCAACAAGGGTGATAAAGCACGCCGCGGTTACGAGAGAAATTACGGAAGAGAAGGCGGCGGAACGCCACTCTATAAAAAACTTCCTGTGAGAGGTTTTCCAAATGCACGCTTTCGCAAAGAGTTTTTCCCAATCGATTTCGATCTTATCAACGCCCACTTCAATGATGGAGAGCTGGTAAGCTACGCCTCTTTACGAGAAAAAGGACTTGCTCCAAGAAGAGCAGTCGGCGGAATTAAAGTGCTCGCAAATGGAGAGATCCAGAAGAAAGTTTCTATCGAAGCAGCCGCATTTTCCAAAGCAGCTGTAGAAAAACTCGATAAGAAATCCATCTCCTATAAAGTAAGTACAGAAGCTTAAATTTGGAGTGCGGTGCTGCGGAGACAAACAAATGTGCCCATAGGCACATTTGTTTGCAGAGCAGTAGCCCCCTGCCCCTGCTCGATGCTGTATCAGGCTAGGAAAGAAAAGCGGTGACAAGTCACCGCACTCCAAACAAGAAAAATTTAAAGGCAAACGATGATCGAAGGACTCAGGCGCATTTTATCCATTTCTGAGCTCAAGGCAAAAATTGTCTTTACGCTCCTGATGTTGGTCGTCTGCCGTATTGGTGCGCACATCCCGGTTCCTGGTATCAATGGTCAAGCAGCAGTAGACCTCTTCCGTCATGCAACTGGCGGTGGACAAAACCTATTCCAGCTTATGGACGTCTTTTCGGGCGGAGCCTTTGCCCAGATGACCGTAATTGCCTTGGGCGTCATGCCTTACATCTCAGCCTCTATCATCATGCAGCTTATGGTTGCGCTCGTGCCATCTTTACAGCGCGAGATGAAAGAAAATAGCGATGTAGGCCGAAGAAAACTCAGCAAATGGATTCGCTTCCTCACAGTCATTTTAGCCTTTTTTCAATCAGGACTCTTTGCCAAATATGCTGTACAGCTGAACGCAGGCAATCCTGGAATCATCGTCAGCGAACTCATCGACGTACAAGCATTTGGAATACCCTGGCTCTTTTTTCTCCTCGTTATGTGCACCATGACAGCCGGCACTATCTTTTTGATGTGGGTAGGAGAGCAGATAAGCGAGAAGGGAGTAGGAAATGGCATTAGCCTTATCATCACACTAGGCATTCTCTCCTCACTTCCAACAACACTTGGTTCGATCATCAAACAACTCAACTTAGACTCTCAGGAGCCTGGGCAGCTCTCTTTTTCCTCCCTTGTCGTACTGAGCGGTGTCTTTGTCTTGATCATCGTAGGCACCATTCTCATCATCCAGGGACAGAGAAAGATTCCGCTCCAATATGCGCGCCGTAGCATTGGGCAAGAGGAAAATACACGGGCCAATGCCTATATTCCCTTGAAAATCAACTATGCCGGCGTAATACCTGTAATCTTTGCCTCCTCGCTTCTGATGTTTCCTGCAACCCTTGCTCAATTTTTGGGTACCGGCAACTGGCTGGGACAATTTGCAAGCCTGCTTTCGCCTGGCAATTGGGCCTATACAGCGGCTTATGTTCTACTCATCCTTTTTTTCACCTATTTTTGGACAGCCACCCAATTCCATCCCGAACAGATCGCCTCCGACATGAAAAAGAATGGCGCGTTCATTCCCGGGATCAGACAGGGCAAACCCACACAAGATTATTTAGAAGAGACGATGAATCGCATCACGCTAGCCGGAGCAGTTTTTCTCGCTTTTATCGCTATTTTACCGACGTTGGTCGGCAAGCTCATCGGCGTAGATGCTAATATTAGTTATTTTTTTGGAGGGACCTCCCTTCTGATTTTAGTTGGTGTCGTGCTCGATACAACTAAGCAGATCGAGTCCCACCTCCTCATGAAGCGTTACGAAGGGTTCATGAAGAGGGCGAAAGTACGGTAAGAAATTAATTTAACTCAAGTGCAACAGATAAGCCCTTGTGGTTTAACGAAGCATCTGATAAATTTTCTAGCACCCTTTTAAACAGCGAAGAAGGAAAGCCTACACATGCCTAGAGTGATTGGAATAGACATCCCCGAGAAAAAGCGCTTAGAGATCAGCCTGACCTACATTTATGGAGTCGGCAGACGCGTTTCAAACGAAGTCATTGCTAAATTGGGACTCAATCCCAATATGAAAGCCCACGATTTAACTGAAGATGATATCGCAAAACTCAATGCCCTCCTCCAGTCTCAATATGTTGTTGAGGGAGATTTGCGCCGTCAAATTCAAAATAACATCAAACGATTGATCAGCATCCATGCCTATAGAGGTATGCGCCACCGTCTCGGCCTCCCAGTGAGAGGGCAGAGAACACGTTCGAATTCAAGAACGCGCAAAGGTAAGAGAAAAACAGTTGCTGGCAAGAAAAAATAATCATTAGGAACAGGTAAGGAGAAGAACCTTGGCAAAGCAAGAACCAGAAAAGAATATTGTAAAAAAGCCTGTCACAAAAGTTAGAAAAAAAGTGGCGCGTGTTGTTCCTGCGGGAATCGTCCATGTGAAGTCCACGTTTAACAACACGATCGTCTCGATCACAGACCTGTCAGGAAATGTCATCTCTTGGGCATCTGCAGGTAAAGTCAACTTTTCCGGCTCGCGCAAATCGTCTGCTTTTGCAGCGACAGTTGCAGCACAAGACGCTGCAAAAACCGCGATGAACGCGGCGGGGATGAAAGAAGTAGAAGTGAATCTAAAAGGGCCTGGAGCAGGACGCGAGTCCGCAGTACGCGGTCTGCAGAGCTCTGGCTTGATGATCACTATCATACGCGATGAAACACCCGTGCCACACAACGGCTGCCGTGCTCGAAAAAGGCGCCGTGTATAACAAATTCATAGGAGAGCAGTCATGGTAGTGAAATATGGCAAATTTGAATTGCCGAGTAAAATTAAAGTCGAAGAGAGCGATAAAAAACCAAATTTTAATCGCTTTATAGCCGAACCTTTTGAAAGAGGCTATGGCCACACGGTCGGTAATGCATTACGACGCGTCATGTTGAACTCTATGGAGTCTCCTGCGATCGTCTCCGTGAAAATCGAAGGCGTCTCTCACGAGTACATGGCGATCGAGGGCATTATCGAAGATATGACCCAAATCATTCTGAATTTAAAAACAGCGCTTCTACGCAAGCTCCCAACCGATGAAGAGCCACGTGCACGCGACACCAAACAGATCTCCACACTTTTGGACATCAACGGTGATATGCTTGATAAAAACGGCGGGCAATATGCCGTAACACTCAAAGATCTTTTCGGTAAAACTGATTATGACATCGTCAATCCTGAGCATGTCATCTTTAACGTAACAAAGCCGATGACACGCAAAGTCATCCTCAAAGTGGCAATGGGCCGCGGCTTCCTCTCTTCTGAAAGACAAGAGATGACCGATAAATCTGTCGATGAGATTCTCATTGATGCTGCATTTTCTCCCGTTCGCCTCGTCAACTACTTTGTCGAGAACACACGCGTTGGTCAAGATACCGACTACGACCGTCTTATTTTGGAAGTCACAACAGATGGACGCATCACACCTGAAGAGGCTCTCTCTTTTGCGGTGCAGATTGGCGTTCTCCACTTCCAAGTCTTCGAGCAGCTCAAGTTCCAGCCTATCACATTTGAGCAAACAGAAGAGACGCTCGATACAGACCGCGATACTATCCTTGCTAAACTCGCTCTTAAAATTAACGAAATCGAACTTTCTGTCCGTTCAACCAACTGCTTAGCTGGTGCTAATATCGACACGATTGCAGAGCTCGTCGTTATGCCTGAGTCCGAAATGCTCAAATTTAGAAATTTCGGCAAAAAGTCTTTGAACGAGATCAAAGCGAAGCTCGAAGAGATGGGCTTAGCTCTTGGCATGGACCTCAGTAAATTGGGTATCACCCGTGACAATGTCAAAGAGGTGATGGCAGAATACATCAGTGCAAAACAGGGTGCCGAAACAACATGAGACACGGAAAAGACACATTTAAAATTGGAAGAACCGCTTCCCATCGTCGTTGTATGATCGCTAACATGCTCAAATCTTTGATTGAGCATGAGAGAATTGAGACGACAGAGAGAAAAGCAAAAGAGTTAAGACGCCATGCAGATCACATGATCACGCTGGCAAAGAAGAACACACTGGCTAGCAAAAGACAAGCTAGCGCAGAGCTTATGCTTACCTACAATAAGCTGACGCCAAAAGAGGCGAAAGCCGTGAAGAAGGGCGATCTTTCTTCCTATAATACTGACCGTAAGGTGCTTGGTAAACTTTTTGGCGATCTGTCTGCTCGCTTTGCTACAAGAAACGGCGGATATACCCGTATCATCAAAAAAGAGAACCGCGTCGGGGATAATGCCCCTTCCTGTTTCATTGAGTATTTGCCTCAATAAAAACGTGCCCGTGCCCCTGCCCGTGCCCTTGCCCGAATTAATCCGGATCGGGCACAGGCAGAGGCACGGGCACAGGCACGAATATAAGAAGAGTAGAACCTTTTATTCCCTCTTTACTTTACCCACTTTTTCCTTTATGATGAGGCTTTACTTGAGGAGAGCTTAACGCTTATGCCCATCAAGGTTGCGATTAATGGATTTGGCCGTATTGGCCGCCTAGTTTTTAGGATTATCCGAGAGAAGTATCCCGATCTAGATATAGTTGCAGTTAACGACGTCGTTCCTGCAGATAACTTAGCCTATCTGTTAAAGCACGACTCTATTCATCGCAAACCCAAATTTTCAGTAAAAGCCGAAGGCGATATGCTTATCGCAGGCGGCAAGAAAACACGTGTTTTTTCCGAAAAAGATCCTGCCAAACTACCTTGGAAGGAACTCGGAATTGAATACGTTGTAGAATCTACCGGCCTTTTTACAACTGCTCATGATGCCCACAAGCACATTGAAGCAGGAGCAAAAAGAGTCATGATCACCGCTCCTGCCAAAGGAGAGGTGCCGACCTATGTGATGGGAGTTAACCATCAGAAGTATGATCCCAAGAAAGACTTTGTTCTTTCCAATGCTTCTTGCACCACCAATTGCTTAGCTCCTCTTACCAAAGTCTTGTTAGACAACTTTGGTATTGAAGAGGGGCTTATGAGCACAATTCATTCTCTTACTGCCTCGCAGCCCAGTGTAGATGGACCATCGAAAAAAGACTGGCGAGGTGGAAGAGCAGCTAGTGTGAATATCATCCCTTCCTCTACCGGAGCGGCAAAGGCAGTTGCCTTGTGCTTGCCGGAGGTTAAGGGCAAATTAACCGGAATGGCATTTCGCATTCCAACGACAGACGTTTCTGTCGTCGATTTAACAGTGAGATTAAGTAAGGACACCTCGTATGAGGCCATCTGTGAGGCTATGAAACAAGCAGCCGACGGCCCCATGAAGGGTATCCTCGAATATTGTGACGAAGAGGTAGTCTCTTCCGATTTTATAGGCGACACCGCATCCTGCATTTTTGATAAGGGTGCTGGGATAGCCTTGAACAGCCGATTCTATAAGCTGATCGCTTGGTACGATAACGAAATGGGATATGCACATCGTGTAGCCGATCTTTTAGAATATATGGCGTCAAAAGAAAAAAAATAAAAAACTCCTAAACCATGGACAAATTCAGTGAATTTTACAAGAGAACCTATCATAGAAACGATCATTACCCCCAAGGAGGGTTTTAAACTTTCCGTACGCAGTAGCAAAGGGGAGAGCCAAGAAGAGTACTTAGTAGACTCAATAGAAGTGGTCTCATTTGGCCACTCCTTTTTCTTCCGCTCTACAGAAAGACCCAAATCCTTTTTAGTGCCAGTGAGCGACTACGAGATCGTAGAAGTCAAGGAGACACGCGTCGCCTTGAAAAACGCCCAAGTAGAGCGCTCCATTAAGATTGGAGGAGGAAGAGAAGCACCCGTTAGAGCACAGCGCGAAGAGAAAGAAGAAGCTGTTGAAGAAGCGGGCCAAGAGGGCGAGCCAGGAGCTCCATCAGAAGGACGCCCTGAAAGAAGACGCGACCGTAGACACCGCCGCCGCCGTGGGGGCAGATCCTCCGATGAGCGTCAGCCGCCAGAAGGCCAGAGATGGCAAGAGAGACCCAGAGCTCAGGGAGAAGAACAACAAGCAGAAGCTGAGACAACAGAACAAGGAGGTGGTAAGAGTGATGAAGCGCAAGTTTCATCATCTATATTCAGTACACTTATCCCTCCACCCACCACTCTTATCTCAGAGACGATCGGCAGGTATAAAGACAAAGATACAGCACTTTCTGAAAGAGATATTCTTCCCAAGCCGCTAATCGAAGATGAAGATGAAGAAGAAGAAGAGATGAGCCGCAAAGAAGATGATGATGACGAAGATGGATCTTCCGGATCTGGTGGCAGCCACCTGAGCCGCATGACCACGACTACCCATTCCTATGAAGGTAGCCTGTCATTCCTCGGCCAAATGCCGCCTCCTTTTGGAAGCAGCTTTTCTTGAATTTTATCCCTTACACAACATACACTCTCGCTATTGCTTAAACGCAGTAGCGAGAGCATTTATACATCTTTTTGCTTGGATGGTGGAACGGTAGACACTAGAGACTTAAAATCTCTTGGGAGCAATCCCGTGCGGGTTCGAGTCCCGCTCCGAGCAAATTTTGAAAAAATTTGCGCTGGAAGCAAGCCACAGTGTGGCTTGCGCGTGGGATTCGAGTTCCCCAGCCTTGTGCTGGGGAACCGCCGTCCCGGAGGCGCGAATGCGCCGCGAGGGAAATCCCGCTTGAGGATAGTTTGTGTCGCGTGTGGGATTCGAGTGCGGCAGCCTGCATGCTGCCGGACTGCCATCCCGGAGGCCGCTAGCGGCCGTGAGGGAAATCCCGCTCCAACCTGGCATCAGCCAGGTATTTTTTTTGCTCGGAAGCGACTCAAAAGTTTGTGTCGCGTGCGGGACTCGAGTTCCCTAGCCTTTTAATAAGAAACACTCAATTCTTTTATAAATTATTAATTTAAATATATAGCTATGAATTTAAACAATAAATCATTGAGTTAATTTTATAAAATTGATATGATGAAAATCCTTAAAAAACCAACTATCGTAGGATTCATATGTCATTACCCCTGGGAACAGAAGCAGCAAAAAATTATTTTGCATTTCCACTTGCTTACCATGCCATGGTCTCTCTTACAGATGATTTCATGAATCCAAAGGCAGAGGATAACGGTAACGTCTTCAAGAACATGGACTATTTAGAGAGCTTTGGAAGAAGAGTGGTTGGACTCTTAGCCTATCCTGCACTTTGCGTCGCAGCGCTTGCAGAAGCAGCCGTCCGCCTTGCCTTCTCTCTCCTCGCAGCTTTACCCCTAATCGTTATCGTGTGTTGCAGGGAGGATACGGGAAATTTGACGCTGAAGTATGTGTCGATTGCGGGTGGAACAATTGCCACCGTTTTCGATATGCCTCTACGTATGGCCAGTGCTCTCTATCATAAAGTGATCATGGACACCAGACAGGTAATCGGATCCATAAGGATAGACAATAATCCTCCAACAAACTTAACTCGACCAGTGAAATTCGAAGAACTTTTCCTTTTCGGGTCTTGTTGTTGCTGTTCTCTCTAATCACCTTGTAGATGAAGTTTAATCAGTTGCTCGGTAAAATCGAACAACTGAAATTTCCAATTCTGAATACTAATGAAACGCCTTTACTTTCTCTTCGCTCTCCTTGCAATCTTGTGGATAGCTCACCATAGCGCTGTCTACATTCACGAGTGGACACATGGCGCAGTCGCATGGCTGACCGGCTATAAAAGTTCTCCCTTCGCTATTCATTACGGTTCTAACTGGTTTACATTGTGGGATATCGACGAAGCTGTTCCTTATGAACAGATATTGGCAGATGGAAAACCGGGAATCATGGCAGTTATTGCCATTGCCCCTCTTCTATTGCAAGCTCTACTCTTTCTGATAGGCTTAAGACTGCTTCAAAAGAGGTCTAATCGATGGGTGTTTGCCTTTATGTATTGGTTTACTCTAATTGAAATTTGCGAAACATATGCCTATATCCCCATTCGATCTTTTACTCAGCATGGGGACGTTTATCACTTTCTTTATGCTACTGGCCTATCGCCATGGGTTGTGGCTATTCCGGGAACTCTTTTTTGCTCTTTGGGGATTTCACCGCATGCTTATTACCGAAGCGCCTCGTGCTTGCAAAGTTCTCAGAATCAATAGCAAAGCGGGGCAATGGGCTTTTCTCTCTGCAAATATTCTACTCTTTTTTGGCTACTATGGAGCCGTCGGATTCATGGAGCCCTACCCCATTGATCAGAAACTTAGCTTAATTTCTTGGATCCTCATCCCTTTTGTTTTCATCTATTGTTGGCTGAAACGAAACTCCAAGACACGTCGTTCATAAAGTGAGAAGCCTTCTCCATGAAGTGATGTAATAAAAGCACTCATTGACTTTGATTGAGTGCCTTTATCGTTTATGGGTGGGTGGCTAAGAGTTTCCAAATGCAAATATTAGAATATTATGAGATAGTAGGCCCTCAAGAAATTATACGAAATCGAAAGAACTATGCATTTAATAGATTTTATTTGGAAATTTGTACGAACGCAACGCTGGACATTTGCTATCATAATGCTTCTTTCCTGGATCTGGTCGTTCGACATGCTGTTCTGGCCATTTTTCCTTCGGAAAATCGTTGACGTATTGACACTCTATGATGCCGATCGTTTCTTGGCTTGGCCCTTTTTAAAAATTTTTCTGATGTGGGGTGCGGGTGAAATGGTTGGCCAAAACTGGACACAAAATTCGCGAAAATAAGTTAAGCTTTACCCCTATAAACAAAAAAATAGAGGGTAAACAAAATGACACGCAAAAGGCACAGCGCAGAATTCAAGGCAAAGGTAGCTTTGGAGGCTGCCAAAGAAATCAAAACTCTGAATGAGTTGGCGTCTCAATACGAGGTGCATTCCGTTCAGATCTCCCAGTGGAAAAAGCAACTTCTAGAGAATATTGCTGAGGTGTTTATCACTCAGAAGAAGAATGTAAATCACACAAAAAAATTCGATGAACTCTATCGACAGATTGGTGAAGTGACAGTAGAACGGGATTGGCTTAAAAAAAAATTGGACCTTTTTCCGTAGATGAGAAGAGATCCATTATTAGGCCTGGAGATCGGGATTTCACGATTGAGCGCCAATGCGATTTGGTTGGATTGCCGAGATCCACCTACTACTATGAGTCGTGTTCTGACGATGCGTTTAATCTGGCCATGATGAGAGAGATCGACCAGCTCTTTATGGCATGCCCCTTTTATGGCAAGAGGCGCATTAGCGCCGTCTTGAAGTCAATGGGACATGAGGTGGGTGTGGATTTAGCCAAGACCTTGATGAAGCGGATGGGAATTGAGGCCATTTATCCGAAGCCCAATTTGAGCAAGCCGTATCCCGGCCATAAGATCTATCCCTACCTGCTTAGAGGGATCGAAATTGAGCGGATAAATCAGGTTTGGAGCACGGACATTACCTACCTGCGAATGAGACATGGCTTTCTCTACCTGACAGCAGTAATCGATTGGTATAGCCGCTACGTCCTTGCGTGGAGGCTATCAAACTCACTGGACGGGATGTTTTGTAGAGAAGTGCTGCGAGCGGCGCTTAAGAGAGGAACGCCCGATATGTTTAACACAGATCAAGGCGCCCAGTATACGAGTATTGAATTTACGGGGATACTGCTGGAAGCTGGGGTAAAAATCAGCATGGACGGCCGAGGGCGAGCTCTGGACAATGTGTGGGTAGAACGCCTTTGGAGGACAGTTAAACAAGAAGAAGTTTACATCCGAGACTACGTTGATGGGCTTGACGCGCACAGAAGTCTCGAGAAGTATTTTGGCTTTTACAACGAGGAGCGGCTGCACTCATCGCTTGGTTATGTCGCACCTGGGGTGATTTACAGGAAGTGAAAAACATGTCGGGGGCTACCGCCCCCCGCTCCCCCGCCGCCGCCCTTCGGTTGGACTCGGCAGACTTGTTTTTTAGTTTTTTTATGAGGGGGAGTCCCCCTCAAACTCCCCCAGCCTATCGGCATGGGTAAGACGAAATGGATGAGAAGAAAAAAGGTTGAAAAAGAGAAAGGGATGTTTTAGAGTAGAGCACTCTTTGGATGCTCAGTTAGAACCAAAGAAAATGAACGGGGTAAAGAGTTTAACTTAACTTTCGTTAAAACCTGTCCAGCCTAAGCCAACCACCTCACGGGTGCTTTGGTTTTCATTGAAGGTGGATTTCGTTTAAGGGATTTTCTGACGGCGCGCGCCTTTCCTAAGCTGGAAGCAGATATCCGCATGACCATGTTTGATCACGTTCAGAATCATTCTCCAAAATACTTCAACGAGCATTTTTCGGGGAGCTTGGCGAATAAAATTGGGGATATGGTTTTGACGACCAGCGCATTGTTGCGAAACGCGTTGATGTTATTTATCCCCGCTGCTCTCAGCTGCGTTTTGACGCTTATTATTTTCTCACAGATAAACGCCTTCCTTGCACTGATTGTGGGGATTTGGATTGTGGTCCATTTTACGCTTTGCGGGATTTTCACTCTAAAATGTGCGCACTACTCTTATCTTCATGGAGAATCTAGGAGCACTCTTGTTGGTAAAATCGTCGATAGCTTAACCAACAATGTTGTTGTAAATCTCTTCTTCCGTTTCCGTTTTGAAAAGGATCACATCGCTCACTATCAAAGGCAAGAGCAGAAAGCAAATTACCTTGCGCAAGTCTATTCTGCGAAAATGTTTACCTCTTTATCTGTCGCCTTTCTTGTAGAAGTTTTTACGCTGACGGGGTTCATCATTTTTTATTGGACGCATGGGAAAATTTCTGCAGGGGAAGTTGTTCAGAGCTTTTACACGATATGGAATTTAAGCATGATCGTTTGGATGGTTGGAGATAAGGCTCCCGAATTTTTTCAATCTCTTGGCATTGCAAAACAGGCCCTCGCCGTCATGCAGCATCCCCAAGATCTGCTCGATCCCCCTCATGCTGTAGAGCTCTCCATTAAGCGTGGAGAGATTGTCTTTGAAAACGTCTCTTTTTGCTACGGTGAGAAAAAAATTTTCCAAAACAAAAATTTGCGGATTGGCGCTGGAGAAAAAGTCGGACTTGTTGGTTATTCAGGCGCAGGGAAATCGACCTTTGTCAATTTGATTCTCCGGTTTTTCTCTCTTGAAAAAGGGAGGATTTTGATCGATGAGCAAGATATTGCGTCTGTCACATTGGAATCTCTTCGGGGAAACATTGCGCTCATTCCTCAAGATCCGATCCTTTTCCATCGTTCACTAGAGGATAATATCCGCTACGGTCGAGTAGAAGCTTCCAAAGAAGAGGTGATCGAATCTGCAAAACTAGCTCATTGTGATGAGTTTATCAAACAATGCGCAAAAGGATATAGCACCCTTGTCGGAGAGCGAGGGACAAAGCTTTCTGGCGGAGAAAAACAAAGAATTGCGATTGCCCGCGCCATGCTTTTAAAGGCCCCGATTCTCATCCTCGATGAAGCCACCTCAGCCCTTGATTCGGTCACAGAAAAATATATTCAAGACAGTTTAGATAAACTGATGGCAAATCGGACAACGATCGTGGTGGCGCATCGCCTGTCCACCCTTTCCAAAATGGATCGGATTTTGGTCTTCGATCAAGGGAAGATCATAGAGCAAGGATCTCACCTGGAGCTTTTGAACAAAAAAGGGCACTACGCGCATATGTGGCAAATGCAGGCCGGAGGCTTCCTACCCGATCACCCAATTCCGCCGAGTGTCTAGGACCATGAAAGGATCAAAATAATTCTTGATGTGTTTGTAGCCATGGTCTAACCTTGGTGCCAATGTTTTCTAGCTGAGAGGGAAATTCAAAATGACCTCATCTCTTGCTAACAGCCCTGCACTCAGCAGGATTTCAGTAGATCATCCCAGTATTGCAACGACTGTTAGTGCTCGTTCTTCAGACTTAGGGTCTCCGATTATTGGTAGTCCGACGACAAGCGGCTCGCTTTCTCCTTTTGGCCTTGGCGGAACCTCCAGAGAATCAGTCAAGGTGATGTTGAAACACATCAGGAGTCAGAAAAAACTTGTGATGCTCGCTCACCCTGTTTTCAGCACAGAGGAGCAGGTGTTGTCCTGGAAAAAGTTTGAAGAGTTTCAAAAGCATGAGCAGCAAATCAAGTCTAAACAGGCAATGGAGAATGATGAGAAGAAGCCGCCAGGCAAAGAAGTTTCTCCCTCTCTTTCGTCGAGCGCGCCTACATCGGTATTTAATGAGGATGTAGAGGAGCTGTATTTTAAGGATTTTCCAATCAAAACTAAGGCAACCAAAGAGAAAACGAATTTGATGGCCTTAAAGACTTTGCCTTTGTTAAGTGTGGCAGGTTCTATCTCTCAACATCATAGCAATACAACCCCAATTAATGTGCATGTAGCAGCCTCTGCTGTCTGTCGAGACAATCGGAATGTAACAGCATACGAAATAGGCGACAGTATAGCGGTCTTTTGTCTGAGTGAAAAAGAGGTCATAGTTCACCACGTCTCCTCCGCTTTAACTACCAAAGAAGATGTATGTAAACAGTTCGAG
The DNA here is from genome assembly GCA_963804085.1 of Chlamydiia bacterium. GTDB lineage: Bacteria > Chlamydiota > Chlamydiia > Chlamydiales > Rhabdochlamydiaceae > CAWDOQ01. Next base: position 295,496 of record CAWDOQ010000002.1, on the reverse strand, counting down.
AAAATATCACGCGATAAGGCAGCTATTTATCATATCTATATTGTTGGAGGCGATGGATCGCGTGAGTCTGACAAACTGCTCCGTAAGATCAACTTAGCGATTCAGGATTTTTTTGGTGACAAGGGGCTTGTCAAGGAGACATTTAGCAATCCAAATTGTGATTTTGGTATGGACTACGTCAGCGTTGTGTTTACGAACAGAAGGAAGTTCTTTTTCTGCCGCCACGATTAGGGATCTAAATCCAACTACTGCGAGCTTAGGCAAAATCATAATTTTTGCCTAAGCTCTTCCCGGGGTGAATCAAAGAATTACACAGCAACCATAAAATGGGGCTCCATTTTTATACGGAGTGGTACCTGAACCCCCTTGCGGAAAGTTGCGGAAATGGTCTCCTTCCCATAGAGCGCCCTTCTGAAAAACTCCTAGTTTATAGTCGCCGTTCCTCATCGTTTGCTTGCCTTGACCTTCCATGTTTCCTTTTTGAAAGAGGCCTTCATGTATTGCCCCATCTGTCCAACGCATGATGCCGCGGCCATGAGCCCACCCAGCCTGTACTTCTCCATCATAGTTCAATTGACTATTCGAATTTCCCGGTGGAAATGTGAGTTTACCTCGGCCAGTTGCTTTGTCATCTGTAAAGGATCCTTCGTAACTATCTCCCGTTCTCCATCTTATTTTCCCCTGAGTGCGAACTCCATTTTGGAATTCTCCGACGTAGTCTAAACGGTCATCTTGTGCTGGGTACGTTACGCTACCATAACCGTGAGGTTGACCATCTTTATTGGTCGGACCGATATATTTGCTCCCGTCTTGCAAAACGGTTTCTCGCGGGAGATTTTGAATTGGCGCTGTAGCGAGCTGATTGGCAAGTAGCATTTGTTGCATTTGTGCAAATAACCTTGCATCCACAGCAACGGTTGGAGCAGCTGCACTCTGCATGGTGCTCGTGGTGTATGAGAAATCGACTTTCCGCTCTCCGGAGGATGGTGCAGCATGGGCACTTGATTGTATTGACATATTGCCGAGTGTATCACTGGCTGCAAGAGGTTGTGTCAGTGTAGTCATAAGATCTCCAAGTTGTTGATTTAGTCAAATTTTGTGACTTTTCAGAAAAAAATTATATGCACAGCCGATTTAATGCAAGAAAAACCCACCAATGCAACAGAGGCACATCAGCGTTGCCTGCACCACCCAAAAGAAGTTCTTTTTCTGCGGTCACGATTAGAGTACACTGGCTCATCTATGACAAATGCACACCATTACGAACTCTCGGTTAAGTGGACAGGAAATCGAGGAGACGGAACAAAAGATTACCGCTCATATGATCGCGCGCATCTGATCACTGCACCGGGAAAGCCCGATCTCGTCGGCTCCTCCGACCCAAAGTTTAGAGGGGACCCGACACGCTGGAATCCCGAAGAGCTTCTGCTTGCATCTCTTAGTGCCTGCCACATGCTCTGGTATTTGCACCTCTGCTCTGAGCAGAAAATCATAGTCATGGAATATGTCGATCGCCCAATTGGGGAGATGATCGTTGAAGCATCAGGTCTTGGCAGATTCAAAGAAGCCACGATGCGACCCGTGATTGTTATAACAGATGCTGCACGGATTGCCGATGCAGAGAAGCTCCATGCTGAAGCGCACAAAAAATGCTTCATCGCCAACTCTGTGAATTTTCCAGTCAAAGTAGAGTCCTCAATCAAAACTTAAAGGCTACGCACTATGAAACGCTTTTTCTGTTTGTTTATTTTCTGCATCGTGTTTGGAGCTATTAAAGCAAGTGCTGGTCTGAATGGATCCCCTCATGAGAATTATACAGACAGCTTTTGGGAAGAGTGCGCGAATCTTTGTCAATCTTCTCCCGGTCAGCGGATTTTCTTTATGAGTGATTTTGTGGTGAACGAAAATATTCCATCAGACAAAAAAAAAGAGCTTTTAGAAAAGGTGTATACAAACCCAGGGTACTATTCTCCTGATGTGCTGCTTGGTAGCGGACTTGGTTACGTCTATCTCAAAGATTTTGAGAAGGGCGCTGTATTATACATGGGTGCATTAGGAAGAATGGAAATCGATGAACGACTCGTAGATGATCATACTGGAACGCAAGATGGCCTCGTCTATGAGATGCTATTTCAATATGTGCATCATGCCATTCTTGCCTGTGGCTTAACCGATGAAGAGAAACAAGCTTGGTTAAAAGCAAAAAGAATGGCCTTAGGTAATTTCGAAAACTGGAATAAAGCTTTTCCTCGCGATTACCGTTCATTTGAAGAGTGGGAGGAGCAAGAGAGCGCATTTAATGAAGCAGAAAAAGCAGTTGTCATTTCAAGATTTTGCAGGGAGATATCTTCAGATAGAGTCCCTGAAGTTTTACGGGGAGAGGATTTTTTAGTAGATGAGACAGACGATTTTTTCTTTAACTCCCAAGATCGCATCTACTATGTCAATGATGGCTCGAGCTCGCTTTCTTTTGCTGTGCCGGTGCATATCACACCTATATTGGGACGCTACGGAGAATATGAAGGCTTGTTTCAGCTTTCAGGTTCGGGGGTCCTTTCTGTGCGTTATTGGAAAGGTTTTGGTCAAGCAGCTCATGAGCGTTCTTTATCAGAAAGATGCCGTGATGTTTTTGCCAGTGAAAATCAGATACCGTTTTTAACGGGCACCTATTTTTGCGAGCCTAACGCGCTTACAAATAGAGAAAGCCTCGTTGAAAATCGCAGATCTTTTCAGCACGGCGATCATTTTTATGAGTTCCAAGTCATTTCTCGCCCAGAAGAGGAAGAAGAGTGCTTAAAAGATCTTGAATTGCTCCTGTTCTCTATACGTTAATAGTGTTTTTAGAGCGCTTGTATGCCATTTTGACGATAGGAAGGTAGTCGCTTCAATCAAAGCCTAATGACAGAGCTAGCGCTCTGTCTGTTTTTCAAATATCTATTAATACACATACTTATTTAGATTGAATTTATTAAATGATTTTATTATCATTCTTTCTCTAAATTTGGGGTTTTTATGTTCTTTATAAATTGTTTTAGGAGTTGTTGCAAAACTCGCACTTTTGAGCCGACTTTTGCTCCGGAGGATCTGGCTTTAGGAGAGAGGGTCGTCCAAGAGGTGAACCAGACGGCGGTTTCAAGTCATGATATCATCTCAAGAGTAGCGATTGGCCGCATACCAAAGGATCAACACGAGGCACGGTACAAAGAGTTTGGCCCCACTTATTTAGAGTACCTGGAGTATCTTGAAAGGCTTCACGCAGTGCGAACAACCCGGCAAAAAGTCCCTCATCATGGCTTGACATCTCCTCAGACTGCCGACTTTATTGCAACCACCCATTTCGGAGTAGGGGAGTGCCAAGAAAAAACAGAGTTAACGGCATTAAAAGTCAGCGAAGCTAATCGGAGATTCGTGACAATATCCTGCGATGGTGAGCGTGATGGTCACGAATTTGTTATTTTGGGAGTGGCTGCTGAACGGCTCATAGCGCTGTGCAACAAACATGATTGGAAACTTATAGACACGCTCTCTGCTTGTAAAACAGGTGTTGTTGTAGACCCCTATTTCCGGCTGAGCTGTCCTGCGAGCAAAATTAAGGAGTGCAGAGACTTTGTCGCTTATATGGACCGTTTCGGAGTTGAAAAGATCGAGAAAATTTTGCCCTCAGCGAGGAGCTGCCCTACAGAGCTAATTTGGAAAGAAGTGCGCACTGTTTATAATAAAACAAAAGGTCTGATCCCGAAGAATCTCGATCCTTCATATGATCCGCATGCACTCGCCTTTATGCGTAAGACCAAGGCAGATCTCATCGAGCGAATGAAACAAAGACACTCTTCATTGCCAAGCGTCATCTCTGAGATCAACAAAAATCCCACTGTCACCGAGCTGATCCGTTTAGAAATTCGGATGGCTATCGCAGCAAATTTCCCAAACGGAGTCCTCGAAAGCATCACGGACTACGTGGTCTCACCCTTCAAAGGACTCAGAAGCACCAGCCCCTTCTAAACTGAACTATCTGATAATGAGCGCCTTATTATTTATTGATAAATAATAGCCTTATTCATTAGAATAGACGCCATGAAAACAAATAGCTTAAAATCTCACTCTCTTTGCGAGGTTATGGAAGCGGGTTCTACCTGCTCTCCTGCGGCTTTTGTTGTCCAAAACCTTCGCGTCATTTCTATTCGTATCCGCCTCTAGGCGGATTAACACTTGATTTCTCTCACATTTTTTTGTTCGTACTCCAGGTCTAGGAAGATCTGTGATTTAAAACTTTAAACCAAGGATTTTTTATGTCAGCATCTACGTCATCTGCTGCTCCAAATGAGCAGCCTTCTCAGAAGGTTTGGCCCTCATATGCACCTTATTTGGTGCCACCATTTGCGGCATCATTCGCCATCGTTCCTGTTTTTCGGGATATGATCGCTAAGAGCGCATTACAAAGAGGAATGCCAGTTCCTAAAATGACCCTGCTCAAGGGAATGCAAGAGGGGTTGAAGGCCGCTCCGACCGTCGGTGCTATCGTGGGCACACAAATGGTTGTTCAAAACGCTGTAGAGAAAACTATCGTTGGAGAGTCGAACAACAAAAGTTTGCCATCCATGCTGGCAAGCTCTGCAGTGGTAGGGGCTGTTTCTGCGCCTGTTTTAGCGGTCTTTAATGGCCAAACAATGGGTTGGAGTGTTCTGGAGTCTCTTCGCAGATTCTCAGCAAAGCAGGGCCTTGCGATTATGGGTCAAGAGACCTTTTTTGTTCTCGGTATGGCTGCTGGCGATCGATTGGCTCCCATTGCCAAACGAAAGTTTGGCAACAACAAGCTTGTCGAATATTTAACAGTTTTTACATCATCTGCTGCTGGAAGTCTTGCGGGACATTCCCAAAATACAGCTCTCACGCGCTGGCAAAGCGGACTCCTTATCGATAACTGGCGACAATTGACATGGGGAGCTCTTCGCAAGGCTCGCGCTAACGGAGGTTTTGGTATGTGCTATTATTTTCTGACAGAAGTTGGTAAAGCCACCATGCAAAAGGAGAAACTATGACAAAAGCAATCAGTCTCGAAAAACTAGCATATCCTGTACGCGCATGGACCATTTGGCTGCTTAGCGCTGCGTTCATGTTCTACAAGTATGCGATAGAGGTCTCTCCTAGTGTGATGACCTCGACTTTGATGAGAACATTTCATATTGGTGGTGTAGAGCTAGGAAATCTAACCGCTTCCTACTTCTACGCCTACTTGCTCTTGCAAATTCCCGCAGGGCTGCTTTTGGATAGATTTGGGCCCAGAAAAACCACAACACTTGCCATCGCGTTATGTGCTGTGGGGAGCTTCCTTTTTGCTGGAGCCGATTCGCTGCTTACTGCAAGTCTCGGACGCTTTTTAACAGGAGCGGGCGCGGCTTTCGCAGCGGTCAGTTGTTTAAAGCTGATCGCCAACTGGTTTCCCTTGAGACACTTTGCTTTCATGGCAGGTCTTATGATGACCATGGCTATGCTGGGTGCCGTAGGAGGGCAAGCACCTTTGGCCGCATTCATTCAAAAGATGGAGTGGCGCCATGCGATGGAAGTGATTGGCGTGGGAGGGTTTGCCTTAGCAGCACTCTTCTGGCTTCTTGTGCGCGACAGAAGAGAAGGCGATGTTAATGTAGGCGAGAGCGAAACACCTAGGCTCCCATTTTTAGACAGCATGAAACTCATTCTAAAAAATCCACAGTCTTGGTGGCTTTCGATCTATAGCGGTTTTGCTTTCGCACCTGTGATGGTCTTTGGTGGTCTTTGGGGAGTCTCATTTGTTTCAGAAACATTTGAGCTATCCCACAACCTCTCCGCACAGATGGTGTCGCTGATCTTCATCGGTTTTGCAGTCGGCGCGCCCGTCTTTGGTTGGCTTTCAGACAGACTCGGCCAAAGACAGAGCGTCATGCTGTGGGGAACAGTGGGTGCGTTTCTTGCGCTATCCGCGGTCATTTACATGCCTATGGTTTCTACGTACATGGTGGCACTCTTGCTTTTCATGTTCGGATTTTCGATCAGCAGCTTTCTGCTCTGTTTTACGATGATCCGCGAGATTAACTTGCCTCTACTTGCAGCGACGGCGATCGGCTTTATGAACGCCTTCGATGCATTTCTGGGAGCATTTTCTGATCCCCTAACCGGCAAGTTACTAGATTTGGGTTGGGATGGAAAATTAGTCGATGGAGCAAGAGTGTTTTCGGTGACAGCTTACAAGGCAGCCTTCTTAACTCTACCGGCATATCTGGTCATTGCGCTTTTGACCTTGCGGAAGGTTAAAGAGACGCATTGCAAGCCCAGCTACCAGACCTCGTTGCAATAAAAGATGCGCACTTCAGTTGTACGGAAACACCGTACAACTGAATTTGGGTTGTAGTTGTCTCGACTTAAGACATTGGCAATCAAAATATTAAGTCGCATGGCTTAGCCAGCCCCGTTGATCTTTACACAGACCATCTCATCTAATGCTTGAAATTATCCCCCATATTGGGTATATCTAATAGAGCAGGAGTCGTAATTATGGAAGTAAAGCCGATCATCTGGGTAGCCTCGTCTAAACGTGATCTTGAATCTCTAACTGATGGGGCTATGGATGAAATAGGTTACGCACTTCATCAAGCCCAGGTAGGAGAAAAGAGCGAGAAAGCAAAACCCTTGAAAGGATTCGGCGGTGCGGCTGTTTTGGAAATTGTGGAGTACAATGTGGGCGGCACTTATCGCGCTGTTTACACCGTCAAGTTTAAGGAAGTTATCGCTGTGTTGCACGTGTTTCAAAAAAAATCGAAACATGGAATAAAAACATCTAAACAAGATATAGAGCTAATTAAAAATCGCCTGAAACTTGCAGAGCAAGAGTACGAAGCGTGGTTGCTGAGGAGAAAGTTATGAAAAAACGAAGATCACACGAAGAAGAAATGGCCGATACCAGGGTCGAAATAGGTTCTGGTAGCGTGTATAAGCAACTGGGGTATAAAAAGCATGAAGAGATGGCAACAAAATCCACCCTAGTAATGGAAATTAGCAAAGCGATTAAAAAGAAAAACCTAACGCAAACAGATGCTGCCGCGATCCTTGGAATTTCTCAACCTAAACTATCTGATCTATTGAGAGGTCATTTTAGAGGATACTCAGTTGAACGGTTGATGTATTTCCTCAATGAACTTGGAAAAGATGTGGACATTGTTGTGAGATCTAAACCTCGCAACCGAAGAGCTCGTGTAAATGTTTACTATTCAAACGAATATAGTCCTAAATTGAGTATGGTAGCTAAAGGACGTTAAATTTTGTTGAGGACACATCGTAGTTATTCGGGAAGGCTCTTTTTGATCTCTAACCGAGGCTTTGACTTTTTCAAATGTTTCTCGACGTTTTTGATGGGCTCAGTAGGAGGGATGTTTTCCGGAGGAGTGCCGCCGATTTTGGCGATGGCAGAACGGACTTCTTTCCCTACCGCTTCGTATGTCTGAATTGCCTCTTTTGGGCTGTGGATATTTTCCTGTTTGAGTTTTTCTCGTGCTTGGGACATCAGGAACTGATTAGCTGCCAGTTCTGTCCTGTCCATTCGATCCGTTAGCTGTTCTTTGACGTGGATTCCTTTGCGCGCTTTGATGGCATCCGCTGCAAGGCCGCCATAGAGGCCTTTGCAGCCAGCGTCGTGCAAGATGCCGAAGGCCATCTCGTTAGAGAGCTCTAACCGGCGGGTCTGCATGGCAAAGTACTTTTGAGCATGAGCGATTTCCGGTTTGCGCGGATCGCCATTCTGGATGATGAGGTAACAAGCAAAGCGAGAGAGGTGGCAATCTTTAACCATTTTGCCGGTGCCGGCAAAATGGTTTTTGGGATCATTTCCTGATTGTTTGCACGACTCTTTTGCTCTTTTAATCGCATCCTCAAAGCGTCTCCACTGGGAATATCCTAGCAATTCTTGTAGCTCGCGTGCGCTCCAATACTCCACCCCATGCTGGTTGATCTTCTTTAACTCTTCGAAAGACGACTTAGTTCCCTCCAATGTTAGTTGCTGATTGCTCATATCCCCTCCTGTCCTAAAAATTTTGGCAAGAAGTTATGCCAAGTAAAAATATTAATCAAGAATCAAGCCAGTGCAAGACCATGTCGATGGAGACCCCGTGGATGAGGAGTTTTTTATGGCGGCTGGTTTTTCCCGATTCAATTGAAAAAGCGCTTTTGGGCAACTTCCAGAGCTTGGCAAGAAAAGCGATGAGCGCGTCGTTGGCTTTTCCTTTTTCGGGTACTGCAGTGAGGCGTACTTTGAGCTCTTCATTTTCCCATCCGACAACGGTATTAAAAGAAGCGCCCGGGAATGACTTTGACAGGAAGAAGAACACCATTTTTAACATTTTTAAGCATCTGTCTTACCAGCTGGCGAGAGGGGGCATGGAGCAGAGGATCGCTTCGGGATTGCCGCCGGAGCGGAAGCCGAATTGGGTGCCGCGATCGTAGAGAAGATTGAACTCGACGTAGTGGGAGCGCGCGCGAAGCTGGATCGCTTTTTCTTCGGGCGTGAAGGGGGTGGCGATGCGCTTTTGGTAGATGGGAATAATCGCATCTAGAAAGTGGTTGCCGACAGCTTGCCAGAGAGCAAGATCCTGTGTTGGGTTATCTGTGTGAAAGTGGTCGAAGAAGATGCCTCCAACGCCTCGCTCTTTTTGATAATGAGGGATGAAGAAATAGGTGGCGGCATTTTGTGAAAATTGAGGATAGATCTCTTGCCCAAAGGGATCTAGAGACTTGCGAGCCACTCTATGAAAATGCTCGGTGTCTTCGTCGTAGGGAAAGCCCATCGGCGTAAGGTCATATCCACCGCCGAACCAAAAGCGCTTCTCCGTCTCGATGTAGCGCAAGTTCATATGCACAGTCGGCGCATGTGGGTTGCTCATGTGGGTGATGAGGCTGATGCCTGTCGCAAAGAAAGGACCCGATCCATCCTCCATCGGAAAGCTTGCGCCCGTGATACTGGAGAAGTTCACCGCAGCTTTTTCAAAGACCTCTCCGCGAAGCACCGCCATCTCTCCACCACCGCTCCCCTTTTGGTACTCCCATTTTTTTCGTTCAAAGTGGCCACGCGTCTCAAACGCTTGAAATGCAGCGATAATCTGCTCGCGTAGCGTTCTTAGATAACTTATGATCTCTTCTTGTTTTGTCATGGATTACACCATCGTACAACAAACAGCAACAAAGGTGAAGCCAAGCTTGCAAAAAAGAGTTGCCAAAAGCAAATGTGCCGGTATTTGTTCTTCATCATTTGGAGGAGAATATGGCGGGAAGACTTACAAGTAAAACGGCTCTTATAACTGGAGGAGCCCAAGGTATTGGAAAAGCGTGTGCTGAGTTATTTGTCTAGGAAGGGGCGTATGTTTTTCTTTCGGACATCAACGACCAATTGGGAAAAGATACTGTAAAAAATATAGGATCTAAAGCGCGATATCTACATCTAGATGTGCAGATTGAAAAGGATTGGGAGCAAGCAATTAAAGTAATCCATGAAGAACAAAAAGAGCTTGATATTTTTGTGAATAATACGGGCATTACCGAGTTTCGAAAAGGCTTTGGTTTGCAGGATCCTTAGCACGCCTCTCTTGAAAGCTGGAGAAAAGTACATGCTGTCAATTCGGATGGCGTTTTTCTTGGTGTCAAAAGGCTGTACAAGTTATGAAACAAGGAAAAGGTTCCATTATCAACATCTCCTCACGATCCGGATTGGTGGGAATTCCAGGAGCTGCAGCTTATGCCGCTAGCAAATCGGCTGTTCGTAATCATACGCAATTCAGAATTGCAGGCGCGCGTCTGTTCACACTTAAGCCTTGCGCAAAGTGTAGTTGTCCTGGTCAAGATGCGCGTAACTGTCTATCCTGCGAGACAGATTTTGAACAGGCCTGGAAAGAACTCGCAGATGCGGCAGAGTCGCTAGATAGACGCGTTACGGCTGCGGAGAGGATAGAAGATAACCGCAAAGTCACCTATGCAAGATATTGGAACAGGATGGTAGGTCTAAAAATATCTATCGAAGAAGAAACTGTTCCTGCCCTCCGAGAAAAATGGATGAGAGGGCTATTAGCACTCTTCCTTTATTCGGGCGCAGATCCTTGTGCTGGAAATCTATTATTCGGATCTTTTGGCCATTGCGATAGAAGCATATGACGCATTTTTCACTACAGAAGAAAAAGTGGCAGCAGCAAGGGATCCACTCCCCAATCTTTTAAAAATCATGGAGAAGAGTATTGCGTGTGAAGCTGTTTCACTTCGCTTTCGTGCGATCATCACCGAGAAGTCCTTAAATCCAGAAACGCATCCTAGCGCATCTTTAGCCGAGCTGCATAAAAAGCAGAAGGCGGAAGCCGCCTCCAATGCTGTGCGGCTTGTGCAATTTAACGAGATAGCAAAATCGCGTACATTTTCTGTTCCGCGCTTTATCGAACAAGAAAAGGTTGCAATTGCATCCGAGCTTGCAAGGCAATCTGAGATTTGCCTTTTGTGGGCGGCGACATTAAACGGGTTCAATCAATTGGGGATTGTACTGGGCCGATGGAATGCCACACACTCCCGAAGAGAACAGTCACTGGTTTGAGAAACAAGAGAACCAGCGTGCATCTCTCCAAAATAGAGCCACGCAAGTGGCGAAAGAGAAAAATCTCCTCACTTGCATGGCTTGGAATTTGGCTTATCGTTCATAGGGTTTCTTCGTGACACACGCCTAGAACCTGTAGCCGCTTACGCCGCAAATCGCCGCTTCGCGGTTAAGAATACGGCGGAACAATCGTAACCAAACTAGTAAAAAGCTACGTAAGCGGTTCCTTGCCGCAACGCTTCGGAGCTAAGCACCGCTTTCGCGGTTCAAAAATCTTAAGTCCTCTTTTGTATTGCTTCTAAAAGAAAAAAACACCTGCCATGGCAGGTGTTTTTGCTTTGATCTCTTTTAAGATGAAAACTTAAAAGACGCAAAGGGAACAGTTTAAAGTCCGCCTTCGATTGAGACAGATCCGTTACCGTTGTCGGTGGTATAGGTGATCTCGTAATCAAGCGTTGTAGGACCTACGTCATCGGAGAGTCCAGTAACTACTACTTGGATCGGTTGGATGTAGCCTAAAGAGATACGAGGATCATCTTCTGATCTAAGCACGAAATCGCAGAATGAGCTCATCAGATCGGGATCGTTGTTTAAGTTTGCGAGTACCTCTTGGCGCAGCTCTGTACCGGAGGCCATAGAGTTGGGGGCCCACTGTCTTAGAGTGTTGTCGAGGAACTGGGAGACTGTAGAAATGAGATCTTCTACACTGCTAGGATTGGATTGCACAACCTGACCAACGAGGCTCGATTGAAAAGCACATGCGTCGTAGAGGCGCGATCCTTGTTCTGCGTTGTTGAGCACAAAGGTGTACTCTTGTTGGACTAAACCGAGTTGTTCTAGACCGTCTGTCATAGAATTATCGTCTAGCTCTATCGTGTTGCTCCAAGCGACTGCTCTTCGGAAAACGAGTTCTGGGTATTTAGCGAGCATATCGCTGTCGCATTTAGCAATTTCGGCTGAATAGAACTCTAAAAGAAGCTCCGCTTCATCTTGGTCGCTTGACCAGCTGCTTACTTCGATCTGTTCCGCTCTCTGGTCGATTTCTGTCATAAAATCTTGCGAGTAGCCGTAGCTCAAGCAAGTTACCATTGCAATTAGTGTACATAATGTTTTCATTTACAAATCCTCCATTGTTAGCAAAAGATTGAAGTCTACTTATGTGATAAGAAAAATGCAAAACTTTTCGGAACAAGAAGTTTTGTTGAACAATTCCCTCTTATATCGTGCCTCTGCCTGTGCTCGTGCCTGATCCGGATTAGAAGAGAAAAGAAAGATCAGGCAAAGGCACGGGCAGAGGCACAGGCACGTCAAGAAAAAGAATTGTGTAACAACTCCACACTAGACATCAGATATCGCTTCGGTTAAAAGAAAAACTAAATATGTCTGACAGAACAAAACTTGCCATTTTGGCGATCATCTTTGCAGGAGTAGGCGGCTGGGCGATCTATTTTCTATTCAGCCATGACATCGCTGTTTTAAATCCCAAGGGAATGATCGCAGAGAAGCAGCGGACGCTGCTTGCAATAGCGACAGGTCTCATGCTGATCGTCGTGATCCCTGTGTTCATCATGACTTTTGTCATCGCTTGGAAATACCGAGCGAGCAACAAAAAAGCTGAGTACCGTCCCGACTGGGATTTTAGCATGCTTGCCGAGACGACCTGGTGGGCGATTCCTTGCGTGATTATCGTGGTGCTTGGAATCTATAACTGGAAGGGGTGTCACGAGCTAGATCCGTTTAAACCGATCGAGAGCCACAATGAGAAGATGACGATACAAGTGGTCGCACTCGATTGGAAATGGCTCTTCATCTATCCCAAAGAGAAGATTGCGACGGTGAATTTCGTGCAGTTTCCTGAAAAGGTGCCGATTCATTTTGAGATTACGGCAGATGCGCCGATGAACTCTTTTTGGATCCCGCAGCTGGGGGGGCAGATCTATGCGATGGCAGGGATGAAGTCGCAGCTACATCTCATTGCAGATGTGTCCGATAGTTTTAGGGGCTCTTCTGCCAATATCAGCGGTGAAGGATTTTCGGGGATGAAGTTTATCGCAAAGTCCAGCTCGCAAGAGGATTTTAATGCATGGGTAAGAGCTGTCAAAGAGTCATCAGTCAAGCTTGATATGAGTGGGTATGAGCATCTGGTAGAGCCGACGAGCTATCATCCAGAATCGTTTTATCGTTTAGGTGTCGAAGATCTTTTTGAGCGAATCATAAATAAATACATGGGGATGGAGCATGCAACTGAGTGATCTATTTGGCAGACTGACCATGGATGCTTTCAAGCATGATGCGATCGAAAATAGTGTGGGCATTGGGATGCTTTTTGCCACGATTGCTATCGTTATCTATCTATCCTATTTTAAAAAGTGGAAATGGCTTTGGCACGAATGGATCACCACACTCGATCACAAAAAAATCGGCGTGATGTATCTCATAGTCTCGGCTGCCATGTTATTTAAAGGAGTGGTGGATGCGGTGATGATGCGTATACATCAGATCCTGTCTGTCGGCGACTTCTATGGCTATCTGGGCACAGACCATTACCAGCAGCTCTTTACTGCACACGGCACTACGATGATCTTTTTTGTTGCGATGGGGCTGATATTTGCGCTCATCAACTTTCTTGTGCCTCTCCAAATTGGTGCGCGCGATGTGGCCTTCCCTTTTCTTAATTCACTCAGCTTCTGGCTCTTTGCTTCTGGAGCCATGCTCTTATTGGTCTCCTTGGTTGTGGGCAACTTTTCTCAAGCGGGATGGGTCGCCTATCCGCCTCTTTCAGGTATTAAATACAGTCCCGATGTGGGGGTCGATTATTGGTTATGGACCATCCAGATTTCTGGAGCGGGGACGCTTCTTTCGGGAGTTAACTTTTTGGTCACGATCCTCAAAATGCGCTGTCCGGGAATGACATTGATGAAGATGCCGCAGTTCATCTGGGCTACGCTTGCGACGCTTGTTTTGATTGTTTTAGCATTCCCTATCTTGACCGCGACAGGGGGCATGCTGTCGTTAGATCGGCTCTTTGGCACGCACTTTTTTACGCCAGATTTTGGTGGTAATCCGATGATGTATGTCAACCTGATCTGGGCGTGGGGACACCCCGAGGTCTACATTCTTGTATTGCCCGCATTCGGCATTTTTTCCGAAGTGGTGGCCACCTTTTCGCATAAGCGTCTATTTGGCTACGTCTCGATGGTGTGGGCAATTATTGCGATCACCTTTCTTGCCTTCATCGTTTGGCTCCACCACTTCTTTACGATGGGAGCAGGAGCCAACGTCAATGCATTTTTTGGCTTTATGACGATGATCATCTCAGTTCCTACCGGCGTAAAAGTCTTCAACTGGCTTTTTACGATGTATAAAGGAAGGGTCTTCTTTACAACTCCCATGCTCTGGTTCATAGGTTTTGTGATCGTCTTTACTATCGGCGGTATGGATGGTGTGCTGATGTCTATTGCGCCGGTCGACTTTCAAGTGCACAACAGCCTCTTTTTGATCGCCCACTTCCACTCTGTGATCATTGGCGGTGTCCTATTCGGCATTTTTGCCGGCTTCACCTACTGGTTTCCTAAAATTTTCGGTTTTAAGCTGCACGAAAAGCTCGGTGAGTGGGCCTGTTTTGCCTGGATTTTGGGTTTTCTACTCGCCTTCCTGCCGCTTTACATTTTGGGGCTTATGGGCGCGACACGGCGCTTGGACCACTACGAAGCATCCACCGGTTGGGCTCCTCTTTTTATGGTGGCTGCAGCAGGTGCGGTTGTCATTTGCATTGGCATCGGCTTGCAGGTGTTACAAATCTATTACAGCATCAAGCAGCGCAAGCAAAACCTCGACACCACAGGCGATCCATGGAATGGCAGGACGCTAGAATGGTCGATTGCATCTCCTCCGCCTTTTTATAATTTTGCAGTCATTCCCGAGGTGCATGCAAGGGATCCTTTTTGGAAGATGAAACACGAAAGAACCCACCACGCGCGCCACTATGAAGACATCCACATGCCTAAAAACAGCCCCTTGGGCGTGTACATCGGCGTGCTAAGTTTTATGTTTGGGTTTGGACTCATCTGGCACATTCACTGGCTCGCCATCGTAAGCTTTCTGGGCATGCTCGCCTGTCTCGTTGCGCGCCTATGCGTAAAAGAGACAGAGATGGTTATCCCCGCGAGCAAAATCCAAGAAATCGAGGCAAAACATGAAAGAGTCTAGCGCCCACGGACACCACGATATCTCTTCTAATACGATCTTTGGGTTTTGGGTCTATCTGATGACCGATTTTATCCTCTTTGCCACACTCTTTGCCGCATACGCGGTGCTTAGAAACGATAGCGCGCGCGAGCTCTTTGACGTACATTTTGCACTCATCGACACGTTGGTCCTGCTCGCTAGCTGCTTCACTTTTGGCATGGCTATGGTGGCGCTCGGCAGGCAAGAGAAGAAGAAGATTTTAGCCTGGCTGGGAGCCACCTTCGTGTTAGGACTTGTCTTTTTGACACAAGTAGCAAAAGAGGCCACAGCTCTTATAGATGCAGGTTATACCTGGACAAAGAGCGGCTTTTTATCCTCCTACTTCACACTGGTCGGTACACACTGGCTGCACGTTGCGTTTGGCCTTCTGTTTATAATTCTATTTGGAGGACAGATCTGGCGCTGTGGTGTTATTGAAGTGACGATCAGAAGGATGACCTGCTTGGGAATGTTCTGGTTTTTCTCTTATCTCGTTTGGGTCTTTATGTTCACGTTTGTGTATTTGATGGGGGCAGCATGAAAAAAGAGAGCCAGCTGGTACAGACCAGTCTTAAGTCCTATCTCATGGGATGCGCATTCTCTTTAGTTTTAACCCTGCTTGCCTATCTTTTAGTGGTGAAAAAACTCCTTTCCGGCTGGGTTTTAGACACTACTGTTGCAAGCTTGGCTCTTCTGCAAGCCTGGGCGCTTCTACTCCTGTTCATCAACTTGCGCAACGATCACAAGCCGCGCTGGAATCTGATCGTTCTTCTTTTCATGGTCATGGTGACCATTCTTATAGTCTTTGGATCGCTCTGGATTATGTACCACTTAAACTACAACCTGATGGACCATGGTTAAAGCTTACTACCTCCTCACAAAGCCCGGCATCTTAATCGGCAACATAATCACGGCAATCGGCGGGTTTTTTCTCGTCTCAAAAGGCGATATCAACCCCTGGCTTCTTTTTGCAACGCTGCTAGGTCTTGCTTGCGTTATGGCATCGGGCTGCGTCTTCAATAACTACTTGGACCGCGTAGCCGATGAAAAGATGGAGCGCACCAAAGATCGAGCCCTTCCCAAAGGTGAGATCTCTATCAGAAGCGCACTTGTATTTGCGGTAGTGCTGGGACTTGGCGGTGCACTTGTCTTGTCCGTCTCTACTAATCTCCTCACGCTTTTAATCGCTCTTGGTGGTTTCTTTGTCTACGTCGTGCTCTATACCATCTGGAAATACAAGACCACCCACGCCACCCTCATCGGAAGCATCGCGGGGGCAGTACCGCCCGTCGTCGGCTACTGCGCTGTCAGCAACCGCTTAGATGGCGGAGCGTTTCTTCTCTTTCTGGTGCTTGTCCTTTGGCAAATGCCCCATTTCTTCTCGATCGCCATCTACCGCTTAGAAGAATACGCCGCTGCATCCATTCCCGTTTTACCGATAAAAAGAGGAATGCACGCGACAAAAGTGCAGATGGTTCTGTACATCGCAGCGTTTATGGCAGCTTGTGCCATGCTCACCTTTTTTGGTTACGTCGGCTACCTCTTTTTAGCAATGGCGCTCGTGCTAGGCGCAGCTTGGCTTTACTTGTGCGTACAAGGATTTAAGAGTAGCAATGACAAGCTGTGGGCGCGCAAAATGTTTCGTTTTTCATTAGTCGTTATCACGTTTTTGTCTATCATCATCTGTGTAAATTAAAGGAGCATCTATGAAAAAGATGGCAATTCTACTTCTAACATGCGCAAGCGGCATCGCTTTTACTGCATGCGACTCAGGACCTCAAGCTACCGAAGTGGCAAAGCAACACAAAGGGTGCAACTGCAAAAGCGGCTGTAATTGTGCAAGCGGCGATTCTCAAAGCGGTTGCGGCTGCGTCGCCAGCAAATAATTTCTTGCAAGATTTGCAATAAAAAGCCTAAGATTTTTCTTCTCAACTTTTAGGAGGAGAAGAATATGGCACTATTTGCATACATCCGAATACCACGTGCACCTATGCGAGAGCTTGCAGACGAAACTAGCAAGGTTGTCTCTGATGCAGTTTATTCCGAAGAAGTCACGATTTTGCAGCGTTCCAACAGATGGGTACAGATCCAAACAAGAGTCGATCAGTATTCAGGTTGGGTGGAAGGCACTGCTTTGGCTCAGCAAGAGAAGGACTTTTTCCAAGGAGAGACCATCGCCAAAGTAAAACAGATGCAAGCCCATGTCTATTCCGTTGCAGATACCGAGTTTGGTCCTTATGGCATACTGCCTTTTGGCAGCCGTCTTAAAATCCTCGAAGAACAACAAGGGCAGCGTTGGATTAAAGTCGCGCTTGTAGATGGAAAAGAAGTGTTTATCCAAAGAGGTGATATTACAAAAGATCTCAACCCTCTTAGCAAAAAAGAGATGGTGGCACTGAGCCACGATTTCTTAAAAGTGCCCTATGCTTGGGGAGGAAGATCTAGTTTAGGATTTGATTGCTCTGGGTTTACCCAGACGCTCTACAAAGAGATGGGAGTGAATCTTCCGAGAGACTCCAAAGACCAGCTTAGCTGGCAAGGGTTCAAGTCTGTTGAAATCGATGAGATAGAATCCGGCGACCTGATTTTTTTCGGAACAGCACAAGATAAAATCAGACACGTAGGAATGGCTCTTAACAGTGAAAAATTTATCCATGCCGTAGTACGAGAGCAAAAACCCAACGTCCACATTAGCAGCTTGAAAGACCCTGACTGGAATGGATCAGAGGATGCCTCGCCGGCTCTTACTTTTCGTGCTGCACGCAGACTAAAGCCTCCTGTCTCGACAGAAGCTCCCAAAAGCGTAGTAGCAAAATCTTCTATCTTTATCGCGGTAGCATGCCTGATAGGCTCAGTCGCCTTCCGACTGCTGAAAAGAGGAACTTAAGAGGATTTTTCTTGGCCGAGCTCTTTTGACCAGCTCGGCTTTTTAAAGAGAAGGATCAGCGAAGGGGCCCAGCACGCTAGAACAATGCCAAGGAAAAGAAAGGCGACGTAGAAGAGCGTATTGCCTGTCTGGATCTGTGCAGGTGGGAAAAAGCCGATGCAGAATGTCGCGATCGATCCGATAAGACCAAGGCCTGCTACACACCACATACCTACAATGCCTCCGGGGACTTTGTAAGCTCTTACGACATCGGGCCTTTTGTAGCGCAGCTTGATCGCGGCAGCAAAGAGCAGCACGTACATCACAAGGTAGAGCTGAGCGATCATCGCGTTTAAGATCCAGTAGGCGCTGCTCACCGTTGGCATCACCAAAAAGATTAAAGAGAATAACGTGACGATCACGCCTTGCGTGATGAGAAGAGCTGCCGGCATTCCGCGCTTATTGAGCTTACGGAAAAAGGGAGGAAGATCTCCGCTTTGAGCCGCTCCCAAAAGCCCCTTGCTCGGCCCTGCTATCCAGGTGCTAAGGGTGCCGAATGCTCCCAGAGCGAGCAGAATCGCTATGATCGGCGTTAGCCAGTTGAGTCCGTATGCGTTTACAAAGACAGAGAAGGCTTGGAGCGATCCTGCGACCAGACTGATCTCCTTTTGTGGGATCACAATAGCGATCGCCAAAACGCCTAGCACATACAACCCCATAATCAAAAGAGCCGAGAGGAGAATCGCTTTGGGATAGTTCTTTTGCGGACTCTTCACGTCACGCGCATGGACAGCGGACATCTCGATACCACAAAAAGCGACCAGCACTCCTGAAAAGAGAACGAGCTGGTTGGGGGAGCTCATGTCAGGAATTAAGCTGTCCCAAGAAAAGGAGATCTGCAGGGGATTTCCAGAACAGTACCAGAGGAATCCCAGACCAATGATCAGTGCACCCGGAATGATCGTCCCCGTGATGACCCCAAAAGTGCTGATCCAAGCAGAGGTGCGCATCCCGAATAGATTGGCAATCGTCGTAACCCAAAAGACTGCGAGAATAATAGACATCGTATAGACAGTGTTCTGCGCAAGAGCAGGATTGACGACATAGGCGATCGTCCCTGCAATGAAGGACAAGAGAGCGGGGTAGTAGATCACATTTTCTGCCCAGAGAAGCCAGATCGCCAAAAAGCCGGTTCGATGTCCAAACGCCTCTTTTACCCATGCAAAGACCCCGCCGGTATGCGGCCAACCGGTAGCCAGTTCTGCAGAGACCATAGAGACAGGAACAAAAAAGAGCAGCGCAGCGAGTGCAAAGAAAAAGAGCGAAGAGAAGCCATACTCCGCAATGGTGGGCAGGTTGCGCACGCTGATGACCGCCGCAACGTTGATCATCGCCAAAGTAAAGACAGTAAGCGTTTTAGACATAAGTTCTAGGATTTTAGGCCAAGGGAGTTTTTCTGGACATCAAATATTCAGAAGGTGCCGAGCAATACGAAAATTTTAATTTAATGCCTCTATAAATGCCTCTTTATCGATGATCAACATGGGTGCCTCTCTACGAAGATTATTGAGAGAGCACGGTAGATAAAATTCTAAGTACGCCTGCGTTGAGAGAATTTGGACCTGCAAATGGCCCTAAAAATGGCCCTATAAGTGGCCCTATAAGTGGCCCTATAAATGATCCTATACTAAGCATAAAAGTAGTCGATCTCTTCGTTTTTCTTGGGGCCGATGACGCGCCAGTTTAAGCGTAGCGAGCTTTTGTCAAAGTGAATCTTTCCAAAGGAGGGGTGCCCATCGCATAGGTGGGAGTCTACTGAGGAGAGCGCTTTCTCTCTAATCTGCGCATTTAAAACCGGTAGAGAAAGCTCGCTTCAACGACGCTATCTTGGAAGTTAGTTCCATATCTTCCAAGATAATCGAAAGAAAGGGTGCAATTTTCGTTGGGCAAAAGCGTAGTAAAGCCTGCTTTTGTGCCGCATAATGTGCGGTTGGGGTTAAGCCCTGTCACAGTAAAAGTGCATGAGGAGTCTTTCAAATTAGCGCGATAGTGTTGCCCTTGAAATCGTTCCTCTCTAATAATGCTTACTCCGATCGTCGGAGAGAATTTACTCTTTTTCGAGCAGAAATACCCCGATATTTGAAAGCCGGCTTCTAAATCGAGAAAGTTGGAGTTTTTCTTGCTTACATCCAGATCTAAGCTCTTGGCTCCATGTTCTTTAAAGCTCTGTTCGTGTAAGTAGATATAATCGGCAGCAACAAAAGGGCAGAGTTTAAAATGGTTATATTGGAAGAAAAGACCGGTTTTTAAGTGTCCTGATCCTTGGAGTCCATTGTGATTGCTTTTTGCTCTACGGTTGACAGGGATGATAGAGTCCTGTGGAAAGATGATGTGGCGCGAGACGGCATAGTGGTTATAACCCCCAATTACACTCGTAAACAAATAACAAAGATCGTTTTGGAAACTACCATAAATCGCGCCATATCCGTTTTGCATCACAGAGTGGCCGCGCCGCTCATTCCAAGATAGGTCTATGTAGCTATATCCTGCGCTTGTTCCTGCTACGATCCCTTTGTCCCATGCGTAGTCAAGACCGGTTGTGAAGCCGCCTGTCCACGTGCGATACCCCGGCTCTTCTTTTTTTCTTGCTGCCTACTCAGTGCGCCGAATGGCACGCACCAAAATGAGAGGCGCTTGCTTGGTAGGCGGAATGCGCGAGGGCGGATCAGTTGATCCAGACGATCAAAAATAGCGTCGTTCATATAAAGAGTCGAATATTCCTGTGCAAGAGCAAGAGAGGTAAGAGCTGAGGCTTGCATCTGATTCAAAGCATTGCGGATCTCATCGAGGGTGAAAAACTGCAATTGTGCGATGATAAGGGAAAGATCGCTGCCTGCCGAGGGAGTGGCGGTAGAGAGGCATTTAGCTATAGCTCCTGCATTACCGTGTTTTATCAGATTGGAAAAGGGAACTGTGGATAAAATTAAAAAAATGTCGGTAGCAGTATATTGAGCGGTTGCAGAAAACGTAGGAAGTGTCATGTTGAACGCACTAAACGTATCTGTTACGCCTCCAGTTGTATGAACAATCAGATAGGAGGTTTGTTTGGAGTAGACTCCTGCTTCCGGGATGACTTTAAGAGTAGAGCCCGGTTGAATGGTTAGAGTCCCGGTGATATTTACTCGATCTGCCAATGCGGGGGAAGTTTCGATTTCAAGTGTCGACCCAGACTGTAGGGTTTCGGTGCCTACTAATATGATTGTCCCAATGCTGTTTCCGGGTGCAAGGGTCCCGCTGATGGAGGAGCTGCTAGTCACTGTCCCGGTTCCCGCTAAAATGGCTCCCGATGCTACCGAAAGGCCGCCCGTGCTTGTGTAAGATCCGGTTACCTGGAGTTTTCCCTGGTTTATTGCAGTGCTGGAAGTGATGTTGCCCGTTCCGGAAAGCAGTAATGTTCCTGCTCCGACTTTTATAAAACTTTGAGATCCCTGCAGCGTTCCACTTATGGTTAACACATCAGCATCAACGCCAATTGTAGCGGCAGCTTGTGAGACAGGTCCACCGGACCAGCCGATTTGTACTGTATCACTTAAAGTGTTGTTTCCGCTTATGCTTCGCAGTGCTCCATTACCGCCGATTCCCGATCCATTTAAATTTAACGCTTTGCTCAAAGTGATATTATTTTGCACTTCAAGGGCGGCACTCGTTGCTTCTATAAAAACGCCGCTATTTGCTCCTGCTGCGCCCAAAGCATTAGAATTTTGAACATTGATCACACCTTCGTTGAGAAAGGTTCTAGAGACATAACTGCTAGACCCTGTAAGAGTTAGAGCAGAAGAGCCTAGTTTTCTTATACGGTTGCCTACATTGGGATTACTCGATCCACTCGTAGCGCCTCCCGAGATCGCACCCGAAAAGGTGGTGTCGGCTCCTGTTCCTTCAAATTCTAAAAGACTTCCTCCGCCAGTAGAAGTAGTCAAGACCAGATCTCCTGCTCCTTGCAGGGTAAGCAAACGAATTGTATCATTGGTTCCTTGGTTAAGCGTCCCCAAGGAATTGATTGTGATATTTAATGCGTCAGATCCTCCCATCGTCTGGTCGATAGTAAGCGAGCCTCCGTTGATGATTACTGTATTGCCGCCTAGAATGGAGCCGGCTGTGATATAGTCGAGAACGCCTGCGTTGACTGTGGTAATTCCTGCATAATCATTAGTGCTGTTATCCAGTTCTGTTGTGCCAGAACCGGTTTTTGTTAGCCCCCCGCTTCCCGAAATCATCCCTGAGAGGGTAAATATTCCTGTTGAGTTGTGATCGATTACAATAGTGTCATTAAAAACCATATCGTTGAGAATGCGATGAGGTCCATTTCCGTTTGCATTAGTGATATTGATTGCTGCATTTCCCGAACTGACATCAAATGTAAGCGCGTCTATAGCCGCAGCGGTGATGGTATAGCGATTGTTGTCGTCGAAATTTATTGTCCCTATTGTAATGTCCTGTCCTAGCGTCACGTTTCGATTGGCTGTGATCACATTGCCGAAAATGGCAACAGCATCTACACCATTGGGAAAGATAGAAGGCGAAGTCCAATTGCCATTCACATTCCAATTGCCGTTCGCGTTTAAATTCCATGTTGCAGAAAAGAGAATCGAGTTGGACACTGTCCCATAAAAAACGGCAAAACAAACAATGCGTCGCATGTTTATTACATACGATATGCGTGCGAATTTTAAAACTAAATAGATGAGCTGATATTATTCGATTACGAGTTGAACAGCATTAAATAGATAATTGACTTGGATGTTCAGGGAAGGGGATGAGGATATAAGAATGGTGTTGAATGTTCTAGATACTCTTCCTTGAGTAGTGATAATCGTATAAGTGGTACCGGAGATATACGAACCGGGAGATGCGATGATATGCAATGTCCCATCTAGAAGGGCGGAATCGCCTATTTGCAAAAGATCAGAGTTTCCGGATGGATCGATTTTAATTTCCACTACCCCTGTAGAACGCTGCAAAAAGCCATTGATAATGGAGCATGTTTGTATGGTGTTTCCCAAAGAAAACGTTCCGGAATTGTTTAGGCTTGCGATACTAGATGCCCCTTCTGTGCGCGCATCCTCTCTGATATGGAGGTTGCCTCCAAATGTTCCTGAGATCGCAAGCTTACCTGTTTGAGCAAACAACATAATCGCGTTATCGGGAGAAGAGTCGCCGATCAAGTTAAGATCTCCTTCGCCCTCTTTAGAAATTAACCCTTGCCCGCCTACCCGAATAGAAAAAGGAATGTCATTGCTGTTTGTGAAAACCGCTTCGCCATTACTCATAATGAACAGATCTGCTCCTACTCCTGCTCCTGGAGTGCCGGTATTTGCTCCACTGCCTCCATTTCCTCCTGTCACGGTATTGCTAGAAAAGAGCGAAAGTTCATCTTGCACAAGGATCGAGGCTCCGCTTGCAACAAAAACAGCTCCTCCCAATCCCGCTCCACCTCCGCCTCCTCCACCATTATCTCCACCCGCACCTGCATGAGTGCCGCCGACTCCGCCTATTGCGCCCGGGGATGCTCCGCCCCCTCCTCCGCCATGTCCTCCACTGCCACCATTTCCTAAACTGGAACTCAAAGAACCGGAGCCGCCACCGCCACCCCCGCCTCCCAATCCTCCACTGCCTCCTGAACCTACATTTGTAGAAAGAATGCTGCCGCCACCGCCACCTCCGCCTCCCCAATCCGAGCCCGTACCGCCATTTCCTGCAACATTTCCACCACCTCCACCGCCGCCGCCACCTATAGCACCGGCGCTACCTCCCACCCCGCCATTGTTAGAAGACATTGCACCACCTCCTGCTCCACCACCACCTCCACCTAGAGTAGGATCCGCAGAAGCGCCGTCTGAAGAAGCTCCCCCTCCGGCAGCATGGAAATTATTTATGCCAACGCCACCATTTCCACCGGAGGCTCCGGATGCATCAAAAGCATCTCCCGAAAATGGTGTTGTCCCAATAGTAGCTGTGATGCCTCCGCCTCCACCGCCTCCCGTATCGCCGGCTCCTCCCGTACTTGCAAAGCCCCCGCCGCCGCCTCCACCGCCCCCTGCCAGCAGCGCAGGTCCACCAATGCCTCCAGTACCATTTAATCCTCCGCCTCCTCCGCCGCCTACAGAGGGAACCGGAGATGCGGATGCGCTTCCACCATCCCCACCTGTAGCAGAATTGTTTGCAAAAGCAACTCTAGTGAGAGCAAGAGAGCAATTATTGTTACAGCAGATTGCACCTCCGGCCCCCAGGCCTCCGCCGCCTCCTGCTGCAGAAGAGCTTCCCCCATTTCCTCCTAAGCTTTTGCCGTGGCTGAAGGTGAGATCGGAAATCTCTACTACGCCTGATTTGATAAAGAGGATCTGATAGGCGTCTTGGCCATCAATGGTGATGCTTCCGCTGGTAGGTCCCAGGATAACAAGATCGTTGCTAATCCAAGGCAGAGGAGAAGAGAGTGTGATTGTTCCTGATAGGGCGGAGGTAAATTCGACATGATCATTTGCAGAGACATTCATGAGCGCATCGCGCAGGGAGCCCGGACCGGTGTCGTTGGTATTAGTGACAACAAAAGTCGTGGCATTAAGCGAAGAAAAAAGCGAACAGAATGAAAAAAACAGGGCTGTATAAAACAACATAGAAATATGCCTCGAAAGATGAAAATTAGATAACAGACAAGGAATATTTTCAAGTTTAAATCTTGGTTGGGTAATCTATACTGTGCCGGCTTATATTGTGTGAATTTGTAAGACAAAGCAAAATCAGCACAAATAGCGGGACATTTAAGCATAAAAGTAGTCGATCTCTTCGTTTTTCTTGGGACCGATGACGCGCCAGTTTAAGCGTAGCGAGCTTTTGTCAAAGAGGATCTTTCCAAAGTAGGTGTCCCCATCGCATAGGTGGGAGTCTACTGAGGAGAGCGACTGTTGGCTGGTAGGCGCAAGATGAAAGAGAAAAACCGGATGATCTGGACCGCGTCTTAAGTGCTCTAAAGAGATCATGCAGCTGGTGCGATCGAGCGTCCAGCGAAAGATGTTGCTAAAGCTCACCTCTTTTCCCTGTTTTCCTTTCCAGATTCCCTTCTCCGTGAAAAGAAGCACGTTATCGCCCGATTTGCTGATCGTAACCTCGCCCTTTCCTTTCCCATTCCAGCCCCCCTCCTCTTTCGACTTGGTCTTGGCGAGAAAAGTGAGCTGGGTGACAGAAGAGAGTTTGCTCCAAAAAGCGAGCAGCACCTGGATTTTGTTAGTCTGGGAGGTGAGGTCCGCCTCCTGCTTGGAGACGTAATAACCCTTCTTTTCGTGGGCGGGCAGCAGAGTATACGCTTTTTTGAGCAGATGTTCGAGTTCCACAAGTAGAGGATAGGCTGGGTTGAACTGGTAGAGGCGGGTCTTGCCTTCGTAGTAGCTCAGGATTAGCCCGCCCTTCTCTAGACGGAGGAGCGCCTTTTGAATCGGTGTGAGCGAAGAGCCGAGCTGCCTCTGCAGCTGCGTTCCATAGCACCTCCCATTCACGAATAAAAAGAGCAGGATCTTTTGCACATTTTGATTTCCGCAAAGAACTTGCAACATACAAAATCAACCCTCCTTGAGCCTCTTTCCAACTATTTGCTAGTTTTACCATATTGCTCCAAAAGACGCCATTTTTTAAACCTAAATCTGTTTTGTATAACCTATTAAGTAGGTTATTCCAAATGATTTTGCATGGAAAAAGCATGAAAAACGGATTAGACTGGCTCGCATGACAATAAGCTTTGATTGGAAATTTGGAGAGTTGGAAGAGCTGTATGCCCGCCCTTTACTGGAGCTTATCGCCTATGCACAAGAGGTGCATAGGAAGTTTCACAAAGTGGGGGAGGTACAAGTATGCAGCCTGATCTCGATTAAGACAGGAGGGTGTCCGGAGGATTGTAAGTACTGTGCTCAATCATCCCGCTATCAAACCTCAACTTCTGCACAGCCTCTTATGCAGTACAAAGAGGTGCTAGAGCAGGCAAAGAGGGCGATTGCCGAGGGAGCAAGCCGCATCTGTTTGGGCGCTGCTTGGCGCGAGGTGCGTGCAAGTGGGCAGTTTGAAGAGGTACTGCGCATGGTAAGGGGGATCGCGGAGCTGGGAGTCGAGGTCTGCTGCACACTCGGTATGTTAAAACCGCAGGAGGCGGAGCGTCTGAAGGCGGCCGGCTTGTACGCCTACAACCACAATCTGGACTCATCAGAGCAGTTCTACAAGACGATCATCACAACGCGCACCTATCAAGACAGGTTAAAGACCCTCGACACCGTCCAAAAAGCGGGTTTAAGCGTCTGCTCTGGCGCCATTTTGGGTATGGGGGAAAAGATTCAGGATCGGCTCGAGTTTTTGCAAACATTGGCTAATCGCAATCCCCATCCTGACTCGGTGCCGATCAACCTTTTGACTCCCATTCCCGGCACACCTCTGGAAAATATGCCGAAGGTTCCTATCTGGGAGATGGTCCGTATGGTAGCGACGACAAGAATTGTGCTGCCCCATGCGATGGTGCGCCTCTCTTCTGGCCGCGACCGTCTATCATATGAGGAGCAAGCTCTCTGTTTTTTAGCCGGAGCAAATTCGATCTTCTCAGGAGAAAAGCTGCTCACGGTGGCCAATTGCGCCCCAGACAGAGATAAAGAGATGTTTGAGATTTTGGGGTTACATGCTCATTCAAAGACTGGATAAAAGGAGAGTGCAAGGCAAC
Source organism: Chlamydiia bacterium (assembly GCA_963804085.1). GTDB lineage: Bacteria > Chlamydiota > Chlamydiia > Chlamydiales > Rhabdochlamydiaceae > CAWDOQ01. The sequence continues at coordinate 269,057 of CAWDOQ010000002.1, read as the reverse complement.
TTGCGCAAGCTTTCCACAACAAAAGGTCTCATCGACTTTGCTTCTAATGACTATTTGGGTCTTTCGCGCTCTCCTCTTCTCTTCGATACCGTTCGGGAAGAGAGCAAGAAACTGGAAAGATTGGGCTCGACAGGATCGCGTCTTCTTACCGGAAACTCTCTCTACATTGAAGCTTTGGAGCAGAAGATTGCCGATTTTCACGGTTATGAAGCAGGCCTTATTTTTGGTTGCGGTTATATGGCCAATATCGGACTGCTCGCAGCTCTTGGTGACGCGTCCTTTATCTATGATGCCGAGGTCCACGCGTCGATCCGCAGTGGTATCCGTTTAAGTCGCTCTCCCGCTTATCCCTTTAGACATAACGATCTGGCACATTTAGAAGAGCGGCTAAAGAAAAACAAACAGAGCTTCATATGTGTCGAGTCTATCTATTCGACAGATGGCTCTTTTGCTCCTCTTGCCGAGATCTGCTGCTTAGCAAAAAAGTATCGCTCTTCTCTGATTGTAGATGAAGCGCATGCTGTAGGAGTCTTAGGACCGGAAGGACGCGGGTTGGTGGCTCAAGCGAATCTTCAGAAGGAGGTCTTCGCACAGGTCGTCACATTTGGAAAAGCCCTAGGAGTCTATGGCGCCGTCGTGTTGGGAAGTAGAACACTCAAGGAGGCGCTCATCAATTTTGCGCCTTCTTGCATCTACACAACAGCGCTCCCGTTTTATGCTCTCGCTGCCATCAAATCTAGCTATGATCTATTCCCCAAGCTTGAAAAAGAGCGTGCCCACCTTTTGAGTCTTGCCTCCTCACACATCCAATCTCTACCTGTCTCGGGTAATTGCGCTGCCCGAAGAAAGGAAAAGATGCTGCAAGAGAGAGGATTTGATGTAAGAGCGCTCTTAAGTCCTACTGTACAAAGAGGAAAAGAAAGGCTGCGCCTCACATTGCACTCTTTTAACACAAAAAAGCAGCTTGAGGAGCTTTATTCCTATCTATGAAAAGAATCATCGTAGCAGGTGCAGGAACAGGCGTAGGAAAAACTGTGGTCTCGGCTATTTTGGCACAACTTTTACAAGCAGATTACTGGAAGCCGATCGAGTGCGGCAAAAGCGACACGCGCACTGTGCAAAAGTGGTTAACTTCTAACATCCATAGGCCGGCTTATGCGCTAAAGGCTCCGCTTTCGCCCCATCAAGCTGCGCGTATGGAAAATATTCACATCGATATCGATCGCATTCAGATGCCGCACGTGACTGGTCCTTTAATTATAGAAACAGTCGGAGGTGTTTTCACGCCGTTACAAGAGAGTCTGGTGAGCCTCGATCTGTTCAAAAAATGGGATGCCGAGTGGGTAGTTGTCTCCCAACACTACCTAGGGAGCATCAACCACACGCTGCTTACAATCGAAGCGCTAAAAAAAGCTGGAGTTAGCATTTTAGGTCTCATCTTTAATGGAAAGCCTAACACTGCAAGCGAATCGGCCATCTTGCAAATCTCTGGTGTGCCGCTTCTCGCAAGGCTCCTTCCCGAATTTTTTGTCAGTCGTTCCACCATCAAAAAGTATGCAAAACTATGGCAAACACTCAATCTTTAGCTGAAAAAGATCGTGCGTTTGTGTGGCATCCTTTCACGCAGATGCAAACGGCGCCTCTCTCTATCCCGATTGTGAGAGCAGAGGGGGTCTATTTATACACAGAAGAGGGCAAACGCTACTTAGACGCGATCTCCTCTTGGTGGGTCAATCTGCATGGACATGCTCATCCATACATTGCCGAAAAGATCTGTACGCAACTCGCAATATTGCCACACGTTCTCTTTGCAGGATTTACCCACTCTCCTGCGGTAGAATTAGCTGAGCGGCTTGTCGCCATTCTTCCTGGAAAGATGAGCAAGATTTTTTACTCTGATAATGGTTCTACCGCAGTAGAGACAGCTCTCAAAATGGCTTTTCAATATTGGCATAACCAAAATACCCCGAAAAGAAAAGTAATCTGTTTGAAGGGGAGCTATCACGGAGAGACTTTTGGAGCGATGTCAGCTTCTGGCAAAAATCAGATACACAAACCTTTCTGGAGTCATCTGTTTGAAGTCGAAGCTGTCGACCCCTCATTTGACGCAGAAGAAGTGCTTCTAAAGTTATTAGAGAAACAGGATGTCGCCTGTTTTATTTTTGAACCGCTCGTGTTGGGTGTTGGAGGCATGCGCATCTATCCACCAGAAGTATTAGATCTATTTCTAAAGCATTGCCGAGTAAAGGGTGTGCTTACTATCGCAGACGAGGTGATGACAGGCTTTGGACGCACAGGCCCGCTCTTTGCATGCGAAAAGCTAAAAGAAACCCCCGACATGATCGCTCTTTCCAAAGGGCTGACAGGGGGCTTTTTACCTCTTGGAGTAACTGCATGTAGTGAGAAGATCTACAGTGCGTTCTTAAGCGATCATCTCTCCTCTGCTTTTTTGCATGGCCACTCCTACACAGCAAACCCTCTTGCATGCGCAAGCGCGCTTGGAAGTTTAGATCTCTTGCTGACGGATGCTTGCACAAAACAAAGAGAGAGAATCGCCCAGGCTCACAAAGAATTCTGCCAGAGATGGGACGGTTATCCCAAACTCAAGCGGTGTGAATCGCTCGGCACGCTTCTTGTCCTAGAGTATAAAACAGAAGAGTCTTCCTATTTTGACAAGAGAGGAGAGAAGCTCTACAGCTTCTTTTTGAAGGAGAAGATTCTTCTCCGCCCTCTTGGCAATGTTCTCTATCTACTTCCCCCGTACTGTATCAAGCCTCAAGAATTAGAATTTATCTACGAAAGGATAGAACAAACCTTATGCAACTAGAAGCATTACTCACAAAAATTGTAGAGACACCCACGCTCCATGCCAAGTGGCTCAACACCCTCTCCTACTTGGAGAACTGCGGTGCACGCAAAATCGCACGCTGCGAGCACCCCACCCTTGTCAAAGAGGAGATGCTCAAACACGCTGCGGAGGAGTTTCGCCACGCACACTACCTGAAGCGCCAAATTATCCGAGTGACGCCCCTTACGTTTGCCGACTACTCCTTGCCAAACCTTCTGGGTGGCACTGCCTCTTTGCACTACCTCTCTAAACTTGATCTGCAAACATCCCGCTACCTGCTGCAGACGCACGCAAAAGAGGAGATGCGCGCTTCTGCTTACCTTCTTGTCACCTATGCCATAGAGCTGCGTGCCGAAGAGCTCTACCCCATCTACGATGCTATCCTGCGCAAGAGCAATTCCAAAGTAGCAGTCAAATCGATCCTCCTGGAAGAGAAGGAGCATCTAAACGAGATGCGTCAGGGTCTTTCGAAACTTTCTCAGGGTGAAGAGCACGCAAAAATCATCTGTACGCTAGAAGACGGGCTCTTCCATAGGTGGCTTTCGCAACTCGCATCGGATGTTTTAAATTCTTAATTTTTTCTTGAAACTTATGAGTCAAAAGAATAGCTTACGAGCGATTGCATTTTTTGGAGGAGTTATGCACTTTCTTTTAGCAACTGTTTCGGCAGGTTTATTCTTAATGCATGCTAGTTTGCAAGCAGCACAACGTGAATCAGTGACCTTGCAAAGATACGTAGGAGCAATCAAAACGCTACAAATTTTCCGAGAGCAACCAGATTCTGTTGAAGCTTGGATAGACGATAAAGTCTATTTAGCTCCAGAAAGAATGGCAGTTACTCGCAAAGGCGTTTTGCTATGCAAGGACAGATCGATGATAATGCTTCCATCTCTATCTTTGGACGATAAGGGCGTCTTTATACAATGTAGAGAAGAGGATCTTAGTCGAGAGGCTCAAGAACATCTCGATCGAGCTAAAGACGCATTCGTGGATGCACTTGAAAGTTCGATTGGAGCAGGGCTTGCGATTGAATGTCCACCCGTTGCGGCTTTTGCAGGCTATAATGCTGTTCAATCTTGGAAAGAATGGGCAAGAGAATATAATGCTTATTGCGAAGAACGTGATCGTGGTCATGATAATGATGACGATAATCATGGTCGAAACAATCCTTATGAAGGCATGGATTTAGGCGGCGGGCCTCAAAATCCGGATTAAGTAAATGGAAAAAATAACTAAAGACATCGTTGAAACCTGCGTGTTCCTCTCTGGCACGATATGGTTGATTTTCAAATTTCTTAGAGACAAAAACATTCGGCACCTACTTCCTGCGCTTGCTTTATCATTGTTTGCATTAAGGGGTTGGCCATTTTATTTCCCATGGCAAATCGCATTCGGTTCGATGCTAATTTTAGCAGGTGGGTTTTGCCTATATGAGAGCTTCTTTATGCAAAATAAGAAAGAGCGTTCTGCTTTTGCTTATTACTACATCATCTTGTTCGTAGGAACAGGACTGATGCTTGTCGCAGAGGGTATTAACAAAATGTGCTAGATGGATAGTTTTTCACCTCCCATTTTTCTCAGCACAGCTTCAGCTTGATGCCATTTTTCGTGAGGCAATATTCCACCGTTGATGATAAGTAGGTATAAAGCGACAGTCGGGAAACGGATAATGATCTCAAGGCGTTTCAGAAGATCTTTCCCGGAACATCTCTTGCGTTCAAGAGCATTGACAGATGCTTGAGGAATTTCGAATACGTGTGCGAACTCTCTTGTAGTGAATCCCACTGCAATACGGAATGCTATTGCATCTTCTACTGTAAAGGAGCGTTCATAAACCGGTTCGAAAATAAAAGAAGAGGGGCCACGTTTGCCAATTGTTGAGAGAAGGATAAGAGGATCCTTTTCTGTAGGACTAATACCCATCGCAGCGCAATATTCTACATAGGCTGGATTTTGCTTTGAGGGTATGCGATCTTCAAAAAATGGGAAAAGAGAAGAGGCTCGAAACTCTCGTTTTGTTAAAGGAAATTCAGGGCCAAGAGGAAACACATTTCTAGAATGCAGATACTGTTCGTCGTAGGAAAAGATAAATTGTCCCTTTACCTTTTTTAAACATCCGACAAGCATTCTGGTTTTACGTCTCTCTAAAAAGACATTCACTCCTATAATCGTAAACTTTATGCCCATAATTCTTTGCTCCGTTTGGAGATCAATGTTAGATCTTGACGAGAATTCACGTCAATATTCTGATGACGAGAATTCTCGTCAAGAATATGAGGCTATTATCCTGCTGATATAAAGTGATTTGCGTCTTAGTCGGTGGGGTGGGCTTTTTGCAGAGTGTTGAGCCAAATGGGGCGCAGCGCGTCTCTTTTTTGGGGCTGGTCGCTTTGGAAGCTGAGGAGGACGTTGCCTTTTTCGGACGAGAAGGCGCGCACAAGGCCAAAGAATAGGAGCTGGTTGTCTGAGCTGGATGCGGTCCATTCGCAGATTGCGGAGCCTGGGCTCTTTTCTACAAGTGTCACCTGTATCTTTTTGTCTTGAAAATTGGCTTGGATTCCTTGCTTGAAGGCGGCAGGATCGAAGGTTGCCTTAGGAAAGTTATTCCAATGTGTCCCAAAGAGCTCTTCGGCTATCTCTCCAGGCTTGTTCTCATGGAAGTAGACGCATTGCGTGCACACCTCGTTTGTGATCTGATTGGCAATTTTCCACGCTGTGTCAGATGAGGGTAGCTCATATTCAACATTGCCAATTTGTTCGGCATTCAAGGCGCCAAAGGCTAGAAGTGTAGAAAGTAGGAGTGTTTTCATGGGGAGAAGATTAGCCATTCATCGGAAAAAAGTCAAAAAGCTCTCGATTTACGCAAATAAAGCTGCAGGAAGCCGCCTAAGATGATGAGGCAGGAGCCGATAATCGCTAAAGCATTGGGAATGTTATGAAAGACAAGCCAATCAAAGATGCCAGAAAAGAAGACGGAAAAGTAGAGGAAGGGGGCCAAAGTGGCCGGCCTGCCGTGTGAATAAGCAAGTCCGCGAAAGCCCTGGTTGCCAAGAGTACAAAAGAGAAAGCAGCAGCAGGAAGAGTATAGCCGTCCAGTCTCCAAAAACGAAGGAGCGCGTTGCTGTTATAAGACTTTCGTGTGCGAAGCCTTGATAAACCAGAAGGACCAAAAAGCTAACGATCGATCCGATAAAGAAGAGATAGAAAAGGCTCACTGCAGCAGGTTCTTTACGCACATTGTGGCCATAGACCACTTGCGACGATGCGCTTGCCAGCGCTGCGATAATGCCGATAAGACTTAAAAGAGAGAAGATTCCCTGATCGGGCTGCAATACACAGAGCACCCCGATAAAAGAGACTGCAAGGCTGATCGCTACAGATTTGTGGATGGGATGCTTAAAAAAGATCCTCTCTAAAAATGCGACAAAGATCGGGCTAAGGTTGAGCAGCACAGTTATATCCAATAGCGATCCATGCAATAGGTAGAAAAACACGGTGTATTGCTGAATGAGGACGCAGCTGCTTCTCAAGAGATGGGATTTGGAGTCGCCAAAGAGGGAGAGCCTTTTAAATAACCCTTGATAATACAAGAAGGGCAGAAGCATCAAAAACGGCACCAAAAAACGGAAAAAGGAGAGGAGAAAGAAGGGGGTATTTGCTGTTCCAAGTTTGGCGAATAGAAGAAATAGGGAGAGGTTAATGACCGCTAAAAAGATGTAAACCACACCATGGGCGTATTTGCCTGTCTTTTCTGCCATATGCTCAATCTAGGGTAATTGTTAATTTTTTACTTTGCTTCTTAAAAATATTTTTCCTGCTCGGTTTTTATATTAAAAATGATAAAATAATCAAACAAAACAAAAGGTTTATTTATTATGACATCATTAACATCCGCTGTTTCTCCTTTAAATAATATATCAAACGCGAGTAATGCTTCTTCGCAAGTTAGCAAAAAGCGAAAGTCGGAAGCAGGGGAAGAGAACGAGAAGTCTCCTAAAAGAAGCAAGATTTCTAATGAGTCAATGCTTAGCCAAAAGAAGATCAAACAGATCAAAGATCCTCCTGTTGAGGATCTGCTCAAGCTGCTTAGAACATCAAAAACCGCAGAGACTCTTTGGAATGAGGCGCAAAAAGCGGTGGAAAAAATGCAACGGCCCGCCATTAAGGTGGGGATGATTTCTCCCGAAGAACTCCCGGACAATATGGGAATTTGCATCTACGCCCCGCCAACGATCTTGATTAGGTCTAATTGCACAAAAAATGAGAAGCTTACAACTCTGGTTTTCGAGCTTCACAATATGCTCCAAATAGAAAAGGTCACCAAGTGGAATGAAGCTGCAGCCAAGGGACAGATTGTAAGCAAAGAGGAGTACGCAGAAGGTCTTGAACGGATAGAGTATGAGAGCATCACCGCTTATACAAAGACGATGCTAAAATGCGCCCATGAAGGATGGAACTCCTCTCTTCTTCTTAATAAAGTGTTCAATCCTTACGACTGGGCGAATTTTGACGAATATCTCTGTGTTCAAAAGCAAAACGGGCATACTGCAGCCTACATGGACTACTTTCAAAAAAAGTATGCAAATTGTGGCAAATCTGAAAAAGAGGATATAAACTGCTCTCAATTATGAGCGGTCTTGCGAGGATTTGTAGATCATCTTTTGTTGTTTGTCTGCCTCCACTTTTATCTCATTCTGCAAGGTGTTTTCCAAGACCACGCGCTTTTTTTAGTCACGCTTCGCGATCTTTAACGGCCACCCAAATTCCCTCACCTGAAGAGAGTACAATGAAAAAAACAGCAAAAATTACAAGCCTACTTTTGTTTACCGGTGCGCTTACGCTAGGGGCGAGCTATGTTCAGAAAAAAGAGGAGCCGAAGCCAATTGTCTTTACACGGGTAGAGGGTAGAGCATGGGCAGAAGCGTGTCTAAAGAAATATCCGGAGATCAGCTGGCTTGCCGATAGCGATGTGAAGAAGACAGAAGAGGGGCGTGCTTTAGAAGAGAGTCCCTACTCTGAGCAGATATATGGAAAGAAGTTCATCGAGTTTGATCGCACGATTATGGGGCTGCACTGTTTGAAGCTCTTTTTACAAGGCGATAAGCAGGCCTACGAGGAGCTTACAAAAGATCAGCCTCAAGATAAGAGGCTTGCCTGGGAAAGTTTTAAAGAGATACATGAGATGGGACTTTCTCTTATCGATTCCAAACATAAAGGGCTCTCGTGCAATCAGATGGCGCAAACTCTTGAAACCGCTTTAATTTTAGCGGACATGGGAAAGAGTCCTAAGGCGCGCGCTAAGTTTGAATCTTACGGAGCCACGGCTCCCGATCATGATGATTTTTACGGACAAGCAGTGGTGGCGATGCTAAAGAATCCGGAACTTTCCCCTTCCTTCAATCGACTTCCCATTACGGCTCAAGAATTATTAGCTGAGGTCGCAGCCCTTATCCATTATGGACATGTCACCCATTGCGAAGGGGGAGCGGAGATGTTTGCTCGGATTAAAAAGAGCGCTATTGCCTCTCGAAATCCGCTTGCGATGCGTTTTGATTCCTTTGTCCATTTGTGCGATGTGGCAGGAGCTGCGGGACATGTGAATAAGAAAAGCTCCGTCATGTGTACTCAAGATACTTATAGAGCGCTTAAGGCCACTTATGATGCATGTCTGATACTCTCTGATTCTACAAAAGAAGAGTTCGATGCGTACAAAGCTTATGTCGCTGTGCGCGCCTCCTGGCTGAGCTTTAATCCTCAGGATCCCACAGACTTCATGCTGACCAGGTTCGGCTCTATGCTTAGGCTCTTCACTCCTCAGGAGGGTGAGAGCTTAAAAAAGGCCTTTTTTAAGCTAGATGAGCAGCAACGCGCGCATGTGTTGAAAGAGTTTGGAATGCAAAAATACGAGAGACGCACACCGACCTATATGCCGGCTGTCCTGCTTAACCTCTATAACTTTGATCCAAAAGCATCTTTAGACGCGAAGATGGAATTGGCAGTTACGGCGCTTCCTTTCCTTGCCAATGTTTTACAGAGTCAAAAGCCAGGTGCTCAAGCGCCTCTTAACTTCAACAAAGTTGCAGGCGCAGTCAAAGAGGATCCAGATCTCGTCAAATATGGCGACTTCGAAATCGATGCAACCACCCAAGAAGTGCTCCTGCATCCAGTCCGCGCTTAGCTATATTTTTTTATTCTGCTGAAGACCCACTGAGAGATAAGAATTCCGAGAAGCACTCCTGCTAAGACGTCGCTCAAGTAGTGAGCGGTGGCCATTACGCGTGCGAATGCCATGAATAGAGCCACACAGAGTAGAGGAATCGAGTAGCGCGGGTAGTAGCACGCGAGAGCCCCCATCACGGATGCAATGGTAATGGCATGTCCTGATGGAAAGGAGAGGTGTAGAGTATACGCCGAAAAGATATCGAACGAGTAGACATGCTCGGAAAAAAGCAGTGCGGGACGCGCTCTTCCCAGGAGCATTTTCATAGGGATGGAGATCGCATTGGACACGCATACTGAGAGCATGATTGTGAGGATTTTTTCTCCGGCTGTTCTGTTGTTGTAGATGTAGCGCACCACAAAAAAAATCACAGGCCAGAAGAGGACCTGTGGATTGGGGTTGCTCATCTCATTGAACAGGTGCAGCAGAATAGACTCTGTAGGCCAGATATCATGAAAAAAAAGTGCAAGATGGATATCTAAGAAAAAATAGCTCACCAATATGAGTGATATTGCAGCTGTGCACGTCCACACAATGTGGCGTAAGAAGAATGTGTCTGTTTTTTGCATGGCCATTTTTCCTTAATACCCAACTTTTACAAAAAGATGCAAGAAGCCTATTGAATAAAAAAAATGATAATGACAATGTGTGGGCCAGAGCAGATAAAAGCTCGATAGGAGAAAATATGGCAAAACGAAAAAAAGCGGCAAAGAAAAAAACAACGAAAAGAAAAGTTGTTAGAAAGGCCGTAAAAAAAAAGTAGTTAAAAGGAAGCGCAAAGGCTCAAGCAAGTCGGGTGGCATGGGCACCTGCGGCATGGGCCCTTGTTAAGCTTTCAGTAGGTTTAGAAGGGGTGCAAAGATCCAGATTTTCTTGTGCGCCCCGCCTTTCTTTTGTTTTAAAATTCCCGCCTTACGCAACTCTCTTACAATCTTATTGTCGATACTAGATAACCTCTTCTCATCCAAGAGCGGATTGGAAAATAGCAGATCTAAAATTGCCTCTATTTTTTTTGGTTTGTCATAAATTTTGAGCCGTTCTTTCATCTCCATGTAGATGACTACAATCTTCTCTGCCTTCTCGTTATTCTTTTTTCCTTGCCGCATGAGAGCAGTTAAGAAGAAGCGTATCCACCCCTCCCAATCCTTTTTATCCGAGATGGCAAACAGCGTTCGGAAATAGAGGGGGCGATGCTCTCTTAAGTAGGAGCTTATGAAGAAGAGGGGATGGGCGAGGAGCTTTTTTTTACACAAAAAGAGAGGGGTGAGTATGCGTGCCACGCGTCCATTGCCATCCATGAAGGGGTGGATTACGAGGAGCTGTGCAAAGAGAATCGCGAGCTGGACGAGAGCATTTTTTTCCGGATAGCGGATGTAGCTTTTCCAATTTTGAAGCTCTTTAGTGATAACCGAGGCTTTTGGCGGATAGTAGTAGGCCTTCTCTATTTTGCATCCTTCGCGTCCTATCCAGTTTTGTCTTTTGCGAAAGTGGCCGACATCTTTTTTTGGCGCTTTGGAATGTTTGTAAAGATCGGTGTGAATTTTACGAAGAAGCGCCTGAGAGAGTGGATGCGTTTTGATCTCTTTGGTGGCATTTTTTAGCGCGAGGAGATAGGGCTGGATGCTTATTCCGTCCTCTTCGCTTAAGGCTTTCAACGGGCTTTTTTTGATGCGCAAAGAGGCAAGAGCCTCTTCTATTTTCAATATTGAGAAGACTTTGTCGGGGTGGGGCACACTGGATATGACCGCTTCAAAATGACCGATCGTCTCTTCAGCTTTTCCAATGAGATCTAAAAAACGATCCCACTTGAGAGAGCGTAGCGGCAGTTTATCTGCAATAGCTGTTTTCAGATTTTTCAATTTTTTCCGCGTCTTTGGTTACCTTGTATTGATTAAGCTATTTAGCCCATTACGAAGATTTAACGCAAAACGCAGAATAGAAGAAAGAAATGTCTGGAAGATAAAGAGTTTAAACAGGATGGGCAGGATAGACAGGATAAGAAAGAGAAACAAAACAACAAGATTCTTTCTTCATCTTCATCCTGTCTATCCTGCCCATCCTGTTTAAACTCTTTTTTCTTTGATTGAATAGCAAATGCGGGTTAGTTAGAGAAGAAGCCTTTCATTTTATCTAAAAATCCCTGCTTTCTGGGAGAGTTGTTCTCTTTTTCTGACTCAGCAAATGTTTGGAGTATTTGCTTCTGTTTTTCACTTAGGCGCACGGGGGTCTCTACAACGATTTTTGCGAGCAGATCGCCGCTGCCTTGTCCGTGCACATTGGGAACGCCTTCGCCTTTTACGCGCAGCACTTTGCCCGACTGCGTTCCTTCTGCAATCAGGATCCGGCACGACTTGCCAAGCGGAGAGGGGATCTCTTTTTTGCAGCCTAAGGCAGCTTCTGCAAAGCCGATGGGCAGTTCGATCACTACATCATCTCCTTGTCTTTCGAAAACAGGATGGGGTTCTACTGTGAGGAAGACATAGAGATCGCCAGCAGGACCTCCGCCTTCGCCTGCATCTCCGTAGCCGGGCATACGTAAACGCATGCCGGTGTCGACGCCGGACGGGACCTTGATTGTCACGCGCTGCTTCTCTTTAATGCGTCCTGCGCCTTGACACTCTGTGCAGGGTTCGGTGATCACCTTGCCTCTTCCATAACACTCATGGCAGGTGGATGCCATGCTGAAAAAACCGCGCGTTTGCTGCACTTGGCCAGAGCCGTGGCAGCGCATACACTTTTTGATGCTTTTAAGAGAAGCTGCGCCGTTTCCGTCGCACTTGGAACAGGTCTGGTAGTTAGTGAGGGCGGCCTCTTTTTCTACACCGCGGACTGCCTCTTCAAAGGAGATCGTCAGGTTCATCTTTTTGCTTGCGCCTGCATGCACGCCTGCGTCGGAGCCATCTGTATCAAAACCGAAGAGCGAGCCGAAAATGTTGTCGCCCCGCCGCCTCCTCCCCCTCCGCCGCCAAAGGCTCCCATGAAGGTTCGAAGAGCTTCTTCCATTGAGGAGAAGCCGCCTGCGCGCCCTGCGCCGCCGCCGCCCATGCCTCCGCCGCGTACCGCGTCAGCACCGAATTGATCGTACATTTGGCGTTTTTTATCGTCGCTTAGGACTTCGTACGCCTCTGAAATTTCTTTGAATTTAGCTTCTGCTTGCGCGTCTCCCTGATTCTTGTCAGGGTGGTACTTTAAAGCACCCTTTCTATACGCCTTTTTGATCTCGTCCGCGGATGCGGCGCGTTCAATGCCTAAAACTTTGTAATAATCGGTCATATAGCAAGAATCCTACCATTTTTGGATGTTTTTAGCAAATAAGAGAGCAAGCTGCTAAAAATTAATAGGATCTATAGGAAGTGCTAGGACGCATTTTCTTGTATTTGAGTGCAGCCTTAGATTTGGCACGGCTTTTAACCGAGGGCTTGTCGTAGAAGCGGTGAGCTTTTGCGGCCTTCATGACGCCTTCTTTATCAAGCTTTTTCTTTAAAATACGGAGAGCTTTATCGAGAGACTCACCAGAACGTAATTTGACGCTTGTCATCTAACTTCAATCCCATTTTTAATTGGTTTACTACAATTCTATAGGGTCTTGCAAGTTCTGCAATTAAAATCTAGCGGGAGTCAGAGAACAAGGACCTAAAGGACGTAGAGGACCAAAACGACATAAGAATCAACCTTTGTCTTGTCGCTTTGGACGCTTAGTCTTTTGCAATGTCGTTTCTTATGGAAAATAGAGCGCCTTGACTGCCTTAGTTGGTGACTGTGCCAAGAGGGTACAGAGGGTAGAGGTTCGCGTAAGAGGAAGCGGGCAATCTCGTTGCGGACGATAAACCCGACATCTGCGAGGAGCAGGGTCAGTGCAGAGACAGGAGCGTGCTCTTGCAGCAAAATGAGTGAGGCTTCGCATTCTTCTCCTTAACGCCTTTAGCGACAAAGTAGTCCCCTTTTTTGGTGGCGCATATATGGGCAAAGGTGCCTTCTGCTTCGGGGGGATAAAGGCGAAGAGGGAGCAGAAGGAGGTAAAAGGAAGCTTTAAGGCAAATGCGAGCGTCTGCGCCACCGTGATGCCGACACGCATCCCTGTGTAGGAGCCGGGGCCAATACCCACGGCTATGCGGCAGAGCTCTTTTAGCTCCCAGTTGTGTTCTCTAAGTAGAGTCTGTATAGAAGGTAAAAGAATCTTTAGAGCTCCCGGGCTTTGCCCGAAGGTATGCGAAGAGAGGATTTTCCCCTCGGAAGCAAGGGCGATAGCCCCTGTGCTTTGACTGGTTTCGATGAGTAATGTCTTCATAGAGAAAAGCATACTAAGTTGCGCTATTTTTGGGCAGGTGTTAGATTTGTTTGATCGCCATACTTTTTTTAGGAGTCAAAATTGACTTACCAAGAGATTCCCGAGCCAAACGCAGAAGAAGAGACGCTTGCCGAGACTATCCAAGAGTCGATCAAAGAGGATGACAAGAGGGATAAATCTCAGGGAGACTTGCCCAACCAGGTCTTTATCATTCCTTTGACGCGCCGTCCCTTTTTTCCGGGCATGGCTGCTCCGATCGTGATCGAACCGGGCAGTTACTACGAGATGCTCAAGGTCGTCGCCAAGACGCCTCACAAATCTATGGGTCTCTTTTTGTCCAAAAAAGAGGAGGTCAACATCTACAAACTGGGCTTCGAGGATCTCTACCAGGTGGGAGTGCTTGCGCGCATTTTGCGCATCATCCCGATGGAGCAGGGAGGAGCGCAGGTAGTTCTCAACATGGAAAAGAGAATCCGCATTGAAAAACCGATTAAAGCGGGCAAAAATCTGCGTGCAGAGATCTCCTATCACGATGATATCTCATCTAAGCTCTCTAAAGAATTGAAAGCCTATTCGATCAGCATCATCACAACGATCAAGGAGCTTCTGAAACTCAATCCTCTATTCAAAGAGGAGCTGCAGATCTTCTTAGGCCACTCCGATTTTACCGAGCCGGGAAAACTTGCCGACTTTGCCGTCGCGCTGACTACCGCTACCCGCGAAGAGCTGCAAGATGTTCTGGAGACATTTGAGCTGCAAGGGCGTATTGATAAGGCACTCATGCTTCTTAAAAAAGAGCTAGACTTAAGCAAGCTGCAAAATAGCATCAATCAGAAGATCGAAGCGACGATCTCTAAAACTCAGCGTGAGTTCTTTTTACGCGAACAGCTCAAGACGATCAAAAAGGAGCTGGGGCTCGAAAAAGATGACAAGACGTGCGACATCGAAAAGTTCAAGGGGCGTTTAAAAAAGCGTACGGTGCCACCGGATGTTATGACGACGATCAATGAAGAGCTGGAGAAGCTGAACGTGTTAGAGGTTCAATCGGCCGAATACGCTGTCTGTCGCAACTATCTGGACTGGCTCACCATCGTTCCGTGGGGGATCTACAGTAAAGAGTGCCACGATTTGAAAATGGGCAAGAAGGTCTTAGAAGAGGACCATTATGGTTTAAACGATATCAAAGAGCGGATCTTGGAATTCATCAGCGTGGGAAAACTGACAGGCGGCGTGAAGGGGAGCATCATCTGTCTGGTCGGCCCTCCAGGGGTGGGCAAGACGAGCATCGGCAAGAGCATCGCACGCGCGCTCAATAGACAGTTTTACCGCTTCTCTGTGGGTGGAATGCGCGACGAGGCGGAGATCAAAGGGCATAGACGCACCTACATCGGCGCAATGCCGGGCAAGATGATCCAAGCGCTTAAATTTACGCAGGCGATGAACCCGATCATTATGCTCGACGAGGTAGACAAGATGGGATCGAGCTATCAGGGAGATCCTGCATCCGCACTATTGGAAGTGCTCGATCCGGAGCAGAACCGCGATTTCTTGGACCATTATCTTGATGTCCGCTGCGATCTTTCAAACGTGCTCTTTATCGTGACTGCCAACGTCCTCGACACTATTCCTGAGCCGCTAAAAGACCGTATGGATATCTTGCGCCTCTCCGGTTACATTTTGGAAGAGAAGGTCGAGATCGCCAAAAAATATCTGATCCCCCGCAACCGCAAGGCGATGGGTTTAAAAAAGACAGATGTGGAGTTCACAAAAGGCGCACTCAAACAGATCATCAACGGCTATGCGCGTGAAGCGGGTGTGCGCAATTTAGAAAATTACATCAAAAAGATTCTGCGTAAAGTCGCCGTAAAAGTGGTCAAGGAAGAGGGAACGGGACACACCGTTTCAGAGTCCACCCTCGCCACTTACCTCGGCAAGCCGATCTTCACTTCTGATCGCTACTATGTTCGTACGCCCATAGGCGTCTGCATGGGGCTTGCCTGGACTTCGATGGGAGGAGCGACGCTCTACGTAGAGGCGACAAAAGTCCCTGCTGACAAAACGGAGATGAAGCTCACGGGACAAGCAGGAGATGTGATGAAGGAGTCTTCACAGATCGCCTGGACTTATCTCAACAGCAACTTAAAGAAGTATGCACCGGGCATGACCTTTTTCGAAAAGTCGCAAGTCCATGTGCACATTCCAGAGGGAGCGACACCTAAAGATGGACCATCTGCCGGCATCACCATGGTCACATCGCTACTCTCGCTACTCAAAAACCAACCTGTTTGTGACGACTTAGGCATGACAGGAGAGATCACACTAATGGGTAAGGTGCTTGGCATCGGAGGACTCAAAGAAAAACTCATCGCAGCGCGAAGATCTAAAGTTAAGACGCTCATCTTCCCTAAAGACAACCATCGGGATTACGATGAGCTTCCGAGTTATCTCAAGCAGGGATTGAAAGTCCATTTTGTCGAACATTATGATGAGGTTTATCGTGTCGCCTTCCCCAAAAAGTAAAACTTATAGGGAGTTTTACAAGCAGAAAGAGGTCCACCCTGACGATCTTGAAAGCTTTTCAAAAGAGGTAAAGAAGAGCGGCAAGACTTTGGTTACGCTCAACGGTTCTTTTGATCTTCTGCATGCGGGCCACTTGGAGATGCTCTATCAAGCCTCTTTGCAAGGAGATCTCTTAATTGTCGCGTTAAATAGCGACAGCTCGATTAAGCAGTACAAAAGTCCTGATAGGCCTTTTATTCTGCTCGAGCAGCGTATGCAGATGTTGGCAGCTCTCGATATGGTCGATTATGTCACCTGGTTTGAAGAGACTGATCCGCGTCTACTTCTTTCTAAACTTAAGCCCAATGTGCATGTCAATGGTGCGGAATATGGCGAAAAGTGCATAGAAGCAGAGACTGTAAAAGCCCACGGCGGGCGTCTACATATCGTTGAGCTCGTACCGGGCCTTTCCACCACCCAAATTGTGAACAGGATTACGAACACATGCGTCTAATCGGCACAATCAAAGAAGAAAAAGAGGCGTACACCTTCTGCACATTTCTCTTGCAACAGGGGATCCCCTGTAAGTTTGAGCCTTTTGTCGATAAAGAGACGAAAGAAAAGGCGGTCCATGTCTGGATCGAAAATGAGGATGATTTTACCCGCGCGTCCGAATCTTTTGAAGAGTTTCAAAAAGATCCGCACAACCCCCATTATAAAGTAGAAGAGCTCACTTTTATCTCGCCTGCGCGCTTGGAATATGGCGCAAGCCATGAAAAGGAGAGCAGAAAAGCCCCCTTTAAAATTAAGATCGCGCTAAAGCCGAGAACACGCGTGGGATTGACTCTCACCACCTTTGTGATCGGACTCTGTGTCTTTCTCTTCTTTTTAGACTCTCTGCAGCAAGCAAAAGTATTGAAAGAGAGCGGGCCTGTAGCATTAGAAGTGGGCTTTACACCTCTTGAGCAGGAGATGATTTTCGATTACCCATGCGCCTTCCGCTATTTGGGAGAGCTGCTCCGTCAATATCCGATCAAATCATTAGATGATATAAAAACTCTTCCCGCCTCGGAGCGTGCAATGTACGAAGAGGCGCAAGCGATTCCTACTTGGAAAGGGGCCTATGACCTTCTGCTTCAGTGGAAAAAAACGGGTGTATCCAGCTTCGAGCAGGCTCCACTATTTGAAAAGATACGTACCGGCGAGGTGTGGCGCATCTTTACACCGTGCCTGATGCACCGCGGCTTTTTGCATATCCTGTTTAATATGGCGTGGGTCTGGATATTGGGCAGACAGATCGAAGAGAGAATCAGCAAAAAGAAGATAATCCTTCTTTTTCTCGTGATAGGAATCATCTCCAACGTGCTCCAGTATCTCATGAGCGGCCCCTTTTTCTTAGGATTTTCGGGGATCGTAGTTGGAATGGCAGGATTTATCTGGATGAGACAAAAAGTGGCACCCTGGGAAGGATACCCTCTTCAAAAGCCCACGATCCTATTCATTTTGATCTTTGTTCTGGCGATGTTCGCGCTAGAATTTTTCTCCTTTTTACTGCAGATCTTCTCCACAATGGACCTTACGGCGAATATCGCCAACACCGCGCACATCGTTGGCGGTATTGTGGGCATGATGCTAGGTAGACTTCGCTATTTTTCTAGGGGAAAAGCATGACCGTACGCGACCTTACCATTTTAGGCTGCTCGAGTCAGCAGCCCACCCGCAACCGCAACCATGGCGCTTATCTCTTGCGCTGGAATGATGAAGGATTTCTTTTCGATCCGGGCGAAGGAACGCAGAGGCAATTTATCTTTGCCAATATCGCGCCGACTTGTGTCACGCGCATCTTGATCAGCCACTTTCATGGAGACCACTGCTTAGGACTCGGTTCGATGCTGATGCGGCTTAATCTCGACAAGGTGACCCATCCGATCCACTGCTACTATCCTGCGAGCGGAAAGACCTATTTTGACCGCCTGCGCTACGGCAGCATGTACCACGAGACGATTAATGTAATCGAGCACCCCGTCTCAAAAGAGGGGGTGGTGGAGGAAGATGAGAAGTTCCGCATAGAAGCCAGATTTTTAGAACATGGAGTCGATAACATTGGCTGGAGAGTGACAGAGAGCGACACACGCAAATTCGATAGTAAAAAGCTGGAGCAAGCCGGCGTAAGAGGACCCCTTGTGCGCACGCTCCAGCAAGCCGGCCAAGTGAAGGTAGATGGACGTCTGGTGACTTTAGACGATGTGAGTGAAGTGAGAAAAGGAGACACCTTTGCGATCGTTATAGATACAGTTTATTGCCAAGCAGCGATCGACGTCGCCAAGGGAGCCAAGCTTCTTTTATGCGAGAGCACTTATCTTGAAGAACATCGGGATCTTGCCGAGAACCATCACCATCTGACTGCGCGCCAAGCAGCCCAAATTGCTAAAGCCGCAGGGGCCGAGCAGCTCATCCTAACCCACTTCTCTGCTCGCTACCAAGATCTAGAGGAGTTTGCGAAAGAAGCTAAAGTTATCTTTCCCAATACCCTCGTTGCAGAAGACCTCAAAAACTTTCCCTTTCCTAAGAGGTAGCCATGACCTGCGCAGAATCCCTTCACAACTTCATAACTAACTACAACGTCCTGAAAACGGCGACAGATCAGATTGAGACATTTTTAAACGAGCATCCCGAGATCAAAAAAGTTGCCCTCCTTGTAAACCATATCTTTCGCGCTATCGCCATGCTCGCGCTGCGCCTATTTCTTCCCTTTTCCCTTCTTGTAAACGACCTTATCTGCTTTGCTGGCTCGCTCTTTTATCGCCTCACTGTCGAAACCCACTGCGCCTACAAATTTGCACTGCCCGCCTTTGCCGGTTCAATGGCGATCCCGCTTGCACATACAGCGCTCTATGAGTTCATAAGCGGCGTCGCTTTCGCATCGCTTGCCACGTTTGGAGTGGCGCTGCTCTCCCTTATCCCGCTTGCTGCATACACAACCTACATCATCCTTACCGTCTCCTACGACGTGGACAATTGATATGGCCGCATTGGTCTCTTTTAAAAGAAAAGGCGATGTTTCTTGCCTTGATGATACGCCAGAGCTCCCTGCTAAAAGACAGCGGAAAGAGGAGAGCGAAAAAGTCGCATCAGTAGCCGAGACCGCGATTCCCTCCAGCAATAGTAATAATAGTCAAAATGCCCCCTCTCTTTTAGATAGAGTTAGTGCGCTTACGGAGCGTGCTGAAGATTGCATGGAGGAGAACAATTTTGATGAAGCGATCAAAATATATGCATCTATTCCAATGGGTGACCCTGTTTCTCAAGCAAAGGTATGCTTCAATTGGGCAGTGGCACTGCAAGAACGAGATGGAGAGGGTGATTTAGAAGAAGAGATCGCAGTGCTAAAAAAAGGCCTAAGCGCAAAGCTGGAGCAAGAGGATATCGAACTTGCAGGAGAGATTTTGGATAATCTGGGCGATGCTTACTTGAGCTTCAAAGATTATCCCAAAGCGTTTGAAACCTTTTCTAAAGGAGCCCAACTGCTCGAAAAAACGCCGGGACGTCTTCTGGCACGCATGTGTAATGGAATGGGATTAGCCTGTGAACGCATGGATAATGTTCAAGAAGCTGTGAAAAATTACCGTGCTGGCCTTCTGGTTAAGCACAATGACACGCTGCTGAAAATTGGTTTAGTCCACAACTACTGCTCCAATTCCGATCTGATCCCTCTTTCTGAAGGGATCGGGCTTGTGTACGGCGCACTCACACTTCCTATGGAAAACACACTCCCGCAAGAACGTAATCGGCTAAAGGCGCAAATGTTTTGGCAGTTAGGCGATATGCTTCTCAAGCGACAAGGAGAGGGAGATCTTGCTGTTGCTATTCGCTCTTGCGAGCAGGCCGTAGAATTTGAGCATGATAGTCAAAAAATTTGGGAAGCATTATTAAATCTTGCAGCGCGGGCAGCTGAGCTCAACCCCAAAGAAGTGATGGCCTATTATCGAACAGAAGCGAACATGGATATTCGCGCAGTGATTTACAATGTCCTCGGAGAGGCTCTCTTAGCTATCGAAGATTATGAAAGAGCAGCTCAGAACTTCCAGGCAGCCCTCTTGCTCCTCCAGACAGCTCCGGATAGCGTACGTAAAGCTCGACTTTTTAGTCTGGTAGGCTATGCATTAGAAGGCGCAGATGATAGAGAAAATGCAGCTATTGCCTTTCGAATAGGTGTTCAGGTTAAACATGATAATGCTCTTCTTAGAGCGCAGCTGCTCTATAATCTTGGCCAGCATGAAACCCCACTTGAAGCTGAAAAATGCTTTAAAGAAGCATTGGAACTTGCATTCGATGATGATGAGGTGAGGGTCAAACTTTTCTGTGATTTGGGCAACCTCTACATGCTCCGGATGCAGAATGCAGGCGATGTGGAAAGAGCCATTAAATGCTATGATTCAGCAGAAAAGCTCGGCCAGGATCATCCTGCAATACGCTTACGGTTATACGAGAAATTGGCAGATATGCAGTGCCGTGCACAGGATTTAAGTGGAGCAGAAAGGAGCTTCAAGCAGTGTCTAGTGCTCGCAAAGAACCCACGGATGGATGCGCGGATCTGCCTTAACCTTGCAAAGCTATTTGTAAAGCGGGAGCAAGGAGATGATTTAGATCAAGCGATCGAGTTTTTGGTAAGAGGAGTCAATGGAGAGCATAATGACTCCTTCTTAGAAGCCGAGATGCGCTACATCCTCGCATCCGTATTTATCAAGCGCGACTTGGAAGGCAAATTGGATGCCATTATTTCGCATCTAGAAAGAGCAAGAAAGATCACCGAAAGCGAGCTGCCCCAGCATAAACAGGCGCACGAGGATTTCGATCTGCGTCTACGCATCTTGAGAAGTTTGGGAGAAGCTTATCTCCTAGATCCGTTAGTAGCAGAAGAAAATCTAACCAAGGCGATCGCCTATTTTCAAACCTGCCTAAAAATGAAAGGCCCAGATGGAAAAGATATCCCGCTTCTGCAATCCATGAGAGCCAATTTAGAGCAAACCATACCCGCGCTCCAAGCACGCCTGCAGCAGGCGTAGGTGTGCTTTTATTGCGCTTTGAAATATAATTCCTATTTTTACTAAGGAGGAATTATGTTGCCGCCGCAGCCTTCAACTGAATATGTGTACGATATTTCTGAGCAAAAAACCCAAGAGATTCTGCGAGACCACTTCCAGGGATTTTACCGCGTTTTGGCTGAAAACAAATTTGTTCCAGAAGCGGAGTTTGAGACATGTGATGGCATTCAGCGCTGCCTGACAGGAATTCCTTATCCCTTTCAGAATGCTGTTTTTGGATCTCCCGTCAACAAACAAGAATGGAAAAAGTGCATCGAAAACCAGCTTCACTATTTTAACCAATTCCAAATTCCTTTTGTCTGGTATGTCGATGAGAACAGCAGCCAAGAATTTAAAGATCTGCTTCTCTCTTCTGGCTTCCAAGATATCGGAATATTCCGAGGAGTCGCAGGCAACCTTGACAAACCAATTTTGTCTGCACCGCTCTCTAGCGAATACACATTAGAGCTTGTGACAGATGAGATAGCGATGGAAGAATTTAATGACCTCGTTTGCACCATTTTTGCAATTCCTGATAGCTGCAAACAGATGTACAAAAAAGCTCTTTGGAATGCGATGCATCAGGAGCAATTTAAAGCATTTCACTGGATAGCAAAAAAAGAAGGAAAGGTCGTCTCAGCTGTAACCACTCTTATTGATGGTAATCATGTAAGCTTTTGGAACGGAGCGACTATTGCGGAGCTACGTAAAACCGGATTGAGTACTGCATTGCGACATATGGCTCTTCAACATGCCATTTCCAAAGGGTGCCGCATGGGTAGTTCCTATCTTATGTCTGAAGGACTCGCCTTTGGAATCTGCAGCAAATTGGGATATCAAACGCGGTGGCGCTTTAACGCCTTCCTCTCACCCGCTCAGCAGACGACAAGCACAAGATGAAGCCATCATTTTCTCAGAACGATAAACGATTCATTCTCTTTGCGATTCTTCTGGTGATCTTTTTGGATTTTTTCAATCTCGGATTGATCTTTCCGATCTTTAGCTCGATCATTTTTGAAGGGGATGGAGGGTTGCTCGCACAAGGTTCTGCGGATGCGTTTATGCCTGCTGGAGTTGGGTGGTGCAGAGTTTACCTATTCGTCCAGTGAAGGGCTTAGCTTCATTAAATGCTTCGATTATGGACTTTTGACAAAATAGTGATTGAAAATCCCTGCGAAAAAGAGTAAAAGTGGTGCAAATGCACATGTCAAGAAAACGGCTTTTCATTCTCATCTGGCTGGCGTGTATTATCGGCTCCTGGACTATCATTCCCTATACTTTATTTGCACACATCGCTCCATTGACAGTTTCCACGGGAAAATTATTTCTCTTAGGCACGGTTCAGGCTTCTGTTTTATATGGAGTCATTTTATGGCTTGCCTATCGAATTTTACCAAAAACTGATCTACAACCTTTCGCTATAACAAGTCCTCTAAAACGCATTTTCCTTCCAGGCATAGCGTCTGGGATTTTAGTTGGATTAACGCTCTTTGTTTTAGACAAAACTCTTTTCTCCAGTTCCGCATTTTCTGGAGCGCATCCTCCTTCCTGGGTAGGTGCTCTTGCTTCCATCTATGGCGGGATTAACGAAGAAGTTCTCTTGCGACTGTTTTTGTTCTCACTCATCTATTTTCTTTTAATGAAACTTTTCAAGTCGCCCGCTCGAAAGCGCACCTATCTGCTTTGGAGCGCTAATATTCTCGTGGCGGTTCTGTTTGGCTTAGGTCATCTACCTGCTGCTTTTAAGATAACCACGCCATCAGGATTCGAAATATTCCGCATCTTACTCCTCAACGGCATTGCAGGACTTGTATTTGGATGGCTATATTGGTCGAATGGATTTTTTGCAGCAGTCCTTGCGCATTTTGTCGCAGACCTCATGCTGCACGTCTTTTTAATCTGGTGAAGATTAAGAAATATCCACGAGTCGTTTGATTTTCCCCGATTGAAATTCAAAGATGGAAACACCTTTAAGTTTGAGATGAGTGCCCTTTTTTGCTCCGTTTGGTAAATCCTGGGCCAACGTAGCTTCGTAGTCGATCTCAACAGTTACTTTATTTTTTTCGATAATCCAATTTGTCGCGCTCTGCTTTCTCTCTTTAAAAACTGATGCGCCTTGCTTTGCAAGGCGCATTAGCTCTTCTTTGCCATGAGTCTCAACAGCAACAGAACCGTTTGTCACATTTTGAAAGATGCAATCATCAGCAAAAAGATCAACCATTTGCGGAATTTGAAATGTGTTGTATAAGCTGAGGTAGCTCTCAACAATTTTTCTTTTTTCCATCTCACCACTGACCATAGAACCTCCAGTGGAAAATTTCTTCGATAAAGCAGCTTGGATTTTTGCGACATTTGCTTCAATTGTGTGCGAGTAAGTGTCTATTTCAAGATCATAGGCGACATTCTCATGCACTTTAAAATATTGGCCTCTAGCGCTTCCCAAAAATCTATCGCCTCGAGACTGTTCTCGCTGCTCCAGAACTTCTAAAGGAGTAGTAATGCCTACATAGAGAACATCATAATTTTTAAGTGCACTCTTCCACTCTTCTACTTCAATCGCTCCAAATGCAACATCATCGATAATCAAATTATAGCCGTGCGCGGCTAACAGGTGAGCTATGTCCTTCAGAGTACGGGTAATCTTCTTAGCGTAGGGTCCTGCTTTAATTTGATAAATCGGATGTCCTGTCGGGTCTTTTGCAGGTTCCCAAGAAAAACCAAGAGGAGCAACTCCTCCTTCCCAATTATTGATTTTCCAAGGCATAAATCCAATGATTTTATCAATTCCCAAATGAAGATATGGTTCGGAAAATGATTCTTGAAGAGTCTTTGCTATAGTAGTTTTGCCTGAGCTTGAAGGACCGTTTAGATAAATAATCTTAGGCATAGAGGTCTCCTGCCCCAAAAGTTGATAACACATCACGATACACAAAAAAACGATCGATAGCCATTTCATAGGCTGATTACGACTTTTCCTATGTGCTTCTGAGACTCCAGATGATGGTAAGCCTCTTTGACTTGCATGAATGGAAATGTCTTATCAATAGCAGGCTTGAGCTTTAGCACATCTACTGCGCGCATAAGCGCACGTAATTCCTCTGTAGATTCCATGAAGATTCCGCGAATCTGCACTTGATGCGAAAGAAGATCGCGAATGTGGATGTTGCTGTTCTGCCCCGAGAGAATCCCAATTACTCCCACACGCGCCCCATAATTGCAAATTCGCAAAGATTGAGCTAATACATCGCCTCCCGCAACATCAACAATCACATCAACACCTATGCCTTGTGTGATTTCCTTCACTTGGTCTGTCCAATTGATGTCATTATAGTTAACAGTTGCTGTCACTCCAAACTTCTTCTTTACAAAGCCTGCCTTTTCTTTTGAAGATGTGGTCATAATTGTTCTTGCTCCAATTGCCTTAGCTAACTGCGCGGCGAAAATGGAAACACCGCCTGTTCCTTGCAAAAGAACCCATTCTCCTGGAAGAGTCCTTCCATGGGTTACAATTGCTGACCAAGCGGTAAGGCCGGCAATTGTAAATGTGGCCGCCTCCTTGAAGTCAAGATGTTCAGGTATCTTTACAAGTGAGTCAGCAGGATATATTACTTGTTCGGCTAAGACACCATCTACACCCATACCACCAATAAAAGTACGTGCCCAGCTAGCGCGCATATTTCCCGCAGGATAGTGTCGAAATGGAGCATTTAAGACTCTATCTCCGGGCTTTAGCTCAGTAACATTTTTGCCTACAGCTTTTATGATGCCCGACATATCAGAACATGGAATAAATGGAGGAGTATTCTGATTTTTGTATTGATGTTGACCTTTTGCAACCATCAAATCTCGGTAGTTCAACGACCACGCTTGTGCGTCAACCAAGACTTCACAATCATTAAGACTTGCAGCTGACGGTTTTTCAGATAACTGGATTTTGTCAATCCCACTTCCATCGACTAGATAATGTTTCATAAACTTCCTTTTTAACTAGAAATGGTACCAGGCTATAATCGCTTTTTCAATGATTTTCAAAATTTCATTTTTGCAAGCATATCTCGCATGAACAGCTCCATTTGGTAATGGGGCACGGGGTGCCAGCTGGCGATGAACTCTCCAATGATTTTGAATCCGATTTTTTGGTAGACGTGGATGGCACGTGTATTTGTGGCTTCT
Organism: Chlamydiia bacterium; assembly: GCA_963804085.1. GTDB lineage: Bacteria > Chlamydiota > Chlamydiia > Chlamydiales > Rhabdochlamydiaceae > CAWDOQ01. The sequence goes on along the minus strand of CAWDOQ010000002.1, from coordinate 243,945 downwards.
GGATCTATTAAAACCCGCTTTGTATTGGGAAATTGACTGACTAAAAATTCTCGAATCATCGGCACTGCAAGTCCTTTTCCCAAATAGGTTAAATCACAGATAAACAGGTCTAAAGTGATGGCATCTTCTCCTTCGGGAGAAGTGATCAGAAAAGCAAAAGGCGTCTCTTTGTCGTAAGCGATCCAGTAGGTAGTGCTGCCAGCACCTTTAAAAAACTTATCCAGGCCATTTAAAGTATTCTGAAGCCCCACTCCGTGAAGCCAGGCTTTGATGTGATCTTGCATAAACCAGCTGTGGATCATCTCTCTTTGGGATGATTTAGCATGCAAGAAGCGCAAATCTGTTTTGGAGCTATTTGACTTACTGCTCATAATCTTCATTTTTTAAACTTTTTAAGAAGGCGTCTGTGGCTTGAACTAATGCAGATCCGATTGCTGGTTCTTCAGAGGAGTGACCGGCTCCCTCGATTATCCAGAGTTGGCTGTTGCTCCACTTTTGATGGAGTAAATGCGCTTGCTCGGGAAAACAAACAGTATCGCAAGATCCATGGACTAGGATCGCGGGAAGATGAGAGATATTCTCTATTTGAGAGAGCAGCTGATCGGGTTGTAAAAAGCAAAGATTGTATGCGTAATGCAAAAAAGCACGGATGAAGCTCAGATTGAAGCGATCGTTTTGCAATATCGCTTTTATGGAAGAAGGACTTAGGGGAGGAATCGAAGTTGTGAGTTGATACTCCATGATCGCTCGGGCCATGGCCATATGTACGTTAGGATCAGGATCGATGATACTTCGGTAACATGCGATAGGCAAGTCAGAGCGCTCTTCTTGGGGCGGCACAATTGAGTAGGATAATCGCTAGGGCTACTAAGAAATGTTTCATTTACTGTTACTTCATAGCGGCATGTTTTAAAGACGCATTTGGTTGGATGGCGATATAAAGATCCAAAACGATGTTTTGGTGATCTGCTGCTCTCTCGTCATAGAGCTCGAAATCGGCCACATAGGTGCGCTTGCCTCCTAAATCTTGCGTAGAGCTTTTCCAAACTATGTTCCAGACATTAAGCAAGACATTTGGCATGGGCGCAGGATCTGTTGTAAACCTTGCATAGGTTTGTCTTGGGATGATGAGAGTTTGAAAATCTTTAGGCAGCTTTTCATCGAAAAAGGCCACCTCTTCGCCGATAAAGTAGGTGTAGTCTCCATGTTCATCGCTTTCGTAATCGGTATATGCGCACAGCGTTGTCCCAGGATTTTTTCTGTGCAAGATTTTCTCGGCAAGCGCTTCATGATGATATTTTTTCACCAGCGGAAAAATCTTCCCGTCCATTTTGTTAACCTCATACTTGTTATTTGTGCGCACACAAATACCAACGAGTCGGATTTCAGGCTTTTCTAAAATGATCAGCTTCATAAATCTCCTGAGAAAAAAGATGATTTTAATCAAAAGTCGTCTTTTGAACAACCCAACAAGTTAGCCCTTATGACGTTGTTTTCTTCAACCAGTTCAATAATTCTACATCGAAAAGAGCAGGCTCTTCATATTGCGGGGTATGACCGCTTCGTTCAAATACTTTGATGGTTAAAGACTTAAAATTTGAACGCATGGGATCCCATGCAACGGGTGGTGCTATGATGAAGTCATAGCGTCCCAGAGCCAAAAATACAGGCTTGTCGAAAGTTTCCAAGCCTTTGGTGATCTCAATATCTGCAAAAAGAGTGCCCCAAACGTATTCAAAGATAGGCATATTCACATGCACCCCTTTCCATAACGGGGTTGCATCAAAGTTGAAATCATACCAAATCTGGGCGGAGTGGCGAATATAGTTCCAAATGAAACGTTTACTCAAAGGAATCTGCTCATACTGTGAATTAGGGCACAGCTCCAAACTTCTTTCAAAGGCGGCTTTTCTATTCTTTGATGCCGACTCTTGCCAATATTGATCAGCAGCTTCTTTACTCTTAGGGCTGAAATCTGGCGCAGTGGCAATCATAACGACATGAGAGACATGTTCTGGGTATTTTTTTGCATATTCGAGCGCAAGAAATGCATTTCCGGAATGGCCCACGATGATAACGCGGCCAAGATTGAGTTTTTGTCGTATATTTTCCACATCTTCTAAAAGCAGATCTAATCCAAATGTCAAAGGGCTTTCCGAATCATGCGGGGGAGCAAAAGCTCTCATGTCGGTGAAAATAAGACGTAGATGCTTGCGAAGATTTTCTGAAAAGACCCGAGGATAGTAAATGGAACTACCAATAACTAGCGTATTCGGCCCTGTTCCTTCTATGCAATAGCCAAGAGCAAATCTTTCGCTCTCTATGATTCCACTGTTAGCCATTTCTGATCGTCCTTGTACAAATGGGTAGCAGATAGCGCAAAGAACAAACATGAAAAATGCACTTCTCATTAAACCACCAATAATAGCATTACAGGCAATGAAATCATAATCAAAAAGTGAGCACTGTGCCTGTTCCGACCTTGGAAAAATTAGAGCCGTAGGCATCTTGCAGCATGCGGATGAGATGATCTCCGGAGCAATGACAGGGGGCCACTTTTTGGACGTTGAGCGCTTGAAGTTGTTTCACAATATCTAGGCATGTGTTGGCTGGGCTGAAGAGGAGATGAAAACCTCCTAATACAAAGTCGATATCAGATTGAAGATGTTCTTGTGCCTTTTTTAGAATATGAATGATTCCCGGATGTGCGCATCCTGTGATAATCCCGAGACCCTTGGGTGTTCTAATGACCAGAGAGAGTTCATAAAGCCAAAACCCGCCTCTAAGGACCAAAGCATAGACATTTGGAGCAATTTCTTCGAACGACCGCACGATCTTTGCTTTTGCAAAGTGAGCGGAGCCACTTTTTAATAGAAGCCAGGGAAATGTCTTAGGCACATAAAGAGAGGTCTCTTTGCCCACCTTTTTTGCGATCTCCTTAAAACCAGCAATATGGTCCCAGTGTCTATGGGAAAAGACAAGATGTGTGATTTCACTTAAGGAAAGCTGCATTCTTTCTGCATTTGAGAAAAAAGAGGCGGGATCGCCACCTGTATCAAAAAGGATCTTGGACCTATCGTGCTCTATCAGAGCAGAAAATCCCCATCCCTCTTGCAAGGAGCGATCATCACATCGATTGTCGTAGAGAATCGTAATTTTCACAGACATAGGGCAACTCAAAAAACTGTAGCTTTGTACATTTATACTAAGCTTTCAGATACAATTGAACTTTTTCTTGCATAAACCGCAGAGCCTGGAGATGTAAATGATTGCATACGAAGACTTTCTAAAAGTGGATATTCGTGTTGGCACGATAATAAATGTGGAAGAGTTTCCTGCTGCAAAAAAACCTGCGCTCAAGCTGGTTATTGATTTTGGACCTCAACTTGGGATGAAGAAGACATCTGCGCAAATAACGCACCTCTACACAAAAGAGAACTTAATCGGGAAACAAGTTTTAGCCGTAGTCAACTTTCCACCAAAGCAGATTGGCTCTTTTATGTCAGAAGTGCTGGTTCTAGGGTTGTCCAATGAATCCAATGCCATTGTTTTGGTAGGACCAGATCAGGAAGTCCCCAACGGCCAAAAATTGCACTGAAGAAGCGGATCCAAAGTTCGCTTTACAGATATCGATTTACAAAAAATTTTGTTGGTTCTAAAATTTTCACTTAAACTAACAGGAGGTGTGCAATGTCTATATCTTTCGATGCCATGAAAGCCGACTCTAAACGTTTGGATAGCCTGGTGTATTTTTTGCAAGATGCGCAAAAGAAGGAAACGGACCCTGTCTCCTTGGCGGACACCTGTGAAGGGGTCGTGTACAACGGGGTAACAGGCGCAAATATTGTTAAAGGAGCCGTCTCATTGTTTGCTCAAAACCCTCTAACTGCTTTACTGGAGTTTGGATCCGCAGGTCTCCTCCATAGAAGCCGGGATCTCAAAAGTTTAAGAAAAGAAATACAAGCATTAACTGCAGAGAGAGTGAAATTAGAAACTCAAGTCAAAGAGTTTTCATCCGAGAATGGAAAATTAAAAGGACATGTCCAGGAATTTTCCGAACAAAATAGTAAGTTAAAAGGACGAGTCGAGGAGTTCTCTTCGGAGAATGGCAAATTAAAGGGGCGAGTCGAAGATTTAGGAGCAGAAGTTCTTCAGTTAAAAGCGCAAGTCCAAAGATTTATGCAGGAAAATGAAACCCTGCATGCTAGCAACTCCACTTTTGCAGCCAATAATAGAGTTCTTGAAGCCACCTCTATGAATCTTCAATCATTCATCGAAAATAGCCAAGGCATGTTAAGGGACCAGTACAAAGAGTTCATCGCCTTAAAAGTAGAAGCGGCAACTGTTCGCGAACAGCTCAGAAGCGAAAGCGAGGCTTTAACAAAAGCGCGCCAAGAGGTGCAAGAAGCATGTCGAGAGTTGCGCGAGACGCAGCGCGCACAAAAAGATGCGCAAGCACAATTCGAAGCATCAAACGCAACTCTTGCTCAGAATGTCCGCGAATTCGCTGCTGCCAATCGTCAAAGGCAAGCTACAGAACAACCAGTGGTTTTTGTAGTCAATGCTCAAGGCCAAGCTGCGAGGGCATCGCAAGAGGATTCACGTCATTCGCACCATCACATGCAACATCGATCGTTCTTAGGTACCTCTGTGATGGTTTAAGAGAGAGTGCCTGCACCGCGAAGAGCTTAGGCAAAGAATTTGAAAAAACGCTTTAAGAAAGGTAGCTCTTTTAGCGTTTCTTCTTTCAAAACCAAGTCTTTGGGTTTAGGCAAAAAATCATCCACGATTTTAATCTTCCCGATCGGTTCGTCTCTATATTTGCTTTTGCGGTTTCTCATAAATTTTTCTTAGTGAAGCAGCTAATGCTCTTCCTTTAAAAATGAGATCTTTTAAACTATTGAAAGTTTCAATCTTTTGCCCATGGCCAGAGCGGCCTCTATCAACGTAGCCAAATTAGAAGGCTGACATGGATCCAGTAATCTTTCTATTGCAGTTCTGCTAGTTTTCATCATTTTTGCAAGACGAGATTTGCCTATCTTTTTTTTCTTCATTTCAGCTTGAAGTTGGATTACAAATGCCTTTTTAGTAGCAGCAATTTCGACTTCTTCGAGAATGCCTTCTTCGTCTAGCCACTCCTCAAAGTCAGATCCAATGCTTTTATGCTTTTTCATCTTAATCCACGAAAAGTACCAAATAAGGTACATTTGAGTCCATTACAAATTTTAAAATCATGGACGTGTTTCCGTATCTACTAACAGTCTTAGTGGTTAAGGAGCTTTTCTTCAATTGAACCTCTCACGCCTAAAGGCGCAGGAGGTTCAATGAGCTTTTGCTTTAAGGTTTCGACGTTAACTAGCTTTACTGCTGGCTTTCTGCTATCAATAAATAATTTGAATATACTAACTATAATAACATTAAATTACTTAATATATTAATAATTTAAATTGTAAAGTTTATATAAACGTTGTATAATTAACTATTAATTTTACTAACGTAGGTTTTATGTCTTATTTTATCCAAGGGCCTTTAGGGGCTAAAACGGCTGTTTCTCAAGAGGTGCTCGACGACCAGCTTATTAAGAGTGCTTCAGAAAAAGTGGCGAATGGCCGATTAAAAGCGCAATTTGATCTTGCCCAGGCAGAAAAGGTAGAGCCTACAGAGGAGGATCAAGCATTCATGACATCTTCTCTGATGTCTCTATGTGAATTGATAAAACAGGATAATGCAAATCTCGGTATTTCGGTCGATAAATGTACACAAAGCATGCTCGATATTTTTCAGACAGTAGCGAATCGCATGACTGTGCGTCTGGCAGAAAAAGAAAAAAATCCTCCGCATGAGCCACTACCCCATTTTTTCATGATCCGTGATCAGAAGGGAAATGTGCGTGGCTATCTACTCGGAACCGTCCATATGTTAGACGCCTCTTCGAAAGAGCTTCTCAATAAAAAAATGGAAAAGATTCTGAAGAAGTGCGATCGCCTTTTTGTTGAAGTTAAGGAAATGGAACAGGTGAAAGCTGCAGAACTTTCTCTTGTGAAAAAGCAGCTCGCAGACGTTGATCCGAAAGAGTTGAGTGCTGCTGCGAAACGATATCTCCAAATCTTTGCAGCTCATCCTGAAGCTATAACAGGTCAAGAGCTTGAAGCGTTCTCTCAGCAGCTTGAAAAAATGAATCCTCTTGATGCACTTCTTGAGTGTTTGAAAAAATATGCCCAGCTCTGTGAAAAACTAAATGGAACGCTTGACTGTTGTCTCTATGAAAAATTTGCAAGGATGCAAAAAAAAGTATCCGGATTAGAGCCTTTCGAGATGCACATGCGTGCTATTGATAAACTGGCTTCTAAACAAATGGACAATAGCAATCTGCTCCATCCTGTTGATTCAATAAAGTCTCAGTTAGCTCCCACAATCATGCAACACTGGAAAGCTGACAAACCTCTTGGGTGTAATAGCCCGGATGATATCGAGAGAAATGATGCTTTTTGCAAAACGATCATGAGCGATCTTTCAACCAACCCCAAGAGTCGTGCCCTCTATGCTTGTGGCTTTGCTCATCTCTATGATCAGACAGGGATTATCCCCTTTCTTGAAAGCCAAGGCTTCGAAGTGCTGAAGACTGTCTAAGTCTTTGCGCCCATACGTTTACCCATAAGTGTCGCCACTTGCGTGGCTCTTTTTGTTGGGGATGTTCATACCGGGGGTTCCTTCGTCACTCCCGGCTAGCACCTGTCGCAGCTGAGGTGGTTGGCTTAGGCTGGACAGGTTTTAACGAAAGTTAAGTTAAACTCTTTACCCCGTTCATTTTCTTTGGTTCTAACTGAGCATCCAAAGAGTGCTCTACTCTAAAACATCCCTTTCTCTTTTTCAACCTTTTTTCTTCTCATCCATTTCGTCTTACCCATGCCGATAGGCTGGGGGAGTTTGAGGGGGACTCCCCCTCATAAAAAAACTAAAAAACAAGTCTGCCGAGTCCAACCGAAGGGCGGCGGCGGGGGAGCGGGGGGCGGTAGCCCCCGACATGTTTTTCACTTCCTGTAAATCACCCCAGGTGCGACATAACCAAGCGATGAGTGCAGCCGCTCCTCGTTGTAAAAGCCAAAATACTTCTCGAGACTTCTGTGCGCGTCAAGCCCATCAACGTAGTCTCGGATGTAAACTTCTTCTTGTTTAACTGTCCTCCAAAGGCGTTCTACCCACACATTGTCCAGAGCTCGCCCTCGGCCGTCCATGCTGATTTTTACCCCAGCTTCCAGCAGTATCCCCGTAAATTCAATACTCGTATACTGGGCGCCTTGATCTGTGTTAAACATATCGGGCGTTCCTCTCTTAAGCGCCGCTCGCAGCACTTCTCTACAAAACATCCCGTCCAGTGAGTTTGATAGCCTCCACGCAAGGACGTAGCGGCTATACCAATCGATTACTGCTGTCAGGTAGAGAAAGCCATGTCTCATTCGCAGGTAGGTAATGTCCGTGCTCCAAACCTGATTTATCCGCTCAATTTCGATCCCTCTAAGCAGGTAGGGATAGATCTTATGGCCGGGATACGGCTTGCTCAAATTGGGCTTCGGATAAATGGCCTCAATTCCCATCCGCTTCATCAAGGTCTTGGCTAAATCCACACCCACCTCATGTCCCATTGACTTCAAGACGGCGCTAATGCGCCTCTTGCCATAAAAGGGGCATGCCATAAAGAGCTGGTCGATCTCTCTCATCATGGCCAGATTAAACGCATCGTCAGAACACGACTCATAGTAGTAGGTGGATCTCGGCAATCCAACCAAATCGCATTGGCGCTCAATCGTGAAATCCCGATCTCCAGGCCTAATAATGGATCTCTTCTCATCTACGGAAAAAGGTCCAATTTTTTTTTAAGCCAATCCCGTTCTACTGTCACTTCACCAATCTGTCGATAGAGTTCATCGAATTTTTTTGTGTGATTTACATTCTTCTTCTGAGTGATAAACACCTCAGCAATATTCTCTAGAAGTTGCTTTTTCCACTGGGAGATCTGAACGGAATGCACCTCGTATTGAGACGCCAACTCATTCAGAGTTTTGATTTCTTTGGCAGCCTCCAAAGCTACCTTTGCCTTGAATTCTGCGCTGTGCCTTTTGCGTGTCATTTTGTTTACCCTCTATTTTTTTGTTTATAGGGGTAAAGCTTAACTTATTTTCGCGAATTTTGTGTCCAGTTTTGGCCAACCATTTCAGCAGCTTCGCAGCTTGTTACCACTTCGTGGTGCAAGATTGGTGGCGCGTAAACGGTTCAGGGTTTGATGGAAATCGTTGTTTTTAACGTTTCTTTTTTAAAACTTAACATGCTTATAAAAAAAAAGATTTACGAATTTTCTTTGGCCTGTAAATTGTATCTTTGTTACAATCAGCAAAAATGGAATTATTGTGGCGAAAGGCGAATCTGATTGGATTGAAAATGTCCTCAAGGTTGTCAAAAAGCATATTAGTGATGAGGCATACCAATTTAGTGATCATGCCTTGGAAGAGTTGGTCAATGACAACCTAGACCTGCGGGACATAATACATGTGTTGCTTCATGGAAGGCATGATGAAAGCAAGACGATATTTAGCACGAAGCATCAGTCCTGGAATTATGCAATTTCTGGGAAAACAATAGATGGCTTAGATGTGCGCGTTATCGTGGCGTTTGAAGATATCATGATGATAGTTACGGCTTTTGTTTATGGAAGACTAAAGAGAAAAAAGAGGAAAAAATGAAAAAACATAAAAGAGAAACAAGGATGTTTTATGCACTCGGGTTTCCCATAAAACTCATCAATGTTCCCATGAAAAAAATGCTTGGCGAATGGGTTATGGATATCAATTATAACGCTCTCCAGTTGGTTGTTCTGCGAGCCCTTGTAAATAAACCAACCCCGTTGACAAAACAAGAGCTGAAATTTATACGCAAATTCTTCGGTATGACGACAACTGATTTTGGGAAAGTTTTAGGTGTCACCCATGTTGCCGTTCTTCAGTGGGAAAATGGAAAGAGAAGATTAAGTGCGTCTCTAGAATTATGTATTCGCCTTTACGCTTTCGACCATTTGCAAGCAAAGGACAAAGAATTTCGTAAATTATACAACCAGCTCAGTTTGGAAGAGCTATCAAAAAAGAGACCTGAAAAGAGTATGCCGCTTGAGATTAATGCTACCGAGGATCTTCAGATCGCCGTTTAAACGTTGATGTCTTGGTAGATGAGCTCGAGCTCGCGGATGAGGACTTGAGTTGGCTCGGGGTAGTCTAGGAAGGTCTGGAGCACTTTGGAGAGGTCGGAGCTGGCGCCGTCGACGTAGCGATAGTTTTGTGCGGCGCTGAGGAGTGTGATGTTTTCTGGCAGGCCCGGGATGGAGAGGGGTTGCGAGAGGATGTTTTGAATGATTTCGCCTGCGTCTTTTAGGTTTTCTTTCAGCATAGATTTAGAGGTTGAGCGCTTTTGAAGCGAGGTTATGCAGATCTGCGATATCGGCGGATAGTTTCTGTAAGTAGCTCGGATCCCGGAAATGATCGGGACTCTGGTTGCGCAGGGCTTGGATAAAACTTTCTAAGGGCATCTTCATCTGCTTGGCCAAAATAATTTGGTCAGGATTTTCTGCAGCTCGATGAGGTATAGGGGCTCTAATGCCCGAAATGGGGTCTACCATACCTCTGAAATAGCTCTATGTAGGCTTAATTTGCAAGAAATTGTTGCACTAAAGAGGTGTCGCTTAAGAATTTGCCTCGAAAGTCTTGAGTGAGGGTTTCGCTATTGGGATCTTGGATGCCGCGCATTGTGACACAGTGGTGTTTGGCTGAGATTCGAACTGCGACATCTTCTGTTTCGAGAAGGAGGGAGAGGCTATTTGCAATTTGCACAGTCAGTCTCTCTTGGATCTGGGGACGTCTGGAGAAGTAGTCCACCAAGCGGTTTATTTTGGAGAGGCCGAGCAACTTTTTTTTGGGAAGATAGGCGATAGAGACGCTGCCGATCATCGGGACGAAGTGGTGCTCGCACATGCTATGAAAGGTGATATGGCGCACAGCCACAAGCTTTCCCTCTTCTTCCGGTGCAGGAGCTGAGAAGTAGGCCATCTCAGGAAAGAGGTCGGGGTCGAGTCCTCGAAAGAGCTCTTCGACATACATCTTGGCTACACGTCTAGGCGTGTCTATGAGGGGAGAGGTGTTGATGTCTAGGCCGAGCGCCTCCATGATCTTGCCAAAATGGTGGGTGATCGTCTCGATCTTTTCGTCTGTGGCGGTTTTCATTTTTTGTGGACGGTTAAGTAATCTTCGAGCGTGCCATCGAAAGGACGGATGCCGCTCTCTTCAAATGCATAGATTTTATTTGTTCCGTTGCTCAGAAGGTCGCGGTCGTGGCTCGCGAGGACGATGGTGCCCTTGTAGTCTTCGAGGCCCCAGGCGAGTGCTGAGACTGCCTCTAGGTCGAGGTGGTTGTTGGGTTCGTCTAAGACGAGCACGTTGTAGTTGCAAAGCATCATCGCAGCTAAAATAAGGCGCGCTGTTTCTCCGCCGGAGAGGTGAGAGACCGGCTTGAAGGCGTCATCTCCTCCGAAGAGCATCTTGCCGAGAACGCTGCGGATGTCTTGATCGTAGACGCCGGGTTTTTTTGACTTGAGCCACTCGAAGGCTGTGACGGATGATTTTTTGTCGATGATATCGGCATGATTTTGAGGGAAGTAGCCGATCTGCACCTGGTGGCCCAGTTCGATACGGCCGCTATCTTGCGCCAGCACCTGCGCGAGCATTTTAAGGAATGTCGTTTTACCGCGTCCGTTGTTTCCGATGATGCCGATCTTATCGCCGCGCATAATCTCGCAGGAGAAGTTTTTGATGACAGGTTGCGCGTCGTAGCTTTTGCTGATGTTTTCTACTTTGAATACGATCTGTCCGGAGGGTTTTTCGGGTGGATAGAAGCGGATGTAGGGACGCTGGATATTAGATTTTTTAAGCTCGAGAGGGGAGAGTCTGTCGATCTCTCTTATGCGCGATTGTACTTGGCTTGCACGAGTACCTGCACCAAAGCGCGCGACAAACTCTTGCAGCTGGGCGATCTTCTTCTCTTTTGTTTTGTTATCGGATTCGGTCCGTTCGCGTACAGCGGTCTTTGCAGCTAGCATGTTGTCATAGTTGCCTGGATAGATGATCAGCGTCTCATAGTCGATATCGGCGATGTGGGTGGTGATCGCATTTAAAAAGTGTCTATCGTGGCTAATGACGACTAACGTTCCGGTGTAGTTGTGTAAAAAGCGCTCAAGCCAGCCGATCGATTCCAAGTCAAGATGGTTGGTCGGTTCGTCCAAGAGAAGTGCTTGAGGATTGCCGAAGAGCGCTTGGCAGAGGAGCACTCTAAACTGCATGCCTGTCGGAATGGTGGACATCAAAGAAGTATGCACTTCCGGGAGAATACCCATGCCTGTTAAGAGAACTTCGGCATCGGATTCCGCACCATAGCCATCCTCTTCGGCGATGATCTCTTCGATCTCTCCGAGGCGTATGCCGATCGCATCGGTCATCTCTTGTGTGTAGAGCTGATCGCGCTCTGCGAGAGCATCCCAAAGGCGCTTGTTGCCCATGAGCACCACATCGAGCACGCGTATAGATCGAAAGTCTTCGATATTCTGTTTTAAAAAGCCCACCTTGTGAGGTAACGAGACAGTCCCGCTCGTGGCTTCTTCGAGGCCCATAACAATCTTGAGCAAGGTCGACTTGCCTGCGCCATTTGGGCCGGTGAGACCGTAGCGGTTTCCTTCGCTAAAGGTAACGGAGATTCCTTCAAATAGGACCCGCCCGCCAATTTTTTTTGAGATGGCATTGAGTGTAATCATAAGGTAGGTGAATATAGCAGAAAGCGCGCTCGAGGACAAGTGGATGAATGAGATAGAAGAGAGTTTTGGCCATTTTTTAGACTACCTCAATGCAGTAAAAAATGTCTCGGTACACACATTGCGCGGCTATGGACTGGATTTGGAGATGTTTAAAAAATATCTCGAAAAAGAAAAGGTGACACTTGCCTTTAGCTCACTGGATAAAAGGGCTATAAGAGGTTTTTTAGGCGAGCTCTCAAGCCTTGGGGCAAAAAAGCGGACACTTCTCAGGCGTCTTTCTACCTTGCGCTCTTTTTTCAGGTACCTGTCTAAAGAAAAAAAGATTTCCCATAACCCCATGGATGAGATCGATAGCCCAAAGCTTGAAAAGACGATCCCGACGCCCCTGACGTATCAGCAGGTTGAGCAGCTCTTTTCTATGCCCGATACCACGACCTATCTGGGGCTGCGCGATCGCGCTATTTTAGAGCTTTTTTATAGTTCCGGCTTGCGCATCAGCGAACTTGTCTCGATGAGCCGCGACGATTTTGATTCTCAGCATTTTCAGCTGCGCGTCATGGGAAAGGGGAAGAAGCAGCGTGTGGTTCCCATCACAAAAAATGCAGCGACTTGGATCCAGACCTACTTGAACCATCCCGATCGCCACATAGATGGAGACAAGCACCAGAGCGAAAAGGATCCGAAAGCGATCTTTTTGAACAAATGGGGAGGGCGACTTACGGTTCGCTCGATAGATCGTAAATTTGAAGAGTATTTAACAGCCAGCGGCCTTGCCGGCAAGATCACGCCCCACACCATCCGCCACACGATCGCCACCCACTGGCTCGAAAAAGGGATGGATCTGAAAACGATTCAGACACTCCTCGGCCACAGCTCTCTTGCAACCACGACCATCTACACCCAAGTCTCCACGCGCCTGAAGCGCGCAGTCTACGACAAAGCGCACCCCCGCGCGAAAATTAGCGATGAGAAAGGGGGGGGGTAAAAGAATGTTTGCGTGTTGTCTGACTCTTGATAGAAGACCGGGATGTGGAAGCTCTCGTCTTTCTTCTAGATTTTTTTCTAGCAGGAATACGTTCTTTTTGTGTGACTTTTAGGCTGTAGCCTAAGGAATCTAACACAGCCAAAATGGTTTTGATTTCGGGATTTGCTCTCTCTGCAAACAAATTATATAGAGTACCTCTACTGAGGTGTGTTTTCTGAGCTAAAGAAGAGATGCTTCCGTGAACACGGATCACATCTTTCAGAGACATCAGAAATGTGGCAAAATCTCTTTCTGCTAAAGATTCTGATAAAAAATCAGCAGCAAACTGAGGGTTTTTTAAAAAGTCATCTAGCAGAGATGTAAATGTTCGGTAGGATCTTGTCATAAATTGTTCTCGTAGTCTTTTAGATACCATTTTGCATTTTTTATGTCGTTGTTTTGCGTGGCTTTGTTTCCGCCTCCTAATAACAAAATTAGTCGCTTGCCTACTTTTGCAAAATACACCCGATACCCAGGGCCAAAATCGATCCGTAGTTCATGAATGCCAGTGCCGAGTGCCTTGGCATCACCAAATAGCCCTTGACGCAACCGCTGAATCCTTCGAAGGATGACTCGTTGTGTTTGTCCATCTTTAATAGACGATACCCATTTGTTAAATGGCTCCTTCCCATCGGGAGTAGCGTATACAATAACGTCATACCCATCGTTCATTGGGTGTATACCAAAATGCACATTTGTTCAATATAATAAACAAGGGGACGATTACTTTTCAACTTCAGTAAGAAAGTCGGAGAGGCAGAAGAGGGCGTAGGGCTCATCGCAGGCGGGCTCGCCATCTGGGCCGGCGTGGGATATCCAGACTTTCAGGGCAGCAGGTAAAAAGAGAGCGTTATGCAGATTGGATTCGCGTGCAACGGGGCGCTTGATGATCTCTTGCAGAACGGATGCGTTGAGCGCGCCATACGCCTCTTTGATACGCTCCAAAATGAGCGCATGACGCTCTGGGTAGCATAAGCCGGTCATAACGATGCACTCTTGGGGCTGCTCAAAGGTGAGATCGTTCAATTGGTAGCTGGTTCCCTTCTCGTAGAAAGCGATTGTGTCGTGTGTAGCATAGACGCCGACCGATCGGTCATCTTTCCCGTCGGATAAGACGTAAAAATACTCGCATGTGCGAGGAGAGTTCTCTAAAAGCGCTTTAGCATCATCGAGTGTGGCAGCCTCTTCCAAAATATTACGGATAAGAAATGTCATGGGCATGCCATCCCAAGATCCATAGCCTTTGCCGCCGATCTCGCCAACAGCGACTTTTTGGCTATTCATTCCTGTCACAGATCCTATAAATCCTGCGTATGTCACATTCAAGAAGGGAAAGCCTTGCTCTGGCTCTGCCACCATTAGCACAGCGTTTTTCTGGATGCCTTTGCCGACAGCGTAGTCGAGAACGCGCACATGATAGAGTGCGCCTTCTACTGTCGCATCTCCACAGGCGGTGATGCCACTGCAATGAAAGAGTTCAGGAAAAAGGTTCAAAAGCACGATTTTTTCAAAGGGGACCTCAGCACCATCTGCCACACCGCGCATCTCTTCCATGAAACGCTCGGGAACAAAACCTTTTAATTTAGGAAGATTTTGCATAAACGCGGTAAGCCGCTCTTTGTTTTCTGGGGCTTCTTTCTTTTGGTTACCAATCAAGAGAGTGAGACTCTCTTGCACTTTTTCTTTTAAGAGTTTGCCATGCTGATACCCGCGCTCGTAAGGCGAGCCTTTGACATGCAGCACAAGCTGTCCTTGGCTCTTTTCTAACGTACCCTTATCCCACTGTCCAATAACTTCTGCATGAGCAAACACGCATGAAAAAACTAATAGTAAAAGAGAAAAAATAGTCTTCATAAAACCTCTTTTTTGCGCCATCGCGCCTTTGCATTGAATTCTTATTCTTAGAAAAAAGTTCGGGAAGGCGGTAAGCCGGATTTTGTCTCATCCGAGACCCAAAGGGTCTCATAAAGTGAGCAATCATTCCTCTAGGGACTCTGTCGCCAGAGTCCTCAAGCGACTCATGGTCATGGACCGCTGCGGAGAGCAGCTTGTTGGTCCATTTTGGTCTTGCTTCAGATAGGGTTTACAACACCCTGCATCTCTGCAAGTGTGGCTGACTCCTGAAGTCAGCGTTTTCAGCCTCTCTACTCGTTTAGTTGCCTAAAGGAGTAGCGGAATGTTTTCTGTTGCACTTTCCGTAGCTTTACAGCCCCCAGTCTTTCACTGGTATCTTCTCCTGCGAAGTCCAGACTTTCCTCCCCCAACTAAATGGCGGCGATTGCTTGCCTTCCCGAAAAAACTAAAGATTGTTCACGTAGCGGCCACGCGGCGTCTACGGCGCTTGGTTGCTACGGCTGTGCCTTCTACAGCTTGGCTCTCTTGCCAGTAGTGGATGCGCGAGCAGTGTTCGCAGAAGACCAGGTTTTCACCTTTGCGCACGAGGTTTTCATGCTGTGCGGTAAGGACGATATGGCAGCCACTGCAAGTGCGATTTTCGATAGGAACCACCACGCGGTCTCTCTTGTTGCGCAAAAGACGCTCGTAGATTTGCAGAGTGTCGGTATCCGCCTTTTTGGCAAGTGTGTCGCGCTGCTCTTTGAGGTCTTGTCCCTCTTGGTTGATCAGCTTGATGCTCGATTCGATCTCTTTGGCGAGGATATCGCTGCTATCTTCCGAGGTCTTTAAGCTCTCTTTGACCTTCTCGAGGAGTTCTTCTTCGGCAACTTTCTTGTCGACCAGGTCGGAGAGCTTCTGCTCGATGGCGATCTTCTCGCGTTCTGCCGCGGTCATCTCTTGAGTGATGGCGTTAAACTCGTCGACCTTCTTAATGCTGTTCTGCTGTGACTCTAATCGTTTGATCTTGGCGACTACCTCTTGGACCTTCTGCTCCATATTTTGGATGGTTTTGCCGAGGTCGACGATCTCTTGTTCTTTTTCAGAGACTTGCGCATGTAGCTCTTTACGAATAGCTTGAATCTGTTCAAGCTCCTTCTGTCTCTCTTTTTTTACGCGCATGAGGCGTATCATTTTCATGTCTAATTCTTGGATATCCAAAATGGGACGAAGGTTTTCTTGCATGGGCCTCTCAGAGCAAAGGGTAATTTAAGTGAAAGTACATTATCTATTTGCAACAATATTGCTCAAGATTAAAAAAAAATGTTGACAGTTCGTGTTTTTTATAATAATTCTTAGAAAACACAGTAAAAGGATGGTAAGGATATGGATATGTCAAAGAAACAAAAGACTATGAAGGATCATGGAGCACGCATCATGGTGCGTTACGATGTGGGGATGAACAATGCTCTCTACATCCGTGGACAGGGTCCAGGACTTAACTGGGAGCGCGGAATCGTCATGAAAAACGCAGGACCGGACGTTTGGATCTGGGAGACGGATAGCAACTGCAACAACTGCGAATTTAAAGTGCTGATCAACGATCAGGTTTACGAAGATGGAGCAAACCACCGTCTTGCCACAGGCAAAACGCTGCAATACTCTCCACGCTTTCCGCAGTAAAAAAAAGTACGTAGCGGAGATTTTTCTTTTCTGACAGAATCCCTCAAAAAAGAAGAGAGGGCAAGATGTCATTGTTAGAAAAATACTTTCGCAAAGTACCCGAAGGAAGGCGATCTACTGCTGCGATAGCCTACTGTGCGGCGTTAGACCACATTAGTGCCGGTTTTCCTCACATCGCTCAGAAGATCGTCCAAGAGCTTAAAGATCAGCGCACCTATCTTAAACTGATCGCGTCAGAAAACTACTCCTCTCTTGCCGTGCAACTGGCCATGGGCAATCTGCTCACGGACAAGTATGCAGAAGGCTATCCCCATCATCGATTCTATGCAGGATGCGACAATGTGGACGCTATAGAGGATGCGGGCATTGTCCAAGCCAAGCGGCTATTTAACTGCGACCACGCCTATGTTCAGCCCCATTCGGGAGCAGATGCGAACATGGTGGCATACTGGGCCATTTTAGTGCAGCGCGTACAAAACAAAGAGGTGGAGGCGCTCGGTAAAAAAAGTGTCGATGAGCTAACACCGGATGAGTATGAAAGAGTGCGCAAGCTTCTAGTCTCCCAGAAGATGATGGGACTATCGCTTAGCTCCGGCGGGCATCTTACCCACGGCTACCGGCACAACATATCGGCTAAGATGATGCAGGCAGTCGCCTACGATGTCGATCGCAAGACAGGTCTCATCGACTACAAAGCGCTGCAAGAGCAGGTCCAAAGAGAAAAACCCGCAATCTTAGTGGCGGGCTACTCCGCCTATCCACGTCTGATCGACTTTGCGAAGATGCGCGAGATTGCAGATAGCGTAGGAGCGACTCTGATGGTTGATATGGCCCACTTTGCGGGTTTAGTCGCTGGAAAAGTAATGAAGGGTAACTACGACCCGATCCCTTTTGCCCATGTGGTCACGACTACTACACATAAGACTCTACGCGGCCCTCGCGGAGGGATGGTTCTATGCAAGAGCGAGTATAAAGAGGTGATAGACAAGGGGTGTCCTATTGTGCTCGGCGGACCACTACCTCAGGTGCTTGCGGCTAAAGCGATCGCGCTAGAGGAGGCGAATGCCCCCTCCTTCCAGAGCTATGCCCAGCAGATTGTCAAAAACGCGCAGAGTTTAGCAGCCGCTCTCATGTCCAAAGGAATAAAAGTGACAACAGGCGGGACAGATAACCATCTACTCGTCTTTGATGTTGCATCTAGCTTTAATCTAACGGGACGGCAAGCAGAGCTGGCTCTAAGAGAAGCGCACTTTACAGTGAATCGTAATGCTATCCCCTTTGATGTCAATGGCCCTTGGTACACGTCGGGCATACGCATTGGACCGCCGGCGCTCACTACACTCGGGATGAAGGAAAGGGAGATGGAGGAGATCGCCGACATGATTTTCACCCTGCTTCAGGCAGCACGTCCGGCCCCCGCAGAAAAGGGACCGGGCACAAACCGGAGCAAGGCGCTCGTCGATCCGGCAGTGGTCAAATCTGTCCAGGGGCGTGTGGCCAGCCTTCTAAGCCGGTTTCCTCTTTATCCAGAGCTTGCAATTGAATGAGTGATTAATAATAATGCGAAAAAAGAGGTGAGACATGCCCCAGCTAGACGAACCGGACGAGCCAGAATTCGAGAGAAATGTGAATCACAAACACTCCTCCAGAGTCGAGGATAAAATTGATGAAGCGCTTTTAAAAGCGCGCCGTCTCTTTTTTTGCGACCCTGTAGACGATAAGAGCGCAAACTATGCGATCCGCCGTCTCTGGTACATGGAGATGACCGATCCCGGAAAACCGATCCTCTTTGTGATCAACTCTCCCGGCGGCTCGATAGATTCGGGCTTTGCTGTTTGGGACCAGGTGAAGATGATCTCTTCTCCCGTTACCACGCTAGTCACCGGGCTTGCCGCTTCGATGGGATCAATTTTAAGCCTCTGTGCCGCTAAAGGCAGACGCTTTGCGACGCCCAATGCGCGCATCATGATCCACCAGCCCTCTATACACGGTGTCATTCGCGGACAGGCAACCGATCTGGATATCCAGGCAAAAGAGCTCATGAAGACAAGAAACGCCATTGTGGATGTCTATGTCACAGCCACTGGAAAAGATGCAAAGACGATCGACAGAGCAATCGACAGAGACACCTGGATGAGCGCAAAAGAGGCGATGCAATTTGGCCTTCTCGATAAGATTGTGACATCCTATAAAGACCTCTAGTAATGATTGCGTTTTCTAAGTATCAAGGCGCGGGCAACGATTTTATTCTTATAGACGACCGCGCCTCTTCTTTTCCCATACATCTAGTAGAAAAGCTCTGCCATAGACGTTTAGGCATAGGAGCCGATGGAGTTATCCTGCTCCAAAACTCGCTCAAAGCTGCTTTTCGCATGCGCATTTTCAACTCCGATGGCAAGGAGGCGGCCATGTGCGGAAATGGGATCCGCTGCCTCTTTGATTTTGCGCGGACTCTTGGCTTTAAAGAGGAGTCCTATCTCGTCGAGACCATGGATGCGATTCTACAATGTAGAGCCGTAGGAGATAGGGTGAGCGTCCTACTTGCTCCTCCTCAATTGATTGCGATTGTAGATGATCGGATGGATGTTTGGAATACGGGTGTTCCTCACGCTGTTCTCTTTGTCGATGAGCTCGATAAAGTTCCGGTAGAGGAGCTGGGAAGAAAAATTCGTTTTGAAGCACAATTCCAACCCCACGGCGTCAATGTCAACTTCGCAAGCCATGAAAACGGCCTTATTCGTATGCGCACCTACGAAAGAGGCGTAGAAGGGGAGACGCTCGCCTGTGGAACAGGCGCTGCTGCTGTCGCTCTCTCCGCCCAAAAAAAGTTTAATCTTAAAAATCCTTTGCGGATCTTCTCGTCTTCCCAGGAGCTTTTGGAGGTTAATGTTGCGGAGGGGAGGGTCGAGCTTATTGGCCCGGTGAAGGCGGTCTTCCAGGGAAAGATAGTAGAAGAAACGACCAAAAGGACATAAAGGACCTAAGTGACCAAAACGACAAGGACCTAAAGGACGAGGGTTAACTCTTTGTCGTTTAGGTCCTTTTGGTCTCTTTGGTCGTTTTGTCTTTTTCAAAGGACGAGGGTTAACTCTTTGTCGTTTAGGTCCTTTTGGTCTCTTTGGTCGTTTTGTCCTTTTCAAAGGACGAGGGTTAACTCTTTGTCGTTTAGGTCCTTTTGGTCTCTTTGGTCGTTTTCGTCCTTTCCCCATTTTCTTTTTCTAGGCATGCTTAGGGTAAGGTGAGCTCTTTTTCTAAAGCAGATCTTAAACTTGGCGCCTCTTGGATCGCTGAAAAGAGGATAGGGAACCTTTTTTTCTCGGAGGGCACCTATCAAGTCGAAGTAATCGACCCCAAAGAGAAGGCTGCCTACTGGCCCTTTCTGCAGCTGGATGACTCTGGCAAACTGCTCGATTGCTTCTGCACCTGTAAAACAAAAGAGAAAAAAAAGTACTGTCCTCATCTTGCCGCAGCATATCTTGCTATCTTTCGCGATAAGCCTGAGCCACTCCATGTCCGCTTCCGCGAAAGTCTTTGGAATCAGCTCTGCCAGATGGCGAGCCACCGCCACGGCTATGAGACCTCTTGCCTTAAGCCGAACGAGGGCTACCATGCGATCTCTGCCACTGGAAAAGAGCTCTTCTACATCAAAGCACTGACGCAGAAAGGAAAGAAGCGGCTCGAGACAATTGTTACAAAGCGCAAAGAGGAGACGGAGGAGACATCGCTTAAGTTTTCCAACCTCTCTCAGCAGGAGCTCGCTTTGTGGAAGCAGGGAAGGCCGAGCCATCAGCTGCGCTACGAGCTTTCGTTTTGGTCCGATTTTGCCAAGTGGTGGATGCTTCTTCAGGAAGAGGAGAAGGAGTACACCCTCGCTTTTTCTGATGAGGCTGAGGGGTTGCCCAAGTGGATCACTATCTCTTTTAAAGATTTTGTCTGCGGCTTTTACATCGCAGAGGTCAACTGGCCCAAGATCATTCCCACGCTTACAACAGTGAACTCTCCTCTAAAAGTCTCTCTCTTCTCCTATCGGATGATCGAGAAGATCACCTACGATCCCGATCAGCGCGTATTTTTAATCGATTTCTCCTCCTCGCCTGAAGACAAAGAGAACAATCAAGAGGTGCATGGCATCGAAGTGGGAGAGTGGCTCTTTGTGCGAGGCAAGGGCTTTTATCCCGCGCGTCTAGACCCTCTTTTTAAAGAGCGTGTCATTCCGACAAATCGTATCGCAAGTTTTTTACGTAAGCATCCCAAAATTGTACAGAAGTATCTGGTCGGCACAACGGTGCAGCGTGAAAGAATCCCCGCACACTACCACCTCTTTTTTAATGGAGACAAAGCGCTCCACATCACCTGCTACCTTTTCGAAGTCGGAGATCTTTCAAAACAGAGATCAGCCTACTTCGGCCCCTGGGTCTACCTCGATGGCAAAGGTTTTTATGAGCTGGATAATATCCTCTTCGAAGGAGTCGAAAAGATTGTTCCTAAAGCACTCATCTCCGATTTTGTCAGCCGCCACAGACACTGGCTGCAAAAATTTGAAGGGTTTGAGACACATCTTTCTAGCGTGGAGTCCCACCTCACCTACCAGCTTCTTCCCGACGAGACACTCTCTTTTGATACGCGCCTGGAATTTGTCGAAGAGGTGGGGGAAATCCATGACTTTGGCGAGTGGATCTACGTCAAAGGCAAAGGCTTTTACGCAAAAGTAACAGGAAGAGCTGGCTCCTTGCTCCGTGCGGGGATGCGCATCTCGCGCGGCGAGATCTCTCGCTTCATCCAGATGCATCGCGGAGAGTTAGAACAGATCCCGGGCTTTTTTGCTTCCAGATCTCCGATAGAGAGGAGCGGCCTCAACATCGGCTTTAACGAAAAAGGAGAGATTCAAGTCCTGCCCACCTACTTCTTTAGATCTCATTATGATGCGCAAAAGGTGCGCTTTTTCGGCTACTACACTTTTGTCGAGAATGAGGGGTTTTGCGAGATTACAGAAGAACATAAGCTGCCCGAAGCGTACAGCCAGGCAAAAGTGATCGACTCTGCAAACGAGACCCCTTTTGTTGCCTATGAACTAGATATCTTAGCCCCGTTTATTCTCTCGATCGATCCGCGTCTTAAGAAACCCAAAAGCCTTTTCTTGAAAATCGGCAAGCTCAAAAGAGACCGCAAAGCAAAAACCGGGCAGTGGAAAGTTGCTCTCTCATACGAAACAGAATTTGGAGAGGTCCCGGTATATGAAATATGGCGTGCACAGAGCGAAAATAAGCGCTATCTCTTCACACCCGCGGGTCTTATTATTTTCAGGCCCCCTCGCTTCAACTGGCTAAAATCGCTTACAAAAAGAAGATGGTTAAATCAGGGAAAGGAGCTCAGACTGACAACGCTTGAGTGGCTGCGCCTCACTGTCTTTGAAGAGATCAAAGAGCCTGCAGGCCCGTCAAGAGAGGCCCAAGAGAGCAGATCGCTGTTAGAAGAGTTGCGTAACTTCCAGACACCCGAGCCGCTTGATTTAACAGGTCTTCGCAGCAACTTGCGTCCCTACCAAGAGACGGGCGCGCGCTGGCTCTGGTTTTTGTACACAAACGGCCTTTCGGGACTTCTTTGCGATGAGATGGGACTTGGAAAAACCCACCAAGCGATGGCGCTTCTTTGCGCGGTTTACAATCTGCACAAAGAGAGCAAGAAAGGAAAATTCCTCGTCGTCTGTCCCACCTCTGTGATCTTTCACTGGGAGGAGCTCTTAAAGAACTTTCTGCCTGAGATCCGCGTTAGCGTTTTTTACGGAATGGGACGCAAGTTAGAAAACGAAGGGGATCTCATTCTTACCTCTTATGGCATTTTAAGAAGTGAAAAGAAGGCGCTCGGCAACTTGAAGTTTGATGTCGCGATCTTCGATGAGACGCAGATAGCAAAAAATCCCCGCTCTCAAACGCACAAAGCGATTCGTGCGCTCGAAGCAAACTTCCGTCTAGGCCTTACGGGCACACCCATTGAAAACAGACTTTTAGAACTCAAAGCCCTCTTCGATGTGGTTCTTCCCGGCTATTTGCCAACAGAGGCTCTCTTCAAAGAGATGTTTGTAAATCCGATTGAAAAGAGTCAGGATCCTGAGAAGAAGTATCTGCTTTCGCGCCTCATCCGCCCCTTCATCTTGCGCAGAAAAAAACAGGAGGTGCTGCTCGAGCTTCCCGAAAAGATCGAAGAGGTCGCCTACTGCCCGCTTTCAGATGAGCAGAGAGAGCTCTACCGCAAAACATACCTTGAACACAAAGAGGCTTTAGAAAGAGACCTCCATAGACAAGAGAAGCCCCTTCCCTACGTCCATATCTTCTCTCTTCTTTCCAAGCTCAAACAGATCTGCGACCATCCCTCTCTATTTGCAAAAGAGGCTAGCGAGTACAAGAAGCACTCCTCGGGTAAATGGGATCTCTTTGTCGAACTGCTTCAAGAGACGCGCGATAGCGGTCAGAAACTCGTAGTCTTTTCGCAATATCTGGACATGCTCAACATCATCGAAGCGCATCTAACAGAAAATAAGATCGGTTTTGCAGGCATCCGCGGCAGCACGCAGGACAGAAAGGCGCAGCTAGATAAGTTTAAGAATGATCCGCAGTGCGAAGTGTTTGTCGCATCGCTCCAAGCAGCAGGCGTCGGCGTTGATCTCGTCTCCGCCTCTGTCGTGATCCATTACGATCGCTGGTGGAACCCCGCCAAAGAGAACCAGGCGACCGACCGGGTCCATCGCATAGGTCAGAAGCGTGGCGTGCAAGTCTTCAAGATGGTGACAAAGGGGACGATCGAGGAGCATATCCACCAGCTCATCCTAAAAAAGATGACCCTCATGGAAGGGGTCATCGGCTTTGATGAGCAGGATCAGATTAAGGGCTTAAGCCGCGAAGAGCTGGTCGAGCTCATGCGGCAGATAAGCACGGATGTAGAAAAACCTTAGTTTTTTTGTGGCTCTTCCAAAATGATCGTGAAGTCAGGGGTGTAGTGCCTACCCGCATGAGAAACAGCTCGTTGTTTATGGACTCCGACAACCTCTTCTCTTTGACGATCTTTTGCCAGCACTGTGGGTAAACCCAACGATTTGGCAAGACCGGTTACTCCCTCAGTCTCGACTCCGTGTGCAGAACCTGTATGGAGAAGGTATTTGCCGCGCTGCTCTTTTTTGATGATCTGCAGTGTTCGGTAGTTCATCGATAGCATGCGCTTTCCGCTCCGTTCTGGGCCGTGGCCTGTACCTATAAAGCTAGTAGCATCGTCTTCGATACCCACAACACGGATACCAAGTCTTTGTGCCTTCATCACCATATCTTTTAACGTGTAGTAGTTCGGTTTACTGTTCATTGGCGCTTCTCGAACCATTTCGACCGGACCATTTAGTCCGGCTATTTTCGGCTTTTTAGCAGGCGCAGGTTCTTTTGTTAAGCGTACCAGCTGTCTATAAATTTCTTGACTTTGTGTAACTTGATCTAATATCGCACTTAAAAGCGGAGGGGGCTCGGAGCCTTTAGGCATAGCAAAATAGGCGTCGAGTAGGTCTTGCATATCGTAAGGCAGTCCTTCATGGAAGAATGTGTCTATGCCTTCTTCTTGTAAAACTTCCATATGAAGCCAAGGAGTGTAACACGGACAGGAGTCGTTGTGGGATTCAATAAGACTTATGCCATGGCCCTGTCTGGCAAGTGTTTTAAATAGCTCATGTGCGGAAAATAGAGGACCCACGTGGATCGCCTCGAAATTCACAGGACATGGGATTTGAAGGTGCGGTCTACTGTAGTAGCGATGAGCTGTATCTATTAATTTTTGCCCTTCAGTAGAAACTCCATTAAGGTCCCAGGGAGGAACTTGGATGCCTCTCATGCGCACCCCTTCTTCTGGCCCAAAAATATACTTAAAAATGGGATAGTCTTTTGTTGTTGGTAATGTGGAATAAAGGAGCAATTTGCTCATGCGAAAATCGATCATCCGATCGGTGTCTTGGAAATTGATTCTATTCAAAATATCTGGAGGCAGCCTTTGCAATCTTCCCTTTACGTGGTTGTATACGGCCGGTGTTTCTGCATAAACAGTCGTGCATGGGGGAGGGATAGATAACTCTTCCAGCTCGTTAGCATCGCCTTTTGCTTCCGCTTTCTTCTCATCGGTTTTTTTCTCATCGGGTTTTGGCTTAGGTGGGATGGAAGCGGGGCGAGGAGGCGCAGCGTCCGGCTCAGGAGAGATCCAATTTTTGATCGAGGAGATAACGCTTTGGATGCCGTCACAAATAGTGGAAATTAGAGAGGAGAGGGCATCTATGAGGGGCTTGCAGCAGCAATTATCATCTGTGCCTGCAGCCGTAACTAACTTATCCGGGGCATGAGGGGGATTTCCTTTTCCTGCAGGTGCGCCGCCGCCCAGATTGCCTGGGGGAGTTCTTTTTGATGGGTCTAATCCAAGGCCTGGAGTTGTCATGTTTTCCTCAATTTTTGTCTTAAGTGGGATCAATAATAGCATAATTTCAATAATTAAGTGGAAAATAAAATAAAGTTTATAATGAAAGATTTGCTTTAGATTTAAGAGGGTCGCTTTTATAATCGCTCGAACATGAAGAAATTAGCTTTGGTCGGCCGCCCCAATGTGGGCAAGTCGGCGCTCTTTAACTGCATCTGTAAAAAAAAGATTGCTATTGTCGATGAGGCAGAGGGTATAACCCGCGATCGCCTCTATGCAAAAGCAGACTTTTTTGGTCAGCCCTTTGAGGTGGTAGACACGGGCGGGATCGATGCCCAGTCCAAGCTCCCCTTTCAAGAGGAGATACGCCGCCAGGCAGAGATCGCGATTATTGAGGCGGATGTGCTGGTCATGGTGGTTGACGCTCAAGTAGGTGTGACTTCATTAGATGAGCGCGTGGCAAAGATACTTTTGCGCACTAAAAAGCCGGTCTGTCTTGCCGTAAACAAGATCGAAGAGCATGCGCATGTCGATCGCATGTACCCCTTTTGCAGTTTGGGCATCTCGCGCATGGTCCCCGTTTCTGCGACACAAAACTTTCAGATCGCAGAGCTTTTAGAAATGGCATTCGAAGGAGTTTCTTTCGAAGAGGAAGAGCCAAGAAGCCCGGGTATTCATATCGCCATTGTCGGAAGACCTAACGTCGGAAAATCAACCCTCGTCAACTACTTGCTACAGGAAGACCGCTGCGTGGTAAGCCCCATTGCAGGGACAACACGCGATAGCATCGACATCCCGATAACAGTAGACGGCACACCTTTCACGCTCATCGACACAGCCGGTATTCGGCGTAAACGTGCCGAGCATGAGGTTGTAGATAAATTTGCCTATATCCGCACCGAGCGTGCGATTGAGCGCGCTGATGTCTGCGTGCTTTTAATCGATGCAGTCGAAGGGATGACCGCACAAGAGAAGAGAATTGCTGCGCAAATTGAAGCCGCCGGAAAAGGCTGCCTCATACTTTTTAACAAGTGGGATCTAGTCAAAGGCTTCCGTATGGAGCACTGCTTAAAGAGCCTGCAATACGACGTCTCCTTCTTGGCTCACTGTCCGACACTCTTTGTATCGGCCGAGACAGGTAGAAATTTAGAGAACCTCTTTACGCTCGTCCAAGAGATCTACGCGGGACAGATGCTACGCATCACAACCGGCCAGCTCAACAAGTTCTTAGAGAAGGCGATGCAAGCCTACCACCCACCGATGATCCAGGGAAAACGCCTACGCGTCTACTACATGGCGCAAGTCTCTATCGCGCCTCCCCACTTTGTCCTCTTCGTCAACTATCCCGAACTGATGGTCGACACCTACAAAAAGTATCTGATTAACCAGTTCCGCAAAACCTACGGCTTTAAAGGCGTCCCGCTTATCTTCTCACTGAAGGGCAGACGCGAGAAAGTTGAACAATCCGAACCCAAACCCGCCCCCGCCACCTTCGTCTCCGACGACGAACTCGACGAAGTCCTAGAAGAATCCATACACGAAGGGTAAATCTTTTTAAGAAGGAAAAAGAGTTACAACAGGATGGGCAGGATAAACAGGATAAGAAAGAAAAAGAGTTAAAATATCTTTCTTCATCCTGCTTATCCTGCCATCCTGTTTTAACTCTTCCTCTTTTCTTATCTTCTAGAGCTTTGCCGATTTAGCAAGGGTCTGTTATGTTCCGCAAGTGATGCACAAGATCAAATTTCTTCGCGGTAATGCGCTTCCGCTATTTGCGTTTGTCGGTTTGATGGTGGGTGTGCTCTTCTTTGCATTTAGCAAAGTTGAGATAGCTCATATAGTCTGGTATCTCACGCTCATCGGCGGTGGCTCTCCCATCGTCTGGAGCACTGTGAAGGGGATGTTTCGCGGGCAGTTCGCGGCCGACATCGTTGCCATGCTGGCCATTATTACGGCAGTTCTGATGGATCAGGCTTTTGCCGGCGCTATCGTCGTCCTCATGCAATCGGGAGGCGAGGCGATCGAAAAATATGGTTTTAGGCGCGCCTCATCGTCTCTCACTGCACTACTTGCGCGCGCACCGCGCACTGCGCATCGCAAAGATGATGGTAAGATTGAAGAGATCGATGTCGGACAGATCAAAGTAGGGGACATTCTTGTTGTTCGAACAGGAGATTTTATTCCGGTCGATGGAACGATCATCGAAGGAGAGTCTGAGATCGATGAGTCTTCGATGACGGGAGAGCCGCTTGCCCGCCACAAGATAGTCGGATCCAAAGTGCTCAGCGGTACGATCGACCTGGATGGTGCATTCAACATGCGAGCCGACAAGATCAGCGAGGAGAGCCAGTACGCAAAAATCGTACGTCTTGTTCAAGCAGCTCAAGCAGAAAAAGCTCCCATCCAGAGATTAGCGGATCGTTACGCTGTTTACTTTACGCCGCTTGTCATCGTCATCAGCTTTTTGGGATGGGTGATAACACAAGATCCCACGACGATACTTGCCGTGCTTGTCGTCGCAACGCCGTGTCCCTTAATTCTTGCGACGCCCATCGCTGTTCTTAGTGGGATCAATCGAGCAGCTCAAGAGGGTATCATATTCAAAGGGGGAGCTCCTCTTGAGCAGATCGGAAAAATAAAAGCCGCTCTCTTCGATAAAACCGGAACGATCACCTATGGAATGCCTTTTGTGGATCAGGTGATCTCGTTTGGGGATACATCTCAAGAAGCACTTCTCTACAAAGCAGCGTGCATTGAACAGCTCTCTTCGCATTCGGTTGCACAGGCGATCTTTCGTCACGCAAAGTCTTCGGGAAAACTGGAGTTTCCCAAAGAGTTTCGGGAGATTCCGGGACGTGGAGCGGAAGGGGTAGTGGATCATGAACAGATTGTCGTCGGATCTGAACCCCTTCTTGAACAGAAGTTGGGAGAAGGGATTTTCGAAAAACAGCAAGGGCTCATCGATCAGACAAGAAAAGAGGGGAAACTTCTGGTCTTTGTGGGCATTGGTAATCAACTATCAGGAATGATTGTCCTCACAGACAAAATGCGCAAAGAGGTTCCCCACATGGTCAGGCGCTTGCACTCCTTAAAAATAGAGGAGATCATGATGATCACGGGAGATAATACCCGCAACACGGAAGTGGTCGCAAAACAAGCGGGAATCGCAGATTTTAAGGCAGAACTGCTTCCGGAGCAGAAGGTCGAAATTGTTAAAGAGACGGAAAAAAAGTACCTGACAATGATGGTAGGGGATGGGATCAACGATGCGCCGGCGCTTGCATCCGCAACGGTGGGGGTTGCGATGGGAGCGCAAGGGAGTGCTATTTCAGCGGAGGCGGCGGATGTGGTTCTGATTGTGGATAATGTCGGCAAAATCGCCGATGCAGTTTACATCGGCCAGCGCATGCTTTTCATCGCCAAGCAGGGCATATGGATCGGCATCGGGCTTAGCACAGTCCTAATGGTCATCGCAGCGCTCGGGCACATCTCGCCTCCCATCGGCGCGCTCCTTCAAGAGATCATCGACGTTGCCGTCATCTTAAACGCCCTTCGCGCTCGTTAGATCAAGTTTCTTATCCAGTTGAACAGACGAGCAAACGCATCATAACATGCCGAGCAGAACTGGCAGAGTAGAGAAGGCGATTGCTCTTCTTTAGCAACAGGAGCAGGAAGAGGTTCGGCTAAAGCAGGCGGCGATGCGGGGAGCTCAAGAGCCGGAAGCGCAAATGGCTGGGCTTTTGGTGCAGGCGGTAAAATGGGAGTCGGCACAATTCTAGCTTCATGCTCTATAAGCTTCTGCTCTATTCGCTGAAAGATGGCTAATCCCTCTGGAGCATCACGGTGTAATTCTATGCGTTTTCTGCAATGTTCTAGAGGAGTGCGTTGATTGGAATCCTGTTGTTTCGAAAGGCCCAAATTATGCTGAAGATCCGTAGCCAGGACAAAAGCGACAAAGGGTTCTGATAACCGACCATATCCGTAATCGGGAGCAGCGGCATTGTGTAAAATGTTTCGAGTAAATCCTTCTTGCTGCTTCTTATCCGAGACAAAGTTGTGCAAAGCCTGCGGCTTTACAAAGAAGTAGACGCGCAAAGCTCTAAGATAGCCGCCAGCATCGACCAGATGTCTGAGAACTTTAGAACC
Source organism: Chlamydiia bacterium (assembly GCA_963804085.1). Lineage (GTDB taxonomy): Bacteria > Chlamydiota > Chlamydiia > Chlamydiales > Rhabdochlamydiaceae > CAWDOQ01. Next base: position 214,978 of record CAWDOQ010000002.1, on the reverse strand, counting down.
ACGGCTGCCTTCATGAATGAGGGTGATCTCTACAACAATGCGCTCTCTTAGCTCTTTTCTTGCGTTTTCAGATTCCCCCTTAAAAGCTTTTGATACAACTGACAAGGGAAGAAGAGCGTACAGTCGCTCTGTCAAAGCATGTGTCCTATCTAAAACAGGCAGCATCGCATCTGGTACACACCCCTCATTAAATCCCCAAAGTGGATCCTGTTTTTTTGGCAGCGGCTTCGCTTCCAAAAAAGGAACCACACCATTTTTTAATAGAGGCGTGGCCAAAAAGCGGCTCACTGCAGTAGATCCTGCGGCTTGTGTCATAAACAACCTCGTTTTAAATTAAATTGAGATTAAAATTTAACATTATTAATCAAACAAATCAATTATTAAATAATATTATATAATTCAATCTCAGCGCTGCAGGCGGTGTATTAAAAATTTTAGTGTGTAGGCGTATTCATTTGGGGTGCTGCGTTGCCGCACTCCACATAAGAAGGATCGAGGCTTGCTTTAGTGCGGAGGGTCGTATTTGAAGAGCTTGCCGTCGACTTCTATGGTGCGGTAGACCCAGGGGGCGTCGTTTTCGCGCAGGAGGCGGTCGCAGCCCATGATGAAGCCCTTGAAAAAGCCGTGTTTGTGCATCGCTTGTCGCATGTAGGCGGATGAGCTGGGACGGAAGTGGCTGCGGGGGCCATCGACTTTTGTCAGCACATTTTGATGAAAGAGAATCGCTTGTTCTGCGAGGCGTACAGCGATCGAGGGCTCAGCTTTTTGTTCGATCGCTTTTCTTGGGGCGGCAAGGTCCGCATCTTTTCCCCACGGTTCGACATAGCCTGGTAGTGCATAGGCGGAAAATGGAAAGAAGATAAGAAGAAGTGACCATCGAAAAACACGGTAACCTGTCAATATTTGACGCGCTCTTGTGTGGAGTGCGGCGACTTGTCGCCGCTTTTCTCCACCGGGACTTGTCACGGTGCTTTTCAAGAGCAGCGACGAGTCGCTGTCTTTGAAAGCGGCGACAAGTCGCCGCACTCCATACAAGAGGTTGATCTTCTCAAAAGGCATAGTTGAGCATGAGGACGGGGAAGAGTCCGCGGTTGTTCATGATGGGTGTCGCTTTTCTTTCAAAAAGGCGCTCGTTATAAAATTTGGTCTCTTCGCCTGCTCCGTAGATGCCTCCAAAGTACCAGCCGGCTTCAAAGCTTGCAAAGATCGCCCCTGCTGCCACATGACCGTGCTGGAAAAAGTGGACGGTGGCGGCGATGAAGAGTCCGTTCAAAAGAACGGCAGTTAAAGCTGATTTTTTTTGGCCGAGGTAGAGGTATCCCGCACCCGGAAGAAGGGCGTTGAGTGTCTGGGCTTTTGCAATCGATTTCTTTTCGTTCTCATAGGAGGTAAGAAAGGTGGAGAGGTACTCCTCGTTCGGACGAGTTTTGGAGCGCTCGTCTAGTTTTTGGACATCGCCCTCCATGAATGCGGTTGAAAGATCGAGCTTGTCAGCAGTGTCTGGTGCACTCTCTTGCATCAAGACCATCATGCGAGCAGCTTTTTCCTCTTGGTGCGTTTCTCGGTAGCTATCATATAGAAAGAGGAGCAGGTCATGATAGGGTGTAAAGCTCTGGTTTACAAAGCGCAGCTCGCTATTTTCAAATGTATTGATCACATCCTCATACTTCTTTCCTAGGTAGTAGCAAAGGAGGATCTCGTAGAGGATCTCGCGACGTCTTTCTTGTAGCTCAACAGGAGCTAAGATCTCGGCACGCTTAAATGCTGTGATCGCTTGGTAGAGGTCGAGTGCGTGCGCAAAGCCAAAGCCAATCTGGTACTCCTTGCCCCAATCTGTGCTTCTCTCAGCTTCTGTAAGCGGGGGAAAGGGAGAGGGCAGGCTTTTAAGATAGCGGTCCTGCACCGCATAGTTCATTTTCGGTTCGATCTTGTCGGGGACGCGGTAGCAGGAGGTAAGCGCCCCTGCCATTATTGAAACAGCAAAAAGGGTCTTATTCATTTTCGGGTTGTTTGACGAGGTTGATTGCTTCGTCAAAATCCTCTTTCAGCGCGGGAAGTGTCGCTTGCTCTTTGTAGAGCTTCTCTTGGTGAGAAGTGAGCGCTTTGTAATCTTCGAAAGAGTTGATGATGTGAGGACGCAGGAAGATCACCAGGTTGTCTTTTGAATCGCTCCTGTCGTTTTCACTAAAGAAGACTCCGAGGACAGGAAGGCCGCCGAGACAGGGGATGCCCGATTTAAAGTGTGTCTTGGTGTCTTGGATCATCCCGCTCAAGATGATGAAATGGTCGTTGGGGACGTGAACGCGCGTATTAAGGCTTGTGTGCGTCGTCAAAATGGTGCCGTCAGGAATGGGCTGTTGTAGAGACGCACTGATTCGGGTGCTAAGGTCGTTAGAGATTTCGAGGGTGATGATATCGCCATTTCCAAGCATCGGAGTGATGCTCAGGTTCATCCCGATATCGCGGTATTCGAAGTTGGTCGCGGTCGAATTGGAAGCGCCCGTGATCGTTTGTTGCGAGCCTAAGTAGGGAATGTTCTGTCCAACGAAGATGGTCGAGTTGTTGTTGTCCTGCGTGATGATCTTGGGATTGAGCAGGATCGTCGTGTCGGCGTCAGACTGCAAAGCATTGACAAGAGCGCCTAAGTTGACGAAGGTTTGTCCCTTGTGCAGGATGATGTCGCCAATCGAGCCCAAATCAAATCCTTGCAAGAAGGGAATATCGGTTGCAGGATTTGGGAAGGTGGTTGCATTCACTCGATTTAAGCCAGGTACAATCCCTGGATTTGTCGGAAAAGCTGAAAAGGGGTTGGCGCCGGGGAAGTTGCCCGTTTTCATCGCGAGCTTGTTTTTGTATTTGGCAAGGCCTCCCCACTGGACGCCGAAGTTTTGCAAATTAGCCAAGCTGGTTTCGATGATGAGCACTTCGATGAAGACCTGTCTTAAAGGCACATCGAGATTCTCGATTAACCCTTTTAGTTTTGTCAGTACCTCTTGATCGCCTGTGGCAAGTAAAGAGTTGGTCACAGTGATCCACTGGAGTGAGTTGATCGAGTTGACCAGGCTCTGTGTGGCAGGAGAGGGAGATCTCCCGAGCTCACCCGAAACCTGTTTTAGAGCAGTTAAGATCTCTTGACCTTGGTGGTACTGCAGTTTGTAGACGAGGAAGCTGGTGTTTTCGATTGTCTCGATGGAGGGGAGTTCGCCGCCTCCTTTTCTGGGTACGTCAAATCGCTCTAAAAGTGCTTCGATCTTTTTAATCGACTCGGCATCCCCCGAGATGATGAGGGATGCGGTCTGTTCCATAAACTTCAAATTGTTGATCGCATCGAAGAGCCCCTGATCGGAGACCCCCGATTCGGACAAGTTGTTCTCAAAGGTACATAAGGTGTTGATCAGGTCCTCTCCCGATTGGAACTTGGGGGTGTAGACGATGTAAGTGAGCGAAGCTGCTGCGCGCGCAGCTCCTGTAGCGAAATCAAACTTTTTTGCGAGCTCTTCGATTCTTTCAAGGGATTGAGGTGTACCCGTGAAGAGGATCGAGTTAGTCTCTTTGATCCACTTCATCGAAGCGATCGTTTTTCCGAGTTCTTTGTCTAAAACATTGGACTTGTCGAGCTCTGCTGCGACCGACTTCATCGAACTGATAAACTGTGCGGCAGGCACATGTTCTAATTTATAGATTAAGAAGGTAAGGTTGCCGATATGCTGAATGGCAACACCTTGGGCGCCGACAACATCGATAGTTTCTAGAAGGCCTTGCGCTTTATCTAAAGCCTCGGGTGTGCCGGTCAAAAGAAGGGAGTTTGTCGCAGGCACATAGCGCACGGTAGAGAGCGTATGAAGAAGGTCGGGATCGATCAGGCCAGACTCTTTTAAGTCGGTCGTGATATTTTCGAGTGAATGTTGAATAGATTCGGCTGACTGGTTCTTGGGCTTGTAAATAACAAATGAGGACTTTCCGGAAGGGACTCCGCCACCACCGGCACCGGCGACATCAAATTCTGCCACGAGATCCTGGATCTTTGCCAGTGCAGAAGCGGGCCCGGTGATTAGAAGAGAGTTGTTCTCCTTAATCCACTTCATGTTGCGGATCGTCTTGACAACACCTGTATGGGTCACATCGTCATTGGGAAGATGGTCTGCGATTTTCTCTAACTGTTTTAAAACTATTTCTCCCGATGCAAATTGGAGTTTATAGAGATAAAAAGCATTTCCCTCTGCGGGGGCAGCGGAGACCGCAGTGTCGACATTGACTAGGATCTCTTTTATTTTTGTAATCGTGTCGCTATCGCCGACAAAGAGAAGAGAGTTGGAATCTTTTATCCATCGGACGCTTTCTAGAGCCAGCACAAGTTTACGAGGAGGTGCGGGCGAAGCTTTAAGATCATCTGCGATCTGAAAGAGAGAGTCCTCTAAATCTTGACCCGAGCGCTGCAGAATTTTATAGACGAAAACATTCTCTGCAGAAAGATGTATGATTTTGGAGGAGATATCTAGATCCTCCATGATTGTCATCGCTCTTTCGATGAGATAAGCGGTCGATACGATGTAAATAGTGTTGGTGTCTACTTGAGGGACGAAGAGGAGGGTGTTACCGTCTGCAAAAGGAGTGATGATCTGAGTGGCAAGGGTAATAAGCTCAGCCGGAGCGATGTTTTTGGCGGTATAGCTTTCCACTTCAAGGGAGGTATGGGGCGCATCTAAGCTAAAAAGAAGAGAGGCGATCTTATCGACGTTTGTCAAGATGTCCGTAACGATGAGCTGCTTCGTCTCGCTAGACACTTCGATGAGAGCAGTAGAAGAGACCATCGGACGGATGATCGAAGCTACAGTGTTTAAGTTGGCATTTTTAATGCGAAAGATACGCGTCACAATCGGCGCAGTTTTTGCATGCGGATCCATGTGATCGGAGGAGATGATCGTAGGAATCTGCGTAACGGCCGTATTTTTTGTGATGATGAAGTTGTTGTCCTGCTCCAAAAGAGTGAGCCCGTGGATGCGTAGCACTTGAATTAACGCGGACATGATGTTTTTAGTGCTGATCGGCTCTTCGGATACAATCGTGACGTTAAATTGGAGCTCCTCCTCGTCGAAGACAAAGTTGGCATTAGAGATCTTGCTAACGAACTTGATGTATTCGATGATCCCCACGTTCTTGAAGTTGATCGTGTAATTATCGGCCTTCTTCGGGGGCGTCTCTTCTAATTCTTTCGGGTCGATATCAGAGTAGTTCTGCATCTCTTCTTTACCGAAGAGAACGCTAAAATTGAGGACATAGATGAACAGCCCCCCTACCGTAAACTGGAAGAGGCGATTTTTTCGTAACTTTAAAGAGCTGCGGCGCGGTCTGCGTCGTTTCATATTGTATTCAAAAAATAAAGAAACTTGTCTTCGAATCCTAAAATACTCTGCGGATTATTGTAAACCATAGAATCGAGCTCTGCCTCTTCTAGACAACGTGCCCGTGCCCGCGTGCGTGCCCGTGCCCGATTTTTTTCTCTTCGCGATTAGGAGATTCAACGCAAAGTCGCAATGACGCAAAAGACGCAAAGCAAAAATATCTGCCGATATTTTTGGCTGCATGAAGGAATGCAAAAGTAAATAGAAGTATTCTATCAAAATCTTTATGCCGCGAAGTCGTAAATTTTGCGTCTTTTGCGTCATTGCGACTTTGCGTTGAATCTCCCTATTAACGTAAAGCAGACGCAAATCGGTAACGGTAACGGAAAACGGTGACGGTAACGGATGTCAGGAGATGCCAGAATATGATTGTCAAAATCCTGTTGCAGAAATTGTTTGAATTCTGAAAGATCCAAACTCATGAACATCCAAAGACTACTTGTTTTAACCGCTCTTTTGCCCACTGTGTTTCTTTGTGCAGAAGATGCTCCTAATGCCCAGAATAGCTACAAAAATCGCAATAGAGTCAAAGTTGTCGAAGAGAAAAAGTTTGCACACATCTCACTTAAAGGCCGGGTTGCGGCTTTTCGTCCCCAAGAGAGAGTCTTGCGCAAAATCTATAAAGATTTTTGGCCCGAGTACTCTATAGAGTTTGACTGTCGATTCCATCCCCATTTTTCTACTTTTGCCAATGTTGCCTATACCAGCAAAAGCGGTCATAGCACCGGGTTACATAATAGGACGAGCGCCTATTTCATTCCGATAACAGCGGGAGCAAAAGGGTATTTCTTGAATCCGAAACTCTTTTATCAGCCTTATGTGGGAGTGGCAGTCGGTGCTGTTTATACCCATTTTAGAGACCACTCTTCTTTTGTTAAACCCACCACTATCAGGTGGGGCTTCTCTTCGCTTTTTCAAGCCGGCATTACGCTGGATATTAAAGATGGGTTTTTCTTCGATGCCTTTACTTCCTATCGCTTAAATTGGATCCATTTTGAAAAGCACAACGGTGTGACAACTCATCAAGTGCAAACAGGTGGCCTACAGTTTGGCGGAGGCTTTGGATATCATTTTTAACAGGAGAACAAAGGTGTTCATAAAACGTGCGCTTTTTCTTTTCTTCACTCTTTTAACATCGCTAATACAAGCTGATGCCCCTTGGAGCACGCCCGAGCTTCTCGATAATGCCGGTCAGAGTCCGAAAGTTTCCATGAACAACTCAGATAATGCAATAATAGTTTGGATGGATGAGACAGATATTGGTGACATTAAAGGTGCATTTTTTAATGGCACGAGCGGTACATACATGTTTTTTTCTGCGCCTATTTCTAATGGAGGTGGTGCTAGCAACCCCTCTGTCTCGATGAACAACTTAGGACAGGCATGGGCATCGTGGACGCAGGCTAACCAGATCAAGGTGAGTCATTACGACGGAACGAACTGGGATACTCCTGTTGCGTTGACCTCCTCTTCTACGAATGATAATTCTATTGTAAAGCTGAATGACGATAACTTAGCAGTGTTAGTTTATACGGGAAATACTCTGGCAATTACAACTGTCAATGCCTTTATTTTTTCTGGGGGCAACTGGTCAGCGTCAACACTATTGTCTGACCCTACTGAGGTAACTACTTCCACTCAAGTTTCGTTGAATAATTTGGGAACCAATTCACAAGCTTTGGTGGCCTGGGGGCAGAACACTATCATCAATGGTACAATCCCTTTTTCAGATATATATAGCTTTAGCAGTGCAAGCTGGGGCGGGGCTATAGAAATACCCTTTCCCACTTCGATCTCTCTATCCGGTGTCTTGCCAACATCAATTTCGCTAAATAATTTAGGACATGCTCTTGTTTCTTTTATGGGTACACTCCCCTTCTCTCGTAGCGCTGCCTTCGCCTCTTATTACGACGGGACTGCTTGGTCATCCGGTGACACAGTGGCACCGCTTTCCCCGATGGATAGTACAGTTTTTAATCCTCAAATTGTCTTGAATGATTCTAATAATGGTGCTGCAGCTTGGACCTATTTTAACATTGGCTTCGGTAACTCTGTAATTCAAGCCGCTACTTTTGATGGAACGAATTGGACGGTGAATCCTGATCTTTCACCTCCATCAGAGGATGAATTTGGCCCGACGCTTGCATTCAACAATTTGGGAAACGGTGTTGTTGTTTGGGACTCTAACAATAACTCTGTTGAAAGCTCTTTCTTGACAGCGGGGAGTTGGGGTCCTTCTATTACAGTTGCAACTGGCGACGTTGTGGATGCCAATTCCTTACCAGTTGTTATGAATGATAATAATGCAGGAATCGTGGCTTACGATTTCAATAACACCGGTGGATCTGGACCCGACGAAGTTTTCGCTAGTTTCTTTCCTGCGACCTCACCTTCTTCTCCTCCCCTGCCTCCTGCAGGGATTTCGGCGAGCGCACTTACCAATCGTTTTGCGACCCAAAGCGATTATATTAAAATCATCTCTTGGCTTGCGAGTCCAACGACTGACGTTACTTCCTATCAAATTTCGCGCAATGGAACAGTCATTGCGACTGTGCCCTCTACGCAGCTCTCCTACGACGATCACAATCAGAGCAAAAAAACCGTGAATACCTATTCGGTGGTTGCGCTCAGCGCAACCGGTGCTAGCACTCCTGTCACAATCTCCGAATAAGATTTAAGAGATGCGGCGGAGGGTGAGGATAATCTTAGGGAGGCGCTGCTGCGCAAAGATGGGAAGATTGACCATTTTTTTCAGTATTGCTTCGCCCTGGCGCTCAGCTGAGAGAAGAGAGCTATCTGAGATGGCGTTCAAAAGAGAGGTCTCTAGCTCCTTTTGAAGGGCATCCTCTTTGGAAAAGGCTGTTTCGAAGGTGTGGAGAATGAGAGTGTCTCCCATCTTCCAATTGTCCACGGTCTCTTCAAACTCTCTTGTTCCGGAGACACCCAGAGGTAAGTTTTCTGAGGCGAGTAGGCGCGGCTTGCTGCTCCCTTGCGCTAGGTGGATAAGTCTTCCAAGACCGCAAGAGACAAATGCCAGCTGCTCGCGCAAAGGGTCGAGTAGGACGAAGCCTAATGCAAAGGACTGCCTCATCCCATCTTCGATAAGGAGCTCTTGCAACGTGGATAGAAAGGGGATCACAGGAAAGACATTTTTGTCAGAAGGTGCTTTTTCTTGGATAAGCGTGCGGACAATGCCTCTAAAGCCGGCGATATAGATGGCGGCATCGATATTAGACGAAAGAGATTCTGCTAGCACGATGCCAAAGCTCCCATTGGGGAACTTGAAGAAGTCGTAGTAGACTCCCATTTGGGCTGGGCCTTTGTGTTTGGCAAGTCCCATTTCTAGTTCAGGCCACTCGGGGAGGCTGATGGGTGAGAGGAGGCTTGCAGCCTTTTGCAGCGATTCTAGCACCTCTTTGGCCTGGTCGCTGCCGGGACGTTCTCTTTCCAGCTCTCCTGATTTTAAATAATCTGAGAGATCACTGATAAAGTCGACGATATCCTGATAGCGCTCTTTGAGTGATACGGCAAGTGTCTTTTCGATGATCTTTTTTAAGCCTTTAGGAAGAAGTGAGAGGTTGATCACGCCAAAGCTGAGCTTGCCCAAAACCAGTTCGAAACCGATCACCCCCAAAGAGTAGATATCTGATGCAAAGGTGACCTTTGCCGAGTTCTCTTTCTGCTCGGGACTCATGTAACTCGGTGTGCCTAAGATTTGTGTCTGTGAAGAGGCTTTTTCCGGGATCTCCTCATGAAGTTGTGCGATGCCAAAATCGATTACTTTGATCTCGCCATCCTCTGTGATCAGAATATTTTCCGGTTTTAGGTCGCGATGGATCACGCCATGGGTGTGTAGGTGTAAGAGCGCATAGGCGACTTGGAGCAGTATGTCTACGCACCGTTTAAGTGAAAGCGAGTGCTGCACGATAAACTGGCTGAGCGAAATGCCGCGGATAAACTCCATTGCGATATACAGCCCTCCTTCCCACTCTCCTTGTCCATAGAGTTTTACAATATTGGGATGGTTGGTGATGCCGATGATGCGCGCTTCTTTTAAAAAGCGATCGACCGCTTCAGGATGTGTCAGATAATCGGGAGAGAGCACCTTGATCGCAAGAGTCTGTTTTGTATCTGGATGGATGCCTAGATAGAGAAGGCTCATGCCTCCGCGGTTTAAAAGGCTTTCGATTTTGTAGGGTCCGATTCTAGAAGGAAAAGGGACAGAGCCCGCCTCTCCCGTCGAAAGGTCGGGCAGCGTATTCTGTTTATGAAACGACTTTTCATTCATCCGCTTTTTACTCACCGATCTCGAGAATCTTTACGCCGATGACCTCTCCGAGTTTGACTAGCTCTCCTTTTGCCACGCGCTTGCCGTGTATGGTGAGAGAGACGCCTTGTTCGGGTTTTGTGGGGAGTTCGACCAGATTGCCCGGTGCAAGTTTAAGCAGCTTGTCTAAGGGGAGAGTCACTCTTCCTAACTCCACGGTTAAAGTGAGTGGGATCTCTTCTGCGGAGAGCAGCTTTTCCACATCTTCTTCTCTTCCTTCACTCTTGGTAGACCAGAGGTGGCTTTCGTCGGCTTTAGCTTCCTCTTCAGAGAGCTCTTCGCCGGGAGTCTCTTCTCCTGATTCGTTGGATGTGTCCATATTCTCCTCATAGTAGAATGCATAATCGACAATTTTGATCTGATCGTGCTTGTAGCGCGCTTGAAAAAGAGGCGTCTTATCTAGCACAAGCACAGCACTGCCCTTTTGTTCATCCGGATCAAATGTGCAGCGGTCTAAGATCAGCAGGTCGCCAATGCCAAGCTTCTGCCACTCATGCACTTTTAAGTTTACGCTGCCCACCTCTGCGTGGAGCGAGAGGGGAAGCTCGTGTGTAAGCGGGCTCTCTAGTAGAGGCGGCCTCTCTTGAGAGAAGTGTACGCGGAAGGCCTCATGAAAAGAGGAGGGGATGAGAACTCTTGCCCAGAGCACCTTTCTTCCTAACTTGATCTTGATCTCGTGTGCAAGCGCTCCCTCCTCAGGAAGGGAGGTCTTGCTCGCCAATTTTAAAGAAAGAGAGGGAAAAGGGTTAAGCTGGCTTATCGTATCCAGGACATGAAGCAAAAGAAAGCGGTAAAACCCTTCTTGGAAATGGGGATTGGTAAAGCCTCTGGTTTCTTGCTCAGGCGAAAGGGCGTAAGCGCTTAGACGGAAGGCATCTTCCTGCGGCATGACAAAAAACAGAGGTGTAGCAATGGGAGAGAGGAGGCATGAGGATAGGATCGGCTGATCGCCCATACCGGAGAGAAGCTCCTCTTTTTCTTTCCATTCTGTCTTTTGTAAAGAGAGTTCAAGCTTGGGAAGATTCAGAGCTTCTTTTAGTTTTTCTGTAAACTCCTCCCACGGAAAAGGGGGAGGCGAGCCCCATAGCGGGATAAGCTTCATCTCTTCTATTGCCGATTCGACTTTTTTTACCCAGAAAGCAGGAGCTGCGCTCATTGTCTTTCGTTTCCTTGTTGTTGTTGGTCATCGGATGAGGCTTGCTCCTCATCTTTTGCTCTTAAGAGCGATGCCTCAAAGCGGTTTATCTTAAAGTTATACCCTTGTCCTTGCATAGCAAAGAGGAGCTGTTCTTGATTCTTTTGTAGCAGAGCCGCTGCCTGCACAGATGTGCTCACTTCGATGTTGAAGATTTTGGGAGCGGTACTATATTCGCGGATCGTAATCTGCGTCCCGTAAAAAGGAGAGTTTGCGTATTTAGGAGCATTGAGAGTAACCGTTGTTTCGACGACACCCTTCTCTGTCATCACTTGCATCTGTCCCACCATCGCTTCGAATAGCGGAGCTAAGGAAGCTGCTAAAAAGCGCGGCGCTTCGATTGATGCCAGGAGAAGAGGGGAGAGAAGGGGAGGCGGAAGGGCGCTAAGCCCTATCTCACTCTCCTCTTTTTCGCTCTTCTTCTTTTCTCGAGATGCCAAAAGATCGAAAAAGCTCTCCTCTTTTGTATCTCGCGCCTTCTCCTCTTTCTCTAAAAGAGGTTTAAAGGGAGGGATCTTTTTCTCTTCTTGTGTCTCAAGAGGCGAACCCTCTATTTTTTCGTGCACTAATTTGGAGGAGTTGATCATCTTTACCGTTCTCCTTTCTCTTTTCCTTTGCCCTCTCCGGAAATACCCTCTTTTCGTTTAAATAGGGGACGGTCGGATGCAAGGGAGGCTTCTAGCCGGTTGATTCTGAAATTGTATTTGCCGCCCTGAAAAGCTGCCATTAAATCGTCTGCATTCGCGTTAAAAAGCTTCACCGCTTGTGGACTAGCTATCAGCTGCACGTTAAATGCTTTGGGTGCTGTGCTATACTCTTGGATGATGATCTGCGCTCCATAGAAAATCGAAGAGTTGTATTGCGGAGCGCTCAAAGTAATGGTGGTTTCGCTAATGCCCGCATTTGTCATTACGGTCATCACGCCCACCATTCTCTCGAACATGTCGAGCACATGCGGGTGCAAGTAGGCATAAGAGGGCGGAGGAGTTGGTGCGCCTATAGGCCCTGGGGCCTCGAGCGGTAGTTCCGGCGTTTGCATCTGCCCGGTTTGTGGAGTCATCTCCTCTATTTTCTCTTCGCCTTTTGCTTTTTTAGTAGATCTTGTCTCTCCAGCTGCCGCAGGCGGGGTCACCGCTGTGCCCTCCATCTCTTCTGGCACGGAAGGTATCTCCTCTTTCTTCTTTCCCGTCTTTTTTGCTTGCGTGAAGTAGCTCTCCTTCTCCTCTTTGTGTGCGGGTTTGGGAGGGCCTACTTCTGGTTTTTGTGCCGCTTGAGCCGCTTTTTTGGTAGGAGGCGGACCGATAACAGGAGCGGGAGGTTGCGGTTGCTCTGCACGCGTAGGCTGCATAGGTTCAGGGGCAGAGAGGGGAGCGGATGGGGCAGGAGTTTTGAGAGGAGGCTGCGCAGATTTTTGAGAGGGTGTTGTATCAGGAAACGTCTGCATGTAGGTCTCTCCTTCCCAAAAGCCATCCTCTGGCTCAGAGGGAGCAGGTGCAGAAGGAGGGGGAGCCGTGGGAGCGGGCCCGCCTAGCTGTCCCGATTTTAAAACACCGCCCACTTTTTTGTCAGAGTGGGGAGCAAAGGGAGGCGCGTCTGTGGGAGGGACCCCAACGGGCGGTGGCGCACCTTGCGCGGCTTCTTGCGCTTTGGCATCCTCTTCGGCCTCTTGCGGACGCTTTCTCTTCTTTTTTTGCTCTTCGTCTACTTCGTCGACCTTCTGGACCTTCATAAGCTCTCGAAATTTTTGGGCGTCAGCGACCTTCTTATCTTTTTTCGAGGAATCTTCGGAGCCTCCGGGGCCTGAAACACGACTCACTTCTGCCATGGCTACTTACTCTTTTTTCTTATGGTGAGGAGGCGTTTTGCCTCGCTTACTCTTTTTTCTTGCTTGGTGCATCGTAGCTCCCATCTCATCAGACTCTATACCCTCTTGATGGAGCATCAGCGCGTGCATCTCTTTTTCCCACTCTTTGCGGTGCAGATTCAATTTCTCTACATCCTGCTGCTTTTTTAAAAGCTCCTCTCTTGCCGCTTCCACCTGCTTGCTCGCCGTTTCTACCAGCTTCTTCTGCTCTTTGACCTTGTGCTCTTTTTGCTTCAGCTGCTCATCGACCACTTTCATGTACTGTCTCATCTGATGGATCTTGTCACTCGTCGTCCCCTCATCCATCTTTTCGCGCAGCTGCGTCAGCTTGGCCATCTTATGCTCTTTGACCTTGTCGCGTTCCTCTTCTACTTTTGCCAGTTTCTCTTCTTCTTTGAGAAGAGCATTCTTTTTCTCGCGTAAGTTTTTTTCCGCTTCTTCTAGCTTTTTTTGTTTGATGATTGCGAGCTGCTCAAGAGGGTATTCGACGCCATTCACTACTTGTTACTCCCCCTACCTAAAGAGTGCTCTAAGCTGCTGCAAGGTCTCTTCGAAAGAGGACTTTTCGTCGACTTGCTGTTTGAGGAAACGGTTCACCTTGTCGATGTATTTGATTGCAAAATCGGCCCCTTTGTCAGAACCCGGTTTATACTCACCAATGCGGATCAAGAGCTCATTTTTCTTGTAGTTAGCCAAAACCTCGCGCACCTTCCCGATGAGCTGCAAGTGCTCGGCATCGACGATATGAGTTAAAATACGGCTAATAGAACTCAAAACATCGATTGCAGGGTAGTGGTACTGACGGGCGAGCTCGGATGAGAGGATGATGTGGCCGTCCAAAATCGAGCGCGTCTCATCGGAGACAGGCTCATTGATATCGTCCCCTGCTACTAGCACTGTATAAAACGCTGTAATCGAACCCTTCTCCGAGTTGCCCGAGCGCTCAAGAAGCTTAGGAAGCGTGGCAAACACAGAGGGGGTAAATCCCGCACGAGCCGGCGGCTCTCCGGCTGCCAGACCAATCTCGCGAAGTGCACGTGCAAAACGCGTGACAGAATCCATCATCAAAATGACAGTCTTGCCCTGCTCGCGGAAGTACTCGGCAATAGCGGTTCCCACATAGGCTGCGTTTATGCGCAGCTGGGCTGCCTGATCAGAAGTTGAGACGATGATGACGGAGCGTTTCATGCCCTCTTCGCCCAGATCATTTTCTAGAAACTCCCTTACCTCGCGACCCCTCTCACCGATCAGCGAGATCACGTTAACATCAGCTTTTGCGTTACGCGCAATCATTCCCAAAAGAGTCGATTTTCCGACGCCTGCTCCCGAGAAGATACCCATACGCTGGCCCCTACCGCAGGTGAGCACACCGTCGATCGCACGCACACCCACCGAGATCGGCTCTTTGATCATCTTGCGTTTGAGCGGATCGGGAGGAGGATTGATTATCGAGAAGGTCTCTTTCAGGTCCAGCGGCCCTTTTGTGTCCACATCAAGAGGGTGGCCGAGACCATCTAACACCCTTCCTAACAGCTCAGGGCCGATTTTGATATGCAGGGGCATACGCAGCGGGATCACTTCGGATGAGGGGCCGATGCCAGTCATATTGCCCAAGGGCGATAGGTAGACCTCATCGCGCGTAAAACCGACCACCTCTGCAAAAAGAGGGTCCTCGCCTTCGCGTTTGATCAGGCACACCTCTCCCATTTTGACTTGAGGGACCACCGCTTTGATAAGCATGCCGACCACCTCTGTGATCCTGCCATGCACGGTAGAAAGCTCCACCTCATCTAGGTGGGAGATCAGCTTGTCAAAATCAGTGGTGCGTTCCATAGTTTAAAACTAGAGCTGAATGTTCATGAGCATCTTGATATCGTCCATCGCTTTACTGAGCACGACAGAGGAGTACTCCAAGCTCTGCTGCGCTAAGTTTAGCTGTATCTGGACCAGAAGAAAGTCGGCCGGCTTTAAATCTTGCCCCGAATTTTTAAGATCAGCCAGGCGCTGTTTGGCAGCTTCTAACTGATTCTGACCATTTGTGACATAACTGACAAAACGGGCAATCGGTCCAGAACCCGGCGCGATCTCCGCTTCTTCAGGTGTCTGTGCTCCCAGATGAGTCGCCGCCGTGCGCATGTGTGTGTTGGCATCTGTGAGCTTGTTTTTCAGCAGGTACTTGCTCGACTGCTTCAATTTTAAGTTGGGATTCGAGAGGTAACTGTTCACATCTCCCATTGTGCTTTGCGCATTGTTCACCTGTCCCAAAAGCGTATCGAAAGTGGGAGCTGCAGGGAGAGTAGTAGGACCATGAGCCAGATCGAAAGGAGAAACAGCAGCAGGTTTACCGGGTGTGCCCAGCACATTTGCCTGCCCCTCTTGCATGTATGTCGAGAAGGGCTGGCCCGTAGGGACGCCCAGGTGTCTATCTTCCCCAATACGCTGTGTGGAGTCAATTTTGGAGGTGCTTGTTACATCTTCGAAAGGAGTGCTTGCTGTCATGAGAGTGTCCTCTGGGGTTTAGCGGCGCCCAACCCTCAAGATAACAGGGGGTAGTGTTTTTGTCATGAAGAAGGTTGGAGATACTCTTTTTCGAGTCGCAATCCCGTTACCGTTACCGTCACCGTTTCCCGTTACCGATTCTTTCTTCTCTTTTCTCTTATCTTTTAATCCGGTAACGGCAACGGAAAACGGTGACGGTAACGGAATTCGGGCAAGGGCAAGAAGGGTCAGTGCTACTTCTTAGTTGTTCTTTTGCCCCCGTCCATTTTTGTCCGTTAGACGTCTGTTTGCGTCCATGGTCCTTTCTGTCCGTTGGGGGCGTCCACTTCTTCGCGCGTTTATTTGTTGAGATTGATTCTAGATTCCAAATCTCTAAAGGTTGTCCTTAATCGTATCCAGCATCGCCTGAAATTGGTCGATTTTGAGGGAACTTATTTGCTGCATTTGCGACCCCATCTTGTCCAATAGGTCCGCTGCATTTCCGATTAACTCTTGAACATTTTTAGGTAACAATGGAGCGAGCTTTTGCAAATCTGACATCGCAGCGGACATAGCTTTAAAGTCGTTTTGTACGGCTTGTTTGAGCTGTGGATTACTTGGATCCTTGCTCAGTGCTGCCAAATCGTCTTTAAACTGCTGTGTGTAGCGTTCTAAAGCGTTTACATCATATTGTGCCTGAGTTCTGGGATCCATATTTGGACCTGTTGCCCCATAAGTTGGGCCTGCACCGCGTATTTCCATAAAAACCTCCCGTTTCCCTTAGCTTAAAATTAAAATAATTTCTTAGCAATAAGAGAATTTAACACAAAGAGGCTGAAGATCGGGCATGGGCACGAGAAGAAGGTTATGCAAGAGGTCAGTGGCGTTCGGAAGCGGGCTGGGAAGCACCTTAACAAATAGCCAAATCGACATTCAAATCAAAAGTTGTTTGAGATTGGGCTTTTACAAGTCACTTATTTTTAGTGTGTTGTAAAATTCAGAGATCGCTTTAGAGCGGCAAATATACAAATGTCGATTTGCCGCTCTGATGATAAAGATCTCAAGAGTTATTTCTTCTTAGGAGCAAGGCTCTCATTACCCGCTGGTCTCTGGCTCAAATCCAGAGCGTCCAATGTAAACGCGGGATTGACCTTACTCTACTGGCAT
The DNA here is from genome assembly GCA_963804085.1 of Chlamydiia bacterium. Classification (GTDB taxonomy): domain Bacteria; phylum Chlamydiota; class Chlamydiia; order Chlamydiales; family Rhabdochlamydiaceae; genus CAWDOQ01. The sequence goes on along the minus strand of CAWDOQ010000002.1, from coordinate 198,545 downwards.
GTAGGATTCCGTATCCGCAGGGAAATCCTTAAGAATGAACGTGCCGAATATGGACAAAAGATTGTCGCCACACTGTGGCGACAATTGACAGCAGGTTATGGTAAGGGATTCATGTTGCAGAATACCTTACAGTCTTGCCATCCAAAGCAGTTCTTCGCGATAAATTGATCAAAGCTATCCAGCGTGCGCGCCAACGCTTAGAAAATCAGAATGACGAAGATATTTCCAATGAATGAAATGACGAAGTATGTCTTTAAGCCTTACAGCGCAAACTTTCCCCTTTTTATGACTCAGAGTGGCTTGTGTCACTCTGCGCAAGAGCGGTTGAAATGCCATGATCTTGCGGAGAGATGGACATAGTTTGGGCTGCTCAGATCATTCATAAATTTTAACATTTGCTGGGACACAATGGTATGCACTCTCATTGCGTCAGCACTACTTTTTTTCCCTGCAAGATGATCAAAGAAAGGTTGGTCGGTAAAGTCCATATGAACGGCGTTTTGGATCATGAGTTTTTCAGAATCTCGAGAATTGCGATTAAGCGTATTGTATTCTTGGAGGGATTGGCTCACATGCTTCGCATAGTCTTTTGCCTCTTTTTGAGGATCTTGTTCTAGCACGCTTATGTCATTCTGATAATCGCCGATAACCATCAGAAGAGGCTGTTTCAGCCCCTCCGTTTTCATTTTGCCATGTAAGAAGCCGTCCAAGTTCACACAGCCGGCAACCTCCGTATCGTTTCTTGAAACCATGATTGAAGCCGCACCTCCTAAAGAGTGCCCTCCCAATACAATCTTGTTCGCATCGCCGATGCCTTTAAGTTTTCCGCTGCGAACCTCGCTTAAGACATATTGAATATTATTAGCCATGATGTGGGAGAGCTTTTCAGCCGTTGCATGTTCCTCTTCTGGACTCTGTTCGGGTAGTGCTTGTAAGCTTGATGCGTGATTTAAGCTTAGAACAGTGAAGCCGTGGCTTGCCAATTCCGCCAAAAGAGGTCGATAGCGTACAGGAGAGGTCCCCATCCCATGAGAAAAGATCAAGATTGGAGGTTTGTGATCACCAGTAGGGGCAGCAAAAATTTCGATGTCGATACGCGGATCTGTCTGGAGACCTTTCGGCGCGATTAGATATATATTTGATAGGGAAACTGGATGCCTTCCTGTTTTTGCGACTTCGAATGAACGCTGGTAAGCTGCCTGCGTTCTAGCTTCTAAATTCGATCTTGCTAAATTATGAGGCAGGTTTGGATTGTATAGGACGACTGCAGTTGAATCTGTATTATTAGTGCGATATGTCATAATTTTTAAAATAAAGTTAGCCTGTTAAATAATTTTATATGAAATAAGTTAATAAGTCAACAAAATAACTTGTTGCATGATGTTGATAATCAAGATCTTAGATCTGGTTGAGCAAATCTTATCGCGCTAATTATCAGGATGTTACGTCTTTGGATAACCAGAGAATAAGATCGTTATCAGAAGTCGATCTTAACAGACATCGTAGGAGAGCTCAATGTCAGGTCGTTGCCCGCAAAGACCTCGGTATCTCTATTCAAATTTGAAAATCTTTGTGGCCAGAGTACACTTAAAAAAGGGCTCCCGCCTTCGTTGCCGTCGATTGAAAGAATATCAAATTCAAAACGATCTGACTCCACGGACTTCTCAGAGCGGATCTTCGAGATTGCAAGATTTGTGATGACCTCACGAACCATCGATGTTGTGTCTGGTTCATTTTCTTTTTCTCGCACAATCGGTCCACAAAACTCTGCTATGATGTTAGCTGCCGACGGTTTAATTCCTGATGCCATGATAGATCTCCTTGTTTTGCATGAAGTATACCTTCCGTGCAAATATAAACACATCTAAAACTTTTTTATTAAATACTTTAATCGATAATATTTTTGTTTCACCTAATTTAAAAACAATTAAAACAGTTGCAAAAACAATGGGAAAAATATGACAGCAAGAGTTTCTGATTATAAAGAGGTGCTTTATATGCGAGAGTATTCTAACGATGTCCCACCACAAACCGACCTACTTAAACGCATTTATAGAAGCTAACCACGATGTCGAGCAATATCGCAAACTGAAAGAACCCTTGTTTAAAAAAATTCACTTTCAGACTCGCAAAACGCGGAAACCCTAGAAGCTATGCCAATCCAACTAAAAACCCTTACAAAACGCGCTGGAGCAAGCTCGTTTTCAAGTTGCTAAAATTATGCGTTGTAAATGTTTGCAAAGCATGAGCCAACTGGGCGAAGACATGAGACAATGCTCTCCGCAATAATTTCAACGAGTCGTTGTAATAACAGATACACTATGGCGGCGATGACGACTAAGTCCAAGAGCAAGAGAAGGTACCAATATCAAGCTATCGACAACTAAATGCACTACAGCTTTAGGGATGGTGACTAACCCGTCCCTAAGATGATTGAGATTCTTGAAAAAGGATACTACATGCCAAATCATAAATTGTTGTGGGAATCGCCGTGGTGATTCTTAGACTGAATTGACGCCAAAGTTGGCTATTCCCATTGCGCTTAGTGCAGGTGCAAAGCCAATGATCCATTCAGCCTCTGATAGCTTGGGTTTGTATTTTAAGCTCTCGATCTGGTTTTCAATGTATTTTAGTCCAGTCATTTCAACGGTCATGATTATCCTCGACGAGTATTTCCAAAAAGACAGTTATTTTAACGGTATTAGTTGTATTTTTGCATCTTTATTTTTAAAAAAATTATTTTATAAAAATCAAGATTGGAATAAGAACATATGTTATTGAATAAAAATAGCGATAATGGCATTATTAAATAACAAATTATGTTTTTAAAATTTTTACTTATAATCTTTTCGGTGTTCATGAATATTCAGATAAGTTCTAAAGAACCAATCGTCACTGCTAAAAAATTACTTGAGCACAAACGAGCCTATGGTCACCTCGCCATTTTAAAGCACCTGAGACCGTTCTTGTCTGCTATCAATCCTCCACGATGGTAGTATTCCTCAAAAAGCATCCGGAATTTAAGCCTTCGAAAGCGGTCACCCACTTTTATCTTTCAAATGATAGCAAGGTCGGTATTTTGGGAGATTGGGGGGTAGGCGCACCAGGACTTGCTATTAAGATGGAAGAACTCATCGCGCTCGGTGCTAAACGATTTATCGCTGTTGGAACAGCCGGCGGACTTATGAATGCTCATAAGATCGCCGATTTCGTCCTCTGTCCAAAAGCTCTTGCCGAAGATGGGGTCGCTCACCTCTATCTTCCAGAAGACCAGGAAACGATCGATGCAGACCCCGAAATGATGCTCGAATGGAACCACTTTATTAAAGAGCGCTCTTTACCACAATTTGATCCTGCGATGGCATGGAGCTTTTCAGCCATTTTCCGCGAAACCGTCGATGATGTTTTAAGAGTGCAAGAGCAAGGATGCAGCGTAGTAGAAATGGAAGCCGCAACTCTTTATGCGATCGGCAAGGAAAGAGGTACAGACGCTCACCCTATTCGTCATCAGCGATTCGATCACCCAAGAAGATTGGGTTCCTCGGATCAAAGAGCCAGCGGTCAGAAATAACCTACATCAGTTGGCTGATTGGGCCTTAGAATTCTGCATGGCTGATGCGACAAGAAGTCGTTGAGACATCTGTCGAGACTTCATGGGAAAGGGTATATGTTAGAACTGATTAACGAATCGAATTCCCATATCTTCGATGAATTAGTTCAGGATTATGAGGATGAATTTTCCTCTATCACTGGAAAAAAGAAAAATCAAGACGGGAAATACTCTATAGACGTCGACTGGCATATTCCCAATATCGGTTACTATTGGAAAGAAGGCTCCAATATAGTTGGTTTTTCCATTATCGAGGCTATTGATGGTTATTCTGAGATCGTAGACTTTTATGTTATTCCTGCTTACAGAAAGAAAATGGTTGGTAAAAATATGGCTTTTGCTGTTTTTAATAAACATCCTGGGCCATGGCGAATAAGGCAAATTTCCCGGTTCTGAATTAGCAACAAAATTTTGGAGAAGAGTAATTGGCGATTATACAAATGAAAATTACACTGAATCGCAAATAGACAATCCTCCATGGGGTTTGTCAATTTGCCAGAAATTTAATAATCAAATTACTTCTTCTTAGGAGCGGGGCCTTGGCCCGGGCCAGGGGCTTTTTTCACGAACTTTTCGACAAAGTTGATAGCTGTGTTAGCCAGATTTTTGATGTTAGGGTCGTATTTTTGGCGGCTTCTTCTAGAATCTTCTCGCCTTTGACTACTTCGGCAGGTACTTGCTCGACTGCTTCAATTTTAAGTTGGGGTTGGAGAGGTAACTATTCACGTCTCCCATTGTGCTTTGCGCATTGTTCACCTGACCTAAAAGCGTGTCAAAAGTAGGAGCTGCAGGGAGAGTAGTAGGACCATGAGCCAGATCGAAAGGAGAAACAGCAGCAGGTTTACCGGGTGTGCCCAGCACATTTGCCTGCCCCTCTTGCATGTATGTCGAGAAGGGCTGGCCCGTGGAGCCCAGGTGTCTATCTTCCCCAATACGCTGTGTGGAGTCAATTTTGGAGGTGCTTGTTACATCTTCGAAAGGAGTGCTTGCTGTCATGAGAGTGTCCTCTGGGGTTTAGCGGCGCCCAACCCTCAAGATAACAGGGGGTAGTGTTTTTGTCATGAAGAAGGTTGGATCCTCTCTTCATTTACGTGCCTGTGCCCGTGTGCGTGCCTGTGCCCGATTTCTTCTTTTCTTATTCTTTTCTTTTAAAAATTCGGGCAAGGGCAGAGGCAAGGGCACGGGCAGGGGCAAGAAGGGGTGAGAGTTATTGCTTCTTAGCTTTACGGTGCATCTCTAGAATATCACAATCAGGCAGATTTCCATCCGCAATGGTGTTAAGAAGAATTCCTTCAGGAACCATTCCAGCACTCGTCATGACTACGCTAACAAATAGACTAGCAAATGAATAACCAAAAGACATCTTCATACCAGTGGCGAGCTCGACAAAAGCAGCAGTAGGTGCCCAGCCCATTAGAAATCCACTTGCACCTATGCCTAAATGAACGCCTAATTCTTTTACGCCGCCTTTCGCTATTGCCGTGGCTAAACTAATAATGAGCGCCACGCCAACTATTCCCCAAAAAATAGGATTTATCATGAGGCCGGATAATAAAAGCGCAGTAAATGCGCCTAAAACAACGCATGCAAAAAAGGTGCATGCACGATTTGCAATCTTTCCCCAGTTAATAGCATTCGATGCAGAAAGGCATTTTTGCACTGTATCGGAAGAAACTACCGCATCGGATACTGAGGCTTGCATCGTAGTCTGCATAGCGAGAGCCTGTTCAAGTTGGTCAATCTTGGGCTGCATGACATTTTGTATACGAGTGTCTTGTGGGGAAAGTTCTACAACTTCGAACTCTTCGCTTTCAATTTCCCTTTGGACTGCCATTAGACTTTTATAAAAATCTGATTCTGATAATGGTATTGCCATTGTTTTTATCCGTTTTGTTAATAAAGTAAAAATTATATGTTAAATTAATATATTAATACAATATAAACAAATTTTTAATTAACATCTTGCGTACCATGTTATAAATGAGATGGTTAGGGGGTGCCTGGTTGCTTTGAACCGCATTCGCCGCCGATCCGGGCAGGGGCACGCGAAGAAGGTTATGCAAGAGGTCAGTGCTACTTCTTCTTAGGAGCGGGGCCTTGGCCGGGGCCAGGAGCCTTTTTCACGAACTTTTCGACAAAGTTGATAGCTGTGTTAGCTAGATTTTTGATGTTAGGATCGTGCGCCTTTTTGGCGGCCTCTTCTAGAATCTTCTCACCTTTGACTACTTCGGCAGGGTTGAGAGCCATGCTCAAACCCAAGAAGGTCTTTGCCATCTCATTGCTCGGCTCTTTTTTGAGCACTTCGTCGAAGAGTTTGCAAGCTTGCTTGAGCTCTAGTTTGCATAGGTGCATGTAGCCCATGCCGACTTTGGGAAGTGTGTTTTCGGGGTTGAGCATTTCGGAGGCTCGAAAGAGCTTTGTTGCAGCATCCTCATCCGCTTGGTTGACGGCGATAAAGCCCGCCTCTACTAACAGGATGAAGTGGTCTTTAAACTTTTGCAGCTGTGCCATAAACTCTCCCTATATAAAATTACGAACTCTTCTGGTTACGGATCGTGTTGTTGATCGTCGACTGAATCTGACTGATCAAGTTAGAGATCGACTCGCCAATCTGTGTCACCTGGCTCATTTGGAATTGGAGGAGCAGGAACTTACCGGGTGTTGCTTGCGACATACGGCTCGCAACGTTTTTTACAGCTTGTACAACCTGACTTTGCAGAGCGATGTATGCTTTTACAAGCGTTGAAAAGGTAACTGTTCCCGACCAGGGTGAGTGAAATGTCATGTTGTTTTCCTACTTTTTCTTCGCGTTTTCGATTCTTTTTAAAACTCTTTGTAGCGCAGTATAGCCGTGGAGAAGCACACCGTAGTTGTCAAAATCTTTCGACTGTGCGCCTTGTCTGAGAAGTCCCTTAATTTCTACCACGCGCTCATCTACTGTCTTTAAAATCTGGCGTGCTTTATTTGGATCGGATTTTAGATCCTTTTCCAGATCAAACTCGAAAGTAGCTTTTGCTTTTTTCTCTAGGCCGTACATGGAGACAACTCCTCTTTTATTGCAGATTGTAGTTAATCCGAAATTTTAATCCATCTTTTTCGAGAAGGATCACACTTGCTTGCACAGAAGTGATCGTCATTCCATCGAGCAGATCGCCTTTGCCGACAATGCGTCCATTGATCACAACAAAAAGACTTGCAGAATCTTTTGTCGACGTTCCGGACACCTGATATTTATTAGTGATATCGATGCGAGAAGTCTCAGCTGTTGACATCACGACAAAGTTTTTTAAAGAGCGAACGCCGGATAATGCTTTTAAGTGGTTCACTAAATCTTGGAAGTTGGAACTCTTTTTCTCGTCGACTCTTCCTGCGAGCACAAGCTCGCCATTAGTCAGTTGAAACTGCACGCTGCCAAACCCTTTTTCCACAAGCAGGCTCTGGATCTGCGTCAGCAAATTACTTTCGACTACCACCTGATTATCCAATCGATCCAGATAGGGGAAGTTCATATTGACAAAGTCGGAGAGCGCCTGAGCTTGTTCTGCTGTCGCCAAGTAGCCGCGCATCACAAACCGCCCCGGTTCGGCAGCATGTATGGTAACCCCTTGCCAATCTGTATTGGTGATCAGAAGTGCGTTCATATTTTGCCAGACATACTCATCGACTACCACATTATCCTCGATATCCTCGATGAAGGGGAGCCCGTTGATCGTATAGAGAAGCTCCTGCTTATCCACTTGCGTTAGCACATGCCCGACTAAGAAGAGCTTGCCGTTTGCTTGAGTAAAGGAGAACTGGACGTCCGGATAGTTTTTTAATGATTCTTGAATCTGCTGCGGTTCATTCTTGAGATGCACCAGAACCGGCTCTGATTTAAAAAGAGAGAGCGTCCCAACGATCAGCAACAGAAGACAGAATAGACCAAACCCCGTCCATATAAGGTGGCGCTTGTCTATTTTCATCTCCTTCCAATCGCGCATCGGAGCAAGTGCAGGCTCCTCCTCAGCAGCTTCGCCTTCAGCTTTTGCAGCTTCTGCTTTTGCCGGCATCATCGCAGGGGGGAGACGATCGTCTCGCGCACCTGCTGCCTATCGATTAAAAGAAGAGTCGTAGTGCCGAGCGCGACTAAATCTTGCGACGAGATCTGATGTTTATCTGAAATCAGTTCGCCGTTTAATAGCACCCCATTGCGGCTGCTTAAATCTTCGATAAACACATTCTCATTTTCGTCTACGGTCAGGCGTGCGTGCTGACGCGATACACTTAAGTCTTGAAAGACGATATCGCACAGGTTGGGATCCTTTCCGATTAGGTAGACAGTAGACCTTTTCATGCTAAACTCGGCGCCGGCATTTGGCCCCGTGATCACCTTTAAGAACCAGCGTCCCTCACCCTCTCCTCCAAACCCGATCGATCTTAAATCCTCATCTTCTGCAAAACTGGGAGCGGGCGGAACCTCATCTAGCGGTAGCTGGGCCGGTCTTTTTTCAGAGAAGCGAAAGAAGGTGCTTCCAATTTGGAGAATATCCCCCTCATGCAGCAGGACGCCATCGGTGATGATTTTGCCGTTTTGCGTCGCCGGATTAACCGAGCTTAAATTTTCTAAAAGATACCCTTCAGAAGTGTGTCTTAAAATGACGTGGCGGCGCGAGACCATAGGGTCTTCTAAGGTAAAAGTGGCCTCATCGGGATCGCGCCCAATTACCCACTCTTCCCCCTCTTCAAAACGTAGTACGGTCCCGGAAAGAGGACCCTCTTCTGCAATTAAATAGCCTGCCATGAACCTAATAGATTAGATTAAAATATACCTTTTTCCGCTTCAGCCTGGTGACGGACCAGCTCCTCGCGCCAAAATCCCACAAAATTAGCAAAGTCCTCTACCGTCTCTTTGAACATCTTGTAATTCATCTCATAAGGGATCGCCAAAGAGAGTGTCAAGAACTTCTCCTCCTCGTCGAGCCCAATTGTGCTGCCACCTGTGCCTTGGCCCAAAAAGTTGGCCTTCATTAGAAGGATAAAGAGCTCCTCGCGCTTCTTGGCCGGAAGCGGCCCAATCTGCGAAAAAAAGAAGTAGCCCGAATCGAGCTCTTTTACAGAGACCTGCATTTTGGGGCCAAGCTGAAGCTGGAACATCTTCCTCTCATCTTGTTTGAGAGGAAACTCCTGCTCGAGATCTTCTGTGAGTTGTCTTAAGTGGCGTTCTAACATCTGATTTTTCGGTTGCCCTCTCACATTAAATCGATTACAAGCGTTTTAAGCAACAATTTACGCGCCCGCTTCCGCGCCCGCATGCGTGCCCGAATTAATCCGGATCGGGCGCGCATGCGGGCGCGGAAGCGGGCGCGTAGAAGAAATAAGGCTCGAAGGGTTATGGCCAAAGAAGAGATCAATCGTCTTACCCATCTTTTTACGCAAGCAGCTGAGAATCAAAACATTAGCGTAGAAGACCTCTTCCGAGAAGCGCTCTTAATCTTTGAAACTCTTACACTTGCAATAGAAAAGGCCCCTTTGGAGCGTAAACAAGAGCTCCTGGCTGAGATGCGGGAGATGCACACCTTATTAAGTGGGGAGATCGCCCGGCTCTGTGAGGCGCTTGGCCAAACAGAGGAGGAGATCCTCTCCTATTCTAAAGACCCCTCTAATTTTAGCCCTAATCAGTGGGACCTTATACAGGCCGCTAAAAGAAACCTAGAAGTCGCCGCCCGTAAAATCTCTAAGATACTGGTTCCCAGTGTGATGGAAAAAGAACCGCCTACCGTTCCTCACTCCCTCGTTAAAAAAGCCCTCCCCAAAAGCAAAAAGACCGGCTGGATGAAGTCCTAGCTAGTTGATCCTCAGTATGTAAAGAAAATGTAAAGATTTTATTAGGAAATTAATTGTATATAGTATATACTTAATCTTGGAGACCTATAACTAATTGCAATTAACTAATAAAGAGGACGTATGGATCAAAACAAAGTAATGGACTTTATGAGAAAGCTGAGCACCTCTCCTGATGCTATGGGTAAGATAGAGAAGCTCCTCAAGCTCTCAACTCAAGCGATGGAAACAGTCCAACTGCTCCAGAACGCAAAACCTGAAGAGCGCGACGAGATCCGCAATGCCTTCCTCAAGACGCAAAAACAGATCGGTGCAGAGTATGAAACGGTTCTAGCCGAAATGGGTCTTACAAAAGATATGCTCGAAGAGTACACAGCGAACCCAAAGAACTTCAGCCCTGAAAACTGGGCCTTCCTCGAAGCGATGAAGAAAGAGAGCAAACAACCGGAAGCAGCACCTCGTAAGGTGAGCTCTAAAAAAGGTAAAAAAGCCAGATTCCCCTCGAAAGTTTGGCTCTCGGCTTAAAGTAACGATTAAAAAACTAACAAAACAAGGAATAAAATTATGTCAGGCGCAATTGCTCTCATGTATCAATTAGAAAGTAAATCGGCTTCTGAAGGTACCCCAGATTGGCAACGTTCGCTTCTCTATTTGATACTTACGCTCGTCAGCAAGGTTGAAAGTATGAGTGACCAGGTTGCAGCAATCGGTAATGAAGCCAACGCATTTTCCGATGTTAAGTCGGATATTACCAATATCACAAAAGACATGGCCCAATTGAAAAAATGGGTTACAGACCATCCTGGTAAGACGGCTTACGATGCGATGCAAGACCCTTCTTATAAAGCCACGGTAGAGCAGTTTAAGAAGGACTATGCGCAGTATAGCAAAGACACACATGACCCAAATTATACGAAATATGATGGGATGGATGATGCGACTAAAAACGCCGAGCAGATGGGTAAGACGACGTTTGATTTGCCAATCACCGGATCGAAAACACTCGACCAGATGGTAAGCGGTAACGATCCTGACTTAGGAAGAGCACTCTTCCAAGGAGCTCGTGGAGATTCGACTGCTTTTACTGACTGGGCAGAAGGAAAAGGTGGTGTATCAGGTACGGAGGCTCTTAGCCTTAAATTCGGTACGATGATCACCAACTTTGACACTGACCTGAGCACAAAGGGTAACATGTTGCAGCAGATACAAGGGGCTGGACAGAACATGACCTCATCAACCGGTACGCTTATGAACGTGATCATCCAACACTTGGCAGAACACGCTTAAATATAATAGTAATAATAAAAAGGATAAAAATATGAACGGTTTATACGCAGTAGTTTTAGCGCTAGCGCGCTCTTCGGAAGTACTGGGCAATGCTCAGGAACAGGCTCAAGAGGACATGCAGGCGGCTAACTTGGTTAACGCGGTTCTGAAGAAGATCGGAGACTTCAATAATAATATGGAGCAGATCGAGAAATTTTTGCAGAAGTACATCGAAGAGCATGCACCGGGCACAAAAGAGGGAGACAAGATGACAGCAGGTGAAAGATCGGCTGTATCGCAGCTCTCTACCATGCTCGACACAATCAAGGCGGATCAGACGAAGATCGATAGCGAAACTACGCTTGTGAAGCAGTATAACGATCAAGCTACGGATTGCCTCAATCAAGTAGCCAAGATGAATAATCACGATGGGGACGGATGGTACCGTTTCGTGGATTATATTACCTTTTCTCCATGACGCGAAGAAAGTTGACTGGGCCGGGCAGTTGCTCGTTGCAAAACAAAATGCAACACAGCATCAACATCTTCTTGACGATGCAAATAGAGATACGATATGGCGACATTGTCTGTAAAGACAGGGTCTATGAATGGAGAGGCAGTGCTCTCTCTACTAAAGCTCAGAGCGCCTTAGACCAATTACAGCAGATCATGAGAGCGGGCTTTGTGTTCCTCTCTGCAATCGATAATCAAGAAAAACGATAAGGAGAAACATATGACAGCAATAGTAAGTAATTCAGTACATGCTCCGGCTCCTCAAACAGGAGATGCAAAAGAAGTGCACAACGCCTTCCTAATCATCCTCATGATGTTTCTGCGCGATATTAAGAATCAAGATGCGTCAACAGATGCAGGATTGAATAAACTGCTCCTCATGACGAGTCAGTTTGATAACCAGAAAGATATTGTAGCGGATAAGCAAAAAGCTCTTAAAGCTCTTATTGATAGCCAAACACCGGGAGATATGAGCAAGGTGCAAGCTATCCAAGCCGCAATGTCTGATGTGCAAGCAGAACAAGCAAAACTATTTGGGATGCGAGGCGAGATGAACCAGGTCTTTAAAGTAGAGATCGACCCTTGCCAAGATATGATCCGTCAAAACTGCGCCATGTTCGGCGGAATTTTGAAGAACTACTTAATAACTGAAAGAACTAGATAATCAACCAAAAATAATAGGTAATAATATGACAGACCCAAATCGTGTACATGGAGAAAGCTTCTCCAGCAACATCTTCCTCTTCATCATGGAAGTAATGTCAAAACATAAGAACGCCACGGATGAAGACATTGCGATGCGCTACGTGCAAGCGCAAGCAACGAATGCGGAGTATTCAGCAAGCGTTGACAAATGGAAGGATGATGCCGCAAAGATTCCTACTGCAGGCTTTGTTCAGCACCACGATGCAAAGGACAGCATGAACGGTCAGGGTCAGATGACAATGATGATAACAGCTATCGCAGGTCTTGCGGCAATAGGTGCTGCTCTTTCCTGGTGTGGAGTAGGTTTGATTCTGCTTGCAGTAGTAGCTGTGGTAGCCGGCTTACTACTGGCCGAAGGTCTGGCCCCAAACTCGGATTGCGTAGACCATCAGGCAGCCTATGATCAGTATGATCCGGCCAAACAAGCGGATGTTGTTAACAAAGTGCAGGTGGACCAGACAGAAGTACAGAGATTACAAAGCAACTTGAGCCAAATCATGCAGCAGTACATTGCTCCTGCAAACGATATGAAAACCCAAGATGCCAACATGATCCAGGCCGCTATGCAGTGGTACAAATCGATGATGTGGTCACAAGGTGCTGCTTAACACTAAAGAAGGATAAAAATATGAGTTCAGCAATAAAATTGGAAAATAGCTCCTCTCCTTCTTTTGCAGGAGAGGCGCCTCACACAGAAAACCAGCTGGTGGCGATGTGCATGATCTATGCACTTCTCAACGAAACGATGGGGAAAGGTGTGCAGACACAAGGAGATGTCGCAAAATCTATTAACAGTGCTCAGAATAAGATAATAGATGCTCTTAAAACGATTAACGCTAACAAGGCCCAGATGCTAGACAACATCCAGAGCCTCCAAGATACGATGGATAAGTTGGGTCCTGTTCTTACCGGGCTCACCATTGCCACTGCAGTTTTAGGTGTTGTGGGAATGGCAGCTGGCCCTGTTCTCATGGCTATGGAAGCAGAAGGCATGATAGCAGCTGCAAGCATAAGAACAGTAACATCGATTGTAACGACAGTTGCAAAAATGCTAACCAGCCTTGCGGGATTTGCAAGTGGTATCGCCGGCATTTATGATGGCTCCGTGCGTCTTAAGCAAGCAGACTGGTCATACCAGCTTGCACCCGTAAATGCAGATAGCTCTCTTGCGACAGCAGTGCAGAAGAACTACCAGGCGACGAATAAGGCTGTGGTCGATCAGATTGCAGAGAGTATGTCGCGCATGACAAGTCTTGCACAATCGATTGCCAAAGATATACGCGCAATCAATGAGGGCTTACGTGAAGCTAATCGTAATGTGCTACAAGGCGTTTTAGGAAATTATAAATAATTAAATAACAAACAATAAAAGGAATAAATTTATGGGAAACAACGTAGCTGGTGATGTTCTAGTTCTGAGCAGAGAGCTCATGAGATCTATGAACGCGACTGCAGTAGCAGGTAACTTACTGGAAGCCGACATGATCAAGACCGAAGGTCAGATGGCAAGTGCTCAGGCAACACGCACCCTCAAAGCTGGATATGATCAAGCAAACGGGCAATTTGTTTCGGCTGGTATGGAAATCTTAAGCGGCTCAGTCGCAGTTGGAGGCACTACTGTAGATTTTGTATCTAATACGAAACAGCTCAGTGACCTGAACGCAGTGGATAAGCAATTTAAAGAGGGTCGTGAACTTATCGTAAGTAGAGACCCTGCTGCTGCTGCCGGAGTTCCTGGAGCCGATGCACAGTTTTCTGACTCAAGGCTTGATTTTGAGAGAGCTAAAATTGAAACCAAGTATAAGACCTACTCGAACATCGGGCAGATGATGATGAACGGATTTGGTCCTATCTTTAAGGGTATCGGAGGTATGGCGCAAGCTGGCTACACAGCAAGTGGAGCGGAAGCGCAAGCAGACGCGCAAAGAGCCGATGCAACAGGTAAGGCGATTGCTAGCATGAGAGCCGCTGTCAATACTGTTGTACAAGGCGCGCAAAGTACATTTGGACAACTTGGCAATAGTGTGGCCCAGTCGCTCCAATACGTGATTGCGATGTCGCAAGCCCATTAATACCAGGGGGAAAGCTCATAAGAGCTTTCCCCTTTTATTATTAGTTGAATTAAAATAGATTTTTACATAAGATAGTTACAAAAATTAAAGATATTAAGGAATTATGGCTATAAGATCTGTAGAATTTGATGCAGGACGTGCTGTTAATGGAGTCTCTTTTGATGGCCAAGCGGATGGTTACGATGCTCCACATGTCGCGGTAGATCCTGGGAAGGCTGCTCCTGCGGTAGCTAATCCTCCGGCTAATCCAGTTAATAATGATGGTCTGCGTGCACGGCAAGTTATTCCAGTCCGTTTGCCGAGTAGCAAAGGTCCTGGTGGTTTTGAAACCTTCTACCTTTCCACTGCGCGCGTTCATTCGGATGGCAGTGAAGAACGACTCGATTCCGAATTTGACAATGCCCAACTCCTACAGATAGCTGCTCGCATTGAAACGCTGGCATTAGGGGGATTGCTTTGTGGTACAAGGGATTTTGGCGATATCAATACCATTAAGTTGAATCTGCACCGCGAGAATCGTCTGCAAGCATTTACGCTTCAAAAAATAAGGTTTACTCCGAACGGAGGTGCTCTGCAAGAGATGCTACCCGATCTGTATACTGACTTTGTTGCAAGAATGCAGCCGGAGCTATCAAAGCTAGGTGAGACGCTCGGTGAAGTCGATAACGCACGCAGAGAGACATGCGAACAGCAGCGCAAGCATGGCGAGCATCCCAGCCAGAAAAACCTTTAAGCACTGCGCTTAATTTTAGGGGCCATCCCTTCTTGGATGGCCGACTTGTCCACGATGATCTCTTTAATCGAGGGGTCGGAGGGGACTTCAAACATGAGTTCCAATAGCAAACTTTCTACAATCATACGTAAAGCGCGGGCGCCGGTTCCTGTCTCTTTGGCTTTTTCGGCCATGGCACGGAGAGCATCTTCTGTGAAGTGGAGCTGAACGTTCTCTTCTTGGAAGAGCTGCTGGTACTGTTTCACGATTGCATTTTTGGGTTTGACGAGGATGGTGACGAGGTCATCTACTGTGAGCTCGTTGCAGTTGGCGAGGCTGTTAAATCTTCCGACAAACTCGGGGATCATGCCGAACTGGACGAGATCTTCGGGCTCCACTTTGGAGAGGAGGTAGTTGGTCTCGGTGATGTCGAAGGTGCGGGCTTCTGCGGCATCAAAGCCGATGGTGCTCTTGCCGAGGCGTTTTGCGACGATCTTATCTAAATGTACAAAAGCTCCGCCTACGATGAAGAGGATATTCTGTGTGTTGACTTTGATGTATTCTTGATTGGGGTGCTTGCGTCCGCCTTTTGGAGGGACGTTGGCAACTGTGCCTTCTACAATTTTTAACAGAGCTTGCTGCACGCCTTCACCGGATACATCGCGTGTGATCGAGACGTTACCTGTAGACTTGCGGATCTTATCGATCTCGTCGACATAGATGATGCCGATCTCGGCACGGGCGATGTCATAGTCGGCAGCTTGGACGAGACGGAGGATGATGTTCTCTACGTCTTCACCTACGTAGCCTGCTTCTGTAAGGGTCGTTGCATCTGCAATCGCAAAGGGGACATCTAGGATATTGGCAAGCGTCCGGGCGATAAGCGTTTTGCCGGAGCCGGTAGGGCCGAGGAGAAGGACGTTGGATTTAACATACTCGACCTCTTTCTCTTTATGCATAGCGCGGAGGCGCTTGTAGTGGTTGTAGACGGCGACAGAGATGGTCTTTTTTGCTCTTTCTTGGCCAATCACATACTCATCGAGCCGGTCTTTAACCTCTTTGGGCTTTAAAATTTTTAGCTCGTGATGGACCGGCTTCTTTTCAACGATCTCCATGCAGAGGCGGACGCACTTATCGCAAATAAAGGTGTCGGGTCCGGAGATGAGCTTTTCAACGGCATCTTCGGTGCGCCCACAGAAGGAGCAGGTCGGGGCGTCTTTTTCTTTTTTTAGCATCAGTCTATCTCTATTTCTTTATGTCTGTTGCACGTGTTGTCTGCGAAGCGATCTTGTCGATCAGTCCATATTTTACGGCCTCTTCGGGGCTCATATAGAAGTCTCTTTCTGAGTCTTCGATGACCTTGGCGATCGGCTTGTCTGTGACCTCTGAGAGAATTTTGGCGCACATCTGTTTGAGGATGAGGATCTCTTGTGCCTGCAGCTTGATATCCGCAGAGGTGCCTGTGACCCCGCCGGAGGGCTGGTGGATCATGATCCGGCTGTTGGGAAGAGCATAGCGTTTGCCTTTGGTGCCGGCTGCCAGCAAGAGGGCGCCCATAGAGGCGGCTTGGCCGAGGCAGTATGTATTGATGTCATAGCCCATGAACTTCATAGTATCGTAGATCGCAAGGCCGGCATTGATATATCCGCCTGGAGAGTTGACGTAGACGTTGACATCCTTTTTGGGGTCTTCTGCGCGGAGGAAAAGGAGCTGGGCGATGACGGTGTTTGCCACAGCATCATCGATCTGTGTGCCGATAAATACAATGCGGTCTTTGAGCAGACGGGAGTAGATGTCCATGGCGCGCTCACCGCGGCCAGTATCCTCAATTACATACGGAATTTGGTACATAGTCAGTCCTTGGCTTGTATAATTTCATATTGCCGACCCTAAAATACTTAAGTCAAGCAGACACAAACGTGCCCGTGCCCCTGCCCGTGCCCTTGCCCGATCCGGATTAATTTCGGATAAATCGATGAGCATTGGCAGTAGACAAGCGCTCTTAACCAACGGACGGGGCGCAACGGACGAAAACGGACCAAGAGAAAGAGAATGGACAGGAAACGGACGAAAACGGACGCGCCCTAAGAAAGAAACTCAAGTTAGTTCTCTTGGCCCGTGTCCGTTTCTCGTCCGTTTTGGTTGGTCCGTGATTCTTACGGGCCTCTTTTTTGGAGTGCAATGAACAATAAGTCGTCGCACCAAAAAAGATTACTCCGCGCTAGCATGTTGGTCGTCAAGCAAATAATTATTATTTTACTGTATTAATACGCTAAAATTTATTAAAATTGCTGCTAATTATGACACACAACATTGAATCAGCAAAAAATTATTTACAATGGGATAAAGCAGATTGGCGCGCCTATTTCCAGGCTCATGGACAAAGAATTGTTTTGGACCACCAACACTATGAGTTGGAAGATATTTCTAGGGATGTCAAACAAGTCATTTGGAGTGAAGAGTTCCAAGAGACGATGGTCAAAGTGGGTATTTTTGGTGGCAGTGTGCTATTTGATCAAATTCCTAGTCGCTGGAACACCGAGATTAATTCCGCTATACCTCACATAGGCTGCTTTGGGTTCCCTGAAGATTTTACTCGTGTCAGAACCCTTGCTACCCGCCTGATTCTTGATCAAACGGATATGGATGAGGGGATGCTCATTAAATTTCCTGGGCAAGAGCCCTTGTTCTTACTCAAACTCGGTCAAAAATGGTTTGTAGAAAAGAGAGCTAATGGGAATAAAAGCCTCGTACACAATCCTGAGAAGTTTGTGCAAGCATCAGAGCTTATCGATAGTGCGCAAGAGCGAGAAAAGCTTGAGCAGCACTTTTCAAGAGCAGCTATCCTTCCTCCTCCTCTTGTGCAGCTAATGGCGGGTTATGTTTCTCAAGATCGTTTAATTCTCGATAAGAGCGCTATGCAAAAGCGCAAAATGTGTCAGCAAGTGTGCGAAATTATCAACGCAGATCTTCGCGATCCAATTGCACTTGGTGTTGATGTAAAAAGAGAAAGAGATGCTTGCAGAATTGTATCCGCTCTCTTTGTAAATACCGAACTAGAGGAAGCCCTTTTCCAAGAAAGCAAGACGGCTGAAGACTCTTGGGCAGCAACCTTGTCCCAGATCTGCTCCTCTCTTTGCGAAAAACTCAGCTCTTTTATCCGTTGGTGCCTTTCGTTTTTCTCTTGATCTCTTTTACGCGCCCGCATGCGCGCCCGAATTAATCCGGATCGGGCGCGGAAGCGGGCGCGTCGCGTAAGGAAGAGATGTCTATTACTCTACGTTAGCATGCTGAATGAGATAGTCCTCAGCCTTCTCGAGCACGAGCTTGGAATAGATCTCGGCTTGGCGGACTTCGGAGTGCTCGGGGAGATGCGGCTGGCTATTGGGGGAGAGGAGCGCCTCCAAGGGGGTTGATGCGGGTTTCGGCATATCTTGGGCGGTGATGGTGAGTTTGGCATCTGCGATGATCTTACGGCAGAGGTAGAACATGCGGATCGCCTTTTCAGATTGTATGTAGATAGACTCGACCATCTTTTTGCGCTCTTCTTCCGGCATCGTATTCCAGTGTTTTTGGAAATCGGCATCTTGCATGAGCTGTCTCATGCGGAAGTGGGCCTCTTTTTCGATGAGCGATGGGGGAAGATCAAAGGGGAATTTAGTGAGGAGAGCCTCGCTTACCTGCTCGCGCATCTTTTCACGCACGTGGTCATCCGCTTGCTTATTTAAATGGTTGGTGAGTGAGTTGCGTAGGTCTTCTAGATTGGCGACGCCGAGTTTTTGAGCAAGTGCATCATCAAGTGGTGGTGCTTCCGCGTGCTCGATCGCCTTTAAGGTGATGCGCACTTTTTTGGGTTTGAAGCTCTCTTTTTCTTCCGGCTTTGCATTCTCATCGGCAACGCTTACGCCTTCTCTGGATTCTCCGGGCTTCATGCCGAGGACGAGTTTGCGCATCCACTCTGCCATCGATTTGTGTGTGACTTCAAAGCGTGTGTTAGAAAAGAGTTTTAAGGGAGGCTCTTCTTCAATCACATCGACATCAAGAAGGACAAAATCTTTTTCTTTTGCTGCGCGATCGTTTACTTGTGTCCAGGTGGCAAAAAAGAGGCGTACTTGGCGGATCGTCTCTTCGACCTTCTCTTCATTTACTTCGGGTCTTGGCACTGCTTTTAATTGGATCTTTTTGGGATCGACCACCGGAAGTACGGGCTCTGTCTCAAAGGTGAGCGTGAGTTTAGCGCCCTGTTTTGAGTGGTTGATCATTTTAAATGTGACGCGCGAATCTTTGTGCAAAAGTGGGATTTGTGCGAGCTGCATGCACTGTCTAAAAGCAAAATCTGCGATCGCTTCTTGCCACTCTTTGTCGAGTTCGTTCGGATATTTGGAGAGGATCATCTCATCGGGCGCTTTACCTTTACGAAAGCCCGGCAGCGTTACTTCTTTTGCAAGGCGCTTAACTGCTTTTTTGTGTGCTTCTTGCACAAGAGAGGGAGAGGCTTCTACTTCAAACTCTACACGGCAATGAGGCTTGCGATGGATGAGCAATCGCACTTGATCATTTGAAAATTCTTGTGCGACCACCTGTGCTTCTTCTTTTGGCGCTACTTCTTTGTGCGCTTGTTCCTTTTTTGCCATAATGTTCCCTAAATCCTTACTTTGAATAAAATTAGCGGGTGATGAGGCTCGAACTCACGACCCTCACGTTGGCAACGTGATGCTCTACCACTGAGCTACACCCGCAAGATGCGCAAATTGGAAAAGATAATCGGTGATATCTTTTTTTTCATCCTTTTTTTGCTTTTTTGTTGCACGAGTTAAAGAAAAACTGTAAAAAGCAGTGAAACTCAAAAATCCTTAAGGTCATGTTAAATTTTCGTAAGTTAAAACAAGATTTTGCTTCCACCATCGTAAAAGAGGGTAAAGAGCTCTTTGAAAAAAAGAAAGTTGTCTCCGCCAAGCTTCTCCATTTGGATAGCCGGTCGATGCGCATTTCGGGGCGTATTTTAAGCCAGTATGAGAATAGCTACGAGTGTGAGATTGAGATTGATAGGCAGGAGTGCGAGCTTACCGACTCTGATTGCGACTGTCCTTATAACTACGATTGCAACCATCTGGCAGCTCTCTTGTTTTATTTAGAAGAACATATCGACAAAATCCTTGTCGCTTTTTCTAAGGAGAATGATCTAAAAGAGCTGGACGACGAGAGCGATTTTGATGCAGAAGAAAAAGCAAAGTTAATCAAAAAAATTAAAGAGGCAGAGAGTAAAGAGGTTCTGCGCCAAGAAGAGCAGTTTCAAAAACAGCTTTTACAGGAGTATATCGCCTCTTCCGAACTTCTTTCTGTATCGCCCTTCTTCCGCCCTATAGAAAAATTTGAGACCGATCGCGCCGAATTTGCTCTTGTCTTTACCCTGCCTGCCTCCACGGAAAGAGAGAAGGAGTCAAAAAATGGGATAGAGATCCAGGTCGCTCTTCGCCTCCCGTTTCGTTCCAAACCACTACATATTCCCAATGTGCGCCAGTTTTTAGAAGGGGTGCGCTATGAAGAGCCGCTCTTTATTGGAAGCAAGCGCTACCGTTTTTCGATCGACTCTTTTGAAGGAGCGCAAAAAGAGATTGTGCAGGTTGTGATGGAGCATGCTCGCTTTACAGAGAGCGCACCCACGGAAAAGGCGCAGCGCGCGGCTCATATCGACCCAGAAGTTTTTGGGATGATTCTGGCTAAAGTTTTTGATAAGATCTCTCTTACCACTGCAAAACCTGCTTTTTCGCAAGGGGATGAGGAGCTTCCGATTCTACCTGGACTATATGAGGGGAGCTTGGAGACGCCTCTGCGTTTCTCTGTGCACCCGACTACGATCCGTTTCTTCTTAGAATATATCCCGCCACCTACCACCAAGATGCTGATGAACCCTACTCTAATGGTAGAGGGCAATGTGATTCAGCTGGAAGACGCGCGCTTTTTTGAGTGTGCTAAACCTGGCATGCTCCATAAGGGGGCCTACTACCGGTTTGCTCCTCAAATCACGCGCCTTCATTTGCGCAACCTCCTCCCGATCCGCGAGATCACGCTACCGGAGCCGCTCTTTGGCACTTTTGTAGAAAATTCTATGCCTGAGCTCTTGCGTTTTGCAGAAGTTGCCAATCCACACATGATGGAGGACTTTGTCACGCTCCCATTTGTCGGCAATGTTGAGGCGCGCTGCGACCTCACCTACTTAAATGGGGAGTTGGATGCTCAGCTCCACTTCATTTACGACGGAAATGATATTCCTGTAGCTGCAAACCAGCTGCGCTATGACGATGTATCCACTTTTGTCACTCCTCAAGGTATTTTGGCACGCAATCTGGTTGAAGAGAGGCGTATCATCGAAGATCTCTTTCAAGACTTTATTTTCAATCCGGAAACGGGAGTTTATGTCGCCAAATCGGACAAGAAAATTGTCGAATTTATGACAGAGGTGATCCCGCGCAACCAAAGCAGAGTTAAATTTAACTGTCCGCAAAATCTGCTCGATCAGTTCATTTACGATCAGACAAAGTTCAAGATGCATCTTGAAGCCTCTGAGCGAGTAGATGTCTACGAGATCGACCTAAAAGTACAGGGCGCCCTCAAAGGGGTTAAGCTCGATCTTCTCTGGGAGTGCATGGCTTCGAAAAGAGCCTTCATCGAGGTTGAGACCCCCAAGGCCAAGACTAAGAAAGCGCCTGAGGGGAATAAGATGCCCAAGATTCTGGTGCTCGATTTGGAGCGCATCGGCGGCATCGTCCAAATTTTCGATGAGCTAGGTATTACAGTTTTGGACGAGCATAAGCTCGAAAGGCCTCTTTGGAGTCTAGCTAGCATCGACGCCTCCTCATTTGTTGGGCTGCCGATCACATTCTCGATCTCGGATAGATTGGTCGATATCCGCAAGCAGATGCTGGGAGAGAAGCAGTTCTCGTTCTCTGAAGTGCCTACGCAGGTCAAGGCGACACTCCGCACGTATCAAAGCGAAGGGGTGCGTTGGTTGGAGCGCCTTCGCACGATGTATTTGAACGGGATTTTGGCAGATGACATGGGCCTTGGAAAAACACTCCAAGCGATTGTCGCAATCTCGCAGCTGCAATCTAAGAAAAAGAAGCTCTCTTTAATCGTCTGTCCTACCTCTCTTCTCTACAACTGGAAGGAGGAGTTTTGCAAGTTTAACTCACACCTTAAGACTCTTGTGGTCGATGGGGTGCCCAACCAGAGAAAGAAGCTGATCGATAACCTGGATGAGTGCGATGTGGCGATCACCTCCTACACGCTTCTACAAAAAGATATCGAAAGCTACAAAACGCACACCTTTACCTACGTGATTTTGGATGAGGCGCAGCACATCAAAAATCGCGGCACGCGCAACGCAAAATCTGTCAAGATGGTCCCTGCAGAGCATAGGCTGATCTTATCGGGTACGCCAATCGAAAACTCTTTGGATGAGCTCTGGAGTCTTTTCGACTTCTTGATGCCGGGCTTTCTGAGCAGCTACGACCGCTTTGTCGAAAAATATATACGTCTATCGGGTACGGAGCAGACAAAAAACCTCGAATACTTGCGCAAGAAGGTCTCTCCCTTCATTTTGCGCAGGATGAAGAGCGATGTGCTGCAAGATCTTCCTCCCGTCTCCGAGATCGTCTACCACTGTCAGCTCTCACAAGTGCAGCAAGAGCTCTACCGTTCCTATGCCGCATCGGCAAGGGATGAGCTGGTCAAGCTGGTGCAAAGAGATGGGTTTGATCGTGTCCAGATACATGTGCTTGCTACGCTTACACGCTTGAAGCAGATCTGCTGCCACCCCGCAATTTTTGCTAAAGAGAAAGCAGAGCCGGGCGACTCGGCAAAATATGATATGCTACTCGATCTTTTGCAGACGCTGATCGAAGGCAAACACAAGACGGTGATCTTCAGTCAATACACGCGTATGCTCCAGATCATGCGAGAAGACTTTGAACAAAAAGGGATACGTTTTCTATATTTGGACGGTTCGAGCAAAAACCGCTTAGAGGTTGTTAAAACATTTAATGAAGATCAGACCATCCCGGTTTTCTTAGTTTCTCTTAAAGCAGGGGGCACCGGCCTCAACCTTGTGGGAGCAGATACTGTGATCCATTACGACATGTGGTGGAACCCTGCTGTAGAAAATCAGGCAACCGACCGTGTCCATAGAATGGGCCAGAAAAACTCTGTTTCTGCCTATAAGCTGATCACCCTAAATACGATCGAAGAGAAGATCGCCGAGATGCAGAAGAGGAAAAAAGGATTAGTCAAGAAAATCGTAAGTTGCGATGATGAGGCCATAGCAAAGCTCACATGGGAAGATGTGTTAGAGCTGCTTAAGACTTAAAAATTTTTTTTATGAGCAAAAATAAATCAGGCCAGTTGAATCTACCGGGATTGGTAGGACAATTCGGAAGAAGCATCCTCGATAAATGCGGTCAAGTATCGGGACTCTTTTCGAGTGATATCGGTATCGACTTGGGTACAGCCAACACGCTTATCTACGTCCGTGGTAAAGGCATCGTACTTGCCGAACCCTCTGTCGTTGCAGTCGACACGACGACAAACGAAGTGCTCGCAGTGGGCCATAAAGCCAAAGCGATGCTCGGTAAAACTCCACGCAAAATCCATGCTGTACGCCCCATGAAAGATGGGGTGATCGCCGACTTTGAGATCGCAGAAGGGATGTTAAAAGCGCTGATCAAGCGCGTCACTCCTGCTCGCACACTATTTCGTCCTAAGATCCTGATCGCTGTCCCTTCGGGGATCACAGGAGTTGAGAAGCGCGCAGTCGAAGACTCTGCCTTAAGAGCCGGGGCCCAAGAGGTAATTCTCATCGAAGAGCCTATGGCAGCTGCGATCGGCGTCGATCTTCCTGTGCATGAGCCTTCTGGCACTATGATCATCGACATCGGGGGTGGAACAACCGAGATCGCTATCATCTCTTTGGGTGGTATCGTCGAATCACGCTCACTTCGCATTGCAGGGGATGAGTTTGACGAGTGCATCGTCAACTACATGCGTAGAACCTATAATTTAATGATTGGACCACGCACTGCCGAAGAGATCAAGATGATCATCGGCTCTGCCTATCCGCTCGGAGACAACGAGCTGGAGATGGAGGTGCGAGGAAGAGATCAGGTGGCAGGCCTTCCTGTCACAAAACGAATCAACTCTGTCGAAATCCGCGAGTGTCTTGCCGAGCCGCTTCAGCAGATCATCGAAGGTGTCAAGCTCACGCTAGAAAAATGCCCGCCCGAACTTGCAGCAGATCTCGTCGAAAGAGGGATGGTAATGGCAGGCGGCGGCGCTCTCATCAAAGGCTTGGACAAGGCGCTTATCAAAGAGACCGGTCTTCCTGTTATCGTTGCTCCTAGCCCGCTTCTTGCAGTCTGCATGGGCACAGGAAAAGCTCTTGAATATCTGGATAAGTTTAAGAAACGCAAATCGATGCTCTAGTGAGCGTTGAAGAAACGACCTAAAGGACAGTAATTTTTTGTCGTTTAGGTCCTTTTGGTCCCTTAGGTCCTTTTGGTCGTTTCTCTGAGGTCTTTTAAATGGCGCATGACAATCTTACAGCTTGGACCACCAACCAAGATCTCATCCGTTGGGTCGAAGAAGCCGTCTCCTTATGCAACCCCTCCTCCCTTTATCTCTGTGATGGCTCCGAAGAAGAGTACAAGAGTTTATGTGACCAGCTTGTAAAACAAGGGGTCTTCGTCCCGCTCAATCCTCAAAAAAGACCCGGATCCTTCTGGTGCCATTCCCATCCTGACGATGTTGCGCGCGTAGAAGAGTCGACCTTTATCTGCTCGCGCACAAAAGAGGAGGCGGGCCCTACCAATAATTGGAAAGATCCACAAGAGATGAAGGCGCATCTAAAAACGCTTTTTAAAGGATGTATGCGCGGCAGAACGATGTATGTCATGCCGTTTAGCATGGGGCCGCTCGGCTCCAAGATCTCTCACATCGGCGTGCAGATCACCGACTCGCCCTATGTTGTCTGCAGCATGAAGATCATGACGCGCATGGGAAAACGGGCGCTCGATGTGCTAAAAAACGACTTTTTTGTTCCTGTGCATGCACTCGGTCGGCGTTCCTCTTGAGAGCGGCCAAAAAGATATGCCCTGGCCTTGCAATCCACAAAAACGCGCAATCGTCCACTTTCCCGAAGAGAAGAGCATCTGGTCGTTTGGCAGCGGTTATGGAGGAAACGCACTTTTAGGCAAAAAGTGTTTTGCCTTGCGTATCGCCTCCGTCATGGCAAGAGAAGAGAGTTGGATGGCAGAGCATATGCTCATCATGGGGATCACGAATCCCGAGGGAGAAAAACGCTACTTTGTCGCCGCCTTTCCAAGCGCATGCGGCAAAACAAATCTCGCCATGCTGAATTCCACCTTGAAGGGATGGAAGGTAGAGTGCGTTGGCGATGATATCGCCTGGATGAAAATAGGAGAAGATGGCCGGCTTTATGCGATTAATCCCGAAACAGGCTTTTTCGGAGTCGCGCCCGGTACCTCTTATGATTCCAATCCGAGTGCGATGAGGACGATTGAGAAGAACACCATTTTTACCAACGTTGCGCTCACGCCAGATAAAGATGTCTGGTGGGAGGGGATGACAAAGGTGCCTCCGCCAGAGCTGACCTCTTGGATGGGCAAGCCCTGGACTCCTGAGCTTGGAGTAAAAGCTGCGCATCCTAATGCGCGCTTCACAGCAGCTCTTTCACAATGTCCTGTGCTCGATCCTAAATGGGATGATCCCAAAGGCGTTCCCATTTCAGGGATTATTTTTGGAGGAAGACGCAGTACAAGCGTTCCTCTCGTCTACCAAGCATTTGATTGGCAGCATGGCACATTCATTGGCGCGAGCGTCTCTTCCGAGATGACTGCTGCTGCCAAGGGAGAGGTAGGAAAATTACGGCACGATCCCTTTGCGATGCTCCCTTTTTGCGGTTACAACATGGGCGACTACTTCCAACACTGGCTCGATATGGGGATGAAGATCCAAGAAGAGAAACGGCCGCGCATCTTCCATGTGAACTGGTTTAGAAAAGCACAAGATGGGAGCTGGCTCTGGCCCGGTTTTGGCGAAAACATCCGCGTCTTAAAGTGGATTTTCGAAAGGACGCAAGGCAAAAACCATGCAGCAAGGTCTCCTCTCGGCTACATCCCCGCAGAGGGAGCTTTAGACCTGACAGGCCTCTCTATCTCTAAAGAAGCGCACCTGGAGCTATTTAAAATCGATCAGAACGCCTGGAAAAAAGAGTGCGAAGAGCTCGAGCACTACTTCCCTCTTTTTGGCCACCACCTTCCCAAGGGCATCTCGCAAGAGCTCAGCGCTCTTGAAGAGCGCGTCGCCTGCGGCTCTCCACGCTAAAGAAATTTTTATTCAACGCAAAGCCGCAAAGTCGCGAAGAGGCCGCAAAGCAAAAATATCTGCCCTGCGGCAGATATTTGTGACTTTATGGAAGGAATGCAAAAGGCGGGATTGCTACTTCAAATTTTTGAACCGCGAAGCGGTGTTTAGCTGCGTAGCAGCGACAGAGGTTAGCCGGGGGTGACCGAAGGGAACCCCCGGTATCTACCCACAACTACATAGAGCCACGCAAGTGGCGAAACAAAATTGTGTCGCCACTTGCGTGGCTCTTTTAGATGAGGGATATCATGACCGTAGGTTCCTTCGTCACCTACGGCTAGCGCCTGTCGCTGCTTCGCAGCTTGTTACCACTTCGTGGTACAAAGATTTGGGTGGCAATCCCGCTTTTGTCTTCCTTTCATAAAGTCAAAAATATCGCTAGATATTTTTGCTTTGCGGGTTTTTGTGACTTGGGGTCATCGCGGCTTTGCGTTGAATCTCTATCTCAAGGCAAAGTCGCAAAGAGCTAAGCGCTCTTGAGCAGCGCGTCGCCTGCGCCAGCCAATAACCTTGTGTTTTATCCCACCTTATTTTACAGGGTTGTCTATAGGCAACAAACTTTTAGAGAGGCTTTATGGTAGGTGGCGTTCCCCCGGTAGGACCAGGTTATGTAAGAGGCGTTGGAGATCAAGGTAATCCAGGCGCTCAAAAATATGCTCAAAAAATTGTAGATGAAGCTCAAGAGATAGCAAAGATACAAGAGGAGATTGCAGATAGAAAAATCGATCCGCAAGTAGGAGCCAGTCAGATTCGAATACTTACTTATAAAATGATGGAAAATATCAGCATTCTCCAACAGATGAAATCAGGGCTCCCACGAGATGCTAAAGTAACGTTAGACGCTTTAACTGAAAAAGTAGAAAACCTCCTTAGAAGCGGACCTGACCGTATCTCTCCTGCAGATCTCAGAGAGGTAAAAAACCTCGCAGAAGCCTTAGTGCAAGAACTCAAAAAGTAAGCTACCGAGAGAAGATCTCGTGGGGCTTGAAGAAGAAGGCCACCTCGGTTTTTGCATTCTCGCGGCTGTCTGAGCCATGGATCGCGTTCTTGTCGATCGATTTGGCAAAGTCTGCGCGGATGGTGCCGGGGGCAGCTTCTTTGGGATTGGTTGCGCCCATGAGTGTGCGGTGTTTAGCAACGGCATCATCTCCTTCTAACACCATCGCAAGGATGGGTCCTGTCGTCATAAAAGAGACGAGCTCTTGAAAGAATGGGCGATGCGCATGCACAGCATAGAAAGCTTTTGCATTTTCTGTGTTGAGGCGCACCATTTTGGCGCCGACAATTTTTAATCCTGCGATTTCAAAACGGCTTAAAATTGCGCCGATGTTGTTTGCAGCCACGGCGTCCGGCTTGATGATAGACAGTGTTTGTTCTACGGCCATAATTGTTTCTCCAGATTAAATTTAAAACAGCCTTTAATTATAGAGATCTGCTAGATTTTTCTCATGGAGAATTTTTCATGACGTATGGAAACTACCCAGATTTAAGCCAAGTTAGGCGCGCTTTAGTCATTAAAATGCGCCATCACGGAGATGTGCTTCTCACTTCGCCGATCTTCACTCTTCTTAAAAAAAATCTTCCCGATGTCCAGATCGATGCTTTTATCTACCAGGACACTTTGCCGATGCTAGAAGGGCATCCGGCGATCTCTCAATTTATTCTTTACGATCGAGGGGTTAAAAAACTTCCTTTGTGGAAAAGGCTCTGGAAAGAAGCGCAGCTTTTACTGAGGATAAAAAGAGGGAAATATGATCTTGTCCTCAATCTGACAGAAGGGGATAGGGGAGCGATCGCAGCACTTGTCTCGGGGGCGCGTTTTCGCGTAGGGTTTGATCCGCAAGGCAAGGGGATGAAGGGTAAAAAGAAGATCTACACGCACATTGTAAAGCCCTGCCCATCAGAGCGGCATACGGTAGAAAGGCAGATCGATGTGCTGCGAAAGATTGGTATCTTTCCAGCACCCGCAGAACGCTCCTTGTTTTTACATGTTCCGGAATCTGCGCAAAAGAGCGTGCAAGAGCTGCTCCAAAAAGAGGGATTAAAAGAGGGCGGCTACTTTCTGCTCCATCCGGTATCTCGCTGGAAATTCAAATGTCCTCCGGCCACTTTTATTGCCGAGCTTATCACTGAGCTAAACAGAAGAAACAAACGGATCGTTCTCTCTTCAGGACCAGATCTAGAAGAGAAAAAAATGATCGATGAGATCATAAGGTTTGTGCCGCAGGTCAATATCGTTAACTTTGCCGGTAAGCTAACATTGAAAGAGCTCTCTGCACTGATTGCAAAAAGCGAATGTTTAATCTGTGTCGATTCTGTACCTCTTCATATTGCATCGGCATTAAAAGCGCCCGTTGTGGCTCTCTTCGGTCCGACCTCAGAACAGAACTGGGGGCCTTGGATGCACCGTGAAAGCCGCGTTGTCACCAAACAGACCTCCTGCCGTCCCTGCTTTTTAGACGGGTGCGGGGGAAGCAAAAAGAGCGATTGCCTCTTTACCCTTCCCGTTAAAGATGTCCTGAGTGCTATAGAAGATCTGTCTCTTTAAAGAGTTTTATGCTATCCTTTTAGCTTCAAAAGAAAGGGAGGGGATAGATATGAAAGTAAAAATTTTAATAACGGCGCTAGCGCTTCTATTAACGATTACAGGCTATGCGGAAGTCCGTAAAACAGACTCTGTACAGCCGATCGAACAGGAGTTTGCAGCCTCGGGCAGTAAAACTCTCATTCTCGTAGACATCGGCCAGACCCTTGCAAAGCATAAAGACCCTATTTTTAACTCGAAAAATGAGGGGTGGAAGCGCTCTTGGATCCAAAGTCAAAAGCCGGGGATTAGCCGTTCTGAGATCATCCAGGCGTTGCGGATTGTCGAGGGCGACACCCAAAATTGGGAGCTCGTTGAGGAAAGCTGGCCAAAGCTCATTGCGCAAGCGCAAAAAAATGGTGCTAAGGTCATTGCTTTTACAAAGACCTACCTGGACTCTTCTCTCAAAGGTTTCTGCATAGACAACCTGAAAAAACTGGGACTGCCTTTTCAAGACGCTCTTCGTGAGCTTCCCTCAGGAAAGACCTATGAATATGACAATGGGGTGATTAAAACAGAGGCGAATTTGAAAGGTCCTGTCCTTAAAGAGATTGTCGCAAACCTTAAAGAGAAGCCCGAGAAGATCATTTTCATCGATGATCGTATCGAACAGGTAGAGAGTGTAGAAAAAGCATGCAAAGAGATGAACATTCCTTGCCTGGCCTACCACTACACAGCTAGTGAGAAAGCGATTCCAACTCTCGATGAGAAGGTCGCCGACTACCAGCTCAAGACCTTGATGAGAGACCACCGCTGGCTCACCCAAGAAGAAGCCCAGCAAGCCCTCATCGCCTCCAATAAACAACCCTTTAAAAAGTAGGCGTTTTTGTAGTGGAGCAATAGACATGTCGGGGGTCTGGCGATTCTCGTCCCGCCCCCCAGCTGCCCCCTTGCGCCTCACCTCGCTGTGCCAAATCGCGTGCTCGTCGGAGGGTTGTGTATAACACGAACCCCCACGCGCTCGCGCTCTCCTGCGACAGCGATTTTGCTGTGCGATCTGAGTCGAATGGCTGCTCGGCGCATTCCCTCCCCACTCCTTCGTCGCGGGCCCCTTCCATGTCGCGTCGCAGTAGCACACTTAAAGAGTGTATCCTTCTTGTATGGAGTGCGGCGACTTGTCGCCGCTCTTTCTTGAAGAGACATCGTGACAAGTCTCGATGGAGAAAAGCGGCGACGAGTCGCCGCACTCCACATAAGAGTGTATCCACTAGACAAATCCCAAACTACTTAACTTAATCTAAATCTAAGACCATTTGGCGCTGTCGTAGAAGAGGTGGATCTCGTAGATTAGGCCGTTTTTGATTTTCAGCCATTCGGCGGCAGGGATGGTGATGTGTGGTTTTTTTGTCACACAATCTAAGAGGGTGCAGACGGAGCTTCTGTCGTAAAACTGGTGGTTGTGAATGAGTTTGTCCACCATGGGAACAAACTTCTCATCGAGCATCTTGAGCGCCTGAGGCTTGCCTTCGATCTGTTCCATGGGGCCAATGATGCGTATATCATCGGCAAAATGGAATTTCACCGGATTGATCTTTCCTACTTTGAATGCTTGGTCTAAGCCGATGTAGTAGTCTTTAGCGATCTCTTCGACGGTGCGTGACATGTTTGTCTCCTTTTTTTCACAATCTAAAGTCTTCGCCAAAATAAGACAAGCGCGCTTCTTTGTCGCCGAGGAGCGCATCTACAGAACCTGACATCAGCACCT
The DNA here is from genome assembly GCA_963804085.1 of Chlamydiia bacterium. Taxonomy (GTDB): domain Bacteria; phylum Chlamydiota; class Chlamydiia; order Chlamydiales; family Rhabdochlamydiaceae; genus CAWDOQ01. The sequence continues at coordinate 168,122 of CAWDOQ010000002.1, read as the reverse complement.
TGCCTTCGCGCACAAGATAGCTTCTATCGACGATAGAAAAGATTTCGCGTGCGTTATGGTCGGTGATAAGCACACTGATCTCTTTGCTCTTTAGATGGCGGATCATCTCTTTGACATCGCGCACTGCAAGCGGATCGATGTTAGCAAAGGGCTCATCCAATAGGAGGAGGGAGGGTTCTGTCACGAGCGCTCGTGTGATCTCAAGTCTTCTTCTCTCACCGCCGGATAAGCTGATAGCTTGCTTTTTGGCCAGCTTCTCTAAATGGAGTTCGTGCAGAAGGCTCTCGAGGCGTTTCTTTCTTTCGCCTTTACTGATCGGAAGGGTTTCTAAGATGCAGAGGATGTTCTCTTCCACGGTCAGATGGCGGAAGATAGAGGGCTCTTGTGCCAGGTAGCCCATTCCCATGAGCGCTCGCTCGTGGATGGGAAGATCGGTGACCCGTTTTTTCTTAAAAAACACTTCGCCTTTGTCCGGACGGATCAGTCCGATCGTCATGTAAAAGGCGGTGGTTTTGCCGGCGCCATTGGGGCCGAGCAGTCCTACGACCTCTCCCTTTTTGACGGAGATGGATAGGCCGTTTACGACCGGTTTGCCGCCGTACGATTTTTCTAGATTTTCTGCAGTTAGGATCGCGTCTTGGTCTCTACTCATGGGCTTGTTTTTGGGGGTATGTAGTGGGGGAAAATTCTTGTTAGCAGGCTATTTTCTTCGTCGCTAAAGGAGAATTGGACTCTGCCGATGCCTTGCACGCTCTCTTCGTGTGTCTCAGGATTTTGTGTGATATGCACCTCTTGAGCCGAGATGCGCAAAGCCTCTTTCTCATCGAAGAAGAGGACGTTTTTGCCTGGATTTGCCGACAGAATGAGTGTGCGCGTCGTTGTAGAAAAGCTCAGACGGTCTCCTATCGCATAGCGCGGCTTTACGCTGTCTAAAGAGAAGAGGCGGATAGCACCGGAGAGCTGCACGCTAGTTGGATGCGCATCTGCATACTCCATGCGTCCCTTGTCGGCATAGAGGCCAAAATTTTGAGCTTCGTAATAGATCTGCTTCTCCGTTGGAACAACACCATCCTGTTTAGGGCTCTCTATAAAAGCGGAGCCGTGCTGCCTGTCAAACAAGAAGGAGCCGTGCGAGATGAGGTGATGGGTATTATCGCCAGAGTCTTTAAAATGGAGCGTCGTCTTGCCGTTTGTGCGGATCGTCTTGAGGAGTTTCTCCTGTTTTTGTTTCTCTTGAACGATCTCTAGTATTCCATCTGAGGAGAGATCTCCCAGAAGATTTTCGATTACACGCACATCCCCTTTTAAAGTGAGGATGTTTTTCATGTGATCCCAGACGAGGTGTTTACAGGAAAAGCGCATCTCACCTTTTTGCACACCGGGAAGAATAGAAGAGAGAAGGACCCCTTGCGGATTGGAGAGTGAGATTTTGGAATGGATAAGATCTAGATCAACAGCTTGTGCCTGGATCAGATCGCCTTCGTGCGCAAGCAGGCAAGGGTGATCGGCGTCTTGAGGATAAGCGGTGATTGTACCCTGGAACTCTTTGTAGTTGCCCTTTTTTTCTGGAGTACTGCCTTTGCGGTAAAGCGCATGGCCCGCGCGCAGAGTAAACTCTTGAGCGTAGTCGATAAGGACATCTTCTTTTGCTAAAATTGTCTCGATCTCAAAGTCGCTCTTTTTGCCTTCTTGTCTCTTTTTTAGACATGCCGAGCTCGACAGTTTTTCCAAGGAGGCGGAAGTAGGCTTTTTCTCCTTTTTTCCTTTTCAGCGTGTCGGAATAGACAACGCGGCTATCTCCTTGAGAGAGGAGTAGGCCTTTAAGTGTGCTGAAATCAAAGTCGGCAGAGTCGCACTGCACCTCGGCATCAGTTTTAAGAGCCACACGCACGTTGTTTTGCAGGTGGATGAGAGAGAAGGGAAAGTCCTTTCCTGTCTCTTGTTTTTCAAGTTTTGCTGTGTCTGCTGCCATCTTGCCCAGGCCATGATCGAGCATCACGTGGCCGGTTAAAACGAGCGTGTTTCCATCATATGCGGCATTGGACGAGGAGAGAGAAGCGGAATCGGGAGCTATCTCCTCTGCACAAAGAGAGGAGAGGGCAAGACATAGAGAAAAAACAGCTGCTTTCATGCGCCTTTTCCTTTGCTAGGAGTAAAACTAGCTTTAAAGTTTTGTGCTTGGAATTGCGGATTTTTTCCCGAGACGCAAAAGGTGACATCCTCTGCGATGCCGCGGACGAATGCATTTTGATGGTCAAAATCTTTAAGATCGTGGCCGCCCAGGCGCGACAAAGAGAGAGCGACGCTTTGCGCTGCAAACTTTTGGGTCGAGTAGTGGTAGGTGCCTTGATCCGCTTCAAAAAAACGCACTTGTTGCATGGGGCGCTTCTCATTTGAAAAGTAGAGCTTGTCTTGCATCCAGCAGTGGATCTTCTCAAGATTTTCCACGATGTCGAAATGGTTCTGCTTAACGTGCATAGAGAGCAGAGAAGATTCGCTTTCGATCAGGTAGTGCAAACGCGAGCCATCGTCTTGCGTCGCCCAGATGTCTTTACGTACCCCTTGTCTTGTCTGATAGGCGCACGAGGAGAGAGCTTGCGACGAAGAGGCAGCCTCGTGGTCGCGCACGAGTTTCTTGTAAAAAGCGATGTCGCTCGGACGCACGATAGAGACAAAGGCGCCCCAGACAAGAGCACAAATGGCAAAGATAAGAAGCGAGAGTAGTGTTACTCCACGGAACATGCTGTTTTCTGTACGATTTGATAAATTTGTTTAAGCTGGATGAGGAGCTCTTTAAGCTCAGAAAATGCGAGAACGGAGTCCTTGTCGCTCTTGGCCTCTTTGGGGTTGTTATGCGCTTCGACAAAGAGCGCGTTTGCCCCTGCTGCGATTGCTGCTTTTGCAAGGTAGGGGATCATATCGCGCTGGCCGCCCGATGTCTGGCCATTGCCGCCCGGTGTCATAACAGAGTGGGAAGCGTCATAGCAGACGGGAAAGTTTAAGCGCTGCATAAGCGGAATCGCTCGCATATCGCTCACTAAATTGTTGTAGCCAAACGAGGTTCCGCGATCAGTCAGAAGGATGTTTTTGTTGCCGGTCGAAAGGAGCTTGTCTATTACGTTTGCCATATCCCAAGGCGCCAGGAACTGACCCTTTTTGACATTGACAGGGATGCCCGTTTCTCCGGCTGCCGTGAGGAGATCCGTCTGGCGGCATAAAAAAGCAGGGATCTGGATCATGTCACACACCTCAGCCGCGGCTCTTGCCTCTTCGGGCGAATGCACATCGGTGAGCACAGGCAGACCAAACTCTCTTTTGACTTTTTCTAAGATGCGCAGCCCCTGCTCGAGTCCGGGCCCACGAAAAGAGTGGTAGGAGGAGCGATTGGCTTTGTCGTAGCTAGATTTGTAGATGAGAGGGAGCTTCACCTCTTCAAAGATCTCTTTCAAACTCTCTGCAGCAAAAAGAGCATGCTCTTCACTCTCGATTACGCAAGGGCCCGACAGAACCGCGAGCGGCTGCCCCTCTCCAATTAAAATATCTTTTACCTTGATGGTATGCATATGCGTCCATCATGGAACTTCTCCCCCTTTTCTTCAACGGAAGACTAAGCCAAACTGATTTCTAAAGGCCTGAAGGGCTGCAATACCCTAGCCCAGGTCGAAGCGAAGCGGAGGCCTGGGTAATTTCGAACACCTATCTTGAGTCCTGTAAGGACGGTATTTCTAATCCCATAGATATTTTTCATCTAAAGATTGAAGAACTCCTGCGTTAACGCAGGAGTTCTTCAATCTCCTTGAAAATGCCGTCCTTACAGGACTCCACATGGATCTTTTGTTACCCAGGCCTCCGCTGCGCTTCGACCTGGGCTTTGATATTACAGCCCTTCGGGCCTAAAAAACAGGAATCTTTTCCGCCCAACGAGGAGCTAATTTAAGAAAATTCTTAGTTTTTTCAAATGGAAAAGTTCTGAATGCGTCTCTCCACCTCCAATTCCGGCGGGGAAAAAATCCCGGCCTGTTTAACGAGCAACATGTTCAGATTTATCGGTTCTCCTGAGGGGAGGAGGATCTCCTCAGTGAGGTCGAGGAGGGGGAGGAGCACAAAGAGGCGCTCTTGCCATCGGGGGTGGGGGATCTGGAGGGTGGGGGTGTCTATCTGCTTTTGCCCGAAGAGGAGGATGTCGATGTCAATGGGGCGGGGGGCGGTCTTGGGCTTTGGTGTTTTGCCGAGCTTGGTCTCGATGTGCTGAAGATGAGCGAGGAGATCGACAGGCGAAAGGTCTGTTAGAAAGCTGCAAGCGGCATTGAGGAAGAGGCCTTGCGGGATGGGACTGACAGGACTGGTTTCGTAAATTTTCGAAGCTTCAAAACAGGAACACATGGGGAGCTTTTGGATTGCTTCGAAGGCGGATTCTAGAAGAACGAGGCGGTTGCCTAGGTTACTGCCAAGTCCCAGATAGACTCGATCACTCATATTTGACGATATCTTCCATGGTGTAAAAGCCGGCCGGCTGTTTGGAGAGAAACTGTGCGGCTTTCAGGGCGCCTTTGGCAAAAGCTTCACGTGTTAAGGCTTCATGCTTAATCTCGATCCGCTCTCCTGCGCATTCAAAGATGATTCTATGCTCGCCTACGACGTCGCCGCTGCGAATGGAGTGGATGGCAATTGTCTCTTTGGATCTGGGCTGTTCTACGACAGTTCCGGGGCAGATGCGGCCATAGTTAAGGGCTCTTGCAAAAGAAAGAGCGGTTCCGCTGGGCGCATCTTTTTTCTGTGTGTGGTGTGTCTCGATGATATCGACATAGCAGCTATCTTTGAGATGTTTGGCAAAGAGGCTGATCGCCTGTTTGCATAGAGAGACGCCGAGGGTGAAGTTGGGGGCGTAGAGAATAGGGATCTCTTTGCCGGCTGTTTCAATTGCAAGCCTCTCTTCGCTTTTATGTCCTGTGGAGCCGATAATAAAAGGTTTTCTCTGCTTTATTGCCATCTGAAGATGGTTCATGGTAGCAACAGAGGTAGAGACGTCGATGACGACATGCGCCTTTTCAAAGACAGGTTCGACATTGCTCTCAAGAAGTGCACCGATCGGTGCAAGTGCTAGCAGCTCTGCTAAATCTTTACCGATGTGAGGCGAGCGCGAACTCGCAGAGCCGCTCACTACTTTAAAAGAGGGGTCTTTCAGAGCGAGCATAAGAAGGCTGCGCCCCATTTTTCCTGTGGCGCCTACGATGCTCAATGCGATGCTCATATTTACCCCTTCTGGTACTGCAATTTTCGCGAGTACACTTGAGTCAGGAGCTTATTAAGATGCACGACAGATTGCAATAGGTTAATGATGGTGCTCTTGTCTCTTTCAAAGAGGTAAGGGTCTTCGGATGCCCCCTTTTTGGCAGAGTGCGCCTTTTTTAGAATCTCTTTTGCTCTCTTCTTCTCTTCAGACTCCTCATGCTGTTTCTGCTCTTCGCCTTCTTCTTCATCCTCATCTTCCACATAAATGGTGGGGAGGATGCGATACGAAAAGAAGCGCTTTGCTTGTTTATGGTAGCGCGGAGGAGGAGTGAACGCAGCCCAGGGAATATTGCGGATATTGATCTCGAACAGCTCTTCCCATTTGGAAGAGTAGATAGAAGAGGTGCCGGTGATCTCAAAATGAGCAGAGAGAAGAGCTGATTCTACGATGAATGTTTTATCGAGAGCGACCTGATCTTGCGCATACCGCTCGTGGATCTTGATATCGAAGTTATCGATTGTCGTAGCTTTAGTTTTCATGATAAATGACTCCTCACAGCGGCGTTAGTATCAGTATGAAATGAGATTTTAGCAACAAAAAAATCATCTAAATTTTTTGTGGAAAAAAAAGAACAAACATTCATAAGATGTTCGTGGCGTGCCATAACACCCAGAAGCGGAAATGAAAAAAATGATTCGGAAAGTTGCACACAAGATTGTTTGGATGAGTAGCCTGATCGCTCTTTCTCCTTTTGCTTCTTTAAAGGGAGAGGAGATCGCTTTTTCTTCTCCTTTTAGAGATGAGCGCGGGCACAACATCAACTTCAACGATGTGCCGATCGTTGAAGTGATCCGTTTTGTGAGCAAGATCTCTGAAGTGAACTTCATTTATAATAATAAGGAGCTTCAATTCAATGTCACCTTAGCATCGGGTAAAGCGGTGAGCTCTGATAATGTGCTCAAAGCGCTTATCCAGATGCTGCGCGCACACGGCATGGGTGTGACAAGAGAAGAAAACTATTACGTCATCCATAGATCCGGAGAGAAGGGGAGTGCTTCTCATGGTTCTGTAGATACAGCGGATGCTTCTAAAGGTTCGTCGCCCCCTTCTTCTTCGCGTCTCACCTCTTCTTCAGATCTTTTTGCTCCTTCGGGCTCCTCTCTACCCGCAGAGTTTTTCGTCTATAAATTGCAATACCATCAAGGCTCTGAGATCGAATCTTCTATCAAAAAGATCGCAGCGGATCTGCAAAGCCAGCCAGACAGACCGGTGAAGCTTTTAAATTCGATTCAGTCGATGCAGTGGGTAAAGGCAACCAACTCTCTTCTCTGCTCGGGCGATCCGGAAACAATCGAGAGTTTGAAAAAGCTGATCTCCTCTTTAGATGTTCCTTTAAGACAGGTCTTTATTGAGGTTTTGGTCGTGGAGACCGATTTGAGAAAGGGGTCCGAGTTTGGACTGCAGTGGGCGGCTGGCGGCAAGCTGGATAAGATCGGCTTTGGCGGTGGAAACTTTGCTCCTAATGGAAATGGTGGTGGCGGATTTGGAAAAACGATACAGGGGATAAACGCGAGTTCGACTCCGACAGGACTCAATCAGATTCCGGTTGGAAGCGGCTTTGATTTGGGTGTGATTGGCGATCTGATCATGCATAAGGGGAGATCTTATCTCTCTTTGGGCGCGCTCGTATCGGCGCTTCAAATGGATGCGGATAGCACGATTGTGCTCAATCAGAAGATCATCACTCAGGACAACAAGAACTCTAAGATATTTGTCGGAGATAACATTCCCTTTACAGGTTCGGTTGTGCAGACGGTGGGTCAAAGCCAGCAGACCACTGCCAATGTCGAGTACCGCGACATCGGCGTGAGTTTGAGCATCACGCCCATGCTTGGCGAAGATGATGTGATCACTCTCGATTTAAGCGAGGAGATTACGGAGAGTCTTGGCGAAAATCCGATGGTGTCCAACTCATCGGCAAATGGCATTAGGACTACCAAGACAAACATGGTCACGCACGTCCACGTTCCCGACAAACACTTCTTGGTGTTAAGCGGCATGATCCGCAATGCCAAGTCTCACCACAAGGCGGGCATTCCCTGTCTCGGCGGTCTCCCCGGCATCGGCGCCGCCTTTAGCAAAACCAAGCGACAAGATGAAAAGCGCAACGTGATCATCTTCGTGCGCCCCCACATCATCCGCTCCTTCGAAGACTACCGCAAGCTAACCCAAGCCCAAGAAGACAGCAATCTCATCCCCACTGACAAGTAAACGTGCCCGTGCCCCTGCCCGTGCCCTTGCCCGAATTAAAAAATTCACAGCGGCTAACGCCGCAAAATCGGGCACGGGCAGGGCCAGGGCAAGGGCACGTAGAAGAAGGGTTAACGCAATCTTAGTCTTGCCAGATTGGGGGTGGGGCGGTAGAATTGGGTGTTTTGGATTGATAGCTCAGTGGATAGAGCACCCGCCTTCTAAGCGGGCGGTCGCAGGTTCGAGTCCTGCTCAATCCGATTTTTCAAGGTGGTTATGGCAAAGCGTAAAAGTGTGAAGCTCAAGAAGCAGACCTCTTATCTCGGAGACTTTGTTCTCTCTCCGTACAAATTTAAAAATTTGGATAAGGTTTTTAGGGAGTTTCGCGCCAAAGAATTTTTACGACTCAATGAGATGCAAAAGACAGAGCGGATCAACCGCCTGCTTCTGCGACTTGATTCAAAGCGCGCCTACTCCCGGCTTCCTGTTGCCTGCTGTGACCGATTATATCGAACAGATCGCTGAGATGAAGGTGCTTGAGATATACACCTTCTCCCACTTCGAGCTCTGGCTCAACCAGTTCTCGGGCCTGTCGGATGAGGATAATTACCGCGTGCGTGCGCACATCGCCGGCAAGTATATTCCACGCGACGAGTACCAGATCTACTTTCCCGTTGGTATGGGCAAAGTCCATCCCGGCAGCCATTTTGTGACAGCGCATAGCTCTCCTGATCTCGACACGACTGTCGCCTCTTTTTGGGGATGGGTAGACGCTTTTGCAGCGCGCGTGGGCGAAAAACTTCATGTCTGGAACCTTCCGGGTGGAGTGCCGCCTCCGCAGATAGAAGTGGACTTGCTCTTCAATCAGATTTTTGGAGAGGGTCTTTTTACGCATCTAGCTAAGGCGCGTACATCGCTTGCGATTTCGAGTCTCGATCTCTTGAGCCAAAAAGGTGTGGTGAAAAAGCAGATGGATGAGCCGACGCTTAACATCGAACATGAGCGTTCGTCAAAACGCAGTCGTCCTGGTCGATGAGCTCGGTTTTTACATAGGCGACTGGCGTACCATCGATGTCGAAGGTGTGCGTCACGTCCTTCTTCTTCTCAACCAGACTCTGCGCTGGTTTGAAAACAATTTACACGTCAAGCTGATCTCTTTATTCGCAAAAGAAAATCTCTCCTCAAAAGACTTTCCTGCTTTTGTAAGTTCCATCTTTGGGATACGCATTCGAGATGCAGAGCCTGTGCAGGAGTTTAGCGAAAGGCACAAGCAGCAACTGGCCGACTATCTTACTAGAGTGCTGCTGGTGAAGGAGGGGTTAGATAGTACTTTTGAAGAGTTTGCGCTCGCAATGAAAGCGCTTTCTCTTTCCGACTTTCAAGACTTTATTAATCTCTTCGAGTCGCTCAAAAAATCTAACTTGTTTGATAGATCCGGCTATCTTGTAGAAAACCGTCCGCGTATCTTCCACCATCTGGAAAAGATCATCAAAGGGTTAACGCAAGCGATTCAAAGCGTGAGAAACTATGTCGAAAGACTCGATGTCGCATTAAAAATCAAAATCGAGGTCTTTGGCTACCTCCCTCAGATGCTAAGCTACCGCGCAGATCTTGAAGAGATCCGCAGCAAAATGGGCTCCTACTCCTCTCTTACGGTGACCACTTCTGATAAAGAAGGGAGAGCAATCCCTTTAGGTGTGGTCCATGCGCGGGATCTTTTGAAGCCGATTCTTGGTACGGTGACACTTCGCGATTTTTGCAATCGTGAAGAGACAAAGATCCCCTCTTATCTCGAGGTGATCAGCGTGATCGACCATCACAAGAGCTCGCTTTTAACACACTCTCCTCTGGTAGCGCAGCTCTCCGACTCTCAATCTTCCAATGCGCTCGTGGCCCAGCTCGCTTTTAAGATCAATGATGCTCATGGTGTAGGCGGCATGACGCGTGCAACCATGGAAGCGGAGAGAAAAGAGGTCGCCAAAGACCTTTCAACGCCTGAGAACAAACGGCTCATGCAGAGGCTTCTTCAAAAACAGCTGGCATCCGAGAAAACAGGCGACTACTTTGTCGATCCTACGCGAGAAGCGCTCGAATATATGCACTTTCTCTATGCGATTTTAGATGACACCGATCTTTTAACAAAGGTCTCCTTTAAAGACGTTCTGTGCGTCGCCTCTCTTTTAAATCGCCTTAAATCGCTCATGCTAAAAAAAGAGGTGGAGGTCATCTCTTTCGACGATCTTCCACAAGGCTCAGATTTTGTCACACTCGCTGCAAAGCGCATCTTGCAAAATATCGATATGTACTCGCTCTATCGCAAAATTTACAAAGCCAAAGAGCAGGCAGTCGAGAAGAACATTCAGCTCTGCTTGAAGGGGCGTCCTTCTAGCATCTTTGTCGATACAAAAGAGCAAAATGGCTGCTGTAGAGTCGGGCAGACAAAGATGTTTGCAAAGAATATTCCCTCGTTTTTAAAACATGCAGCCAAGCTTAGAAAAGCCTGGTATGAGGATGCGCATCTCATGCACAAAGAGAAGGGCGAGATCGATCTGCATATGCACATGATCAGCACGATCGCGGGCGCAGAAGATCTTTTTGCCGGGACAGCAGGTAAATATAAGCATCAGGATGAGCTCTGGATCTGGATTCCATCGGTCGAACAAGCAGTGGAGCATCTCAAGAGTTTTTTAAATGCGTTCCGCCATCTGCCGCAAATCGTGGGCAACCGTTGTACGGTCGAGTTTTTTGGCGAAAATGCTAAAGAGCTAGATCTGATTTTTAAAGAGAGCTTTTTGCCGATCCCTCGCACGATCGTATCTAAAACTGGTCTTCCGATCGCAGTTCTTAAATACAATGCGGGATCGATCAACTCTCGCAAGGCGCAAGTCTCGCCCTGCCTTCCCCAATTAACGAGTTAACATCTCTATCTCATCGATATAATTTTCCACTGTGAGATTCTCCAATACTAACCAGTAGCTGTGTTTGGGTGTCATTACCACTTGATAGTCGCAAATGAGAGTGGGAAGAAGAGAGAAGTTGGAAAGAGAGCGGATGAGACAGTCAAAACGCATCATCGCAAAGAGATCTTCAATGGCGGCGGAGCTTTTTTGATCTTCGCTTGATCTACATGCAATGGTGATCGGCATGCCTCTAAGCCTTTTCTCTAATTCCGATGCGATCTTCTGAGGGTTGGGATCATCTGTAAAAACATAGGCGTAGATGGGCCTATCTGGACACATTAGAGATAACTTATACAAACACTCGACGTAGTAGCTAAGAGGAGGAAATCTGAGCGGCCAGACCATATGGGCGCAGGCAAAGTCATACCCCCCACCCTTTCTGACATGCACCGCAACTGTGAGATAGCTTTTGTCCTGAATAACTCCTGCAAAAGAGTGCTCTTTAAGAGGAGCAAACAACTCGCGCAGCACTTTTCGGAAGCCTTCATCCTTCCAATCGACAGCAAATGTTGTCCAGTTGGGTTGAAGAACGTGATCTTCTGCTAAATCAGAAAAAAAAGGGATGAAGTATAGCCGCGAACCAGAGAGCGGCCGTTCAAAACTTCCATTCTTCATGTGTGTCACAACCTGTTCAAAACAGGCCTGTTTTTCTTCTGTCCAGAGCTCCTCTTTTTCATGGAGAGCAAACTTTTCGGAATGAAGAAAGGGCTTATAGAGCAGAGGAAAGCCGTAATGGTAAGAGATCCATTTGGCGTGCAAGTAGCAAAGAATCTGATCGCCAAAACGCCCTGGACTGACAAAATAGGTAACAGCGGTATCGTTCGGGGTATCTTTGGCTTGCAACGCACCAGCGTAAAGAAGCGCTGGTATCAAGAATAGAAACAGCAATTCTTTAAGTAGCAGTAGTCGGGGCTTTTACAGCGCCTTCTTCTTCCAGGATTTCTAGATTCACGCGTATGCCGTTGCGGCTTGCAACGGACATGAGCAAGGTGCGGATCGCATTGATCGTCTTGCCTTTTTTACCGATGATCTTGCCGATATCTGATTTTTCTACCGAAAGTTCGATAATCAACGTGTGCGTGCCGCCGATCTCATTGATACGGACTTTGTCAGGATTATCAACAAGATTTTTTACGATGTATTCCACAAACTCTTTCATAACTCGATCTCCAATAGGAATCTGGTTAAAATAAAACTATACTTAAAATAGTTATATACATCCAGTCACAAAATTTTGAATGGCGAGAAAGTGGGAGAAATCAGCAGGGAGTGGAGCCTTTAGTTCTACGCTCTTTCCTGTGAAAGGGTGGATGAATTGCAGTCTATGTGCATGCAGAAGCTGGCGCACAGCTCCATATTTTTTGTTGGTGGAAGAAGAGCCATAGAGTGGATCGCCAATCACAGGAAAGCCGATATGTTTCATGTGTACGCGGATCTGATGTGTGCGCCCTGTAACCAGCTCGACTTCGATTAAAGAGAGGTTATCCTTAAATCCAAGTAGTTTTAGGCGCGTGATCGCTTCTTTGCCCTTTTCTAAACAGACAGCCATCTCTTTGCGTCGTGTCGGATGGCGTGCAATAGGTGCATCGATGATGGCATTGGCGGGCTTGCCGAGGCAGAGTGCTAAGTAGTGCTTTTGGATTTTTCGTGAGGAGAAGAGCGAAACGAGTTTCTCGTGCGCCTGCATGGTTTTGGCTGCAAGAAGCACCCCGGTTGTTTCTTTGTCCAGTCTGTGGACGATGCCTGGGCGAAGGTTTCCTGCATCTGTTTGGAGATTGCAGTGAAAGAGGAGCGCGTGGACAAATGTCCCCGAGAAGTGGCCCGGAGCCGGGTGGACGACCATCCCCGCAGGTTTGTTGATCGCGAGCAGGTGCTCATCTTCGAACAAGATGTCTAGAGGAATGTTTTCAGGCGCTAAAGAGAGTTCGGGGGTGAGAAGAAAGCAGATCTCGATCTCATCGCCCACCTCAGGAAGCGTGCGCTTTTTGATCTTTTCACCATTAACCAATACCCCGCCAGTTTCAATCAGAAACTGGAAGTAGGTGCGCGAATAAGCAGGAAAGCGGAGCACCAGCAGCCTATCCAGCCGCACCCCCCCGTCCCCCTCGCCAACTATAATATTTTCTATAGCCCCATCCATATAGGGGACAAGCATACAGTATTTCGGAGAAAGATAGGGAAAAATCTTAATAGGGGTTGAATAGACATGTCGGGGGACGGGCGATTCTCGTCCCGGCCCCCAGCTGCCCCCTTGCGCCCCAGCTCGCTGTGCCAAATCGTGTCCTCATCGGGGGGCCGTATGAAATACGGCACCGCCACGCGCTTTGCGCTCTCCTGCGGTACAATTTTGCTGTGCGATCTGAGTCGAATGGCTGCTCGGCGCACTCCCTCCCCACTCCTTCGTCGCGGGGCCCCTTCCATGTCGGCTCGCAGAGCCTGTCAATGTTGGATTCACTCTTATGTGGAGTGCGGTGACTTGTCACCGCTTTTCTCCATCGGGACTTGTCACGATGTCTCTCAAGAAAGAGCAGCGACGAGTCGCTGTCTAACAAAGCGGTGACAAGTCACCGCACTCCATACAAGAAGGATACACTCTTGAAGTATGGCTCTGCGACATGACGCGAGAAGGGACCCGCACCGTCAGGTGTGGGAAGTGAGCGCACGAGCAGCCATTCGACTCAGATCGCACAGCAAAATCGCTGCCGCAGGAGAGCACGAAGCGCGTGGCGGTGCCGTGTTATACACGGCCCCCCGACGAGCACGCGATTTGGCAACGCGAGGTGAGGCGCAAGGGGGCAGCTGGGGGTAGCGACGAGAATCGCCGATACCCCCGACATGTCTATTGCCAAGATTTAAGATTCCACTGAGTTCTATTCTTCAGCCTTCTTCTTGGTCGCGGCGGATTTTTTTGATGGCTTCTACTAGTCTGGCTTGGTCTTTTTTTACTTGGTCGACGGCTTGCTTGAGGACTAGATTGATGATCTGCTTGAGCTCTTCATTGGAGGCTTTGCCTCCAAACAGCTTGTTCCAGGTTTGCATCACGTCTTCGCTGTAGCTGCCTGATGTGGGCTTCTCTGCTCCGGAGGGTTGTGTGGGCGAGGTGCCAGATCCAGGTCCGACGGGCGGCACTCCTCCAATTTCTTCCATTATCATACTCTCATCTTGGCTGAATTTAGGGTTACAATGCAAGATAGAATCATGGATGAAGCAACCAAGCAAGCACTCAAGCTTTTGGCTTTCAGGCGCCACTTCTCATTTGAGCTGAAAGAGAAGCTCATACTCAAGGGGCACTCACAAAAGAGTGCGGTGGCAGCTGTTCAAGAGTGCGAGCGTCTCGGCTATTTAAACGACGAAGAGGATCTTACACACTTTATCGCGCGCGAGTATAAAAAGTGTCATGGCCCGCTTCTCATCGCAGCAAAGCTGCAAGCGAAGAAGGGGTGGACAAAGCAGGCTGCCTCTATTCTTGGTGAAAAGCGCAGCGAGCAGAACGAGGCGATCGCTCTTTTTCTTCAAAAAAGCGGGAAAAAATACAAGCAGGACAAAGCAAAATTATTTCAAGCACTCAAGCGCCGCGGCTTTGATTCAGATGCGATTCTTTCGTGCATACAAAATTTCTAGCTAAAAAATGTGTTAAGTAGAATAAGTGTTCTTTTGAGAAGGAACAGATGCACATTGGCGTTGTCGGGATAAATTACAAGTCGGCAGACCTTGCCCTTCGCGAAGTTGTCGCAAAGGCAGCCCTGTTGCTTTTGGATGAAAAAAGAGAGGAGCTTGAGCATTTAAATGCGCTCCTTCTTTCGACATGCAACCGCACCGAGATCTATTTTAGCGGTGAGGATCTTGCAGAAAAGCATGGAGAGATTTTGCAGCTTTTGCGATCCAAAATCACTTTAGCTTTTGAGCATGCGCTCTATAGCTACTTTGGAGCTGACTGCTTTGTGCACCTATCCTCTGTTACTTCCGGCCTAGATAGTGTTATTTTAGGCGAAAGCGAGATCCAGCGTCAGGTAAAGATCGCCTATCAAAGTGCTACATTTTTGCGTGCGCTGCCAAGCTGCATGCATTTTCTCTTTCAGAAGAGCTTAAAGATTGGAAAAGAGATGCGGTCACATTTTGCTTTTGCGCCTGCAAGAGCTACACTGGAAGGGACGATTTTCCATGTGAGCCAAAAGCTTTTTAAATCTCTTAACAGCGCATCTGTTTTGTTCGTCGGAAATTCTGAGATCAACCGTAAAATTCTCCACTTTTTTAAACGCAAGGGAGCGAACAACCTCACGCTCTGTACGCGCTCGCCGGATTCTGTAAAAGAGATGGAAGAGCGCGAAAGTTTAAAGCTGCTGCCCTGGTCAGAGCTCTCTTCTTGGCACAGCTTTGAACTAGTTATCTGTGGAACAAATCGGCACGATTATCTTCTCTCTTACGATCAGATCGCACAAGAAGAGGAGATCAGCACAAAGCTCATCTTTGATCTCTCCGTTCCACGCAATGTCGACCCCATGTTATGTAGGCATCCTCTGATCACGCTGCTCAACTTAGAGGAGATCGGAGAGCTCTTGAAAACTAGAGAGGATACGCGCTCAAAAGAGCAGGCGGAAGAAAATGTTAAGCTGCTTGCAACCAGGCAGCTTGAGATCTACCACAGGAAGCAAACGGATAGAGTATGCGCTTAATTATTCTTCTCCTCTCTGTTTTCTTTCCTCTTATCGGCTTTGCAGACGATGCCCAAGTAAAGAAGGAGGAGGATTTTCTCACGCTGCCCAAAGGTAGTGTCCACTTGGGCGATTACTTCATCATGGAAGATAATGTCGAGATCTCAGGACGTGTGGAAGGGGATCTCTATGTGCTCGCCAAGCAGGTCTTTATCGATGGGCATGTGACGGGCGATCTTCTCATTTTAGCCGGGAATGTGGAGATGTCCGGGGTGGTGGACAATAACGTGCGCGTGTTGGGAGGACAGATCGCCATCAGCGGCACAGTCGGGCATAACACGACGGCGGTCGGTGGAAATGTGCAGTTGGCCTCTTCTGCAAAACTTTTAGGAAATCTTGTCGCAGTTGCAGGAAATGTGGACATCTCTAGCCCTGTTTCTGGCGACGCTACTGTTGTCGCATCTAACTTGCGCGTGTCGAATACTATAAAGCAGGATCTAGAGGCGCATGTTGGAAAATTGCGGCTCACCTCAAAAGCTACTATTGGAGGAGATCTCGATTACCAGAGCAGCGCTACAGCTTACATCGATCCTGGTGCCACTATCGGAGGCAAGGTCAACTTCCATCCCTCGGTGGTTCACGATCTTTTAAAGGGCCATTGGATTCATGGGCTGCTCTTGGGGTCTAAGGTCGCTGCCATTCTGATGAATTTTCTCTACACTTTTGTGATCGGGCTTATCTTTCTGCGTCTCTTTCCGACTAATCTACATCGCGCGCTGAAAGCGCTTTCAGAGCAGCCTTTGAAGGCGTTCGGCTATGGCTTAATGCTACTGATTGTACTGCCTCTGGCTTCGCTCATTCTGCTCATGACGATTTTAGGTGCGCCTTTTGCTCTTACCTTGATTGCCTTGAACGTAATCGGGTTTTACACTGCAAAAGTCTTTTCGATCATGTGGGTATCGGATGCGTTTTTTAAGTGGTACAAGTGGAAACCTAGAAAAGAGATCGTCTTTCTGAGCGGTCTTGTGATCTATTTTATCTTAACATCCATTCCCGTTGTTGGCTTTATTATCGCCTTTGCCGCGATGCTCTTCGGCTTAGGCGCAGGTGTTATCGCAGGAGCTAAAAACAAGATTTAATCCAAAGGAGGAGAAGTTTATGGCTAAAAAACTCGCAGGAAAGGTTGCTGTCGTAACAGGTGCATCAAAAGGGATCGGAGCTGCGATTGCCTTGCAGCTTGCTGCAGAAGGGGCGGCTGTTGTCGTTAACTATGGCTCAAGCAAAAAAGAGGCGGAAGCTGTTGTAAAAAAAATTGAGAAGGGTGGAGGCAAGGCAGTAGCTGTCCAAGCTAACATGTCAAATCAGAAGGAGATCAAACGCCTCTTTTCTGACGCGAAAAAAGCATTTGGAAAACTCGATATTCTCATCAACAACGCAGGCATTTACGAATTCAGTCCGCTCGAAGAGATAACTTCCGAACACTTCCATAAGCAGTTTGATCTAAACGTTCTGGGTCTTTTGCTTGCTTCACAAGAGGCTGCCAAGATGTTTGGAACTAAGGGGGGAAGCATTGTCAATATTAGTTCGCTTGTGAGCAAAGCTTCGGTTCCTGAGGTAGCAGTTTACAGCGGAACAAAGGGTGCTGTCGATGCCATTACCCGATCGCTTGCAAAGAACTGGGTCCGCGTAAAATCCGTGTGAATTACCGTTAATCCGGGTATAATAGAAACGGAAGGTACGCGCTTGCTGGGATCCTTGAGAGCGATTTCCGCAAAGAGACTGAAAAGAACACTCCTCTTGGAAGAATTGGAAAACCGGAAGATATCGCGCGTGCTGTACTCTTTCTCGCATCAGACGATTCTTCTTGGATAACTGGCGAATCGCTATTCGTCACCGGTGGCTTTAGGTAAGTCTAGTCTCTTTTCTTCGTGCCCGTGCCCGCGTGCGTGCCCGATCCGAATTAATTCGGGCACAGGCACGCGTTTGAAATTTAGAAGTCTGCGTTATTTGGAAACCTCGGAAACGGAATCACATCCCGAATGTTCTCCATGCCAGTGATGAAGAGGACGAGCCTCTGAAGCCGACGCCGAAGCCTGCATGAGGGACGCTTCCATATTGGCGCAGCTGCAGGTACCACCAGTAGACGTCGGCTGGTAGTCCGAACGCCTCTAGCTTGCTCTTCAAAATGTCGAGGCGCTCCTCGCGCTGGCTGCCACCGATGATCTCGCCGATTTTGGGGACAAGCACGTCCATAGCGGCGACCGTCTTGCCATCGTCGTTGTCGCGCATGTAGAAGGCTTTAATCTTTTGCGGGTAGTCGGTGAGTATCACCGGCTTTTTGCAATACTCTTCTGCAAGATAGCGCTCATGTTCTGACTGCAGATCGATTCCCCATTTGACAGCGAATTCGAACGATCTGGGTGCTTTTGTCAAAATGTCGACAGCTTCTGTGTAGGTCATGTGAGCAAAAGGGGAGGAGAAGACATGGTTTAGTCTGTCGATCAGCCCCTTTTCGATGAACTGATCAAAAAAGGTCATATCCTCTTGGCAATGGTCGAGAACATAGCGGATCACATACTTGAGGTATGCCTCTGCACACTCCATGTCCGCTTTTAGATCAGCAAACGCCATTTCAGGCTCGATCATCCAAAATTCGGCAAGGTGACGGCTCGTGTTGGAGTTCTCTGCGCGAAATGTCGGTCCAAAGGTGTAGATGTCAGAGAGGGCGCAGGCGAGTGCTTCGCCATTGAGCTGGCCCGAAACAGTGAGATAGGCTGGCTTGGAAAAGAAGTCTTTCGTGTAGTCGACGCTTCCGTCTGAATGTCGCGGGGGAGCATTGGGATCGAGCGTGGTGACGAGAAACTGCTTGCCGCCTCCTTCGCAATCAGAGGCTGTGATGATCGGCGTCTGGACATAGAGAAAGCCTTTTTCTTGGAAAAAGAGGTGGGTGGCATGGGCAAGTGCGTTTCGCACGCGCTGCACTGCTCCCTGAGTGTTTGTACGTGGACGCAGGTGGGCAATCGTGCGCAGAAACTCAAAAGTATGCCGCTTTTTTTGTAGAGGGTACTCTTCGGGAGAGCAGGTGCCGAAGAGCTCGATCTTCTCTGCTTTTAGCTCCCACTTCTGCTTCTGTCCGGGACTTTCGACCAGCTTGCCGGTGACGGCGATAGATGCGCCTGTCGTTAGCTCAGGCGTCAGCTGGGAACCATCTGCAACGATCTGTAGTGAGCCGAGTGTCGACCCATCATTTAACTCGATGAAAGCAAAATTTTTCTGATCTCGCACGGAGCGTATCCAGCCACAGACCTTAAGAACTTTCCCGATGTCTGATGGACTAATTTTTTTTATTTTAATTCGCATAAACCTTTTTCTCTCTTTTTCGTGCCCCTGCCCTTGCCCGTGCCCTTGCCCGATTTTCTTTCTTCATTCTTCATTTTTAATTCGGGCAAGGGCAGGGGCAAGGGCACGGGCAAGGACAAAAAATTAACTCCCAAATTTTCTTAATAATTCAATCTCATCCTTCCAAATCTCGGTATCGGGAGTCTCCAAATACTTAGGAATCTCGCGCAATAAAGGATGCGTCATCATTACCTTGAAAGACTCAATACCGATCTCGCCTTTGCCTAGAGACGCGTGTCTATCGCGTCTTGCTCCTAATGGTTTCAGCGAGTCGTTCACGTGAAAGGCATAAAGATGCTTTAATCCGACAATCTTATCAAATTCTTGCAAAACTTCGTCCCACCCTTTTTTGGTGCGGATGTCATAACCTGCAGAAAAGATGTGGCAGGTATCTATGCAGACTCCTATCGGGATCTTTTTATGGACGCGCTCAATTACATAAGCTAGATGCTCAAACCTGTGGCCCACACTCGAGCCTTGCCCTGCGGTTGCTTCCAGGAGCATGCGTGTCGAACCCTTATCTGCCAAAGACTCAAGTTCGAGGAGGCTTTCGCAAATGGTGTCGAGACACTCTTCAACTGAGCGTGCAAGTGCAGCTCCCGGATGGAAGTTGAGATAGGAGATCTTGAGCTTGTGGCAGCGCTCGAGCTCCTCCTTAAAAGTCTTACGGCTCTTGTCCAGCGCTTCTTTATCGGACGAACCCAGGTTGATCAGGTAGCTGTCGTGGCTCATGATCTTTTTAAGGCCTGTCTCTTTTAGCGTCTTATGCCAAAGATCTAACTCTGCATCGCTAATCGGCTTTCCCTTCCATTGCCTCTGATTGCTCGTAAAGATCTGCACGGTTGTCGCCCCAATTGATGCCCCTTCTAAAAGCGCGTTATGTACGCCTCCTGCAATCGATGTGTGAGCGCCGATCAAAAGCTCTTCTTTACTCATCGTTTTGCCTCTTTTTCAAAGGAGGCCCATTTAAAATCGACCGTGTTAACCTCAGATACGTAGACATCTTTAAGTCTCGGGCTTTTTGCATAGCACAACGAGGTGAAATAAATAGGAATAATAGGCATCTCTTCCATGAGCAGTTTTTCTGCTTCAAAAAACATGCGTCTGCGCTTTTCCTTATCACTCTCTTGCTCCGCAGATTTCAAAAGGGCGCGATAAGTAGGATGCTCCCAGCGAGACATGTTGATCCCATCTGAGCGGTAGCGGAATGTCTGCATGATGTAGATCGGGTCTTTTAGCCAAGAGTGCCAACCCAAACCTCCAATCTGATAGTTTCCACTTAGTAACTTTTGAAAGTGGACCTTCCACTCCTCTTGTTCTAAGCGGACTTGGATCCCAAAAACCTTGTTCCACTGCTCTTGAATGACTTGTGCAGTGCGCTGGTGGTATTCGGATGAGTTGTAGCTGATTGTGATAGGAGGCAGCGTCTCTTTTGTCAGGCCCAGCTCTTGCAGCGCTTCGTGGAATAAACGTTTGGCCTCTTCGATATTATTGTCGGCAAAATAGGAGTTAGGGTTGACGTTGAGCGACTTGGGCAATATTCCTAAAGCGGGAGTCTCTCCCTCTTGCAGCACATGGTCAGTGATCGCCTTGCGGTCGATCGCGTATGCAAAGGCCAAGCGCAT
The DNA here is from genome assembly GCA_963804085.1 of Chlamydiia bacterium. Lineage (GTDB taxonomy): Bacteria > Chlamydiota > Chlamydiia > Chlamydiales > Rhabdochlamydiaceae > CAWDOQ01. The sequence goes on along the minus strand of CAWDOQ010000002.1, from coordinate 148,003 downwards.
CTTTTTATTGGTAAAAGGAAACGCCTCTGTGTTCAAAAAATACCAGTAGACGCCCAAGGAAGGAACTGAGCTGACCTGTCCCGTTTTTTTAAGAGTGGGCACGGCATCTAGAGGTAGCTTAAACAGCGGTTTGCCTGCCCAGGCGATCTCTTTCTTTTCAAACATGTTTAGAAGTGTCAGAGGCTCTTTGACAAAGGCGATCTTAACGCCTGCTAGTTTGACTTGCTGTGCATCCCAGTAGAGGGGATTCTTTTTGAGGACCATCTCATTATTTTGCTTGTGCTCTACTAAGATAAAAGGGCCATTGCCAACAAAGGCAGTGCCTACCTGGTTTGTCCATTGTGGGTTGGCCTGGTCTAGCTCAGCATTTACCGCAAAAAAAGAGGAGGTCGAGATCGCTTCTAAAAAATAAGGGGTGGGGTGCTCGAGTTCGACCACGAGGGTCTTCTTATCCAGTGCATGTATGCCGACCTCTTCCAAAGCCATCTTTTTTTCAAGAACTGCGCGTGCGTTCTTAATTGGATAGAAGTTGTGGACCGCGGAACCCTTGACATTGCCGCCGATGATCTTTTTCCATGAGTAGACGAAATCGTGGGCTGTCACCTCTTTTCCATTGGACCATTTGCAAGATCTTAAAAAAAAGGTGTATGTTTTTAGATCTTCAGATATCTCGTATCGCTCCGCGATTGCGGGGGTGAGTTCTCCTTGAAGGTTGAAGGACATCAGGCCGTCAAAGAGCATTTTAATTGCGATTTGAGACTGGTCATCGATACCGATGCTTGGATCTAAGGAGCGCACCTCCGTAGAGAAGCTTAAAGGAAGGAAGCTCTCTTTTTCCGTCTCCCACGAGGCGCTAGGAGAGTCGCAGCCTGCAAAAAGAAGTAGGAATGAGAGGTAGAATTTATTCATAACTTAAAAATTTGAAGCAATTAACTTTTCAATGCTTTTAAATGATAGCAGACACCAAATTTAAAACAATGCGTAATACAAAAAAAAATTCACAATGTTTTGTCTGGAAGATACGCCCCCACTTTGCACAGGGGCTTCCCGACAACACACTTAAAGAGTATGTGCGTCAGGCCGAGCAGCTTGTAAAAAAGCTGATTCCAGAGTCGCTTTGCTTTGAAGATAAAGGGGACTTTATCTCGTGGACAAATGAATTTTTGCCGGTTGTTCAGTGGACTGATCCTACTCATGCCCCGGATGCTGTTTCGATAATCTTTTTATGCCGGGCTTCTAAAGTGTTTAAGACAGAGTTTTTTTTCTTAAACATCATCAAAAATTGGCTCAGTCCGGAAAAAGAGATCAGCGTCCTCTCCTTCCGTCACCTCTATTTCCATTTTGAAGGCCTTCCCGGCGATAGCTTTTTTGTCGCACATATGCAGATTCTTTTAGAGGATTCAGGCGATTTAAACTGCGTGAAAGAGAATCTTCCTTCTCTTGCAAAAGAGATCACAGCTGTTAGCCACTCCTCCCACTATGCTAAATACTTTTTGGAGGCAAAGGCCCTCTCTTCTGACACAAAAGCGACATTGATTCACCAAGAGCTTATCCGTGTTATTCAGAAATTCCCGCACATATTCGATCGCACGATCTTTTTAGAGATGAGCCGATTTCTCGCGCTGTCCGAACGAGAATTTATGCAGGGAAGGTCGCAACGCCACATCACCAAATTGCTCTGTGCTCACCATGTGATACGCAAAAGCTTAGCTCGCGAGGCAGCTCGCTTTCCTCAAGAGCGGCACCTGCAGCTGCGCATTGCGCAGACGCGTTTGCACTTTGCTTTTGGAACAAAGCCTGTGCTCGGACTTATTTTGGGTATCTGTCTATTCGATAAATATGAGTTTTTTGAAGAGAAGCACGTGCTGCTCGCAGTGCAAAAATTGATCCCCAGTGCGCAGGCAGTCAAAGGCTCTTTTTATGCCTATCAAGGGCCTCAAGAGATGATCCGTAAGGTCTATCTCGAGATTGAAAAGAGAGATGGCTCCTCCTTCTCTCTTCAAGAGAGAAAGGTGATCAAGCAGTTTCTTTCAAACGAACTCAAAGCAAGCGTAGAAAAGCTCATTCCTGCTGTCTTCATGATACGTAACGAAGAGGAGATCATGAAGAACATTTTGCTTCTCAGCCAAGAGGTGAAATACTCTTCAGACCTCCCTCAACTCATGATCTCTTTAGAACAGCAGACAGCAACAGATTTTCTTTTTGTCATTACCCTTGTGCGTGTTCTGCGAGAGAAGAACGAATCTTTGGACAAGCTTTTCCAAAATGCCGAGATCGAAGCAGAGTTTACTTCCGAACGTGTGCAGATCGTCGGTTATTTGCGCAAAAAATATCCGAAGGAGGCAAACGTCTTCTCTTTGAGAATCGCCAAGCAGCCCGAATATTTGCGCGCAGATTCCTCACTCAATTTTTATCTTGCACGCCAAAAAGTGATCGAGATGTTAAATCGCGCCTTAGGAGACGTGCGCGACTACAACGGCGGGATGATTTTGAGACAAGTCGAACAGTTTTCAGAATTTAAGCAGGTCTTTTCCTACGTCTCAAACCGTTATCCCGACTTGCTTGAGAACTTTTTCTATTCCATCAGCCCGATTGAAATGCAGGCGACACTCCCATTAGAGCAGCTGCAAACCCTTTTCCGCCTCTTTTTAGAGAGCATCGAGACACCACTGACCAAACGCGAGAGCTACTGTTTAAAAATACAGCAGAAAGAGACCAACGTGTTTGTGCTCATCCGTGCACGAGAAGCCTCCTTCAAAGAAGCGATTGTCCGTCACTTAAGCCTTTTAGAGATCTTTCCCAAATCGCTTGTCTCGACAAATGTGGAGGTCGAAAGCTCCCATTGCATCGGCTATATTTATGGAAGCTCAGATCAACAGCTGCAGCGCCGTTTTCTCGAGGCGATTCAGAGCGGAATCGAAGAGTGGCTGCAAAAATTAAAAAGCCTACAAGTCCTGCGCTTAGGTTATATCTATTTTCCCCTCTCTCTTGATCCCAGAATTGGAGGAGATGAGAACTCAAAAAATATTCTTGAGCTGCTATTTGAGGGTCTTATGCGTATGGGAAAAGAGGGAAAACCTGTCTGTGCTCTTGCCAAGTCATTTGAAATTTCGAGCGATCAAAAATGCTATACCTTTAAATTGCGTGATAGCCTCTGGTCCAATGGCGACAAAGTAACAGCTTATGATTTTGAGTATGCTTGGAAAAAGATCTTGTCGCCAGACTTTGTCACCCCTTTTGGATATCTCTTTTATCCAATTAAAAATGCCAAAAGTGCGAAAGAGGGAAAAATTTCTTTGGATGCAGTGCAAGTAAAGGCGCTGGATTACAATACCTTATATGTCGAATTAGAGCATCCAACACCCTATTTTTTGGAGCTAACCGCATTTACTCTTTATTCTCCGGTTAATCATACGGTGGATAAAATTCATCCCAATTGGGCTGCACAGGAAGGACAAGGATATGTTTGCAATGGCCCATTTCAGTTACAAAAGAAACGTTCCACCCGCTATGAACTTACTAAAAATCCTCTCTACTGGCACATAGAAAAGATCCAGCTAGATCAAGTTCTTGTTTTTCAGGATAATTCCTACACTGTTTTACAGATGTTTAAAAATAATGAGATCGACTGGTTGGGAAGACCATTGTATCCTTGGGATTCTACATTTGAAGGTGGCTGCGAAGAGAAGATGGAGTTTACTTCCGTCCCGCGTATTTTTTGGTATGTTTTCAACGTAAAGCGCTTTCCTTTTACTAATGTTAAACTTCGGCGCGCCTTTGCGTATGCAATTAATCGTAAACAGATGCTTGAAAAGTTCAAATATCATGGTTCCGCTGCTCTAACTCCTCTACCGCTTGCACATACATTTCATTTAGAGCAGGGGATTCAAGATGGGGATAAAGAATACGCTCTTCAGCTATTTGAGGAAGCTCTAAAAGAGCTCGGCCTTACGCGAAAGAAGTTTCCCGTCATTACCATGCTCTATGCAAATGGAGAAACGCGAGACAATGTAGCCCGTTTACTCAAAGATCAATGGGAAAAATTGTTTGGGATTACGTGCAATATAGAAGGGCATGAATGGAATGTTGTTTTTGATAGAATGACACAGGGAGATTACCAGTTAGGAAACATGAACTGGAAAGCGTTTGTCAATGATCCGATTTATACTTTAAATGCCTTCCGCTACTCATCGGAAAGGGTTAACTTTGCAAAGTGGGAAAATGAGGAGTACCAAAAAATTTTAGATGCAGCTGACCAAGAGCCTGACAGCGAGAAACATAAAGAACATCTGAAGCATGCCGAGGCTATACTGCTACGCGAGATGCCAGTGGTCCCTATTTTCTATGAAGTTCAAGAGTTTAAAAAGAAAAAACACCTAAAAATTGCAGTGAACCATCAGTTAGGCCTATTTGATTTTGCAACGGCTTCCATCACAAAAACTCCCTGAAAAAATTTTTCTTGCATTTTAAATTTTAAATCACATAATCCTTACCAATTCTTTACCGACCTATGTGCATAAATAGCACACGGATCGGTAGAAGATACTTCGGTAGCCTGGGTTGTAAAAAGCAACCCAAGATGACGAAGAGGTTTAAATGATCTTAATTTGGAGGTAATTATGTCAGGCTTTCTGAGCAAAAACGCCCTCTCATTTTCTGAGATGTCTTGGGTTATGCAAAAGGTCAAAGAGATCAAGTATCACTCAGCATGGAACGACAAAACAGATGAGATAGCAGCGGAGAGAATGCTGAATAGTGAGATGACCTATACCTATCTATTGCGTCCCGGGAAAGATATGTATCACTACTTTCTTTCTTATGTGGATGTGGATGGATCGGTTCATCATAAAATGGTAAAGATAGAACTCTCTGCAAAGGGATGGATCTATCGCAACGGAACAGCTACTGTTCGAGAGACATTAGAAGATCTTATCCCAGTAGCTCTTCATTGCTCCGTTGATCAATGTAGACCTGTTGGCAATACAAAATTTGCCTTCTCTTTCTAATACGCACATCTAATAAAGGCATGTGCATCAGCCCTCCGTATGGAGAGCTGGTGCATGCCTGTTCTTTATACATCTAAATTAGAATGGCATTTCTCATAGGGTTCTGGCTTGGAGTGGTTTCGGTAAGCCCTGAAGAGAAGACCAATGCCAATAACGAGCCCATCTAATGCGATCAGAAGCCAGATCTTATCTGCAGGCCAACTTCCCACTTTAAAAGCCAGATAGACGGGAAGATAACAGGTGAGCCAGACAAAGCTGTTGGCAATCATGTGAAACACCGTGTCGCAAGCAGAAGTGATTAAGCTAAACCCAATCATATTTATCCCGTTGCAGAGTACAGCCACCCAGAGCCAGAGACAAGATTGTTCTAAGATAGCAAGCGTCTCTACAGAGGGGGAAGTGACAAAGAAAAAAGAGAGTATGATTTTGGGAAAAAAGATAAATGGAATCGTTAAAACCATCATAGACAGCGCAAGAAAAGTAAATGCAGAACGCGTGAGCTTTTGTAGAGAGGAGTATTGTTTAGCTCCTATCAAACGGGATGCAACAGTCATCATCGCTTGCCCCATTCCTTCGTTTATAAAAGAAAACAGAAGAAATAAGCTGCTTCCCACTGAAAGAACAACCAGAAAATCGCCTCCTTTAAGTGTGATGATTCGAGCAGTCGCACACCAAGAGATGAGCAGGATCATCCGTGCAATGGCGCGTGGAATGCTGAGCTGTACGTAACTCCAAAAGGTTTTCCATTTAAGCGCAAATTTATCCGTATTAAAAGTTTCGCGTGCACTTTTATTTAAAAAAAGGAAGAGCAGAATGCTGCAAAAGAATGCTTGTGCGGAGAGTGTTGCAATTGCAGCGCCTCGAATTCCCATAGATGGCACTACTCCTTCTACCCCAAAGATTAGAAGGTAATCGAGTAGGATGTTCATTGCATGCGAGGCGGCCATTGCAATAAAGAGCGTCTTGGTTTTTCCCTGGCCTATATAAAATGCAGCAAGAGCCGCGCCAAGAGGAAAGAGAAAGTTACCCCACATCAGAGATTGGAAGTAGATCATCGCAGGTTTTTCTACGGAGAGTCCTTGCAAAAAGAAGGAGCCGGCAAAATTGCCCAAAGGAAGAGTGATGAGCATGGAGAAGAGAGAGAACCAGATCATCTGCCAGATACAAGGTCCGATAAGAGAGTTTTGGCCCGCCCCTTTGTGCATGCCGACAAATATCTGCGCCATACTCGTAACGCGCATACAAGGGAGCTGGAACATCATGGTCAGATAGACAGCGCTCGCACAGGCTTCCAGAGCTTCTAGAGAGTGGTGTGCTAAAAAAAGCCGACTGCAAAAGCCCATGAAGCTGCTTGAAAAAAGCATCAGAACGAGCGGAATCGACAAACTGACGAGCTCACGTAAGCTTGCAGTGGGATACCTAGTTAAACTAGAAGAATTTGTGCTTGCAGCTTGTGTTGCTGACATAGCTCCGCCAAAAGAAAATTTTTAAGTTAGCATTAAAGAAACAACAAGAAAGGATAAAAAGCAAGAGCCAGTTTGCAACTGGCTTTAGAGCCGGTTGCAAACTGGCTCTCTCTTATTAATTAGAGTGCGCTAAGAACTCGCAGACCATCGGAATGTTGATCGGTAGAGGAAGCGGAATTTGGTCGAGAGCAGGTACAACAAGCAGCTCTCCTGAAAACTTTGTCACATCTAAAGATACATATTCAGGCGTAGCTTGTGCGTTGTTTTCCAGAGATTGCTTAATCGCAGGCATTGATTGAGACTTGGGTTTCACAGAGATCACCATGCCAGGACGTACTTGAAAAGATCTGCGATCCACTTTTTTTCCATTCACTAAAATGTGTCCGTGGGAGACGAGCTGTTGTGCTCCAAAAATGGTAGACGCAAATTTGAGGCGGTAGACGATGTTGTCTAAACGGCACTCGAGCTTTTGGATGAAAATGTGTGTCGTGTTGATTTTGGAACGAGCCGCTTGTTGATAGTAGAGGACGAGCTGTCTCGTGCTGAGCATTCCATAGATCGCTTTGAGTTTTTGCTTCTCTTCGAGCTGTATGCCAAAGTCAGATTTCTTTTTGCGCTTTGCGCCATGCTGGCCGGGAGGGTTTGCCTTGTGCAGCATAGGGTTACGTGCTCTTCCGAAAATATTTGCTCCAAAGCGACGTGCGATGCGATTTTTGGGGCCAGTGTAGCGGGTCATTTCAAAGTCTCCTCATAAGCTATAAAGGGATAGATGCTAGTACACTCTTAATTTTTAGACAAGAATTTTAGACAAGAGAAGAAGAAAGCATGAAGAGCAATTCTTTCTTTAACGTGCCCGTGTGCGTGCCCGTGCCCGAATTAATCCGGATCGGGCACGCACACGGGCACGGGCACGTTAAAGAAATACAACACAGTCTGTCCTATCGAGCTCTCTGTGGTAGAAAAATTCTTTCTTATAGATTAAGATTTTTTTAAATTTGCTTTTTGTTCAGGATCTCTCTATTTTTTCTTCTCATGGAGCAGTATTTTGTCCTAGCTTACTATTTTTTTACGAAGGTCGAAGAGCCTCAAAAAGAGGTCCAAAGACATCACGCTTTTTTTCAAAAAAGAGATGCTAAGGGACGTATCTATATCTCAGAGCAGGGGATTAACGGACAGATAAGTGCCTCTCCTGCGGATGCTGACGCCTACATGCAGTGGATGAAGGAGGACCCTCGCTTCAAAGAGATAGCCTTTAAGATCCACCGCTATCCTGAGCATGTCTTTCCGCGCATGACGATTAAAACCCGAAAAGAGCTCGTCGCCCTCGATCTATCTGTGGATATGGATAAGAGAGGAGAGTATCTCACCCCGCAAAAATGGAGAGAGATGCTCGAGAAGAAAGATCCTGAAACGCTCCTCCTAGATGTACGAAACGACTATGAATGGGAGATCGGCCACTTTGAAGGGGCGGCCCTTCCCAAATTGGAGATGTTCCGTGAATTTCCGGATTTTGCCCAAAAACTAAAAGCAGATCATCCTCCAGAAAAGACAAAAGTGATGATGTACTGCACAGGAGGAATCCGGTGCGAGCTCTATTCCGCTCTATTGAAAAAAGAGGGGTTTGAGCAGGTCTATCAGCTCGAGGGGGGGATTATCAACTATGGCTTAAAAGAGGGCAGCTCCCATTGGCGTGGTAAACTCTTTGTCTTTGACGACCGGCTTGCTGTGCCTATCAGCGAAAAGGAGCCAGCTCTTGCCATCAGCAAGTGCTCTCATTGCCAAAAGAGTTCCGATACCTATTACAATTGCGCCAATATGGACTGCAATGCGCTCTTCCTCTCTTGCATAGATTGTGCCGAGAAGATGCAGGGGTGTTGCGAGGCCTCTTGCCAGAACGCTCCTCGCCTTCGCCCCTTCATCAAAACTGAGCAGCCTAAACCCTTTCGCAAGTGGTACCACTACTCTACGCAAGAGTAGATGGTATTACTCGAGTTCCTTATCCTGCTCGATCAGCTCTTCTGCGGCAAATTTAAGTGTCTTTAAGCCCTCTTCGAAACCCACCTCTTTGAGAAGGCGGTCTAAATAGCGTATTTCGGAGAGAAGTTGGTCATTAAACGACTCTAGCTCTGAGATTCTCTTGAGTAACTCTTCTTTTTCCATATAAACCTCCTCATAAATAAATTTCTTTATTATTGTAAATGCGAAAAGTGTGCCAAAATTGCAAAAGAAGACTAAAAAAGGTGGTTTTATGTACAGAATCAGTGCTCTTTTACTGCTTCTTTTGCTAGGCGGCTGTCAGGAGAAAGAAGAGGAGAAATCCGATTGGGAGAATTTAGCCCTATTAGAGGATCAGGAGGAGGGAGAGGAGACCTTAGGCGAGCTGCGCCAGGAAAAGATTGAAGGGGAACTTCTTCCTTTTGCGCAGGAGCAGATTGCAGAGGGTTCCTAAATTTCCTTACGCGCCCGCATCCGCGCCCGCGTGCGCGCCCGATCCGGATTAATTTCGGGCGCGCATGCGGGCGCGGATGCGGGCGCGTCTTCAAAAGAGAGGAGCATTTTCTTGAAGGCCACCCCATAAGCAAATCCACCAAGAGAGCCATCGGAGGCAAGGACGCGGTGGCAGGGAATGAAGAGAGGGAAAGGATTGACTCGGCAAGCATTGCCTACTGCTCGGCAAGCTAGGGGCCTTCCGACTTGTTTTGCTACTTTCTGGTAGGTTGTCACACTCCCCAAAGGGATCTTTTGCAAGGCTTGCAACACTTCAGAGTAAAAAGGGGTAGAGGAATCTCCAAAAGAAAGGCGGACGGTAGGCTGTTTCTTCTGGGCATAGGCTTTTAGCCAAGCGATCACCTCGTCGCTCTTCTCTTCCAAGAAGGTAATAAAAAAGCCCTCTTTGGATAAAGAGGGCGCAAGGTCGACTTTTACAATTTTGCCATTTTGGATGCGCACCTTCACTTGCAAGAGAGGCGCGCTGGCAATCTTTACTGATTGGATACGCGGACCTCATCGGCGATTTGAGAGATCACCTCATCAAAAGCGAGTCGCTCTTCATAAGTCTCTTTAGAGACCTTCTCGCCGTTGTAGAAGTACTCTGTTTGCGCGATGTTGTTGAAGTAGAAGATGGCAGGTCCATGCTTGATATTGTTCTCCCATTTGATCTGCTGGGAGATCGTATTTCCGTCGCCAAAATGGGTTTCGAAACCCTCTTTTTGGCCGGCGAGATAGGAGATCTCTAAAACTTTAACACCGTTTTTGTAGTAGGTCGATTTGCCATGTAGCTTGCCGTCAATCCACTCTTCTACAGCAATAGGTTCGCCTGTTTGAGTGAATAACTTTTTCTCTCCATGGAGTTTGCCTTTAGAAAAGTGAGAGATGCTCTCTGGAGCGCCGTTAGCAAAGAAGGACTCCTGTTTGCTCATATATCCCTGCTCGATCTCTTCGATAGCGAGGAGAGTGCCTTTTTGGTCTCTGCGAATGCGTTTGCCGGAACCCTTTTCTACACGTGCTTCGATCTCGTTCTGCACGGTGAAGTATTGGCCTTCTAGCAGCTCTTCGTTAGCGTACTCTTCTGTGGACATAGGGCAGCCATTTCCATACCAGAAAGTGAGAGCAAAACGTGTCGGAGAGAGCTGCACTCTTTCGCGAGTCGGCATGCCTTTGATGTCGTATACGATCTCTTTAACCAGATTGCCCTGGTTGTAGAGGTAGTAGGATTCGACGGTTTGACTATGAGCATAGGTATGTGTGCAAGGACCGTGGAGCACACCATTTTCATAAGTGGCAGTGACAGTGACACCGTTTCTCAAATTGGTGATCACCTGTCCTGGATAATTTTTAGCGTTCCACTCCTCTTTGGATATAGCGTACCCATACTTGTGGATGTAGCGCTCGGAGATAACCTCGTCTTCTTTTTTATTTTTTTGGCAACCGCAGAGGAGAACAGTAAGCGCTCCCAGCACTGAATAAACTTTCATTTTCATGAGAGACCCCTTAATCAGATAAATGATATTTAAGCGTCATACTAAACTATCCTGCGCCTTTTTTGCTACTTCTTGTGTGATTTTTGCATGTTCGCTCTCGACGCGCTCTTGAGAAATCGTCTTCTCTTTGTCTCGATAAAAGAGGCGGAATGTGATATTTTTTTTCTCTTTTGCTACCTGGTAGATATCAAGAAGAATCACCCTTTCTAAAACAGGAGAGGGGACCTCTTGGATCCAGTGCAAGATCTCTCCTGCTGCCAAATCCTCTTTTACAGACAGGGTCCAATCGCGCTCTGAACCTGGATAGGCGGAGAGCTCTTCTACCTTCTCTCTCTTTTTTCTTAACAGCATGAGATCGTGCAAGTTAAGTTCGCAAAATTGGACGCGCGCTGTGATGCCTAAAGCTGCAGTATGAAGGGGGTGGACCTCGCCCAAGGCTCCAAGATATACGTCGCCCACTTTGATGCGAGCTTGTCTGCCTGGATGGAAGTTGTGCAGGTGGGCCGTTTCAAAAGATGCTCCCTCTATGCTAAACGCCAGCAGTAGATTTTCTACTTTGCCTTTGAGATCAAAGAAGTCGGGCTCTTTAGGTTTAGGGTCCCAATGGTAGGGGCGGCTAAGGCCGGTGCAAATGATTGCTGCCATAGTCTGCTCTATGTACTGCTCTTGCTCTTTAAAATGGATCTTTCCAATTTCAAAGGCGCTCACATTTTTATTCATGCGATCGCTATTGTTTTTCACCATCTGGAGGAGGCCTGGTAGAAGAGAGAGGCGCAGCACCGACTGGTCGATCGATGCAGGGTGTAAAACAGAGATCAGGGATTTTTGTCTTGCCGCTCTTGTGTAAGCTCGGCAAGAGTGGGGCTGATCAGATTGCAAGTGATGCACTCTTGCAACCCTTCTCCCAAAAGCTGCTCTCTTACCGCTTTTTCCATAAGATAAAGGGGAGCAGGATCGATAGTAGAGGAGACATGGCGTGGATGTTTTTTAGAGAAGATATTGTTAAATCCATAGATGCGAGCCACCTCTTCGATCAGATCGATCTCGGTTTGTAGATCATTTCGGTAAGAGGGGGGGATGAGATGTACGAGTTCGGCCTCCTCTCTCGTGATGCGGATCTCAAGCCTTTCGAAAATGCCGACGATTTCGCGCAAACTAAGTTGAGTTCCTAGAAGACGATTGGTGCGGGGCACTCGACAGGTAATCCCACTTCTTGCAAAAGAGCGCGTGGCGTGATCGATTGCCCCTTTTACTACTAGAGCATTGGGAGAGATCTCTTGCAAAAGAGAGGCGGCGCGATCTAAAGCGAGCATGACCGCTTCCGGATCGACCCCTTTTTCGAAGCGCTGCGAAGAGTCTGTTCTTATTCCCGAAATTTTGCTCGCTTTGCGGACGGCGCTCGGTGAGAAGAAGGCTGATTCTAAAAGAACTGTATTAGTTTTGTCTGTCACCATCGCCTCTTTTCCGCCCATGACTCCTGCAAGAGCGAGCGGCTTTTTTTCATCGGCGATAAGAAGCATTCCGGAAGCAAGAGGACAGAGCTTGTCATCAAGAGTTGTAAAGGAGGTGTAGCCGGTTTTTGCGCTCACGCGGATCTTTTTGCCTGCGATATGCGCATAATCGAAAGCGTGGAGCGGCTGGCCATACTCCAACATAACAAAATTTGTAACATCAACAACATTATTGATGCTGCGAAGGCCCGCTGCCTCCAGACGATTTTTAAGCCAGGCGGGAGAGTCCTGCACTTTCACATTTGTCACGATCCGGCAGGCATAGCGAAAGCATTGTTCCTTGTCTTGGATCTCCACTGCGATCATTTTGTCGATCGTGTGCGCAGGATCCTCAATAAGCGCGATCTTCTTTTTTTTGACCGAAAGATTTTTAAGGGCAGCCAGCTCGCGTGCGACTCCCAAAATGCTCATGCAGTGCCCCAGATTGGGGGTGAGCGCAATGTCGAAAATAGTGTCGCCGACAATAGTAGAGGTATCGACCTTTTCTACCTCCAAGCCCGCAAGAGTAAAGGTCTCTGCGATCTCGTCTGTCGACAGGTCAATTTCTAAAAATTCTCTTAACCAGGATAAAGGAACTCTCATAAATTTGATCATATGATATAACATAATTCAGGTAGTTACGAGAAGGGAAAAATGCACCATACAAAAAGACTGACGCAAGCACTCATTTTAAGCGGCACACTCAACCTAGGGCTGATCGCCACCTTTACCTATTTTGTCATCAAAGATAAGCAGGCAGCCGTTCCCATCGAACTCAAGCCGATGGCAAGCCAAAATATTCCAGGAAGCCTGAACAATGAAGAGCTTTTGCGCGCCTACTCTCAGCTCCCCTTCGCCGAGCTGCTCCTGCGTTTAGAGAATCAAGAGCTCGTAGAAGATGGCTTTAGAAAGCGCGATCTTGCGCTCTCTTGCATGGTCGCCTTTCACCATTTTAATCTCGATGCTGCTTTAGGAGGCCTGCTCCCGCAAAAGCGAGAAGTGCTTCTTTCTCACGCAAATAACCAGGAGAGGATTACACTTTCCCTTTTCCCCGGCGTTACCCCTGCCCAATTTGAAGCAGTTATGCGCTATGCAAGAACAGAGAAGTGGCCCCTTTCCAACCAGGGACTTTTCTTTGAGATCAAGCGCGCAGCGATTCCGCGCGATCCGACTCTGCTCGAAGCCTTTTTCCATACGAGCGAGTTCCAGATGGCCTCTCTTCTCTTTTCACGCACAGGACTTCCAATAGAGAAGGAGCAGCTAATCGAAATGCTCGCACAAGGCGACTGGGCTATTTTGCAGACATTTTGTGAAAAACAAAAACTTGCGCAAGACCTCTCATTGGAAGCAAGACGCACATTTCTTATCGCCTACCTCAACTGTAACGCGCCGCTTGCAGCTCAGCTCCTGCTCGAAGCGGATTTTGAGTTTACCTCCAAGCGGATGGACGATGCAGAACTCTTGAAACTCTTCGATCTTGTGAACGTAAACTCTCCTAAATTAGCACTCTTGGCCAAAGAGCTTCTGGCAAGCCCGCGTAGCGATGCCGTCTGGAAGCGCGCCTCCTCTTTTCGAGCGCCCCAACCTAATGTTGTCGTTCAAAAAGAGGCCCCCTCTCAACAAAAACGGATCCACACAGTTCAAAAAGGGGATAGCCTCTGGAAGATCGCCAAGCAGTACAAGGTGAGCGTAAAAGAACTGATGCGTGCCAACCATCTAGAATCAGAACAGATGCTGCGCCAGGGCAAAAAACTCGAAATCCCAAGCAGTTAACATAATCCTAAGTGTCTGATCACAATATGTTTAAGAAACATCCTTGTCGATGATATCAGAAAATGGTATCGTTGAGGTATTGTAATGAGGTATCATTTATGTCTGCATCTAACTTTAATCTAAGAGGAATCCCCAGCGACGTGATGATTCTTTTAAAACGTGAAGCAAAACGTTTGCGTACTAGCGTAAATCTATTGGTATTGCAAATGATCGAACAAGGGCTTGGGCTTGCTCGCAAAAAAGTAGTCTATCACGATTTGGATCATCTAGCTGGTTCATGGTCAGCTGAAGATGAAAAAACATTCAAAAAAAATACTCGCAGTTTTGAGCAAATTGATGAGGATCTTTGGCAATGAGACCAGTATTTATCGACACCAATGCGTATGTGGCTTTCAAACGCGAAGAAACCTATGCAACCGAAATTATTCAGCAGGCTGAAACTCTTGCTATAGGGCCCGTGGTTCTAGGAGAATTATTAAGCGGGTTTGAATGTGGGAATAAAACGAAAAAAAATCGAGATGAGCTACATCAATTTTTGCAATCTTCGCGCATTAGATTTTTCCCAATGACGTCAGACACTGCAAATTTTTACAGTCAAATTTATTCTTCTTTAAGAAATAAAGGCACTCCTATTCCATCAAATGATATGTGGATTGCTGCACAAGCATTAGAACATGGATGTGTGCTTTTCTCTAATGATAAGCATTTCAAAGCAATAGAAGGACTTATCACTGGTGTTTCTGTAGCGGAACTCATTATTTAATCAGGAACGTGGTCGATGCCACCTGGGTGCCAGGGATTGCACTTGACGAGGCGCTTGAGGAGCAGCCACAGACCTTTTATTCCATGCTTTTCGATCGCCTCGATCCCATAATCAGAACAGCTGGGATAGAATCTGCAGCACTTACCAATGAAGGGGCTGAGCGCGAGCTGATAGAAGCGAATCGGAAATTTTAAAATGATTCGAAACATTAGATTAGATGGAAAATATCTTTTAGGACCGCGAGCATCACTTCGATAACGATCAGGCAGATGATTGTCCACTCGAGGCGTGAGGAGTGCTGGTGGTTGAGTTCGCTTGTCAAAATCTCAAAGAGCTCGTGCACCACGTTCAGGCGTTTATTCAATGCTTCGACACGTTTGGTCACATCTAGATAGTGGGCCGTGCGGCGATAGAAAGGCTCAAGCTCCGGATGGTTCCAGAAAAATTCCGGAGTGTCCAAGATCTCCGAATGCAAGTTGATGAAATTGCGCTCGATGAAGATCTCTCCCAACTTGCGCGAGATCTCTTTGCGGGACAAGGCGATCTTCCCCTTTTTGGCAAGAGAAGAGGGGAGGTGCTTAGTGTTGTCGATCGTCTTTTGGATCATCTCTTCAAAGATCGCCAGCTTTACAGACTGCGCAATCCCGTAAGAGATGGCTAGCTTTAACAGGTTGCTCTTGTTTTGCAGCACGATCTCATCCTCTTCGATCGCCATCGTATCGCCATAGATATAGGTGAACTCGTCGATCTCAGGTTTCGGATGCGGCTCCTTTTCATACTCTTTCAAGAAAGACAGAATCTCCTGCTCCTCTTCGAGAGTAAATCCCCAAGAGACAATAACGCCATATGAGAAGTAGAAGATGTCGCCTTTAACTCTGCGCTCCTCTTTAATTTGCAGATGGATCACATCGCGATAAAGCTGGCAGTGGCCATGCTTTTGCAGGGCTTGAAAAAGACGTTGGACGTCATAAGAGGCGGCTGTGCAATAACTGGTGCATCGCATACTAGCCCTTATACCTTAACCCCTCATTAAAAGCCCAAACCGACTTTAAAAACTTTCTTTGCTTGAACAGATTTCGCGCCCTGCCATATTATGGCTTTAATTTTTTTGCGAGAGTGGCGGAATTGGCAGACGCGCTACTTTGAGGTGGTAGTGAGGGAAACCTTTTGGGGGTTCGAGTCCCCCCTTTCGCATATAACAACCGCCATACCTTTCTTTAACGTGCCCTTGCCCGTGCCCCTGCCCTTGCCCGATCCGGATTAATTTCGGGCAGGGGCACGGGCACGGGCACGGGCAAGGGCACGAAAAGACAGAAACTACAAAGTTGATTAGCTACGGAGGTACAACATGCTTTTTTCTTTTCTCCTTTCTTACTCGCTTCTCTCATCCGCAATTACCGAAGATGCAGTAACACCAAAGCCCATCACCCACCGCGAACTCCAGTTTGAGAACGACCGCGTAAAGGTCTGGAAAACCATAATCATGCCCCATCAGCCCCTCAAGATGCATCGCCATGACAATCAACGCGTTGTAGTTGGCCTAAAGGGCGGCACCCTCACCAAAATCGAAGAGGATGGCACTACCTCTCCCCTTACCTTCGAAACCGGCAAAGCCTACTGGCTAACCGAAGATCCAGCAAACACCCTGCACGCAGATATCAATGACTCCGATGAACCGATCGAAGTGATGGTCATCGAGTTTAAAGACCCCCGATAGTTTTTATTTTATAACTTACTAATATTTAGGTGGTTGCGCGCCGTTTTTCTGTCTTTCCTTGCGCCAAGGAAAGAAACGTGCTATTCTTTCACTAGAATAAGGAAAGTAATACGCCTATCTTTCCTTGCTCAAAGGAAAGATTATGACAGAACAAGCACTGCTTCCCATTTTACTAGGAGAATTCCACGATAAATTAGCTCATCTCACCCACCTTGTGGAAAGAGAGGCTCGGTTTCCCGATGCTCCATCCAAAATTAAGGTAGCAATAGGAATGCGCCGTGCAGGTAAAACCTACTTTCTCTATCAGCACATTCTAAAAATCCTGGAGGCCGGGGTTAGCAAAACAGCCATTTTGTACCTTAACTTTGAAGATGACAGGCTTTTTCCTTTGGATGAGAAAAAGTTCGCGAAGTTAGTGGAGGCATTCTATTCGCTCTATCCACAGAACCATGATAGAAAGTGCTACCTTTTTTTCGATGAGATCCAAAATGTCGCAAATTGGCCTCTAGTTATAAGGCGCTTACACGATACAAAAAATGCAGAGATTTTCTTAACGGGATCATCAGCCAAATTACTCAGCAAAGAGATTGCGACCAGCTTGCGAGGAAGATCTCTTGCAATTGAAATCTGGCCCTATAACTTTAGTGAGTTTGCAAGAGCAAAAAAGGTAAGCATCGATCGTACTCTGTATGACAAAAAGACGCAAGACAGGTTAGCTGAGCTATTTCGCCACTACCTGTCAGAAGGAGGATTTCCTGAAATCGTCGGATTTAGTCCGGATGTAAAGCAAAAAACGTTACAAGAGTACATAGATGTAGTCATCTATCGAGATATTATCGAGAGGCATAACATAAAAAATCCTACCCTAATTAAATATCTCATCTTGTCGATGATTCACAATGTAGGCAAACCCTTTGCTGTGCATAAATTTTACAATGACATAAGAACTCAAGGCTATCAGGTAGGAAAGGATATATTGTATGAATATGTGGATCATATCGAAGATGCCTACCTTGCTTTTTCCCTGGATGCCTATGATAAATCCATTCGAAAAGCAAAGACAAAGCCTAGAAAATTATATGCTATCGATCCAGGTATGATTAGAGCCTTGACTTTAGACTATGAAAATGATCTCGGAAGGTTATTTGAAAACATCATCTACTTAGATTTAAAACGCCTAGGCTGCAAGATAAGCTACTACCAGACAGCGAAAGGCTATGAGGTCGACTTCTTAGCCCAAACAGCTAGAGGGCATAAGAAGTTATTCCAGATCTCTTGGGATACCCGCGATCAGGATACGATGGCACGCGAAAAAAGAGCCCTTGAAGAGGCGATGCACGAATTAAAAATCGACGGAGAGATCCTAACCTTAGAGACTTACCTCCGCGAGGGAATTAAACTGTAAAAATTCTTTTAAAAAGAGAGGTTAATCGACGGCTAATATACAATATTCCTTCACATTTGGAGGAATTATGATAATAATTGGTTGGCTTGCAAACAGATGCAGAACTATTCAGGCAGAAACAGAGAAGAACCCGTACAAGGGCCCAGGGCTTGAGAAGCGGATTCCGGTTCGGCTTTGCGGATTAATCTTTAAGGATTATCTCACAAATCAAGAATGCTGCCGGATGTTTGCTACTTGTAAGACTTTTCAGACTCATTTGTCTGCAAATGGCTTTGCACTGGTAGCCGGAAAATGCCAAACGGTTTTTATTCGAAATGCTTCTCCTTTTGCTGACAGCGGTTCTTTAAAGCTTAAATTGGGAACGCCTCTTCCCTTTACCAGTTTTGCTTATGACCCTCAAGGGCCACTTCTCCTGACAGGAGATGCGAGTGATTATAGTTTCGATTCGGGTGTGCGGGTTTGGGATCGAAATGGAAAAATGGTCAAACAATTGACCGAATCTCAACTGCATAAGAGCGTACGTACGGTCCATTTATCCGTACCGGATAATAGAGCCTCCTGTGTCGGCTCCGAAGGGAGAGTAAGAATGTGGAATTTAGAAACAGGAGAAACTCTTTGTGATTTTCCGGTTAACAACGAAGGTTGTCTTTATCCCAACCTTCAGACAATGACGATGGTTTCCAGCTGGAGAAATCGGAGTTATTTCTGGAAAATAGAGGAATCGGGAGAATACCGCAGATATCAGCTAAAACAAGATCATGCTGGTCACGTTTCGATGTACGAGGCTCCAAAGATCAATCGCATCTTCGGACATTCAATCAGCGAGGGGGTTTTCTATGTTTGGGATCGGACAACTTTAGAACTGCTCGACTCTTCTTATAGAGCAGGCACCGTTGCCTATGATGCTCCTAGCCAGCAGCTCTTTTGTACTGTGGGCTCTAAAATAGAGGTGCTTGATGCAACTACCGGAAAGCAGACCAGTGTATTACAACATGCTACCGTTAATCGAGATCACGACCCTGCTTTTCACTATGATTGTACTAGCAGATGGCTATTTGCTGCTTTCAACTGTGACCTACAAAGAGAAGTTCTCGGCGTCAGAAGCGGGGTCTTTGGCTCGATGAGAAACGAAATTGTACGAGAGCGAAAAGGTAAAATAGTAGTTTGGGACTTGGCAACTTCTAAGGTGTTGTTTACGTTTCCCTCTATGCCATTCGGTATCAGGCAGATTGATTTTGATCCAAAAACAAAGACCCTTCTTTTAGCAGATGGAAATAGCGTTCAGCTTTGGGATTTTGCTTCTCGGAGGCGGATACGAGAATTTGCAGGCATGCATACCGAGTTCCGGTGGGACAAAAAAAACCAACTGATCGTTCTTTTTAGGCATTATACAGGCGTCGATAAAGAGCAGAAGCCCATAGGTGGAACCCTTTCTCTTGTCGACTATTCGAGTGCTCAGCCCAAGCCCGAGTCTAAAGAGGGCAAACCCGAATCTAAGCAAGAGTCTAAAGAGCAACCCAAAAAAGAGTAGGATTTTTTATGTTCATGGTGCATTGGCTTGCAAATAGATGCAGAACTATTCAGGCAGAAACAGAGAAGAACCCGTGCAAGGGCCCGGGGCTGGAGAAGCGGATTCCGGTTCGGCTTTGCGGATTAATCTTTAAGGCTTATCTCACAAATCAAGAATGTTGCCGGATGTCTGCTACTTGCCGCACTTTTCAGACTCATTTGTGTGCAGATGGTTTTGGACTCTTGGCTGGGAAGTGCCAAACGGTTTTCATTCGAAATGCTTCTCCTTTTGCTGACAGCGGTTCTTTAAAGCTTAAATTGGGAACGCCTCTTCCCTTTACCAGTTTTGCTTATGACCCTCAAGGGCCACTTCTCCTGACAGGAGATGCGAGTGATTATAGTTTCGATTCGGGTGTGCGGGTTTGGGATCGAAATGGGAAAATGGTCAAACAATTGACCAAATCTCAATTGGATAAGAGTGCGTGTACGGTCCATTTATCTGTGCCAGATAATAGAGCCTGCTGT
The DNA here is from genome assembly GCA_963804085.1 of Chlamydiia bacterium. GTDB lineage: Bacteria > Chlamydiota > Chlamydiia > Chlamydiales > Rhabdochlamydiaceae > CAWDOQ01. The sequence goes on along the minus strand of CAWDOQ010000002.1, from coordinate 128,369 downwards.
GTCGGCTCCGAAGGAAGACTGAGAATATGGAATTTAAAAACGGGAAAAACTCTTTGTGATCAGCCGCTTTTAAAGGAACGTAATCCTATTTGTCTCAACCTTCAGACAATGACGATGGTTTCCAGCTGGAGAAATTGGAGTTATTTCTGGAAAATAGATGAATTGGGAGAATGCCACAAATACAAGACAAAAGAAGCTCATGCTAGTATCAATTGGATGTGCGAGGCTCCAGAGATCAACCGTATCTTCGGTCTCTCACTCGGTGAGGGGGCTTTGTATGTTTGGGATCGGACCACTTTAGAACTACTCCACTTTCATATGGCGGGCAAGGTTGTCTATGATGCTCCTAGCCAGCAGCTCTTTTGCAGTAATGGCTCTAAAGTAGAGGTGCTTGATCCAATCACCGGAAAGCAGATCAGTGTATTACAAGATGCTGCAGATAACCAAGAGAGCTACAGTGCTTTTCACTACGATTGTACTAACAGACGGCTATTTGCTTCTTGCGACTATATCCTAGAAAGAGAAGTCAGCGTCAGAAGCGGGATGTTTAGCTGGAGGAGAAACGAAATGGTACCAGAGCGAAAGGGTAAAGTAGTAGTTTGGGACCTGGCAACTTCCAAGGTGTTGTCTACGTTTCCCTATATGCCATTAGGTATCAGGCAGATAGATTTTGATCCAAAAACAAAGACCCTTCTTTTAGCAAACGGAAATAGCGTTCAACTATGGGATGTTGCTTCTCGGAGGCGGATACGAGAATTTGCAGGCATACATACCGAGTTCCGGTGGGATAAACAAAACAAGCTGATCGTTCTTTTTAGGGATTATGAAGGTGAGGATAAAGAGGACCTGCCCATAGGCGGAACGCTTTCTCTTCTCGACTATTCGAGTGCTCTACCCAAGCCCGAGTCTAAGCAAGAGTCTAAAGAGAAACAGTAGATTGGAAGTAGAGGGCTGCTTTTTCTGCAAGTGTTGCAGGAAGGGTGATCGTCTTAAGCTTTTCAAAGCTGCGTGCCGAGAGAAGTTCTTCTAACAGCGCTCCTTCTTGAGGAGAGGCTGCCAAGTCTGAAAGGAGCAGGACTCCTTCGTGAGAGAGAATTTTCAAATAAAAACTCGTAACAAGTGGTGCCGAATCGCTAAATGCGGGGATCTGTTTGAGATAGGTATCGAGCAGATGGTAGAGAGCGGGAGAGCTCTTACCGGGCATTTGCGACTTAAGCAGCGCTTGGACAAGAGCTCCGGCTGTCTGTAGCGAAGAGAGCTTGTTTCGCAAAAAAAGATGTTCATTGAGCAGGGTGCTGTCGCGGTAGTGGAGCATGTCAGACTGCCCCTTAAAATAGACGAATTCTGCCTGACAAAAAGGGGAGGCGGCAGCCATCTTTTGGAGGCTTCTAGGCGATACCCCCTTCAACATCAGGCTGATGAGTCCTAAATCTTTTGTAAACAGCGTGAGAATGCGTGCATCCTCTTGATAGGTCAAGCTGCGGAGGACGATCCCTTCTGTTTTTTCCAATTGCATATTTTACTAGTGCCAAGGTTTAATTACTCTCGAGGAAAAAATCAAGCACCGATAGCTCAATGGATAGAGTACCCGGCTTCGAACCGGGTGGTTACAGGTTCGAGTCCTGTTCGGTGCAATTAGGGATATTATGAAGTTAGCGGATTATGTCACGATAGTAACGACAGTCCCTGAGACCCATGCCGATCTAGTCCGAGAGGCGATGGGAAAGGCAGGGGCGGGAGAGGTGGGCGCCTACTCCTTTTGCAGCTTTTCAGTGAAGGGGACGGGACGGTTTAAGCCGGGCAAAGGGGCGAAGCCTTTTATAGGTAAGCCCGGCAAGATGGAGGAGGTTGTCGAGGAGAGGGTCGAGGCGGTCTGCTCAAGAGAGAAGCTGGAGGAAGTGGTAGCGGCCATTCACCGCGTCCACCCCTACGAAGAGACAGTGATCGACATTTTTCCTGTCTACGAGATAGGATGGAAATCAGCGAAGAAGACATAATAATGAGGCATATATGGTCGATAGAAAGAAATTTGCAGAAGAGGACGCAGCGGGATATAAGCTTACGTTCATCGGAAGAGGCGTTCAAGTCACTGAAGCGATGAAGAACTATTTCAACGATAAGTTTTCTAAGATCGAGCGTTTTCACGATCATATCATGGATGTCCATGTGACAATGGAGATCCATCGCGAAGAGCAGTGTGTTTCTATCGTCATCAAACTGGAACATTTTTTTATTAAGGTCTCTGCTACCTGCAGCGATATCTATGCTTCGATCGATCACGCAATAGAGCGTCTGCATGAGAAGATGCGTAGATGGAGAAGCCGCATTCAAGATCATACTGCAAAAAAGCTATCTGTAGTCGACATGCAAGTAAACGTTCTGCGCCGGCCCTACAACCTTCTAGAAGAGGTCAATGGCGAGATCGAAGCAGAGACAAGAAAAGAAAAAGAGAAGATCTTTCACATCCCCAAAGTCATTGCCAATGACAAGATGCCTCTTAAGACGATCACTACTAACGAGGCGATCATGAAGATGGAGCTTTCGGACGATCCCTTTCTCATTTTCGTAGGAGAAGAGGATCGCAAACTGAAGGTGATCTACAGACGTCAAGACGGCGACTATGGTATCGTCCTCCCCCAGTAGCGACTCTCTTCTTTATGATGAGGTGCGCAAATGCTGGGTGCCTGCAACACCTGAAGAGCGGGTAAGACAGCAGCTTCTTCAAAAGATGCTCTATGAGCTCGGGTTTCCAAGAGAGCTTCTCGTTGTAGAAAAGGAGCTCAAACAGCTTCCTCACATCAGTAAAAAACAAGATATTCCCGATAGAAGAATCGACATCCTCTCTTTTGGAAAGAATATCCATCCCGAGCATCCGCTGTTTCCGCTTCTTTTAATCGAATGCAAACAAGGAGAGATTGAAGAGGGGGCACGCGAGCAGCTCTTGGGGTATAACCGTTTTGTCCAAGCTCCTTTTTTTGCTCTTGCCAATGCACATAAGATAGAGTTTGGGTATTTCGATGCTGCAAAAGATGGTTATGCTTATCTCTCCTACATCCCTCCCTACAGAGACCTTTTAAAATGATTGAAGAAGACACAGATATTGTTTGTCTCTACGGCGGTGATTTTGGCGAGGTTTATCCTGAAGTTGCCAAGTGGCTGAACCAAAAGCAGGAGAGGCGGCTTCTCTGCATCCTGGAAGAGAGCGACCATATACAGGCACTCTTTCAAGATTCCAGAGTGCGGTTTGTATTTACAGGCGATGAGGAGTCTTTTAAGCAGGCTGCTTGGGAGTTTGTCTTTCTGAAATTCTCCTATTTAGCGCTTGGCCCTTCCGAGCAGAAAAAGAGAGCAGAAGAGCTCTTTAGCAAGATGCGGCACTACCAGTCTGGCGTGCACCTGGTCGCCTCAGATTTTCGCGATTTTGGTGTGCGCATCTTAAGCAACGTCTATGCCAATATGCCAAAGTTTTGTGATGCAAAACGCGGGCGCGCGCTATTCAACCGTTTCAAAGGGATACCTGCGATCATCTGTGGCGCGGGCCCTACGCTTGAGCGCGAGATAGGGGCTTTGCGTAAACTGCAAAACAATGCTCTTCTCTTTGCGGGAGGATCCGCTTTAAATATCTTGGCGCAAGAGAAGATCACTCCCCACTTTGCAGCGAGTATCGATCCCGATCCCCCTCATGAGAGGTTAAAAGGGCAGGCGAGCTTTAGCTCTCCTTTCTTTTATCAGAGCCGTGTTTCGCAGGAGCTTCTTGCGTCTATCCACGCGCCCCTTCTCTGGATGGAGGGGAGCGGCGGCTATCCGATCGAAGAGTGGCTTCAAAAAGAGTGCGGGATAGAGGAGAGCACATTTGATGGCGGGTGGAATGTCGCTACCTTCTGTACGGCTCTTAGCGTGGAATTAGGGTGTAATCCGCATTATTTTTGTAGGGGTAGACCTGGCAAGCGACGGGGAGAAGCTCTATGCCGCAGGAGTGGAGGAGGGGACTGAAGGACTAGTTTCTATCCAAGATTCAAACGGCAAAAAGGCATTTACACGCCGCGACTGGCTGTTTGCAAAGGAGTGGCTTGAAAATTTTGCGAAGCAGCATCCCGAACATAACTTTATTCAGGCAAGCGCAAGCTCGCTTTCTGCTCTTGCAAGCAAGCATTGCCAAAGAGAGTGGGATCTACACAATCTTGTTCAGCAAGAGATTAACAAGATTCCACCACTTGGAATAGAGAAGCAACAAGTGCAGGAGTTGTTGCATGTTGTTGAGAGCAGCCTCAAGCGCTCTGGTGAGAGAATTGAAAAGCTGCTCGCTCTTTTCGATGAGCGCTTTCCGAGGCTCCCTTCTGAAACAGGAGAGGGGGCTCTTTTAGAGGTAGAGCTGGAAGAGGAGCTTGCTTTTCAGAATATAATAGATCCGCTCTGGAAGGTCTGGCAGCCGATATGGACGCGCAAGTCTCTTGAAATTAGCTCGCCCCACATCGAAGAATATTTGCAGAGACTGCTTTTTTATAAAAAAGTCGTGCAAGAGATGCAAAAAATCTCTGTGCTCGACAAAAATTTGGAAGACACAAGGCTTATAACAGGATTTACAGGATGAGGAAAAGGAGGAACGCGAGAAAAAAGGAAGAGTTAAAACAGGATGGGCAGGATAGACAGGATAAGAAAGAGAAACAAAAAAAAATTCTTTCTTCATCTTCATCCTGTCTATCCTGCCCATCCTGTTTTAACTCTTTTTCTTTCTTATTCTGCCTATCCTGCTGCTTGCCTTCCTGTAGAAATTTTTCGACATTAATTTTTTGTACAGTACAGAGGCAAAAAATATGAAACAACTTTTAATGGAGCGCTATCCCGAGATCGGCTTTCACCTCTCTTACATGCCCTACAAGCTGATCAAAAACTTACCAAAAGAGAAGATCGGTCCGCTAGATCTTCAAGGAGTAGAGATCCTCTATCTCTATGGCTTGGGAGATGGCCACTACTACAAAGATCTAAACGCGTGGCTGCATGAGCGCTCGGAAAGAAGATTGATTATTTTGGAAGAGGAGCTCGCCGGCTTTGCAGCATTTTTGGAGACAGAGTGTGCTAAAGAGATTTTAGAAGATCAGCAGGTCCTCTTACGCTATGTGCAGGACTGGGAGAGTGACTTAGAGGAACTTGCTCAGACCTACCCTTGCGAGCGGGTCCAGTTTGCTGCACGGGAAAAAGATAAGAGCAAGATAGAGACCAGCCGTCTTAAACTTCTGCGCAAAACAGCAGCGCTGCATGCTCTTTTAGCAGATGGCCTCTACACTCATAAGCTTTTAGAAAATGTGCTGCCTAATCTTCTGCACCTTCCCGAGGCATTTTATGCCAATGCAATGACTGGCAAGTTTAAAGGTATTCCCGCTGTCATCTGCGGAGCTGGTCCCTCGCTTAAAGCATCGAGCTGCTGCACTTAAAGAACTGGAGGAACGACGCGCTCATCTTTGCAGGAGGCTCTACACTTTCTGCACTCAAATCTTTGGGTATTACACCCCATTTTGGGATGGCACTCGACCCCAATCCCGAAGAGTATGAGCGTCTTCTTCCTGCGAAACCTCTAGAAATGCCATTTCTCTACACAAACCGGTTGCTCCCTTCCGTCTTTTCCCTATGTAAAGGCCCGGTTGGCTATATGAAGTCGGATACAGGCGGCATCTTTGAGAGTTGGATGGAAGAGAAGCTGGACATCGCAGGCACAGCGATCGGCCCGGACTTAGGACGTGAAGCGCTTTCTGTGACCACCCTTGCAATCGCCTACGCCTATGCGCTCGGCTGCGATCCGATCATCCTGGCCGGCGTCGATCTTGCCTATACCGGTATGAAAAGGTATGCAGACGGGGTTGTAGAGGACCCTAAAATATCGATCGAAGCCTTGCAAAAAGATAAGCGCGCCACCGAGCAGATTCTCCTCGAGAAGGGGCGTGATGGAAAGCCGATCTACACACTCGTCAAATGGGTGATGGAAAGAGATTGCATCGAAGAGTTTGCCAAGAGTCATCCCGAACGCAGATTTATCAATGCGACAGAGGGCGGGCTTGGCTTTTCCGAGATCCCATACGCGCCACTCGGCAGCATAGATCTAAGCACAAGCTTTGATCTACGAGGCAAGATCGACACCGAGATCCAGCAAGCAAAGTTGCCGCACATCACGAAGGGCAAAATCTTGCAGCTCTACCGAGAGGTCGAAGAGAGCTTGCAGCGCTGCCGCGTCATTGCACGTGAGATGCTCACCAAACCTGTTTTTGGAAAAAAGACTCTCCTCGAAAGCGACTGGCAAGAAGAGATCGCCTACACAGCGCTTCTGCAGCTAGTCGACCCCGCGCTAGACCGCATCCTCTTCCGCTACTACCAAGATCCCGAGAAGCGCGACGAGCGCAAGTGGCAAGAGCTCTCCTCCATCCTCGACCACCTCCTCGCCACCTTCCATCAATTTTAATTCTTTGTGCTTAATCTTCGGAATTGAAGAACATCCCGCGTAAACGCAGGAGATTCTCCCCATGCAAGGAGCTCCTGCTTTGCGTCGCATTACCTATATAGCTCGGCTAATCGCCCCTGAAGAGGCGAGATTGCGCTCGAGCAACATGTTCAACGCAAAGCCGCCAAGACGCCGAGACGCCACGTGCCAGACAAAAACAGATGGGTTTATTTCCCGCTTACGTTGCTACGACTGTTTACGTAGCGAGATTAAAGAGAAAAAAGGAGAGAAAAGGACCATGAGCGAGCACTGAGGACGATGCTGCCCAAAAGAGGGCGTTTTTTAGTGAGGAAACGGTGACCTAGCCGCATTTAGGCCGAAAATGGGGCCGATGGACGAGTCAGAGGGATCATTTTACCTTACGAAGCCCCGACGAAGGAGGAGTTTTGCAACTGGCTCTACGATTTAAAGGATTGTGCAATCATCTTTACCACAACAAAAATTTGCCGAGTTGCATTTGCTGCCTTCTCTGATATACGCAAATTGCCAGTATGTACCATCTTGACTAGTCACTTTATAATGTTCTTCTCCATGCCATCTTTGATTGTCTTTGTAGCTTCCTGTAAAATACCAACCCCCAGTAGCCGACGTTTGTTTTCCTCGGCTCCTAGATCCGCGGTCCATAAAACCCTCAAATGTTTCTCCACTCAGCCATTTTACAAGTCCTTGGCCGTGAAGCTCTCCGTTATCAAACTCTCCTGTGTAACTAAGTAGTGCGTCGCGGTTCGCAGGAGGATAAGTTAGAACACCACGCCCGTGCGGCTTACCGTCTTTATTAACCGGTCCCGTATATTTAGACCCATCCGATAACACGATAGTTTCTGGTTGTACTGGTTGCAGAACCATTCCCTGTCTAGCAAGCAATTGCATAGCGAGAGCCAAGGCCTCTGGTGTCACCGCATTTGATTGAGCTGGAACTGCGCTTTGGAGCGTGCTGCCTGTATACGCTGAGGGGTCTGACTTCTTTTCTGTAGAGTAAGACGTTCCATAGCTTACGCTTGTGCTTGGTTGAGTAGAAAGCGTTCCGAGTGTGTCGTTGGATGCTAGGGGAAACGTGCTCATAAAATCTCCTGATTTAGTTGAAAAGCGTTGACATTTTCTTCTTTAACTACGGTTTTAAAGGATTGTGCAATTACCACAATGACATGTGCTACCTTCTTTGACCTCAAGCTCTGTCCGGCCTCGGTCCATAATACCCTCAAATTTTTCTCCATTTACCCATTGCAAAATCCCTTCACCATGAGGCATGTCGTTCTCAAATTTTCCTACGTAAAAAAGTCGGGCGTTTGTGTTCGCAGGAGGATAAATTAGAAAGCCGCGTCCAGATGGTTTACCGTCTTTATTAAGTTGTCCGGTATATCTGGATCCATCTAATAAGACCAATCGCGTAACCAATTTGCACCCATCTGGTAACGGCGCGATTTCTTGTTCTGTACGTTTGAGCGAATCGATTCCATCGAGTTTGTATTCGTTTTCAAAAAGGCTTACATCCAAATTTACGTGGTCGTCAACAAGACGCTGCAACTTGTCTTCTAAAACCTCTAGCCGCGTGCCAGTTGACTGAGAAGGTGGTGCGCTTTGTATCGTACTTCTTGTATACGCTGATGGATCTGCTTTCATGTCAGTAGAGTAGGACGTTCCATAAGTTACGCTTGCACTTGGTTGGGTAGAAAGCGTTCCGAGTGTGTCGTTGGATGCTAGGGGAAACGTGCTCATAAAATCTCCAGATTTAGTTGAAAAATATACGCCTACCGTTTTTCGATCGGCGCCCAAAAGTTTAAAGAAGATGTTAAGATCAAAGATTGTATTATTGCTAGTAATTTTTATAGTTGCCAGTGGTCTTCTGACTTGTTCATTGTGTGAAATCTTCCATAGCAAATATCATGCTTACTCGCATGAACAGCCATCTTAGTTACCAGGAGAATTTATGAGCACGGCCCTCATTACATCAAGCAGCAAACTTGGAGCAATCTCAACTTCAATACCATCACAGCCCGCAGGCATGCAACCTAATGCCTCTGCATATGTAATGAGCACAATGCAAAGCGCAGCTCCTGCTCAAAAAATCGGATTTGAATTAGAACGTCTTGAACTAGATGCATATGCTGGGGATCCAAAGGCGCAGACGCAACTGGGGATAAAATACTATACTGGCTCTCCTAACGAGGGCTTAGCACAAAGCTACAATAAAGCATATACCTGGTGGGAAAAGGCTGCTAAGCAAGGTTTTACAGATGCAGAATACGCACTTGGTCAACTTTTTAAAAATGGCCTGGGTGTACCACAAGATTACGTAAAAGCCAGAGAATGGTTTCGAAAAGCAGCGGCAGCTGGTTATGCAAAAGCCCTGCATGCTCTTGGTGTTTTTTACGCAGAAGGTTTAGGAATAGCAAAAGACCTTGCAAAAGCTAGAGAATACTTCGCGGCTGCAGCTGAGCAAGGACATAAAGGTGCGCGAACTGCTTTAGCCAGCTTAACCTCCCCAGCTGAATCGCATACGGTTTCTCAGTCCGCCCCTGTGTCTACAAACGCACTAACTTCTATAGCAGTTTCTGGACAAGTACAGCCTGCGAGTGCACAAACTGATGTCAATCTCCTGATAAGAAAACTGAGGTTGATGCGCGCTGAGTTTCGTCCGGGCTTGATAGGTGGTGCTGAGAAAGCAATCAAAAATGCAATTCCCCGCAAACCGCGCATTGCCAACAAGCGTCATAAAGCACACTCAATGAAGTTCAGTCATGTGGCCAGCCATGCGCTTGACACACGCTTAACTTCCAAAGCCGTTTCTGGGAAATCACAACCCGCGAACGTGCAAGCTAACGCCTCTCTCCCTTTGGGGCAAAACCCAACAAATTCTGTTTCCAAAGTAAGTAGCGCAACAAGCTCATCAATTAGTCCGCAGCTCATGGCAAAAACGTTGCAAGATGCGCGCGCTAGAAAAGCGAATGCACAATACCAACTTGGAATGAAATACTATAAAGGCGCTCCTAACGAAGGCGTAGCACAAGATTACAAAAAAGCACGTGAACTGTTTGAAGAAGCGGCGAATGGAGGCATTGCTAATGCCGCATTTGAGCTTGCGCGATTATTAGAAGAAGGCTTAGGTGGGACAATAGACTATGAAAGCTCACGCAAATGGGATGAAAAAGCAGCATTACAAGGACATGTCGATGCACAATATTCTCTTGGCATTTTCTATAGAGACGGATTAGGAGTAGCACGAGATTACAAAAAAGCCGATGAATACTTCGAAGCTGCAGCCGCTAAAGGAGACGAGCGTTCCATGAACGAGCTTGGTAATTTCTATTCTGCTGGATTAGGAGTCGCCCAGGATTACAAAAAAGCCCGCGGATATTACGAACTAGCGGCAGGCAAGGGGAGTATGAGAGCAAAATACAACCTTGCAAATCTTTACAAGCATGCATTAGGAGTTCCGAAAGACTACAAACGAGCGCATGAACTGTATGAAGAAGCAGGAAATGGCGGAATTGCCGATGGTCTATGCTGTCTGGGTTGGTTGTATTGGGAGGGATCAGGAGTAGAACGAGACTACAAAAAAGCCCGCGAATACTTCGAAGCCGGGGCTAGTAAAGGAAGCGCAGGAGCAAAATACGGCCTAGCGCATCTTTACGAGCATGCATTAGGAGTTCCGCAAGACTACAAAAAAGCCCGTGAACTGCATGAAGAAGCAGCAAAAGAAGGATATACATTTGCCCTGAAATTACTGGGTAATTTCTATTATTCTGGAGTAGGAGTCGCGCAAGACCACAAAAAAGCCAATGAATATTGGAAAGCTGCGGCGCTCAAAGAACAATACGAAGCTGCGGCTGCCAAAGAAGACGCTTGTTCTCTGAACACAGTGGCTGATTTCTATAGGGATGGATTAGGAGTAGTAGTGCAAGACTACGAAAAAGCCCGTGAACTATATGAAGAAGCCGCAAAAAAAGGATATGCTGATGCCCTGAACGGGCTGGGTTTTATCCATGAAAACGGATTGGGAGTGACGCGAGACTACAAAAAAGCTCGCGAATACTACGAAGAGGGGGCTAGTAAAGGAAGCGTGGTAGCAAAGGGCAACCTTGCACGTCTTTACGAGAATGAATTAGGAGTTCTGCGGGATTACAAAAAAGCACGTGAACTGTATGAAGAAGCGGCAAATGAAGGTTATGCTAAAAATGCTAAATATGAAGATGATGCCCTCTTCGGACGTGTCTTTGGCTCTGGCTCGGTTGATACCATCCATATAGCCCAATACTACAAAAAAGCTCTCGAACTGTATACGGAAGCGGCACAGGGAGGAGATGCTGATGCCCTGAACAGGCTCGGCAATTTCTTTAGCGATGGATTAGGAGTGGTTAAAGACTACGAAAAAGCCTGCGAGTATTATAAAACTGGGGCTAATAAAGGAAGCCCGGCCGCAAAATACAATCTAGCGAGACTTCACGAGTATGCATTAGGAGTTCCGAAAGACTTGCAGCGAGCATGTGAACTGTATGAAGCGGCAGCAGCTCAAGGAGATGAACTCGCTCATACAGCTTTGGCTCGTTTAAAGGCCCCCTCTGCACCACCACTTCCAATTATGCCACAACCCGCAGCTTCCACCGCGCAAGCATTGAAGATGCCCGCTGCAGAGCACATCCCTCCCATTATTCCCAAGCCAATAGATACACAGAAAAAGCCCGCGGAAGCCGAGTCCCAGACTTTATTGCTGAAGCAGCAACAAGAACTCGTTGATAGATGCAAAGGTTTAGAAGCCAGCATCATTCAAAGTCAAAAGAAGGTTGCTGAACTTCAGCAGCATGCAGGATCAAGCAATGGAGTAAATCTTAGCGGCCTAATAAATGGCAATGAGAGCGCTCTTGTATCGGTTCTAGATCGCGAAGCTCTCCATCTTCAAGCTTTAAAAGAGCGGCAAAAGATTTTGGAGAACGACAAAGCAGGGGACTTTTATTTTGTTTTCCAAAACACCTTCAACAAAGTCATCGCAGCATGTATGGTGATCGACACCAAAATGCTCGGGGGTGCACAAGCTTCGCTTGCAACTGAAAAATCGGACATGGTGTTGGATTTTACTGGGAGCCTAGGACAGTTGTCACAATCCATCCCAGGAGTCGGACTTATACTACAGATCTTGAATGGTCCCTTAAAAGGCTATAATAGTCTTGAAAAAGCAAGAGCTGTCAAGCATGTCGCCATGTTGTTTACAGGCGCTCTCAGCTACGAACCTATTGGCGAAATGGTCGCAAGGGGAGTGACGATTGAGAAAATCAACGAGATCGAGGCACTAAATACGACCAAGGCCGGTTTTTTTAAACGACAGGTTGAAAATTATAGTAAGCTGCAAGACAAGCTCCTAAAAAACGAAGAGGTCGATACGAAGCTAAGACTATTTGCAGAAGAACAATGTCAAATTCTTCTCCTCGCATTCATGAAAAAAGAGGTGACCTACCGTCCTGAACCAAAGGATGTGCCTGCTCTTGTGGCGCTTGTCTTAAAGAAGAACCCCGCCGTCATGGAGTTACCCTCTTCTCTCGGTTTGGGTTTGCAGCCGACAGAGCTTGCGGGAGCTTCCTCACATTCTTCAAAGCCCACAACTTTCTCACTAGATGAACTGCAGGCAACACAGAGGCAATTAAAAGAACTCCAAGAAGCACGCAGGATGGATCAGGAAGAGCTCCAAAAAATTAAAGCTGCGCAGCAAAAAAACCAGAGCAATGTAAATCTTGAAAAGTTTCAAAAGTATGAAAAGGTCTTCGAGCTTTTCATGAGAACTACTTTTTCAGAAGAATCCACCTCAGCGGGGAGCCGAGGTCCTCAAGACCAGCTTTTAGTTAATCCTACCGCACTCCAAGGTCCTGCTGGCATGAGCTTGAAGCTGGAACGTGAAATTGCCCAGATTCGCCAAAGACTGGATCAACTAGCAAACGGTCATGAAACTGTCACCGACCATCTCGGAATTCCTTCCGGACTTGAAAGAAAAGAAGAGGCACCGAGCGACATAAGAAGGCGAGTTTTCTCGTAAGGTCATCAAACCCGTGCAGTAAAAACCTGAGATAAAAAATCTCAGCTCTTAACATCTTCTTTAGAAGGAAACATGCAACCAAACTCGCCCCCTTTCTTTGAGTTTTGCATTTTGCATTGTCTTTTATCTCTTTTTTTGACCCAAGCCAATGGTGTTTTAGCCTCTTCGTCTATTAGCCAACCGAAAGTTTCTCTATTGTTAAAGGGTTATTTAAAGAGCTTTTCTCTTGAACGCCTTTTCAGATTTTTAAATGACCTGGGACAGGACATACATATTAAAATTAAGCCTTCTACTCACTCAGGACATGGGTGTACAATGATCGGCAACTCTCATTCAAACCTCAGGATTGCTGCTTTAGGTAGATGATCTATCCTTTGGAAGCCCTGATAGCGCAGCTGTGCAATTTACTATGCAATACTGTGCAGACAAAAACTGCATAGTTATCGCAAGTTGCTGATAAAGAGGCCGGTGAGTCGGTTACAAAATATAACCGACTGAAATTAGATATCGGGTGCGCACGCGGGCTCGGGCGCGAAAGGAGAAGAAAGTCGCTGGCTCAAGATTTGTAGGTGTTGAGTTTGTTGCGCAGGGTGCGGATGCTGATGCCGAGTAGGGCGGCTGCTCGCGTGCGGTACCGGCAAACTATTACTTCTCCGCTCACAATAACTTAACTCGCTGTAATACAAGTACTTAAATATAACATTCCCTAATAAAACGTGTAAGCTAACCACGTTTTTCGATGGAAAAACGTGTAAGCTAACCACGTTTTCCTAAGGAATCCTTGATTTATTCAACCTTATGAGTCAGTATGAAAATATGAAGAGAGATATCTACCGACATTTAGAGGAGTGGAAAGCCTCATCCCGTCGAAAACCTTTGATCCTGAATGGGGCGAGACAAGTTGGCAAAACTTATGCTCTAAAACATTTTGGTGTCTCTTCTTATGAAAAGGTCGCCTATTTGAACTTTGAAAAAGATGAAAAACTAGCGCGGTATTTTGATGAGACTTTGGACCCAAAAGAAATTCTCAAAACACTCAGCATTCATACGGAAGTCGAGATCGATGCTAAAAACACTCTCCTGATCTTTGATGAAATACAAGAATGCCCCAAAGCACTGAACAGCCTTAAATACTTTTGCGAAGAAGCAAGCGAATATCATGTAGTTGCTGCGGGATCTCTTCTTGGAGTGAAAACTGCAAAAGAGAAGGGCTTCCCTGTTGGCAAAGTCAATTTTCTGCATCTCTTTCCTTTAAGTTTTTTCGAATTCCTATCTGCTACAAATCATGAAAAAACCAGAACTTTTTTGGAGGAGCGTTCTTCAATTGAACCTATTCCCCTCCCCTTACATGAAAAACTGATCCAGTTATTAAAGTTCTATCTATTCGTGGGTGGAATGCCAGAAGCTGTTGCACAATATGCAAAGGAGGGCAGCTTAAATGTTGTAAGAGAGATCCAATTAGAGATCTTAAACGCCTACGAAAGAGATTTTGCTAAGCATGCACCCGCTCATGAGCTGATGAAAATTTCGATCGTCTGGAAACAGATTCATCGGCAGCTCGCAAAGGAAAATAAGAAATTCATTTTTGCAGCTATTCGCAAAAGCGCACGCGGTAGAGATTATGAGGAAGCCATCCAATGGCTTTTAGATGCAGGTTTGATTTACAAATCCTATTTTGTAGAGACTCCCAAATTTCCCTTAAGCGCTTATGCAGATACCCAAACATTCAAACTCTTTCTAATTGATGTCGGGTTGCTTGGTGCCCAAAGCAATTTATCTCCCCAAACTGTGATCGAAGGGAATTTGCTATTTACTGAATTTAAAGGAGCTTTAGCTGAAAATTTCGTTGCACAACAACTCAAAGCTGCCAAACAGCGAGAACTCTATTATTGGGCTAGCCCAGGGACTGCAGAAGTTGACTTTCTCGTTGAAGGAGATCATCAGATTTATCCTTTGGAAGTGAAAGCAGGCAATAGCCAGAAAAAAAAGAGCCTTCTCGTTTATGGCGAGAAATACTCACCCTCTCACCTTTCACGTACAACTTTGATGAACCTCAAACAAGATGGTAATATCTATAACTATCCTCTCTACTTGATTTCGCGTTTCCCTCAATTTTTTTGAGGTCAAGTTTTGTAGGTGTTGAGTTTGTTGCGGAGCGTGCGGATGCTGATGCCGAGCAGGGTAGCTGCTCGGGTGCGGTTCTGGTTGCATAGGGCCAGTGTCTCTAGGATGTGCTGCTTCTCTATTTCTTCCAGAGTAATCTGCTTGTAGGGTGTGGGCTGCGGGTTCAGTTTTACGGGGCAGCTTGCTCCATCAAGCGATAGCTCGTCGGCAGTTAGTGTGCCGGAGCTATTCATCACCACTGCACGCTCGATCACGTTGGCAAGCTCGCGGATGTTGCCCGGCCAGGAGTAGTCGGTGAGCATTTTTTGCGCATCTAAACTCAGCTGTTTGGGTGCTTTTTCATTCTCTAGAGATAGACGCTGCAAGAAGTAGGCAGCGAGCGGTAGGATATCCTCTTTTCTTTCGCGCAGCGGTGGCAGTTTGATCGGGACGACGTTTAGTCGGTAGTAGAGATCTTCGCGAAAGAGCTTCTGGTCGATAGCCTCTTTCATCTGCCGATTTGATGTCGAGATGAAGCGAATATCGACATGCAGCGGCTTGGTTCCACCGACTCGTTCAAACTCCTGCTCTTGAACTGCGCGGAGTAGCTTGGACTGCACGCTTAACGGCACTTCGGAGATCTCATCTAAAAGAAGCGTCCCCTTGTCTGCCAGCTCAAAACGCCCGATCCTCTTTTGAATGGCGCCCGTAAAGGCACCCTTTTCATGGCCGAAGAACTCCGACTCGATGAGCGATTCGGGGATAGCCGCGCAGTTTACTTTGATGAAGGGGCAGTTTTTGCGAGGGGAAGAGAAGTGGATCGCCTGTGCAATCACCTCTTTGCCTGTGCCCGACTCGCCGCTGATAAACACACTGGCACTACTCTTGGCGATCTTGGCCACATCTCGCAGAATCTTTTTCATGATGGGGCTTTCTGCGATGATATGATGCTTTTTTGAGATGCTCTGTTGCGAGATCTCTTGGCGCAAAAAGTCGTTTTCTTGGATGAGCGCCATCTGCTCTTCGGCTTTTTCGATGAGCGCCTCTATTGTCTCGGGAGCAAAAGGTTTTAACAGGTAGTTAAAGGCGCCGAGCCGCATAGCCTCAACCGCATTTTCGATCGTCGCGTAAGCGGTCGTCAGGATCACGATCATCTGCGGGTTGATCTCTTTGGCGACTTTTAACAGATCGATTCCCGAAAGCTCCGGCATGCGGATATCGCTGATCAAAAGATCAAAAGAGCTCTTTTTCAAAAGCTCCAGCCCTTTTTTTCCGTTTTCTGCAAAGACGACTTCAAGCTGCTTTCTCTGAAGTGTCTCTACTAGGAAGCTGCGCATCAAGGGCTCGTCGTCGACAATTAATACTTTTTCAATGGGCATATGTTTATCTCACAAGTGGTAGGTGAAGAGTAAAGGTGGAACCCTTACCCGGCGCTGATCGTACTTCTAGTGTTCCAAAATGCAATTGCACAATCTTGTATGTTTCTGAAAGTCCAAGGCCTGTCCCTTTCTCTTTTGTCGTAAAAAAGGGGGAGAAGATCTTTTCTAAATGCTCGGGCAGGATCCCCACGCCGGTATCCGAGATGGCGATCTGCGCTCTATCTTTTGTCTTGCTAATTGCAAGAGAGAGCGTTCCGCCGGAGGGCATCGCTTGGATCGCATTGTAGAGTAGGTTGAGTAGAGCCGAGCGCATCAGCGCGCCATCCAGCGGCACAAAGAGAGGCTTTTCTAACAGATCCTTCTCAATTTCGATATTGGGAGGCAAGCAAGGATCGACCTGGATTAGATGGATAACCTCCTGCACAAAGGCTCCCAGATCTGTCGAGACAAGATGCATTTCAAGAGGCTTCGAATAGTCTAGCACGCGCTCTACCAGACGGCTGAGTGCTTTTGCTCCCTCTAGGATCGGTTCTACCATCTTCTGTTTGGCGGGAAGCTCCGCTAAATCGCGGTAGAGCAAAGAGGCGTAGCCCTGGATGCCGCCCAACGGATTGCGTATTTCGTGAGCGACAGAGGCGGCCATCTCGCCCAGCTCCTTCATCCGGTCGGCAAGAAGCGCCTGCTTCTGTAGCCGTTGCATTTCCGTATTGACCGCTTTAAATTGCTCTTGTAGCCTTGTGTACGCTTCTTGCAGACGTGCTGTTTCTTGAGAGAAAAGAGAAAAAGCCTCTCCCAAGTGGCTAATGCCCTGCTGAAGAGATTGGCTTTTACCAACCGAATCTGCTAAGGACTTAAGACGAACGGAGTCGGACATGCTACTACCCCCAAGCCGGATTATATGTTTTGCTAAGTGTCTGTCTATGGTTTTTTTTCTTGGACTTACCGGCTGCTCAGGCCTTGAGCAATCCGAGCAAGAAAAGATCCGCGCTCAAAACGCAAAAGGGGAGTTTGTCTTTCGCCATGCAAATGAGAGGCAATTTGCCTATGCGCCCCCCCAGATTCGCGAAAGGCAGAAGTACCCTTGGGAGGGCAGCTACTCAGGCCAGCTCCCCAAGATCTCACGCGAATACTTCCGCTGCAAGGGAAGCAGCTCCAACCCGCCTCATTTTCAAGAGGGTAGCGAAAAGGGGGAGTATGATTACGACTGCGGGGGCGGCGAAAAGCATAGCCTTCCTCTTTTGCAAGACAAAGAGTTCGTCTATCCCATCTTAATCGAGCTACTTAACTACGTACAGACAAAGACAAACAAGAAGGTGGTGATCACCTGTGGCCATAGATGTCCCGTACATAACAAGTATGCCGACCCAATGCCAGCCGGTCAGACCTCCAAACACATGATCGGCGCCGAAGTCGATTTTTATGTGCAAGGGATGGAGGAGAGGCCCGAGGAGGTCGTAGCGCTACTTCAAAGCTACTACAAAGAGACCGCTCTTTACCGCGGCAAGCAAGAGTACCAGCAGTTTGAAAGGTATGACAAAAGCGATGCCAAAACTGCCATCACCCCCTGGTACAACAAAGAGGTAACCATCCAGCTCTACGCCAAAGGCGAGGGTAGAGACTTTGATAACAGCCACCCTTATCCCTACATCTCTCTCCAGGTGCGCCACGACCGTGCGCTCAATGAAAAAGTTGTCTATACCTGGCCTAAAGCCTTCAAGGGCTACAAGCGTTACTAAAATTTTAACTATATTTTATTAAATGAGATTAATTGTTAAAATTAATCGCTTTTTAAAATAAAGGGTGGTTTTTATGTCAATACAGGCTGTAGACAAGTCAGCATCGCTAAGATACGCAAACTGCCTTCTAGACTGCATAGCAGATCTCTGGAAGAGGGTGTACGACTACGCGTGCGCGCTTTTCGCTTATCTGTTCAGCGCTCCTGTGCCGGAGCCTGTTGTTTTGCCTCCCCCTATTATTACACTCATTTCTGACTACCTTTTTATGCCTGCCCAGCACAGGGAATTTTTGTATATCACAAGAGATGCATATATGCTTCGGGCGATTTTTAAGATTGAATTTAAAGTCAAAGAGCTGGCGCAAGCACTCCTGTGTGTGAAGGGAGTTGCAGATTGTTTTGATGCTCCCCACTTGCTAAGTAAAATTGAAGAGGTGTTCCGCACACATTACGAACTTTCTCGTCCAAAAGATGCTTTACAATCCTATCAATACAACTCCAACAACATCGCCGAAGGAGTTTATATGTATATGGATCATCCAGAAAAAGTTTTCCTTCACATGTGTTCCGAAGCACGTTCATGGCAGGTTCTTACACAACTTGGCTTAAGTGAAGAAGATGGGCCCGAAGTGATGCGCTCTTTGGAAGAGATTAGAAAAACCCCCATAATACAGGCACTCTTTAATCAAACCAATCCGGTTCCGAAATCATTCCTTAAGCGTATAAATATATCAATGGATCAGCTTGAAATTCGCAGAATAGGAAGGGTTTAATGACAACATCACTCACGTCAGTAGATCGAGCTGCTGTAACCGCTGGGTACACATCTTGTCTTCTAGATTGCATAGCTGACCTCTGGAAGAGGGTGTACGACTACGCATGTGCGCTTTTTGCTTATCTGTTTGGTCCATCTACACCTGAACCTGTGGTTTTACCTCCGCCCATTACGACACTCATTTCAGATTACATTTTTATGCCCGAGCAGCACAGGGAGTTTTTGTATATCACAAGAGATGCAGTAACTTGGCAGACGACTTATAAGATCGAATTTAAAGTTAAAGAGCTCGCGGAAGCACTCTTGTATGTGAAGGGAGTTGCAGATTGTTTTGATGCTCCCCACTTGCTAAGTAAAATTGAAGAGGTGTTCGGCACCAATTATGAGCTTCCTCATCCAGAAGACGCTTGGCACCTCGATCAATATCACTCCAACAACATCGGCAGAGGAGTTTATATCTATATGGATATCCCAGAACAAATTTTTCCTAGCTTGGATCCCGAAGCACGCAAGCAAGCTGTTGTTCAACAACTAGGCTTAAGTCGAGAAGATGGGCCCGAAGTGATGCGCGCTTTGGAAGAGATTAGAAAAATCCCCACGATACAGCCACTTTTTGATCCAACCAAATCAGTTCCGAAATCATTTTTTAAGCATGTAAATGTATCTACGGATCAGCTAGAAATTCGCAAAATAGGAAGATTTTAATGACAACATCACTCACTGCTGTAGACAGATCAGCGGTAGTAGCTGGGTACGCGTCCTGCCTTCTAGATTGCATAGCAGATCTCTGGAAGAGGGTGTACGACTACGCGTGTGCGCTTTTTGCTTATCTGTTTGGCTCGCCTGCGCCTGAGCCTGCGCGCGAGGCTGTGCGTCTGCCTGCATCTATTGCGGCTCTGATTTCTGAATATGTGTTTGATGCCGAAAATCATACGGAGATCTTGCACATCGTTCAAGCGACCAAAGAGGGATTGAGCCGCCCGATGCCTCCTGGACCCTTTTCTCGAGGTAACAAGGCAGGACATCGATATACCGTGCAAGAGCGTATTTATGAGCTGCATTTTCAGGCGCCGCCTCTTGTAGCAAGACTTATCACGCTTAAGCGTCTAGCAGACTGCTTTGATGCCCCGCAGTTAATGGATAAAGTTGTAGCGGTCTTTCGCAGAAACTACTATCTCGAATTAGGCGAAAACGAAGGTGAATGTGGATGGAAAAAGATGTTTGCCGGGATGCGAGATCTTTACCAGTTTATTGAGGGGAGAAATGAGCATATGAGCGCGCTGCATGTCACCTCGGAATCTGACGTCTTTTTTCCTCTGCTTGCAAATCTCTGGAAGGTAACGGTGCCGGAGGCGGAGCAGATAGTAGCTGCCTTAAAAGAGTTGATAGTTCTCCCACAACTTAAAATTGAGCTAGATGTCAATAGAAGAAGTGAGCGCCAAACGATTAGAGTTCCTCAAGCAACGCTTCTCGTTAAAAAGGCCTAACATTTATGACAACAACCGCGATCACTTCTGTAGATAGAGCAGCGCCAGCAGGGTACATATGCTCTCTTGTAGATTGCATAGCAGATCTCTGGAAGAGAGTGTATGACTACGCCTGCGCTCTTTTTGCTTATCTGTTTGGCGCCCCTGCGTCTGAGCCCGTTGTTTTGCCTTCGGGTATTACCATGCTTATTTGTGACTATCTTCTTATGCCCAAGCAGTACGAAGATTTTTTGTATGTAACAAAAGAGCTAAAAACGAATGGTCTTCAGGTTCAATATATCTTCGATTTGAAAGCAGATCTGCTTAGAAAAGCATTTATTTCCATAAAGGGGGTTGCCGATTGTTTTGATGCTCCTCGTGTGCTCAGTAAGATTGAGGAGGTTGTTTTAAGTTATTACTACATGCCTCCAGAGGAAGCGGGTCCTGATTATATGCAGGCCACTGATCTCTCCTGGGTGTTCATACGTATGGGCGATCCAACTTTTTTGAATGAGCGGCAAGCAGAGTTTGCCAAGGGTTTAGAGATCACGTTAGAAGAGTTTCCACAAGCGATACACGATTGGCAAACGATTAAGAAGATCCCTGCGATATGGGATACGTTTGAACGCGTAAAAGACGGAGAGAAGTTTCCCTCGAAATATGTTCAAATCACCAAAACAAAAGCCAACACTCTTATAAAAAGGGCAAATGGCTGATGACCACAATAACTTCTGTAGATAGAGCAGCGACAGCGTATATGTGTTGTCTTGTAGATTGCGTGGTAGAGCTCTGGAAGAGAGTGTACAATTACGCCTATGCGCTGTTTGCCGGCCTTTTCGGTGACACTCCTAATCAGACTTGCGGGCTTCCTCCTTCTTTAGTGGGTATTGTTGCCGATTATGCGTTTGACTTTCGGAATCACAGAGAGTTTTTGTATATCGAAAGAGAAGTATATGAGTGCTATTCAAATTACAAAGTGAAGTTCGAAGTAAAAAATCTGACACGAGAGTTGGCAGCACTACTCTATCTTTGGGAGGCTTTTCCTCACCCCTCTCTTCTCAAAAAGATCGAGACTCTATTTTTGACGACCTATCACACTTCTAGTGGCGCTTATGATCACGTGTACGATATCAATGTGCGAAGATTCTATCTTTCGTTAAATCTCCAAATAAGCGATCAACAGATGGCGCAGTTTTTTGTTCGGAACCATAAGATGAATCAAAATGAGGCTGAGCAGGCAGTAGAGCTTTGGAAAGGGTTTAAAAAAATCGAGTGCCTCAAACAGGCTTTGCTTGTCCTCGATTCGGAAGACAAGTCCCTGTGTCTTTTCGAGAAAGTCTTACAAGATGCTGTGGAAGTAGTCAGAATAAACAAATACTAACCTAGCTTGCTCTTTTTCACTCTTTTGCGTTATTCTTTTCCCTCATGCCGATGTGGCGGAATTGGTAGACGCGGCAGATTCAAAATCTGTTTCTAGCAATAGAGTGCTGGTTCGATTCCAGTCATCGGCATTTTGATAGTGTGGAAGGTTTTGCATGAAAAAAGTAGTCATTCAGAGATTGTCTCAAACCTTTGAAGAGACTGTCCATGTCGACCAAGATGTCGAATACTGGATGGCCAGAGACCTGCAAAGACTTTTTGAATACACTAGTTGGGACAACTTTCTTGCTGTTATTGCAAAAGCCAAAATGGCGTGTCTTAACTCTAAGCAACTGATAGACAACCATTTTCGTGAGGTCATGAAAATGGTTGTCCTGGGTGATGGAGCAAAGCGTGATATCTTAGATTTCATGTTGTCATATTTCAAAAAAGAGATCGCCTCTCCAAGTCCCCTTCCATCTCTAGCTCACCAAAAGTCACAAGATGTCTTGGATTAATAACTTTCAGCTT
Organism: Chlamydiia bacterium; assembly: GCA_963804085.1. Lineage (GTDB taxonomy): Bacteria > Chlamydiota > Chlamydiia > Chlamydiales > Rhabdochlamydiaceae > CAWDOQ01. Next base: position 106,509 of record CAWDOQ010000002.1, on the reverse strand, counting down.
TTTCTTTTTGATTTTGATGGGTTGCTCGTCAACACTGAGGAGCTGCACTTTGCTGCTTACAAGGCGATGTGCAAAGGACGCGGGTATGATCTTAACTGGAGCTTGGATCGATTTTTTGGTGAGGCGCACTTTGATTCGACGGCGCTGCGCGCTGCGATCTATGTCCAGTTTCCGAAGCTGAAGCAGGAGGAGCCGCGCTGGGAGGTGCTCTACGCAGAAAAGAAGGCAGCCTACATGCAGATTTTGCAAGGCGGCAATTTAAAGTTGATGCCGGGTGTGGATAAACTTTTAAAGAGTTTAGAAAAAGCGCAGATTAAGCGGTGCGTTGTCACCAACTCGACCAGGGAGCAGATCGACTTTATCAAAGGCGCGCTACCCGAACTTAAATCGATTCCCTACTGGATCACACGCGAAGATTACACGCACCCCAAGCCGGATCCGGAGTGCTATCTAAAAGCGGTTGCCAAGTACGGAAAAAAAGGAGATCGGATCATCGGCTTTGAAGATTCGATACGCGGTTTCACTGCGCTGGAAGGCGCAGGTGTTAAGGGAGTGCTGATCTGTCCTCTTTGGCATCCGCAGCTGAAGCGCGTAGCAAAAGAGAAGTTTGTCCACTTCACCTCTTTCGAAGAGATCCCCGAAAATTTTCAGGCCTAACCTTGCTTTACGTGCCCGCTTCCGCGCCCGCGTGCGCGCCCGATCCGGATTAATTCGGGCGCGCACGCGGGCGCGGAAGCGGGCGCGAATGAAGAAAGCTTCTAATATTTCACTTTCATGAGGAAGAGGCCTTGAGGGGGAGCGGTTTCGGGGGCTTGGGTGCGGTCGCGTGCGGCAATGAGTGCGGGGATCTCTTCGATTGCGAGCTTGCCGCAAGCTGCTCCAATTAACGCGCCTGTTAGGTTGCGCACCATCTTGTAGAGAAAGCCATCAGCTTCAAACTCAAGTCTTACTCCGCCGCTCTCTTCTACCAGATCTAATCTCTTAAGCGTGCGCACGGCATCGTGGCTGGCTGTTCCTTTGTGAGACTCGTTTGCAAATGAGGTGAAGTCGTGTGTGCCGACCAAGAGCTTTGCTGCTTTTTGCATGCGCTCTAAATCGACCTTGTAGGGGATGTGTGTGGCATAAAGCCTGTTAAAAGGGTTTATCACGCGTTCTAAGTAGAGATGGTAGTGGTAGATCTTTCCTGTAGCGCTGTATCTGGCATGAAACGATTCTGGGACCTCTTCGATGAGCTGCACGCGGATGTCTGCGGGAAGTAGACCGTTTAAAGAGGCGAGCAGGCGAAAGGTGTCCACCGGATCGTTTGATGTGAAGTGTGCGACTTGTCCGAGAGCATGGACGCCTGCATCGGTGCGGCTTGCACCGGTTAGGTCTGTCTTGTTTCGCAGCGCGGTTTCAAGTGCCATCTGCACAAGCATCTGGATGGAGGTGCTATTGGGCTGGACTTGCCATCCGCCGTAGTGTGTGCCGTCGTAGGCAAGGATTAGTTTATATTTTTTCACGGGATTTTAGAGAGAATGTAGAATGCAGCAGACTCTGCTGCATTCCACTAAAAAAAATTAAGAGAGGTGCTTGCTAACAAGCTTTGTCATTTCGAACATGTTGACAGATTTTTTGTTTCCGCCGAACACTTTTGAGAGTTTCTCATCTGGGATGATGTTGCGCTTGTTGCTTGGATCTTGTCTTTTGTTAGACTTGATATAAGCCCAAAGTTTCTTTGTTACTTCTGTACGTGGCATTGGTCCTCTGCCAACAACTGCTGCGAGTTCATCGCTAACTTTCATTGGTTGCATGAATTTGGATTTTTTCTCTTTTGCCATTTGCTTGATTCTCCTTGATAAAGTGCTACTTTAAGACCCGTGGGATTGCACCATCGGGTGTTAGGTAAGAATTCATCCAATGTGAAGACTTACATTTTCGAGGTAAATAACTTTAATTCCTCGAATGACAATTTGTAGCGCTCTCGAGGTATTATAGTCAAAAAAAATCGGCGAGGGTGCTCTCTTTTCGTGCATTTTCTTGCGTTTAGCGGTTCAAAATGGCAAGGTAAGGAAGGTAAGATTATGAGCGATATATCTCTTCTTGAGCAAAGTTTTTCCATCGATGAGCAGAAAGAAGAGCTCGCTCCTCTCCTCAAAAAGCTTCAAAAGACGCGCTCTTTAGAGGAGCGGCTAAAAGCTGTCTCTAGCGCCTCCCGAGTAAAAGAGTTCTTCAAAAAACAGAATTTTTTAAGTAGCTACGTAAAAGCTCTATCAGATGAGCGCGCGCTCGTTTTAAAGTCTTTAGTTGCAGTAGGGCAGGGGGAGCGGATCCTAGGCGAAGCGCCTTTAAACGAAGATAACCTACACAAGCTTATCGAGATCCTCCTTCCCGTAGAGAGGTTCTATCACGAGATCGGTGGGATTGTGGGGTATCACAACGCGGTTCTTCATTTTTTATCTGTCAAAAAAGAGGAGAGCATATCTCCACATAATAGCGTCTACCATCCTCCTGAAGGAGTAGACATCTCAGAAGAGAATTTATCCGTAAGACAGGCCCTAGTATGGGGCTTAGAGCGAATGGAAGAGATGGCAGAGATCTATCCGGTGGGGGGGGCTGCCGACAGGCTGCGTTTGCACGATGAGCAGACAGCCGCAGCGCTTCCTGCAGCTAAACTTATCTTTGGCGGGAGGACGCTTTTGGAAGGGATGGTTGTCGATTTGCAAGCGCGTGAATATCTGCACTATAAGCTCTACGGCAAGCAGCTGATCACCCCGCTTGCGATGATGACCTCGCAAGAAAAAGACAACCATGCGCAGATCCTCTCTATCTGCGAAGAGAAGCGCTGGTTTGGAAGACCTAAGAGCTCCTTTCGTTTTTTCTCACAACCCTCTGTTCCTTGCGTTAATCGAAAAGGAGAGTGGTGTTTGGTAGGGCCGATGCAGCTTCTTTTAAAACCGGGTGGCCATGGTGTGATATGGAAGCTTGCGCGCGATGCCAAAATCTTTGATTGGCTTTATGAACAGGGGAGAAGAAAGGCGCTTATAAGACAGATCAATAACCCTATCGCCGGTTCCGACTATGGTCTTTTGGCATTCACCGGGTTGGGATGTCAGGGAGATAAGATCTTTGGCTTTGCTTCATGCCCACGAAAAAGAGGAGCTGCCGAAGGAATCAATGTGCTCCTAGAAAAAAGAAGAGCCTCCGGTGTGGAATATGTGCTTACAAATGTGGAGTACTGCGACTTTGAAAAGTATCGCCAGGTGGAACTGGCGCCGCAAGAAAAAGAGACGCGCGGCGGGTTCTCTTCTAACACCAACATCTTGTTTATCGATCTAAAAGCGGTAGAGAAGGCGGTGGAGCTCACCCCACTGCCCGGCATCCTCATCAATCCCAAAAAGACTGCCTATCGCACAGAGAAGGGAATAGTAGAAGAGGAGGTGGCGCGTTTAGAATCTACGATGCAGAACATCGCCGACTGCTTTGGCCACACATTTGCTCGCCCCTTGCCTGCAGGAAAGCGCGCAGGCGAGATGCGCACCTTTCTCACCTACAATAGCCGCGCTAAGACGATCTCGACAGTCAAGCGAGAAGAGACGCCGGGCGCCCCACTTCTTGAAACACCTGCAGGATGCTTTTTTGATGCGCAGAAAAATGCACGTGCACTTCTTGCTCAGGTTTGCAAGATGCAGCTAGATGAAGAGAAAGCGCTGCCTCTTTTTTTCTACCACCCCTCGCTCGGGCCTCTCTATAGCATCATCGCACAAAAGATACGCGGCGGGCATCTAGAGCAAAAGAGCGAACTCTCTTTAGAGATTGCCGAATTAGATATGGAAAACATGAGGCTAGATGGAAGTCTTCTCATCACAGCGCTCGCTCTCATGGGCACAAAAAATAAAGACGGGGTGCTTCACTACTCCGATTCTGTCGGTAAATGCGTGCTAAAAAATGTGTTAGTGAAAAATGCAGGTATCGATCGCTCTTTACCCTCTGTTTTTTGGAAAAGAGAGATCTTTCGAAAAGAGAGCTGCCAAATCGTGATCGATGGCGATGGAGAATTTTACGCCGAAGACATCACTTTAAAGGGCGATCACCTGTTCAAAGTAGAGAGCGGTACTCGTCTTACTGTCACACAGCACAAGGGTAAGCTTGTCGAGAAGAGAGAGGTGCTAAAAAAAGCCATAGCTCTCTGGAAATATCAAGTAGCGCCTGATTACAGAATAGTTCTTACTAGAAATTAACGTGCCCGTGCCCGTGCCCGCGTGCGTGCCCGAATTAATCCGAATTAATTCGGATCGGGCAAGGGCACGGGCAGGGGCACGGGCACGTTGGGGAATAGTGCCGTTAGCGTCTCATCTGCAGCAGAATTGTGTAAATAAGAACGATACAAATATACCAGCTGCAAATGCAGAGATGCCCACGATAGTCTCGTTGGGGTGAGCGCGTACAAACTCTCTTACGCCGTGTGTAAGTTTGAACGGCGTATTTTTTAGCAGCATCTACAACTGACATGATAGCGGGGAAGGCAGCTTCATAAGCTCTTCCTGCAGCTTGCCATACAGATCTTCCTGCGCTGACAACGCCATCTTTAATCCAGATCGCACAGTTAATGCCATTGTCTTGAATCCAAAACCATACATCTTTTAACCATGTGACAACATGGACAGTTCCGTTTGCGAGCCAGGTGCCTGCTTCTACAGCACCCTCTTTAATTGTGTGGGCAGCAGATGCTGCAAATGTTTGTGTGTGTTCCCAGCAGGTCATATCGGGTTGAACGGTCGACATATTCATCTCCTCCAAAAAGGTTCGTTTTCAATGGTCAAAATCGGATTCATTATCATGAAGATTAATGATTCTGTAAAGCTTAGTTTAAGTTTGTATAAAATAAAATATTAAAATTGTTTCTTACATTTTACACTTGGTGATCTTTTTGACTTTTTTTTTCGCAAACAGGATACTCAGTTCTTTCGAAAGCAAAGGGAGAGATCAATGAGCGAGCAGACAAATAATCTAATCAAGAGCATCGATGAGCGTCTTCTACATATGCTGAGGTATCTTTGACCTCGCTCAAAAAGAGCAGCAGGTACATGAGTATGAGAAGCAGATGGAGTCTTCCGGTTTTTGGGAAGATAACAATGCAGCGCAAAAGATCATCACTGCTTGCAATGAGCTAAAAGCCTGGACGATTCCCTACAAAGAGATCAAACAACGTTTTGAGAACGTGCAAAGTCTCTTGCCCGAAGCTGAAGAGAGCGGCGAGCAGGAGCTTGTGACCGATCTTTTAAATGAGCTTTTTGTAGTCGATAAGCTGCTATCCGAACTCGAGGTGCGCAAAATGCTCTCAGGCGAGATGGATGCTAAGAGCTGCTATCTCAGCATCAACTCAGGAGCCGGAGGGACCGAAGCGTGCGACTGGGCTCTCATGCTCTCGCGCATGTACCAGCGTTGGGCAACCAGACGTGGCTGGGAAGTAGAGATGCTCGATTCTGTTGACGGTGATGTGGCCGGAATTAAGAGCGCCACTTTTAAAATCTCCGGACATTTTGCTTATGGCTATTGTAAAGCAGAGAAGGGAGTGCATCGCTTAGTCCGCATCTCTCCGTTTGATAGCAATGCGAAAAGACATACAAGTTTTGCGTCTGTCGATGTGACGCCCGAGATTGCTGATGAGATCCAGATCGAGATCAGACCTGAAGATGTACGTATCGATACCTACCGCGCATCGGGAGCAGGAGGCCAGCACGTCAACAAGACAGATTCTGCTGTGCGCATCACCCACATGTCCAGCGGAATCGTCGTCTCTTGCCAGAGCGAACGGAGCCAGGTGCAAAACAAAGAGACATGCTTTAAGATTTTAAAGGCCAAGCTCTATGAGCAAGAGATTTTGGAAAGAGAAAGTAAATTGAAAAAGCTCGGGGGCGAAAAAAAAGAGAACGCTTGGGGCAGCCAGATACGCAACTACGTTTTTCAGCCCTACACGCTTGTTAAAGATACGCGTACGAAGTATGAAGTGGGAAATATCCATGCTGTCATGGATGGAGATTTAGATGGATTTGTCAATGCCTACCTGAAGGAGTTTGGATAAACAAAAATGGGAAAAGAGACGCCGCCTGGATTTGATATCCGCTACACATTTGTGACAGATGCTCCCTATTTGCGCGACTGGCTGCATGCACCGGGTATGCTCCACTGGTTTCCTATGCAGGAAGAAAAAGAGGTGGAAGATGCCGTGCAAGCGTGGATCGGTTTTTGTAGATATAGCTGCAGTTTGACCTGTACGATCAATGATGTTCCATGCGCAATCGGCACACTTTTTCTCATGCCCTATCGCAAAGTCGCCCACCACTGCATGTTCAAAATAATCGTAGACCCCAAATACCAGAGACAGGGGATCGGAACCTCGCTGCTTAAAAATTTAAAGCATCTTGCAAAAAGCTACTTCCGGCTGGAGATGATTCACATAGAAGTGTTCGAAGGAAATCCGATTACCAAACTACTCGCGCGAGCCGATTTTCACATGTTTGCTCGTCAAGAGCGTTACGTAAAAGAAGGAAATACCTACTTAGCGCGCCTTCTTTTTGAGACCAGCTTAATCTCGCCTCCGAAGGGGCGAGTTAGCCGAGGTATATAGATAATGCGACGCGAAGCAGGAGCCCCTTGCATGGGGAGAATCTCCTGCAATTAGGCATAAGTTTTTCAAACAGTTCGCCCTACCACGCCAGAAGATGCAGGCCCGCTCAAAGAGTGGCTTATGGAGCCGGGGGTCCTCCGCTGGTTTCCGATGCTCGATGAAAGAGAGGTAGATGATGCGGTGCGCATCTGGGTGAGCTATGCTAAACATGGCGCCTGCTTGACTGCCGAGTGGAATAACGAGGCGTGCGGCATGGCTAACCTCTACATTCAACCCTACAAGAAGCTAGCGCATCAGTGCCTCTTTGCCATCCTCGTTTCCGAAAAGCAGCGCAATAAAGGCGTCGGCACCATACTCCTCAATGAACTGATGAAGCTTGCCAAAGAAAAATTCCATATTGAGACGCTCCATCTAGAAGTTTACAAAGGCAACCCGGCCATCCATCTTTACCAGCGAGCAGGCTTCAAAGAATACGGCGAGCAGCCCCGCTTCATCAAAGAGCGCACCGAATACATCACCAAAATCATGATGCAGAAACACCTATAAAATGAAAAATTTTTCGCGCCCGCTTCCGCGCCCGCGTGCGCGCCCGATCCGGATTAATTTTCGGGCGCGCACGCGGGCGCGGAAGCGGGCGCGATTAAAACCAAGGAGAGGTTAGCTAGTTATGGCGGGGCATAGTAAGTGGGCGAATATTAAGCATCGGAAGGGGCGGGCGGACGCGATTAAGGGGAAGCTCTTTACGCGGGTTACCAAAGAGATCATTAGTGCGGTGAAGCAGGGCGGTCCCGATGTTAAGAACAATCCTAAGCTGCGGGCCGCTTTACAAAAGGCGCGCGATGTCAACCTGCCGAACGATAACATCGAACGCAATATCAAGAAGGCCTCAAGCCAGGATCAGGCAGATTTCACCCAGATGACCTATGAGCTCTATGGTTATGGGGGCGTGGGCATTTTAGTCGACATTATGACCGACAACAAGAATCGGGCTGCAGCTGAGATGCGCATCGCTACCAACAAGAGGGGCGGGACGATCGCAAATCCGGGCGCCGTCTCCTTTAATTTCGATAAAAAAGGGGTGATCCAAGTCCTCAAAAAGAACGCAAAAGAGGAGGATCTTTTCCTTGCAGTAACAGATGCCGGTGCTGAGGACTTTGAAGAATCGGACGACCTTTTTATCATCACCACCCCTCCTGAGATGCTCTATCAAGTAAAAGAAAGAATTAACAGTACGGGAATCCAGTGTGAAGAAGCCTCCCTTGAGATGATTCCTAAAGTCTATGTCGAGTGCACTCCAGAGCAGGCTCAAGCTAATTTCGCTCTAATAGAATGGATAGAAGCCCTGGATGATGTGGATGCCGTTCATCACAATATGAAAATTTAATTTTCATAGTATGAATTTCTTTAACTCTTTTCAAACAAAACTAAAAAGAGTATAATTCTACTACTAAAAATGTAAATAACTATGACCACATTAACTCTTCAGTCTTTCATAGATGTTGCTAAAAGGACGACCTATAACCTGCCGCTTAGTGTGGAAGGGGATAGGGTCGTGGCAGGTAAAGATGAGTCGGAAGCGAGCTGTATTGGGAGCTTTTGCTGCTATGGCTACTCATCAGTTAGCGAGGAAGAGAGAGAGGTCAACCGTAAGGCTTGGCAAGTCTTTGAAAGAGTTGTAAATCAAGCTTATAACCCAGACGATCGCTTCTCTGATCGAGTTAAACACTTCAGTACACGCTATGGCCTGCATTTTGAAAAGTTTTCACAAGAGGGAACGACCCCTTTGCGCGTCCAACACGTAGAAAAGGCGTGTGTGGGCGGCGCAAAAATCTTTGCACGCGATCTACAGATTCTTGCCGGAACAAGACCGCTTGCAAAACTCTCGACGGGAGAAATAGAAAATAACTTCGCCGTTTTGCGTAATCCTTTTTTCTTGAGAGATCCAAAAGAGGGGATAGATAGAGTGCGCGGCGGACCAGATTCTTGCGGCGACTTCTTCTATTACAACCCGTTTAAGGCAGATGGAAAAAGACTCCATCTCGACCTCAATGTCACACGACTTTTTGACCGTGAGCACACCCAGCTTCCCGATTTTCCCTTCCTCGACCGTTTGACTAAAAGGATGCTCTCATTAGGACTGGAAATTGGAGAGATCATCTCGGCTCCCGATGCAGATGGCAATCTAGATTTCTACAAAGTTTATAAAAAGATCGGCACAGGAGACGGCCTGGTTGCCTATGCGTTCAAACCGCTGCGCGAGGGATCCAAACTCAAGCCTTTGATCGCTTTTCGACAATCTGGGACAGCGTTTGCCTCACAAGAAGATGCAGTGGAGACCTGGCGCAACGATACAGACAAAGAGATCGGTAAGATGGGATTTGAAGCGGCACGCGAAATCTTTAGACAACTTTTCAAAGATCCCAATTTTCTTCCGCCAGGAACTAAGTTAAGAGGATCGGGCTATAGCTTAGGCGATGCGCAGCTTCAGCGCGTTCTCGCCGAGTTTCCGGAGGATTTTGATGAGGTGGTCTTCATCAATGGACCGAGCGTGGACACGGAGACCGCAACCCGTTTTAAAAACCAGATCAACGCGCTTCCTGTAGAAGGAAGAGAGAAGCTCAAGATCCACATCTACCGCAACAGAGCGCAGCATGTCGATAAAGGCGATATCGCCGACTATGGTGGAGAAAAACATGTCGGATGGGGAATCACAAATCCCGATTTTCCGGTTTACTTGACCGAATTTGTAAGAGAAAAAACAGATGAGAGACCACTTTTACGCGTTCATGCCGACTGCGCTCTAGATCCTGACGCTACCGAACCCTACACAGTGAAGACATACACAGGCGAGGAGCTCCAACAGCAGCTCGACAATTCGCAAAGAGGAGCCGCAGTTGCTTGGTATGAGCAGTTCCGCCTCTCTTGGGCGGTTCAAGTTGTCTTTGGGATCGTTTTCGGCGTCTACTCCTTCCTCAAATGTCTCTTAGGACTCTTTGGCATCACATTCTTCCGCTCAAGCGCCCCCGAAACCGAAAGCGCTTGCTTTACTGCAACCTCTAATTAACGCAAACTCAGTTTTAAAATTGAGTGGTTTTTAAAGGCCTACTAGAGACAAGTCGGGGGTTGAGGGGAGCACTTCGTGTCGCCCTCCCAACCCCCAGCTGCCCCCTTGAGCTCCAATACGCTGTGATAAATCGCGTCCTCGGAGTCGGGGTGTGTATAACACGACCCCGACCGCCCTTCGGGCTCTCCTGCGAGAGCAATTTCTCTGTGCGCCTTGAAGCCATTGGCTGCTCGCGCGCTCATCCCCGGGTCGGGTTAAAACCCTCCCCTGCTTTGCAAAGCCAAAGTGCCACCTGGCACTTCAGCTTGTCTTCGCAGCCCCGCGGACTTACGTCTCGGGCGGGGCCCCTTTCTCGCGTCGTGTCGCAGAGCCTGTCAATGTTGGATGCACTCTTTAAGTGTGGTTCTGCGAGCCGACATGGAAGGGGCCCCGCGACGAAGGAGTGGGGAGGGAATGCGCCGAGCAGCCAATCGACTCAGATCGCACAGCAAAATCGTACCACAGGAGAGTGCAAAGCACGGTCGGGGCTGTGTTATACACGCCCCGACTCCGAGGACACGATTTGGCAAAGCGAGGTGAGGCGCAAGGGGGTCGCGGGGGCCGCGCGCACGAAGTGGCGTGGAACCCGACATGTCTATTCATCTAAACAAGCTCTCAACACATCATATCACTCATTACTAGCCGATGATGGCTTTGTCTTTGGTGATTAGGGGGAGGACGTCTACTAGGGAGGGGGACCAGTCTGAGGCCGCGTAGATAGACGACGCGTGATGCCAAATAGCAGGCGATGATCGCCTTTTTGTGAATGTCGGGAATCTCGAGAAGCACCCTCTTTTGGTAGCGTGTGCGCAAGAATGGCGGGCAGTAGTTGAGAAGCGCGCGGATCAGAGGATCGTTTGGATCTGCAGGAAGAGTCTCTTTTTGCAAATGGTCGAGAAGTTCGTAGGTGTAGCTGTTGATCCGCTCAGAGACCCATTCGGAAATATCCGTTAGATAAGATCCTGTTTGCTTGTGTGTGGACAGAAGTAGATTTGCCTCGTCTTTAGCGCGCTCGCGTATGATATGCAGGACCTCTTTCATCAGGACAGGCTTCTCTTTTAAAAACTCCTCTTCAGAAAGACAAAGACCGCAGAGCACCTCAAAAGAGGAGCAGATCACCCCGCCTTTATTCGCCGAGCTATCTTTGATGATGAGTACGCCTAGCTTTTCTAATTCACGTCTTGCAGCCTGCGTTAAATAGAGGTTGGCTCCTTCGATGATCGCCTTCGATGTGGGTTTGCCTGTCTCATCTAAAAACTCCTGGTAGTTGTTCTCACTCAGCGTGCGCGGACGGCCGCCGCCGGGAATGAAGATATCGGCCTTAGTCTGGTGCACATTGTGACGAAACAGCTGATTCATCTCACTGCCCGAGAGCCACTCTTCGACAACCTTTCCCTTTTTTTTGCGAGCGAGGAGTGTCTGCTGCGCATAGGTCGTCTCCTCCTTTTTTGTGAAGAGATCGAGCAGAAAGCCTCCCTCAGAGAGCTTTTCAGGTGGGTAGAAGCGGATCGGCTTTACTTTGACAAAGAGCTCCTCCATTACCTTCAAATCTAGCCCTTCCGGATCGAAAATCGTACCGGAGACGTCTGTAAGCGCGAGAAGTTTGGCGGTTTTGGGATAGTAGCGCGCAAGATTCAGAATCTGATTTCCTGCGACATCTCCATCGGGACCGCCCGACATCTTCACGGTAAAGCGATCCTTTGTCGGATCGATGCCGAGGTATTTTAAGACCTCTTCCATGTAAACATTAACACCGAGCGAGGTGACCCCATACTCCTTGTGATTGATCCCAGCTCCCGGTTTGCTTGTGATAAAGGAGCTGCCAGGTTTGTAGCCCTGCTGTTTGCTATAGTCTGCGATCCAGACGATCATCTCATTGAACATGTTCTCATCTGGGCCGAGATAAATATACTCCGGTTTTTTCCAGTAGTCGACGATATGCTTTGCGCGCAGCGTGCCATCTGCTTCACAATTGACAAGCGTAACAAAGCATTCGATGTAAGAGCGCTGCGTCTGGTAGAGGTATTCCAGCTTCTGCTCTTTATGAAAGGAGGCGAGGTAGCTGTCGATCTCATGCGGCGCAAGACGGGCCTCTTCTAGCTCTCTTTTGTAAACCTCTGCTTCGGCATGGAGCCTCTCGTAAGGCTCAAGAAAGATCACACCTTTTGCTCCCCCTTCGGGGATATCTTTGTTTTTTTTCTGCTGCGTGTAAGCTAAGTTATAGCACTCGCTAAAAAGATTGTTTCTTTCGACGACCATCTGTTCCATCCGCTGAGGAATAACGGTACGCAAACCTCCGCGTGAAAGATCTTTAAAGCGTATGTGGAAGCCGATGTAGTGCATCCCTTTCATGAAGAAGATCGCGTAGGGAAGTTCGGGGAACTTTTCCACGCGTTTATAGGGGACATGGTCGAGATAGGCGGGATCAAGACGGAAACTAAAAGCGGTCTTGTTGTTCCGATAGAAGTTGGTCTTGAGCATGAAGTCGATAAAATGGATCGCTTGTTTTAAGATGTTTTTGCGCCGCTTGTCGTTAATCTCTTGTCCCGTGTCGAGATTTTCAACACGGCTTAAAAAATCGGCTCTCGTTTTTCTGTAGAGGTCAAGGTCATTCTTGTCGGGGTGGAATTTCTGCTCGAATGCCTGAGCCAGTATGACAGTCAATTCCGGATGGCGGCATAAGCCCTCTTCAATGTGAGAGAGCGAGTACATGTGCATGTCTTGATGCACCAGAACCTGATGGACGAAGTAGCACATCGTTTTGATCAGGTTGCCTAAGTTGCCGCTCAAAAGTCCTGAATCTACAAAGACAGTTTCGATCGGCTCAAGCCCCTCAAAGTATTTGAGGGTGACCAGCTCCTTTAAAAAATCCGGGATGTCAGCCTCTTCCCAAGCAGCGCCTCCCTTCATGCCATGTAGTCCTATCGACATGATGAGGATATTCTGTTTGCCGTAAGGGTCGATGTAGGTCGCACTCACGCGCTTCATCGCAAGTCCGTGGCGGTGGATCATCTTGGCCATGCGGTAGAGGAAGTTGTGTTTCGGCACATTGCGCCAAGCAAAGACGATCTGTAATGAGGGTGTCTCTTTTTTCTTATTCCAATTTTCGATCTGGCGCACCTCATACTGGCAGTTGTCGCGCGTCTTGGCTCTGAAAAACATGTCGAGCGCAAGGATCAGCCGTTCTTTTGTAAGCGCACGCAAAAACCTGTGGTCCATACCCTCTAGAAGCTTTGCAAAGTCGCTATCGGTCATTTCTGGGTTGCGCTCTTTGACAAGCTTTTGGATTTCCGCTCTTTTCTCCTCCGGGAGCTTCTCCTCCGTGCGCTTCTTTTCGAAAATGTCGGAGAAGTGGAGTGTGCCGATGCGTAAATGAGCTTTTATCCCGGGAAAGGGCGGAGGTGCGTCAGATACAAACGTGCGAAAGTTTTTAATGCCATAGTTTCTATAGTGTTTTAAGATGCGAATATCAGCTTCGGGGCTGTCTAAGCAAAATGCGACGGCCGCGTGCTTTAAGTGGATGTGCGAGAAGAAGTCTTGCAAATCGAGGTTCATGAGAGCATGGGTCACCGTGAGGAGGTTCTCCTCCTCGATCTCCTCGAAAAAACTCGGCGGCATGTGCTGAGTCAGCCAGAGGTAGCAGCTCTCAAACTTCTGCCCCTCCTTCTCTATGGCTTCTTTTATCAGAGCCTTTGGATCTTTCTTCCCCATACCCTCTACATAACGCCTAGATCAAAAAATGGCTAGCACCTATTTAAATTTTTATTGCCTCTATTCTTGGTCTTTCGAGAATTTCAGCTTAAGTGGTATAATTTTTGTCTATGACGCAACCAATAGGCTCAGATCCTGCAATTACAGTTCCGGTAATATTCGAAGAAAAGCCCTGCTATATGGAGCTTTTAGAGCGCATTTGCGCGATCTGGAATGCTTTTTGCACATGGATATGCGAGCTGTTTGCTCCTAAACCGGAAAATAAAGGTGATATCTCGCAGCAATCTCCCGACGCCTTTTACATCGCCATGCACTACCTATTGCCCGAAGAGGTAGCGACATGCGAAAGAGTCTGCAAATCCTGGAAGATACCCGACAAAGTCTGGAAAGCTCAATGCGTAAATATCGGCGTGACTTCAGCACCTGTTAGCGGGCGCTACAAAGATGTCTTTGATATTCCCAAAATGGCTTTTGGTCCGCGAGAATACATGAAACAGGGTTGGGGAGAGCCTGGCCCAATGCCCCGGCTCCCTGCAAATATCTCCGCCCTAGCTGCACGGCTAAAAAAGACCCACACACTCACCTTGATTCCCGCGACAGTAGATGGCCGGCCATTTAATTTTAACGCTTTTGCCCCCCTTGCAGAGAAGAGTGGAAAGCGTTTCGATATTCGACCCGCTATTTTAACAAAATTTGGAGATGAGTCTAATGCCAAATCGATATGGTTATGGATGCAAAAGGAGATAGATCCCAAAAGCAGGGGACTCATGCAAAGTGACGCAGAAAGCCAATATGGGTTAAAGCTAGGAAAAGCTTTCTGGATAACCGTGAGCGTAGTTGCCCATTATGCCCGCTACCAAATTACCCTCTTTCCGCGAAAAGATCACAAAACATGGACCTTTACGCGCACACGCGATGAGCTAGGTGCCCCCGGGGACAACGAAATTTTTGTTGGATGTCCTCAAAAAGGCTTTGTCACTATCGTCCCCCATAATGGTAGATCCTCAACTGCTGGGGTAGCTCCTTGTTATTCCTAGACCTCTTGAACCTCTTGCGTAACCTGCTTTGCCCGAAAAAATCGATGTTTTTGAATCCAGCTGCCAAGGCCAGCGAAGCTGGCCTGGTCGCAACGACGAGACCAACTTGAATAAAGTTGGTTGAGGAGTTGCGAGGCAGCTGGATTCAAAAGGGCGGTTTTAGCGGGCGAATGAGGTTACGCAAGAGGTTCATTACTTCTTGAGAAGGCGGAGGCAGTTCAGGCCGACAAGCACCGTGCCGCCTTCGTGCAGAAGGACGGCGATCCAGAGAGGAACGAGGCCGAGAAGGGCCGGAGTTGTCGCGAGGAGTATCACAGCAAGCGCAAGCAAGAGATTCTCTTTTACAATGCGCAGGGTTTTGTCCGCCTTTGCTTTTAACCAGGGAAGGAGCGAAAGGTCATCTTGAAGGAAGACGACGTCGGAGGCATCCACTGCTGTGGCGCTGCCGATCTTGCCCATCGAGACGCCGACGGTTGCGCGCGCAAGTGCGGGCGCATCATTAATCCCATCGCCCACCATGATCAGCCCACCTTTTTCGGAGAGTTCTGCTACTTTTTGTAACTTATCTTCGGGGTGTAGATCTGCAAAGACCGTGTCGATATTCAGTTTTTTTGCGACATACTCGGCATTGTCTTTATGATCACCCGTCAGCATGACAATCTTGTGTCTGCCAGATAGCGTTTGAATCATCTCTTTTGCTTGTGCACGCACCTGATCGGTGAAATAGAAAATAAAAAGAGAATCTCCAACCAGAAGAAGTGTAGAAAGGTGTCCTTCTTTGCGGAAGCGGGGTTTTATCTCTTCCCATTTAGCGCGAAACGGAGGGGAGAGTTTTGAGTGGATAAACTCGGGACGCCCGATGTAGACAGGATACTCTTTTGTGTGGGCTTCTAAGCCGGAACCTGCAACTGCTTTAAATCGGTCGATCAGTGCAGGCGCAAGCTCCTGCTTCTGTGCATAGGCAGAGATCGCCTCTCCAATCGGGTGGAGTGCATTTCTTTCGAGCGCATAAGCGAGCGCGAGCGCTCTTTCGAGCGAGCAGTTAGGCTTTTCCGAGAGTGGTTCGAATGAGACGCACTGAAGCTTGCCGGTTGTAAGCGTTCCGGTCTTATCAAAGGCGATTGTGTGAGAGCGAGAGAGCGCATCCAGCACGATGCCGCCTTTGAGCACGATTCCCTTTTTTGCACAGGCAGAGATGGCGCTCATGTAAGCGATCGGTGTTGCGATGACGAGCGCGCAAGGAGAGGCGGCGATGAGGAAGGTGAGTGCGCGATAAAGGCCTCCTTCTGTTCCAAGGTAGGGGATAGAGAAGATCCAAGGCAGAGTGCCGGCAAAAATAAAAAACAGGAGGATGATCGCTGCGGCGTACCACTTGCCAAACCTATCGATGATGCGCGCAAGTTTTGGTTTGGTCTCTTGGGCGTGGGTGATGAGCTGGATGATGCGAGAGAGTGTCGAGTCTCGGCTTGTGCGCGTCACGCGGATCGTGAGCACGCCATCTAGATTGCGCGCGCCTGCGGGCACTTCTGCTCCTATCTCTTTTGGGATCGGGTGGCTTTCGCCTGTGAGGTGGACAAGATTGAGCGCGGAGCTTCCGAAGGTCACGACGCCATCGAGAGGGACGAGCTCTCCTGCTTTGATGAGAAGAGGCGTACCGATAGCAATCTCGGATACCGCCTTTTCGTAGAGTGTGCCATTTTCATCTGCCACCCATGCCGTGCGCGGCGTAAGCTGATGAAGAGAAGAGAGTGTGCCCTTGGCTTTTTGTGTCACGCTATTTTCGATAGCAGCCGATAGTTCGAAGAGCACCAGAAGAAGCGCCCCCTCCATTTCGCTACCAATTAGAATTGACAGAAGCGCCGCAAGCGTCATCAGAACATCGATGTTGATCTCTAAGTTTTTTAGGTCGCTCAGCGCATCGATGAGAGCGGGCGTTCCCACAAAAAAATAGACAGAGGCTAGGAGCATCGAAGCAAAAACGGGATGAAAAAAGGAGGTTGTAAATGCGGCTGCCAAAAGAAAAGCAGAGAGAGCAGCACTTTTTAGAGGGAGATTTTTACCCCACCTGCGGGAGGTTGGCTTAAGAAAGGGGCTGATGCTCTCCTCCCTTCCTGAGGCGAAGAACTCATCGAAGATGTAGGGCGAAGTGCGAAGCATTGTTTTAAACAGAAAGAGCTTTTGTCAAAAAATAAGCAGCAAAACCGCCAAAAGCGGCTACTGCAAGATGCCATATCATCGCAGGCAGCACATGGTTGCGCTGTCTTTTGGCGCTGATTATGCTGGAGATGCTGATTAAGCAAAAGGCGCTTATCGCTATGCCATAAACGGGGCTGATCCAATAGCTAGCTATCAAAAGAGTGGCTGCAAGTAGAACGCCTACAAAAGCGCCTACGCTCTGCTTTAGGGGGTGCTCGTAGCTTTCCAGTGTCAGACCGAGCTCCTCTTCGAGCATCACACGGAGTAGACGGTTATCATCTGCCATCAGCACATCGATTGCTTCTTCTAAAAGTTTTCCTTCGAAGCCTTTGGCGCGGTAGAGCTCTGTTAGCTCCTCTCTTTCCTGTGCTCTATGGTGTTCGATCTCCCAGCGCTCCTCTTCGGTCAGGCGGTGGAGCCGCTCTAGCCTTGCCCATCCCAAAAGTGCGCTTCTACCCACTTTCCAGACAAGAAAGCCGCAGGAGAAAAAAACGAGGGCTAAAAGAATTTGCGTTGAGCTTAGCGCAAAAGGGGAGAGCGCAACCCAGATGAGGAGGAGCGCTACGCACGTCTCATTTGCTCCATCCGATCCTGCTCCCAAATACCCGGGCATCTCGGTGCCGTGGATCTCGCTTGAAGCAAACGCCCCTTTTGTGCGCGCTTCGATCAGATGCTCGACGACGCTCTTTCCTTGAAAATGCTCAGAAGGTGGAGGAAGAACCATATTAGTAGTCTTCACCAAGGAGATGAGTGAGTAGAGTGGACATGTCGAGAAAATCTTGGCAGGCCATCACCTCGCGAGCAGAGTGCATCGAGAGCTGCGGGCAGCCTATGTCAACTGTCGCGATACCTAAACTTTGTGCCAGAATAGGACCGATCGTGGATCCCCCGGGAATGTCCGAGCGCGATACAAAAGATTGGTAGGGGAGTTTAAGTTTTTCGGCAAGGCGTATCACTTGTGCGGCAGTGGGCGCAGAAGTGGTGTATTTGAGATCGGCGTTGTATTTCACCACGATCCCTTTGCCGAGCAGCGGCTGATGGTTGGGATCATACTTTTGCACGTAGTTAGGATTGAGCGCATGGGCCATGTCGACCGAGACGCATAGAGAGCGGCTCTTCATCTGGAAGAACTCCTCTTCATCCATTTGAAGCGCGTATGTGATCCGCTTTAGGATATCTTCTAAAAAAGGAGAGGCGGCGCCAGTCGATGAGCGCGAGCCGATCTCCTCATGATCGGAGAAAATTGCCATCTGCAGTGTCTCTTGCGATTCTTTTGAATCCATGAGGGCGGAGGCGCAGGAGTGTGCACTTGCCAAGTTGTCGAGGCGATAGGAGGAGAGCATCTCCTCTTCTGTCCCTAAGTAGCGGCTCTTTTCTATCGGCACCAAAAAAAGATCAAAAGAGAGAAGAGAATCAAAAGAGATCTGCCTCTTTAAGAGCGTTTCTAAATAGCTCTTCTGTTTGCCTTTTGAGCTTATCAAAGTCGCGATGGGAACTAGATGCTCCTGCTTGTTGAGAAGAAGCCCTTTTTCGTTTACGTCGCGATCTAGATGGGGTGCGAGCTGTGGGATAAAAAGAGGAGCTTCGTCTAAAAAGACAAGCTTCTCTTGTATTTTGCCTTTCTTGTTTGTGACAGCCACTCTTCCAGCTAGAGCGAGATCGCGGTTAAGCCAGGAGGTCAGAAGCGGGCTTCCATAGACTTCGACACCCAACAGGATCATATTCTCTTTTTGCACTTCAGGTTTGGGTTTTACTTTAAGTGCGGGGCTATCTGTGTGCGACCCCAAGATGACTGCTCTCTTTGCTGTTTTTTTAGGAAGCGAAAAGGCGCAGAGTGAGCCGCCTCGCTGTACAAAGTAGCTCTTGCCTTTTTGCAGCTTCCACTTCTCCTCTTCGTGTAAGCGAGAAAAACCACTAGAGGCCAAGCGTTTAGCAAGCTCTTCTGCTGCATGCCACGAGGTAGGTGACTTGTCTAGAAAGGACTTAAAGTCGCTTAGGTCTTTACTGGGCATAATTCTTTGATCCCATTCATGTATTTATGTAAGACGATAGGAAGAGAGACAGAGCCATCCTCTCTCTGATTATTTTCTAAAAGAGCTACCATGAGGCGCGAAGTGGCAAGCCCAGAGCCGTTGAGCGTATGGACAAACTCCGGCTTCTCCTCTTTCTTGCGGAAACGGGTAAGAGAACGTCTTGCCTGAAAATCTGAGCAGTGGGAGACAGAAGAGACCTCGTAGTATCTGTTCTGTCCCGGCAGCCAGACTTCGATGTCGACAGTTTTTGTCGCTTGAAAGGACATATCGCCCGTCACAAGCAGCATGTTGCGGTAATGAAGGCCGAGCCCCTCGAGGATCTTCTCTGCGCTTGCTACCATCTCTTCAAACATAGCCATACTCTGTTCCGGTGTAGTGAAGGCGAACATCTCTACCTTATTGAATTGATGCACGCGGATCAAGCCCCTTTCTTGCGAACCTGCTGCTCCCGCCTCTCTTCTAAAGCAGGGAGTGTATGCAGTGTACTTGAGCGGGAGCTCCTCCTCTTTTAAGATCTCATTGTAGTGGAGGCCATTCAGAGCGACCTCAGAGGTCGGTAGAAGATAGAGGTTGTGGTGTGGGTCGTTGATTTTAAAAAGCTGATGCTCAAACTTTGGCAGCTGCCCCGAGCCATAGACGATCTCCGGTTTTGCAAGCAGCGGCACCATCCACATCTTAAACCCATTTTCGATCTGGATATCCAGCATGTAGTTTAAAAGCGCCCACTCAAGCCTTGCGCCTAAATCTTTATAGACAGGCCAGCCGCTTCCCGATATTTTTGCACCGCGCGGGAAAGTCGAAGATATCCAGCCTTTCATTGAGCTCCACATGGTTTTTAAAGGGGAAGCTGAAGTCTGGTTTTTCACCGCGTGTCTTGATGCAGACATTATCTTTGGGGTCTGATGAGACTTTGATCTCATCAAGCGGCAGGTTGGGAAGAGAGGCCAGCTGTTCTGTAAACTCCGCCTCCACACACGCAAGCTGGCGATCCAGCTCGGCGATCTTCTCGCCCATGCCCGAGACCTCTTTCATTAAAGTCGAGGCATCCTCTTTTTTGCGCTTCTTCTCGCCGATCTCTTGAGAGAGATGGTTGCGCTTTGCCTTCATCTCCTCGACACTTGCCTTGATCTCGCGGATCTTCTCGTCGAGGGCAAGAACCGGCGCGAGTGAGACCTCCGGGTCCTTTGTCTTGAGCTTTTTCTCGTAATAGCTGCTATCTTTGCGCAGAAGTTTTATGTCTAGCATATACCGAGAGCATACCGAGTTTTCTCTGATAAGTCAATTTGGAGTACGCGGTTATATCAGACCACCTCTTCTAATTTCGTTACCGTTACCGTTTCCCGTCACCGTTACCGAAAAAAGAAGAAAGATCGGTAACGGTGACGGGAAACGGTAACGGTAACGAGAAGATGTCTCAAAAGAAAAGGGCGCTGGGGAAAACCCCGGCGCCCGTTTAGGTTATAAGCTTAAGCTAGAACGATTAAGCTTTTTTGTCAGAAGCAGGTGTTGCTGCTGCTTTTGTTTCAGGCTTTGGCTTAGCAGGAGCGGGTGCTGCTGCAGCTGCAAGATTTGCAGTTTGCGTTTTAGTTGCAAGCTCTGATCGTGCGGCTCCAAGAGACTTTTCAGTTGCTTCTGTTTTTGCAATCTGATCCGCAAGCACTCTTTTTAATTTGGTCACTTCTCCGTCGCGATCTTGAACTTGTTTCAACAGAGTTGCGTTTTGTTGGTGCACTTCTGAAGCTTTACCGCCTAAGGTGACTTGGGCGTTAGCGAGCAGTGCCTGCGTAGATTTCAATTGAGCTTCTAGATCGCCTGTTGCAGCTTTTACGGCAGCATCTAACTCAGCTTGGGTTTTGAGACCTGTTTTTGCGGCATTTACGGCTCTGTCGATATCAGCTTGAGTTTTCATGCCAGCTTTTGCAGCAGCCACTGCAGCATCTAGGTCAGCTTGGGTTTTCATGCCCTCAAGTTGCTTCGTGAGATCTGCTTTCTCTTGAGAAAGTCGTGCATTTTCTTGAGCAAGTTTAGCAGTTCTTGTAGCAGCGTCTTTATTGGCTTCAGCTACTTTTGTGGCTGTTTCGACTTTTGCAGATAGAGACTTCAGATCTGCAGATAGTTTGGCGTCATGCTCCTTAACAAGACGGAGCTGCTCCGCTGTGTTCGCATGTTCTGCTTTTTCAGCTGCAAATTGCGTCTCTGCTTCTGTTGCTCGACCTTCTAACGCACCCAGTGCACCTAACTGCTTAACGTCCTCTTTTGTCTGTGCATTCTTATAGGCAACAAAATCTTTTGATACTTGGGCTGCCTCTTGCTTGCTTGCGGTGAGTGCTTGGTTCGCTTCAAAGAGCTGCCCTTGTAACACGCTGACTTGTTCTTGTGTGGCTGTTTCTAATTTTTGAGCAGTCTCTAGTTCAGCTTGCAAGCTTGTCACTGCAGAATTTGCAGCGGTGAGTTCGCCGTTTAACTTAGCAATAGCTGCTTGCTTGGTTGTATTATCTTTGGTCAGCAACCCGATACGGTCTTGCAAAGGCTTGGTGGCGTTTGATAGAACATCCGCGCTGCCTTTATTCATCGCTTGTAAGTTGGCAACTTCTCCTTTTGCTAGATCAAGGCTTGTTTGCGCAGTTGTAAGGCTACCTGTCAACGCGATGACTTCTGATTGTGCTTTGCCGAGCTGTTCTTGCAGGCTAGCAGTTGATGCTTTATGTGCATTGAGTTGTGCTTGAAGAGATTTCGCTTGCCCATCCAAACCTGCTTTTTCAGAGATAAGAGTTGCAACGCGTGCATCCAGCTCGTGTTTCGCTTTTTGTGCTTCTTCGAGATCTGCTTGTAGTTTGGTAACTTCTGCTGCAGGGACCCCGGCGGATGCTTTTGCTGCATCGAGTTGTCCTCTCACATCTATTACTGCTTGTTTTTGGATAGTAAGAGCGCCTTCTGCATCTGCTAGTTGTTTTTGTGCTGCCTCTAACTTTTTGGTAACATCATCATGGTCTTCAGCTGATACTGCAGTCTCGTCTATAACCGGGTACTTCATGTAGTGAGCTTCTGCTTTTTGTACGCCATGCTCTTGGAAGCCGAGCCATACAAAGGGGATACCGGCAACTGTTGCGGTGGCAAGAAGAGCTGCGAAGAAGGTGACTGCCCATGAGATGATTCTGCAGAAGCAGTTGGTCTCATCCCCTGTCCAAGAACGAATGACTTTGACTGTCCATTCCATGCAGTTGTGTGTCATTTTAGGCACGCCTGTAGGAAGTGTAGCTTCTTTAGTTGCGTGGACATCGATGATTGTCGTGCCGGCTGCGGCTGCGACGGCGTCTGCTGCTTTTGTTTCGGGGCTTACTGCGAGTGTTGTCATGGTCAGTTCTCCTTGTAAAGAGGTTGATTGCGAAAAAACGAAGGTGTATTTAAACACAAAATTTTTTTAGCGGCAATTCTTAAAGATTTCTTTAAAATTGAAGAAGAGAAAAATGGAGAAGAAGAGAGAAAAGAAGATCGGGCATGGGCAGAGGCAAGGGCAAGGGCACGTTAAGAAGGTGCGGGATGTGTCTACACTTTTAAATAATCGATGCACACAATATGATTGCCACATGCGTTTTCTTCCGCTTCTTTTTACAGTTTTTATCGACAGCGTAGGGTTTGGGCTTGTCTTTCCTCTCTTGTCTCTTTTGATCATGAATCCGGAGGAGGGGATTCTCGCAAAAGAGGTAACACTTGGCATGCGCGGATGGCTCTTTGGTCTGCTCATCTCCTGCTTTTGTGTCGGGCAGTTTTTTGGCGGTCCGATTTTGGGCGCGCTTTCCGATCGCAAAGGACGTAAAAAGGTGCTACTCGCCACTCTTTGGATTGGTTTTTTTGCTTATCTCCTCAGCATTTTCAGCATCTGGACAAGTTCTATAGTCGGGTTTCTTATCGCGCGTCTGTTTTCCGGAATTTCTGCAGGTAACTACTCCATTGCACAATCGATAGTAGTCGATTGCAGCACAGAAGGGGATAAGGCAAAAAACTTTGGCTTGATCGGCATGGCGTGGGGCGTGGGATTTATCTTAGGTCCCTACTTTGGCGGCAAGCTGAGCGATCCAACCCTCTTTTCTTTTTGCAATAAGACCACTCCATTTTTGTTTGCCGCGCTTCTTTGCCTTGCAAATATCGTCTGGCTTCTAGTTGCTCTTAAGGAGACGCTGCCCAGTGTTAAGCTGCGGCCGCTTAATCTCGCTGCAGGCATCGAAGACATTAAAAGAGCCTTTCGCATGCCGCTCTTAAGGGGCATTTTTTCTGTGATGTTTATCTTTAGTTTTGGATGGGGCTTTTTTACGGAGTTTTCCCCTCTTTTTTTAATGGGACGCTTCGGCTTTGGCGGACAAGAGGTGGGTAATTTTTACGCTTGGGTAGGGCTTTGGATTGCTCTTTCGCAAGGGTTGTTTATCCGTCCTTTTCTTAAAAGGTTCTCTCCACAGGGACTGCTTGCTTTTGCTCTCTTAAGCTTAGGAGCGGTACTACCGCTCATGCTTTTGATTCAAACGACTTTTGCCCTCTTCCTCTTTTTGCCCCTTCTCGCTTTTTTAGAAGCGCTGATCTTTCCCACTGCTTCCACGCTGGTCTCAAATCTAGCTGATAAAGAGTCGCAAGGGGAGGCGCTGGGCATGAACAACTCGATTCAATGGGCGGCGATTGGGATCTCGCCCCTCTTTTCCGGCTCTTTTGTGGCTCTTTATCCCCACCTCCCGGTCACTGTGGCCTCCATCGGCATGGGACTGGCCTGTCTGCTCTTTCTTTGGACCTGGCGTCCTTTGAGAGCTTAATACCATCTATCACACATTGAGTTTCAGCTGCGTGAAAGCGCCGCTGAACTCAATGTTATTTGTGATAGATGGTATAACGTCCAGAATCCTGTACCATAACCTGGATAAGGTCCAATATTCTTTACGTTAAAAATATCCCTGTGATTTTACGTGCCCGCTTCCGCGCCCGCATGCGCGCCCGAATTAATCCGGATCGGGCGCGCATGCGGGCGCGGAAGCGGGCTCGTAATTCGGAGATTTATGATTGCTTGCCGGAGAAGGCGTATCCCACGAGCGAAGGTAGTGACATAATGAGCATTCCCACTGGAGAAAGAACATTCGTGTACAATATCTCGGCGCCAAATTGAATTCCGTATCCCATAGGAATAAGTAGCTCGTTGAAAATGGCTAAAGCAACTTTCTGAATCATTTGACCAAGGGGCGTTAAAATCACCTCGTAAGTGACAATCAGGAGACGTCCAATGGCCCCGCCTATAGGCGACAGAATATGAACGTAGATTTTGGAGGGAAACGTGATGCAAACGCCTTCCAAGATGACACCCAGAAGCTCGGCAATAGGAACCACTACGTGATGAAACAAAAGAGTCATCGCTTCCCAGGCCTTGGTTGCTAAAGGAACAACTATCCAATCCAAAGTCCAGTCCATTGCCGGACCAATCACATGATTCCATGCTTTGGTAGGAAATGTAATGAATACACCTTGTGCAATAACGGAAACAAAATTTGCTAGAGGGACAAGCAGATGATCATATAGTAAATTGAGGCCTTCCCACAAAACACGACCTGTCGGTTCCAGAACGTTTGTATAGAGAGCGTGAAGCAAACGGACCAGTCCTCCGGTAAATAGAGATTGAACAGCTCGAGCAAGGGGCGTCAAAATGTGCTCATTAGCCAATATCAGAATATCCCATGTTTTACTTGCCAAAGGGTGGAGAACCGACTCATAGAGATGTGTTGGAAAAGTCACAAAGATGAATTTTGCAATTTCGTAAATCGCATTGCCGAGAGGAGTGAGAACATAATCGTAAGTCACAACTGCTATTTTGCGAACTGCTTGAGCAAACGGAACAAGAACATAATCGTAGGTAAAGTGACCCAGTGGAGTAAGCGCGTAGTCATAAATTGTAATGGCGATCGCTTCCAAATGGCTTGCAAGCGATCGAGCGCACGGATCAATGACTGCAATATAAAATTTTTCTAGCAAGCTAGGGCTGTGATACGCAAGAATCGCGGGTGATAGTAGAACACAAAGCGCCACAATGCAGACGCGCTCCCAAACCGGCCGATCCTGAAACTTGATAAACTCCAATTCAAGTTTTTGAAGTGTGGTTAGCTCTTTATACTTCGGAGCAGTTCGATCATATTTTGGGTATTTTGTTGTGATAAATTCTCGATTTCTCTTGTTTACACACGCCAAATTTTTGCGATCTTCTTTGTCTAAATAAGAGAATGCATAAGCCGCTACATCATCATGAAGCGGAGTTGAATGCGGTCCTAGCAAACGAGAAGCCATTGATTCGATCCTTTATTTTAATTTGTGGTAGAATATAACATAAATCCTTGAATATTACAATCGATTTTCTGGTAAACACTTCAATGCAAAACAAAATTTATATTATTACTTTAAAATAAAAAAGATAGAAAACCACGGAGAGGGCCCAGTGGACGAGGTGGACAGAAGAACATAAGAATAATCGGACTTAAGTGGACGAGGTGGACAGGCGCCCAAGAATAAACTTAAGAATGGGCCGTCCACTTAGTCCACTTAAGTCCACATCTCTTATTGTCCACCTCGTCCACTGGGCCCTCTTCTCACTGGGTCCTCTCATTGATAACATAAAGGCGCTTGATCTGCCGGCCGTGATCTGATAACCTCGCTAAGATAAGATTTAAATAGAGAAATTTTTATGATGAAAACTTATCCTCGTGCCCAAAATCCTCTGATCCTCCGCTACAACAGGTTGATGGACGCCTTTGCCAAGTCGGACGATGAGCGCGATTTCTATCTGGATAAGGTCGAAGGGTTTATCTTCTATGTCGATCTAGACAAGAATGAGCCGGAGCTAGAGGAGCTAGACAAAGAGATCACCCTCCACGCCGATCGCTACTGCCTGATTCCGAAGATGACTTTTTATGAGACAAAGAAGTTCATGGAGGGATTCATCAACGAAAAGGTCTACGATATCGACACAAAGGAAAAACTCCTCGATATCATCCAATCCAAAGAGGCGCGGGAAAATTTTCTTGAATTCATCTACGACCATTTGACCGAGCTGGAAAAGTGGCAGCAGTACTACCACGAAAGATCGCGCATCCGCATCATCGAGTGGCTGAGATCTGAAGAGATCCAGTTTGTCTTTGAAGAGGATCTCGAACTGCCAAAACTCACAATCGAAAAGCTCAAACGTCATCTCTTCGATGCTAAAGTATCAAAAGATGTGCAAACTGCGCGCGATGTGCTCCTTGCCAAAGCTAAGACCTACTACTCCAACGAGGCGCTCAATCCGCGTCCGAAACGAGGAAGACCTCCGAAGCAGGTGGTCAAAGTGGAGCTCGAGCCCCAGCTCACTATGGATATGTACACAACAGTTCCAGCTAGCGTTCGCCACTTTCTGTTTATCCCCGATATCACTAGTGCTACAGGAGTCACCTTCTCTGCTCGCTACGACACAGAAGCGCAGCTCTTGGCAAGTTTGCGTGGAAGCACGCGTGTCAAAGTGGATGCCAAACTGCAAGCACTTTCCGAGAGACTTGAGTCGCTGCGCCATCTTTCAAGCCGCCTAGCGGATATCCACGACATCCCTGGCATCGAAAAAGAGGAGAAGCTGATCAAAGCGGTCGCCAAAGAGGTCGAAGAGCTTCCCGAAATTACCGAAGAGGGAGTCGAATCTGGCGAGAAGAAGAGAAAGATTTTGGATGTGGTCAAAGGCTTTTTACCAAAGAAGAAAGAGCGCCCTGTAAAGGGAGAAGACCAAGAAGAGACACCGCAGCCGCCTAAGAAAAAAGAGATCAAAATGGTCACGCCCATTCAGAAGAAGGGAAAGAAGAGGTAGGCGATGGGCACTCTACTAGAAGAGAGCGGCACAGAGATTAAAAAAGAGAAGTGTTTAAAGCTTCTCGAGGCGATGCTGCGCACGCGGATTTTAGACGAGAAGATGTTCAAGCTGGTGCGTCAGAACAAGGGCGGCACTTTTCACATATCTGTTATTGGCCACGAGATGATCGGTGCTGCTTGCGCTCTTGCGCTTGAGCCCGGAAAAGATTGGGGACTTCCCTACTACCGCGACCGCGCCTTTGCAGTCGGCATTGGCTGCACATCTAAAGATCTGATCGGAACCTTCCTTGCGCGTGCTGTGCCCCACCATTCAGGTGGTAGAATGATGCCCGAACACTTCTCACACAAAGAGCTCCGCCTCCCTTGCCAATCCAGCTGCGTCGGTTCCCAATTTCTACAAGCAGTAGGTGTGGCTAAAGGAGTGCAAATCTCAGGCAAAGACGAGGTAGTCTATGTCTCGGCAGGAGATGGTGCGACATCGCAAGGCGATTTCCATGAAGCGCTCAATTTTGCCTGCGTGCATAAGTTAGGACTTATTTTTGTCATTCAAGACAACGGTTGGGCGATCTCTGTGCCGGTCATTGAGCAGACAGCCGGAGGCTCGATTGTACAGCTCGGCAAAGGATATAGCGGCCTTTCTGTTTTTGATATCGATGGCTGTGACTATTGCGAGGTCTTACATGCGACAGAATCTGCCGTAAAAAAGGCGCGTGCAGGTCAAGGACCGAGCCTTATCGTTGCTAAAGTTCCTAGAATTGGCCCGCATAGCAGCAGTGATGATCCTAACAAGTACAAAGATCGCGAAACGGTAGAAGAAGAAAAGTCGCGAGATCCACTTCCGCTTTTTCAAAATTGGCTGATAGAAAACGCTCTTGCCACGCAAAATGAGATAGAAGAGCTACGCGCTCAGATTTTTCAAGAGGTAGAAAAGGCTGCGGTCGAGGCGGAACAGATCCCCTTCCCGGAGCCTCATTCGATCGATAATGCTCTCTTCCAGGAGAGTCCTGTTATACAAGCAGAGGAAGAGGAGGAGAGCTCCTCATCCGGACAAGATGCAGTCGTGATGGTCGACGCGCTCAATCACGCGCTCGATGAGGAGATGAAACGCGACCCAAAAATCATCGTCTTTGGACAGGATGTCGCTCATGGAAAAGGGGGCGTTTTCGGAGTCACACGCACACTGACAGAGAAGTATGGAGTGAAGAGGTGCTTTAACACGCCGCTTGCCGAGTCGACGATCATCGGACTTGCGCTCGGTATGTCGCTGGTAGACTCCTACAAGCCCGTTGCCGAGATCCAGTTTGCCGACTACCTCTGGACAGGGATCAACCAGCTTTTCAATGAGCTTTCCAGCTTTTATTTTCGTTCTAACAGCGAATGGAGCTGTCCTGTCGTGATCCGCATGCCTTATGGTGGCTACATCCAAGGCGGACCCTACCATTCACAGAGCATCGAAGCCTTTTTAGCACACTGCCCGGGGCTTAAAGTGGTTATTCCGAGTAATGCCTCTGATGCCAAGCGGCTGATGAAAACAGCAATTCGTGATCCCAACCCCGTTATTTTTTTAGAGCACAAAGCACTTTACCGCCAGCGCGTCTTCTGTGCACGCAAAGAGCCTAAAGAGGACGCGCTATTACCCTTTGGAAAAGCTAAGATTGTACGTAAGGGCAGCGACCTTACGCTTGTCGCATGGGGGATGATGGTCGTGATGGCGTATGACGTTGCAGAAAAACTCGCTCAAGAGGGGATCTCTGTCGAAATCATCGATCTAAGAACGCTCGTTCCACTCGATATGGAAAGTGTTCTCGCCTCGCTTAAAAAAACAGGCAAACTACTGATTGCACATGAAGCGCCAGGAAATGGAGGCTTTGGAGCGGAGATCGCAGCAAAAGTTGCAGAGAGCGCATTCCATCTTCTCGATGCGCCCATCAAACGCGTCACCGGCAAAGATTGCATGGTGCCCTATTGCAAGGATCTCGAGAATGCTGTGCTCCCGCAACCACAAGACATTGAGCGCGCGATCCGTTCTCTCGCAAACTACTAAATTCGGTTTTTTAGTCTGCTTTTACGCAGGCGCAGCTTCTTTTTTGCTTTCGGTTTTTTGAAGCCGAGAGCAGTGTCTTGCGCAAGTCTTTGATTTAATCTGCTGAACTCGGCGATCTTCTTTTGGATTGTTTCAGTGGCAGTCGGTCTTTTGCGGAGCAGTTCCTGCTTCTGATCGCTATCCAAAGAGTTCTCCATATGCAGTATGCGTGCGATTAAACTCGCTTGTGTCTTTTGAAGAGCCTCTACCTCGCATCTTTTTAGACTGTGCAAAGAGATCTGATCGATCGCTTCTGCATTTTGAATCAGCTGATCTAATGTGCTAGAGATGTCTGCTAGAATCTCTTCTCCCGATCTTAATGACATAATGGACCCTCGGTTTTTATTGTTTTTAGCGCATTATTTTCGATGTGTCAAATAAAAATTTTAAAATTCTTCGATTTTCCTTTATGGTTTTTTAATCTATACATATTCCACATGTTAGGATTTTGTCCGCTCGGCTCGGGTTCCAAAGGCAACTGCATTTATGTGGGAACAAAAGAGACAAAGATTCTCATCGATGCAGGACTGTCTGCAAAAACAATTGCGGCGCGTCTTGCAGAGATCGGTGTCGACATTAAAGATATCGAAGCAGTTTTAGTCACGCACGAGCACACCGATCACATTCTCGGATTGCAGAAGCTAGCATGTAAGGAGAGTCTCCCCGTATTTGCAAACAGTGAAACTGCAAAAGGGATCTACAGCGCATTGCAAGAGTGTCCTAAGTTTAAGATCTTTTCGACAGGAGAGACCTTTTCTTTTGGCGACATAGAGATCCGCCCCTTTTCTATCTCGCACGATGCGCTAGATCCCGTGGCCTTCACTCTACGCACAGAAAACTTAAAGCTCGGCTTCTGCACCGACCTCGGCTTTGTCACAACTCTTGTTATGAAGGAGCTTGAGCTTTGCGACTATCTCTACATCGAAGCAAACCATCAACCTGAAATGGTCCACGCATCCGCCCGCCCCCACATCTACAAGCAGCGCGTCCTCAGTCGCATGGGACATCTCTCCAACGCAGAGTGTGCCGAGCTCCTCGCACATCTTGCACACCCCGCACTCAAGCATGTGCACCTCGCCCACCTTTCAAGCGAGTGCAACAACCCCGCCCTCGCCCTAAAAATCATCCAAGAAAAGCTGCAAACAACCGGCCATACGATCCCCGTCTCCATCGCCCACCAGGACAAAGTGAGTAGGCCTGTATATTTTTAGCATCCCTTGCCCGTGCCTCTGCCCGTGCCCGATCCGGATTAATTCGGGCAAGGGCACGGGCAGGGGCACGGGCAGGGGCAAGTTAAAGAGGCAGTGTTAAGCCGTCGAAGGCGAAGCGGACTCTGCAGGGGATCTTGTTGTCATCCATGATGTCATGGTGCCACTGCATCTTGCGGTGCAAATCATCATCGGTGTGTTCGGGATCATGGTGGGTGACGATCCACTCCTTTACACCTGCGTGTTTGATTAGCACGGAGGCATTGGAGATCGAGGAGTGGCCCCAACCTACTTTTTCTTGGTACTCCAAGGGAAAGTATTGAGCTTCGTGGATCAGAAAGTCGCAATCTTTAAAGAATTGGACGAGGCTAAGTTGCGGTGCGAGTAGCGGATTGTTTTTGCCTATTTCGCTCGGGCTGCCGTGATAGCCCATCAGCATCTCGTTATCGGTAGCGTAGCCGAAAGTTTTTTTCCCTGCGCGGATCTTAAAGCAGAGGGTGGGGCCGGGATGAAAGGCGTAGTGTGAGTTGACTTCTATATCGCCGACGTTAAAGGGGACTCCCTCTTCTATCTCTTTGAAGACCAGTTTGGCGCGGATATCATCTAGGCGCACTGGAAAATAGGAATAGGCAAACATTTCGGTGAAGAGCTCCTTGATGGTTTTTCCGTAGCCAATGGGAGCGTAGATGTGGAGCTGGCAGTCGGGATTATAGATCGGTGCAAAGAAGGGAAAGCCGATCACGTGGTCCCAATGTGTATGGCCGATGACAAGGTGGATCGTTTTTTGTTTTGCAACAAAAGGGGTGCTGCCAAGCGAGCGTATGCCCGTGCCACCATCTAAGATGAGCAGATCATTTCCGTGGCGCACCTCGAGGCATGAGGTGTTGCCCCCATAGCGCATATAGTCTCGCCCAGAGACGGGATTGGAGCCGCGTGTGCCCCAAAATTTGACATAGGTATGATGGGAGTGGAGTTTGGGGATGTAGCATTCGGTAGCAATGTGCGAGCTCGACTCTTTACCGCCAAAAGGAGGAGGGGAGAGTTTACCTAAAAAGAAGCGCTTCACAATCTCATAGAAGAAGGAGGGGTCATAGGGCTTTTCGAGAAAGTAGTCAGCACCTATCTGTAGGGCAGAATGGTAGTTTTGGATCATCGTCTGTGCACAGGTCAGCACTACGCCCATCTTTTGCATTTTGGGATTGGTTTTTACTCTTCTTAAGATTTCTATGCCGTGGATCTCAGACAAGAAAAGGTCGACTAGAAGAAGATCGAAAGAGCCCTCTTTTAACTTTTTAAGGCATGCGTTGCCGCTTTGGACGGTTTCAATCTGATAAAGATTGCTTTCACGCGCATGCAAGAGCTCGCGTAGGCTCTCTTTGGAAGAGTCGGCGATCAAGATCCGTTTTTTCTCAGGTTTTTTCATGCGCCCTCTTCCGGAGGCGTTTTGAGTTGAATGTCGAGGATTTTTTTCTTTTTGGCTGCGAGATAAAGACAGCTGATTCCCACGATGCAGAAGACAGCTGTCACGAGATGGAGGTTGAGTTTGTCTTTCTCTGTCACCATAAAGGGTGGAGAGTCTGTAAGTTCGGGAAAGCCTGCCGCCTGCTCCTCGCCCTCCTTGACAAGAGGATCATCTTCTATCACGGTGGTGCTGAGATAGGGGGTAGAGATCAGGGAGTAGGAGAGGGAACAAACAGCAAAAAATAACAGAGAAAATCCGATAAAACGGAGGCGTGGAATGAGTTTTTTGTCCAGCTCAAGGTTCGAAAAGGTCTTGTTCATCTTCCTCTATGCTATCCTGTTTTTCAGATACAGAGGAGCTCTTTGTCAAAACTCGGCGCGGCCTGCTTCCTTCTTGCGGCCCGATCACCCCTTTGACCTCTAGCTCATCCATTAAGGATGCAGCCCTTGCATAACCGATTTTGAGTTTTCTTTGCAAAAAAGTTGTGGAAGCGGTCTGGGTGTCTAGGACGATTTGGAGGGCTTGGTCATAGAGAGTATCGCGCGAAGAACCCTCTTCACCTTTTTCTGTTCCGAAGAGGTTGTCGCGGGCCATATTGTCAAAAGAGGCGATCAGATAGTTCGGGGGTGCCTGCTCTTTGATGAAGGAGAGGATGCGGCCGATCTCATCGTCGCTCACGTAAGCGCCTTGTGCGCGGATGAGCAGCGAGCTCCCGGGAGGGAGGAAGAGCATATCTCCATTTCCTAAAAGGGCTTCTGCGCCCGTATCGTCCAAAATGATCTGGGAGTTGATGCGGCTGGCCACTTTAAAAGCGATACGTGTGGGGAAGTTGGCCTTGATGAGTCCCGTGATCACTTCGCGAGAGGGACGCTGGGTTGCGAGCACAAGGTGGATGCCGACTGCGCGTGCCATCTGTGCAATCCGCGCAATTGGTGTCTCAAGATCAGAGCTAGAGGCCATCATCAGGTCGGCAAACTCGTCTATGATAGCGACGATTGCCGGCATCTTGTCGGGAACGGGGATGCTGAGCGAGGCTTCGAACTCTTTGTCGATTTTGCGTACGTTAAAACCGCTGACGTTGCGCATGCCCAGCTGCTTCAAGATGTCGTAACGAGTCTGCATCTCTTTGACTAGCCAGTTGAGCGCTGCATAGGCGCCATGCGGTTCGGTGATGACGGGTGCAATGAGATGAGGCAGGTCTGAGTAAGGGGCAAGCTCCACTTTTTTCGGATCGACTAAGAGGAGTTTGATCTCATCGGGACGTGCGTTCATCAAAATAGAGAGGATTAGCGTGTTGATGCAGACCGATTTTCCCGAGCCGGTTGCGCCTGCTATGATGCAGTGGGGCATTTTGGCAAGGTCGCTCATCACATTGTCACCGCTGACAGTTTTTCCGAGGAGAACGGGGATCAGGAATTTGCGCGGATTTTCGTGGTAGCTCATCAAGACCTCTTTAAAGCTCACCTCTTGCGGATAGAGGGAGGGGATCTCGACGCCGACGGCAGCTTTTCCCGGGATGGGTGCGATGATGCGAATCGATTTGGCCTGCAAGTTGAGTGCGATATCATTTTCTAACGCCGTGATCTTCTGCACCTTGACGCCAATAGCTGGATGCACTTCAAACGAGGTGATAGTGGGTCCTGAATGGATATCGCCTACCTTAGCTTCGATCCCAAAACTCAGGAGAGTCTCTTCTAAGATCTCTGCTTGCCTCCGGAGATCTTTTTTTAGAGTGGGCTGGTCTGTTTTTTTTGGGTTGGACAGCAGAGAAAGGGGAGGGAGCTTGTAGCCGGTAAAGTCGCCATTGTGGACTGCTTGTGCTTGCAAAGCCTTTTCACGCTTGGTAGGTGTGGGGGCGCTTGCTGTCTTGGGCTTAGGAAGATCGTTTGCAGCATGCGTGTGGATGCGCGGCCCCTCCTCATCCGAAGAAGAGTAGATAGGTTTAGGGAAGGCGTTTGGCTCTTGAGCTGCAAGAGATATCTTTTTGACAGGCGGCAGCGCTATCTCCTCATCTTTTGCTTGCATGCGCTGCTTTATAAGCTCTACCAGTTTTACCACGAGAGCTTGGCTCTTTTGCCAAACGGTGAGAAGCTCCACTCCTGTTAACAAGTAAAAAAGAGACGAAGGCGGTGATAGAGAAGGTCAGGCCGATGCCGACATCGCTAAGCAAGCGCTGCAAGTTAAAGGTGGGAAGATCACGGTAGAGGAAGTAGAGCGGCACGCCGCCTAAGTTGTAACGCACTTGCCTATGCGGGTAAGGGAGCTGAAAGAAGGAGGACTCCACATAGACTTGCGATTGGAGGAAGGGGGGTAGGTAGCTCAGATGCTCCGCTATGAGATTTAAGAGAAGTGCGCTCGACACACAAAAAAGAGAGAAGTAGAAGATCTTGGAAGAGATCTCCTCGATCTTTTGTCCGCATAAGAGCTTCCAGCCAACCCACGCTGTGAACATTAGAGCCGGATAGCTAATCAGCCCAAGGAGGTAGTGCTGGACAAAAGCGAGCCAGTGGCCCATGAGTCCGAGCCAGTTGCTACTGGGTTCAAGCGGCGAAAAGGTGAGTAAGCTGAGCAAAAGCGCAAAGGTGATAGAGAGGAGCAGCAGCCCCTTTACTTCCGGATGATTTTTAGATTTTTTCTTTTCGGCCATATTTGCTCAGAAGTTGAGGTAAATGCTGCTGGCAATGCCCAGGATCAGGCAGTACCAGGCAAACGGTTTTAAGTTGCCCTTTTCTAAAAAACGCATCGCGTAACGGATGACGACAAGACCCACCGTGCACGAGGATAAAAAGCCGAAAAGGTAGGTGGAAAAGGGAAGAGCAAGAGCATGAGAAGAGTTGGCTAAGTGGAGTTTAAAGAGCTCGATGCAATTACCGCCGATAACTGTGGGGATCGATAGCAGAAAAGAGAAGCGGACAGCGTCTTTTGCCTCCCAGCCCAAAATTTGCGCCCCTGAGATGGTCGACGCACTGCGTGAAATGCCGGGAATGAGAGCAGTCGATTGGAGCGTGCCTATCCAGAGAGCGTCCTTCATCTGCTGCTTAAAAGTAGGTGCTTCTGTTGGAATGAGCGCGTAGCCGGAGGCGTGATCCGGCAAAGAGAATACCTGCAGTCAGAATGAGACAAAAACCCAGAAGATGGGTATCAGATGCCCAGTCGCGCAGGGGCTTTAAGAAAAAATAGAAAGGGATGAGCGGAAGCGTTGCAGTCACGATAAGCCCTATTTTTTTTCGATCGACCAGGATCTCCAAGATCTCTCTTCTCAAAAAGAGTAGAATAGCGATCAGCGTACCTAAATGGCAAACGAGATCGAAAATGACCAGATTTTCACCCGTGGGGATACCTAGAAAGAGCTTCATCAGCTGCAGGTGAGCAGAAGAGCTGACGGGCAGAAACTCAGTCAGCCCCTGCAAGATTCCTATGATAAGCGCCTCTAATGCAGACATACTTTTCTCTTAACATATCTCATGAGATTGGGCAAGACAATGGGCGATCGACGGGATTCGAACCCGCGACATTTGGATCCACAATCCAACGCTCTAACCAACTGAGCTACGATCGCCAGAACGCATCATTTGTACTCGACACCCCCCCTTTTGGTCAATATGAACTATACCCCACCTCTTCTCTTGTCGTGCCCGCTTCCGCGCCCGCGTGCGTGCCCGATATTCACTCTTTATTTTAATCGAAAGTAATGCGCGGTCCGATTTATTGTTGGAGGATCTATTCACAACCACGATCGGAGTAACCCTATGATCCAATTAAGCCCCAATTCTTCTGTTTCCTTAGTCGCGAATTCAGGTTTCCCTTCTACAAAAGGCACGGGTCCAGTAAGTGGCTTTCAGCCGATGCAGTACGAAGCGGCGTGCTATGATGCGACCGCACAAGTGGGAGGATGGATCGAAGATTGGATTGCAAGCAGCCTGCCCGGTCGCGTAGCATCCTATGTTTCCTCTAAATTGCCCAGTTTTTCGCTACCCGGTGCGCATGCAAGTACGCCATGCGATGAAACCCCCGTGTGTAAAATCCCAGGAGGATCCTATAAGGCAAGATGCAATCCGCCGAAAGTGACTTATTTGCCCTTGGAAGGTGAATGTGAATTAACGGCCCGTTGTGAAACTATGTTCGAGGGTCTTCCTCTTAAACAATCGAGCATAAGGTTTGCTCCTGGAGCTGTGATGTCGGTAGAAAATCGTAACGGTTCTTTAGAAGCGATCTCTTCTGGTGATACTGTGAAAGATGCCTTTGAACGCATAGCCACTGAGACAGGGGGCGACGTTACCCCTTGGTCTTCTTCTGAGAACCTTACCCCTGTGATGGAGAATGTTTTCGGGAAAATCCTGAAAGATTCTGGGACAAGTGAATCGCTAGATGTAGCTTTTGTGCTTGATACCACTAAAAGCATGAACCACTACATCGAACAGGTACAACACAATTTGGTTAAATTTTTGGAGGAGTTGCAGAAAAAGAAAGATACGCGGGTTGCTATTCTGGAATACCGTGATAGTGGTGACGATTTCTTAAATAGAGTGAATACTGCCTTCACCAAAGACCTCACAAAAGTCAAAAAAGCCGTAGAGAGTCTTACGGTTTCTGGAGGTGGTGATGAACCTGAAGCAGTTCTTGATGCTCTTCTAGCTGCCAAAGACAAGCTATCCTGGAATCCAAAAGCGAAACGTGTGGTTCTGCTCGTTGGCGATGCTCCCCCTCACCCCAAAACCCAAGATGGGCGCCATGATGAATCAGAAGTCGTCGCTCAATACCAGGCTACAGGCACTCATATCGCCGTCTATCCTGTTCTAGCAAAGAAAAGCTAGAGTGAAGTTATAAATGGGTTGGGACTACCTGGCCGGCGCTTAGCCTCAAGGACTACCTTGGGGCTTTTCGCTTTTTAGAGGGTAAAGCTGAAAACTACATCCCCCTCTTCTTATACGCGCCCGCTTCCGCGCCCGCGTGCGCGCCCGATCCGGAAATTCGGGTACGCACGCGGGCGCGGAAGCGGGCGCGAGCTTCATTCACTCTTTATTTTAATCGTGCTTAAGTAGAAGAGCAGGCAGAGGAATAGGATGAGGAGGGTGAAGGGAAAGGTAGAGGTGTGGAGGGAGAAGTCGAGGGGGGCCGGAGGATGCGAGGTGAGCTGGAGGAGGAGGGCGGTGAAGGAGTTGGTTAGCTGGAAGAGGAGGGTGCCGAGCGGAGGGAGTAGGAAGTAGACGAGGGTGGCGAGGAGGAAGAGGATAAAGGCGAGGCTGCTCCAGAGGGGACAGAAGAGGTTGTAGAGGAGGCTCATCAGAGGAAACTTGTGAAAGAGGAAGAGAACGAGTGGGGTCGAAGCGAGATGGACGGCGAGGTTTAGGGCGAGCGCTTCGCGAGTGAAAGCGGAGAGTAGGTAGCCATGCTGATCGAGAGTGCTCATTGTGATGACTTGGCTTAAAGGGCGTTTGGGAAGAAGGCGGGCCATTAGCTGGTTCATCGGGGGATAGAGGAGAAGGATCGCCACAGTGCACAAGAAGCTGAGCTGGAAGCCGATCTGCGTGACGAGAAAGGGATCAAAGAGGATCTCTGCGCATAGGCCGACACCAAGAGCGTTTAGCGCGGATGTTTTCATTCCTAAGAGCCGCCCGACTAGATAGACGCTGATTGCGACGTAGCCGCGCATGACGGCGGGCGCATTGCCTACAAAGAAGAAGTAGCCGGTCAGCAAAAGCAGCAGCAGCGCTGCAGTCCATTTGAAGGGCAAGAAGAGTCGCAAGCCCAATCCCAAAAAACCTGCGAGCAGAACGAAGTGAAAGCCGGAGATGCCCAAGATGTGCTGGAGGCCAATTTTAGCAAACTCAAGGGCTAGCACTCTCTCATCGACTTCGCCGACGGTAAGAGCTGTGAGAAAGGCACATGCGGAGCTATTTGCAAGATGCTCTTTTAAAAAGAGGCGCACTTTTTCTTTTGCCATGTAGCGCCATTCGGCAAATGAGTGTGAAGAGTCTATTGCTTGCCAGGGCATCTCTTTTTGGGGTTTGAAGAG
Source organism: Chlamydiia bacterium (assembly GCA_963804085.1). Lineage (GTDB taxonomy): Bacteria > Chlamydiota > Chlamydiia > Chlamydiales > Rhabdochlamydiaceae > CAWDOQ01. Next base: position 69,196 of record CAWDOQ010000002.1, on the reverse strand, counting down.
ATAGGTGCGCAGCCCCTTTTTTATAAGGGTTCCTGTGATGAGATAGTCTCTATTTGCCGGCGCTCTTTCTTTGCTCAGGGGAAGGTAGATTTGGCAAGGAATGTGTTTGAGTGTTAGTCCATCTTCACATTTAAAAGCGCGCGCTTCTCCTTGGTAGACTAAAGAGCGCTGAAAAGGGGAGGAGAGGATGCGGACAGTGGAGATGTGAAAGTGAGCGGTCCCTTGGAGCTGTTCTTGAGCAGGAAGTGGAGGGTAGAGCCACAAGGTATACAGAAGAGAGAAAATACAAAGAAGCGCACCTTTAAAAATGCGTCCTTTCTGGGTGGCAAAAAGCGGCAGCCATAAAGTGGGCAAGGCTAGCAAGTATGCGGGGTGAGGATAAAAAACAGCAGCAGCACCTACAAGGAGATGCAGACCGAAAAAGAGCGAGGGATGTTGGTCCCAAAACTGCTTCACTATTTTCTTCTTAAGTTCGGTATCTAAAGAGCGGTAGATGAGCCGTGAACCTCTTGCGCCGGACAGGAAGTGGTAGAACCACTGGACCATCACGATCAAGCGGTTTCTAAAGTCGATGAGATAAAGGACGTGGATGAAGCACCAAGCAATCCAAGCAAGAAATCCGGTAAACTGAAATTTTCCCACCATCGCAATCGCACGCAGTACGCCAATGGTCGCCATGCTCCCCTTATCAAAGTATTGGAAGGGAGGGCGCGCCTCTTTGGGAAGGCCATTTTTAATGAGTTTTGCGACATATTTCCCTTGCTGAATTGCGGTAGGTGCGATACCGGGAAGGGGCTTGCCATCTTTTCCGATGGCACATGCAGCATCGCCAATCACAAATATCTCGGGATGATCAGGTATAGAGAGATCGGAGCCGACCTGCACGCGTCCTTGTCTATCAAGCGGGACATTTAAAGTTTTCAAGAGGGGGGAGGCTTGGTTCCCTGCTGCCCAGATCACGTTTTCTGATTCGATAAAAAGGCCATCTAAATAGACCCCTTCACTCGTGATATTCGTCACTTTTCTTCCTGTCAAGACTTCGACGCCGAGATCTTCTAGATCCTCCTTTGCGCTTAAAGAGAGCTTAGGAGGGTAGGTGGGCAGGATATGAGGAAGAGCTTCGATGAGGTAGATCTTGGCTGTTTTGGGGTTGATTCTGCGGAAGTTTTTAAATAGCGCGGTATGCGCGATCTCTGCAATCGCACCCGCCATCTCGACGCCGGTAGGGCCGCCGCCGATCACGACAAAGTTTAAAAATTTAGCCGCTTCGCTTAAGTTGTCCAAGCGCTCAGCCTTTTCAAAAGAGATTAAGATCTGCTCGCGGATTTTTAGCGCATCGGAAATTGTTTTAAGGCCCGGGGCTATCGGTTCCCACCCATCGTTTCCGAAGTAGGAGTGGCGCGCGCCGGTTGCTAAAACGAGGTAGTCGTAGCCTACTCTATCTCCGTTTGCAAACAGGATTTGCCTCTTTTCTTTGTCAACGGCTACCACGTCGCCCATAATGACAGTGGCGTTCTCCTGCTTGCGCATTATCTCGCGAATAGGAGTTGCGATATCTCCCGGAGAGAGGGCAGCGGTAGCTACTTGATAGAGCAGGGGTTGAAAGAGGTGGTGGTTGGTCCTATCTATTAATAAGACATTAACCTCTGCCTTTTTTAAATTAAGCGCTGCATTTAAGCCGCCGAATCCTCCACCTACAATTACAACTTTTGAGTATGTCATACATTTATTTGTGAGGGAAAAGAGAATAATTTTCAACGGTTTTTACTTTCAAAAAACTTTAGTTGTTCCTTAAAATCGGGGGCATGTATCGCGTGTTGGATCTTTTCGAAAAACATAAAGGGCCGCTCGGGCTCGAGTTAATCGCCGGGAAAAAGGGGATAAAACGTCCTATCAAAATTGCGGAAGTGCATCGCCCCGGCTTGAGTCTTTCCGGATATCTCAAAAATTATGCGCGCGACAGAATATTAATCTTTGGAAATGTCGAAATTCTCTATTTAAAAGATCTGGGTAGCCCAGACTTGAGAAGAGAACGGCTCAAAGGTGTTTTAACTAAAGACACTCCCAGTGTCATTGTCGCAGGCCGTTTTCGTCCTCCCGAAGAGCTCATCTCTTTTTGTGAGGAGAGAGATATCCCTCTCTTTCGTGCGAGCATGACAACGATGAACCTCTTGAGCAAAATGACATTTTTGCTCAGCGAAGAGTTCTCTCCCAGCATGACATCTCACGGCACGCTTGTGGAGGCTTTTGGCGTGGGCGTTATGATTCAAGGCGACTCCTCTGTTGGTAAAAGCGAAGCAGCACTTGGGCTCATTGAAAGAGGCCACCGTCTTATCTCCGATGATGTGGTCAAGGTGCGTCTAAGAGAGGGCTCCTACCTTGAAGGGAGCGGCCCCGAGCTTACACGCCACATGATGGAGATCCGCGGAATTGGGATCATCAATGTCGCCCATCTTTATGGTGCAGTCTGCGTACGCGACAGCAAGCATCTCGACGTCGTAGTCAAACTGGAAGAGTGGGATGACAAGCGCTTTTACGATCGTGTCGGATTAGATCAAAAATATTGCGACCTCTTAGGAGTGAAAGTTCCCTACCATGTGCTCCCTGTGAAGCCGGGTCGAGATGTGGTGCTTCTTTTAGAGACAATTGTCCTAAACCATCGCTTAAAAGAGATGGGGTATAATTCTGCAAAAGAGTTCAATGCAAAGCTGCTAGAGACTCTTGCAAAAAAGCAGAGTATGAAAAAGATGAGAGAAAGAGCAAGGATACGAGTGTGAAAGAGAACAGATTACAAGGAACGCCCGTAAGTGAAGGGATCGCGATTGGCCCAGCCTTTTTCTTGTCGCACCAGCAGCAGGATGCTGAACTTGTGCCTGAGGTTGAGATCGACCTTTCCGAAGTGGATAGAGAGATCGCGCGTTGGAGAAGAGCTCTCTTTTCGAGTAGAGAGGATTTGCGCCTTTTGCAATCTAATTTAAAGCAAGAGGGCTCCTTTGATGCTGCTACGATCATAGACTCGCACATCCAGATGCTCGCCGATCCCCTCATTACGACAAATATCGAAGATAAGATCCGTAACAGGCAGAAGAATACAGAGTCGGTGTTTCGTGCGGTGATTACCGACTATGAAAAAAAGCTCACGCAGAGTAGGGACTCCTTTTTCGAGCAGCGTCTTATCGATGTGCGCGATGTCTCGAAGAGAATTTTAAATCATCTTGCCCATCATCCCCAAAAGTTTTTCGAAAATATCCCTGCCGACTCGATCGTTTTCACTCACGAGCTTGTTCCTTCACATACAGCGACTGTCCATCCTTCGCAGGTCAGTGGTTTTGTCATCCATTTTGGAGGGGGCCATTCGCACGCCGCACTCATCGCAAGAGCTAAGAGGATTCCCTGTGTTGCAAGCATCGACATGCATCTGATGCAGCAGGCGGAAGGCAAGCAGGTGATCATCGATGGTACGCGAGGCGAGGTGATTCTCAATCCGACCGAAAGCACGCTTCTGGAGTATCAAGAGAAGAGAGAGATCTGGCAAGCCTCCTATCAACTCTTAAAAAAAGAGGTGCTGGAAAAGACTGAGACTGTCGAGGGATACTCGGTAGAGATCCATGGCAATATCGGCAGTGTTGATGAGATGGAGCTCTTGCACCAGATGAAGGGTGATGGGGTGGGGCTGTTTCGTTCCGAATATCTTCTACTCGAAGATCCACTCTTGCTCGAATCAGAGGAGGGCCAATACCAAGCCTACCAGAGCTTGCTCCAGCAGGCAAACGACCTGCCTGTCGTCATACGCGTTTTTGATATTGGGGGAGACAAGAGCCCTGCGCTACTTTCGCATGAAATTGGCAGAGGCATCCAGTTTCTTCTACACAGAAAGCCTCTCTTTAAGATTCAGCTCAGAGCGATCCTAAGAGCCGCATTTCAAAAGAATGTCCGGATTCTCTTGCCCCTTATCGCAGATATCCAAGAACTCAGAGAGACAAAGCTGCTCCTTACTCAAGTGGCAGACGAGCTGAGACGAGAAAAGGTGCCATATGCAAGTAGGGTTCCTTTAGGCTGCATGGTGGAGGTGCCTGCCGCAGTCTATATTTGCGATGCGCTAGCAGAGGAGAGCGACTTTCTTTCGATCGGCACAAACGATCTAGTTCAATATACATTGGGTATCGATCGCAGAGATCCGCTCATGAATGACTTCTGCTTTCCGACACATCCGAGCATTCCGCGCATGATCAAGCTAGTAGCTGATGCTGCCAGGCTGCATAAAAAGCCGCTGATGATCTGTGGCGAGCTTGCTTCCAATCCTCTCTTTATCCCTCTTCTACTTGGATTAGGCATAGAGGCATTTTCTTGCGCACCCCGCTATATTCCTTTTGTAAAAAAGACGATCCACCAATCCTCATTTGAGGAGGCGCTTCTGCTTGCCGAGCAGGTGCTTCCGCTTAACTGCTCGGCAGATGTAGGTAGGACGATTTTAAAATTTGCCGAAGGGAAGGGGCATGCCACTACCTAAGGGAGAGTCGGACTCTTCACCGGCTTTTTGGTAGGCGTCTTGCAGGGCTGCTTTAATCAGGTCTTGCAACCCTTCGAGATCTTGAGGATCGACACATTCCGGCTTGATGCGGATCTCTTGCAGCTCTTTCTCTCCATTGATTATAACTGTCACAAGGCCATTGCCGCTTGAGCCTGAAAGCTGCTTGGCTTTCATCTCTTCGCGCATCTTTCCGAACTGCTCTTCCATCATGCGCGCTTGCTTTTTCATTTTCGAATATCCGCTGCCCATAAGAATAAAACTCCTAGTATTCTTTAACGTGCCCGTGCCCCTGCCCGTGCCCGTGCCCGGAATTAATCCGGATTCGGGCACGGCACACGGGCACGTTTGAAGATGTGAGTATACAATATCGCCAGGAAAAAAGCTACCAATGCAAATTATTTCTTTAAAGCGCCTTCCAGCTCGACGGCCGCAAAGCGTAAAAGAGTCTCTTGTCGCATTTTTTTCTTCTTATCCTCCTCTTTAGCGGCAGGAGGAGAAGCGGGGAGGAGAGGCGAGGGGGTGGGCGGGGTGATAACAACGGGGGCTATTGTTGCCTCAACTTCAAGTTTAACCTCAGGTACCAGAGCTGCTACCGCTGCCTCCGGTACCACAGGTACCACGACTGCCATGCACCACAGGTACCGCTGCCGCCACAGGAGCCACAGGCCCGGACCCAAGCGCTTTTTCCAACTCAAATAAGCGCTGCACGAGGGTCTCAGTAGGAACACGCATGCGGCTGCGGACGAGGTGGAGGAGGATCATCTCTAGTGTGATCCGTTTAAAACTGGAGCGGGTGAAGTGGCTTGTCTCGACCATCAGATAATCCAAAATGTAGGTGCACTCTTCTAAGGTGTAGAGCTTCAAAGAGGCGCGGTAGCTCTCTTCTTCCTTTGGGCTAATGCCATCTAACGTCTGTCCCAAATGTCCACGCATGAGCAGGCGGAAGTGTTCCATCAGATCGTCGAGAAAGCAGGTGAGATCTTTTCCGGAGGAAAAGAGTTGTTCTGCAAGAGAAAAAGCGAATGACAAGTCGCGCGCATGGATCGCTTTATCGAGTGCGAAGAAGGCCTCTTTGGGCAGCATTCCAAGATGTGTGGTGACCATCTCCAATGTGATCTTCTTGTCCGCATAGCAGAAGATCTGATCGAGAAGAGACTCCGCATCGCGCAAAGACCCCTCTGCCTTTTTTGTGAGCAGAAAAAGAGCTCCCTCATCTACTTGAATACCGAGATCGGAGGCGATATAGGCCAGCTTTTTTCGCATCGCAACATCTGCGATGCGGTTTAAGTCAAACCGCTGGCAGCGGCTGATGATAGTAGGCAGCACCTTGTGCGGCTCTGTTGTTGCAAAGAAAAACTTAACATTTGCGGGCGGCTCTTCCAAAGTTTTCAGGAGGGCATTGAATGCCTCCTTGGTGAGCATGTGCACCTCGTCGATGATATATATTTTATATTTGCCTGATGCGGCAGAGTAGCCCACAGTCTCGTTGATTTCGCGGATATCATCGATGCCCCGATTGGAGGCCCCGTCGATCTCCAAGACATCTAAAGATCTTCCCTGAGCGATTTCGAGGCAAGAGGGGCAGCTATTGCACGGCTCTTGATCTTGAGTGAGCGCTCGGCAATTGAGTGCTTTAGCAAAAAGGCGCGCAAGAGTGGTCTTTCCCGTGCCTCTTGAGCCTGCAAAGAGGTAGGCGTGCGCAAGACGGTTATGGCGCAAAGCATTTTTTAAAGTGGAGACGATCGCTTCTTGCCCGACCATGCTCGCAAAAGTCTGCGGGCGGTACTTGCGGGCTATAACAAGATATTTTTCTTTTAATCGTTGATCGTTCATAAATTAGACTATAGAATAGCAAAGCTAAAAAGCGCACCAAATTTGTGAAAACGATTCTCAAAGCTCGACTTCTTCTCGCTCTCCTGTTTCTCTTCTCATTTTCGCTTTTTTTGCACTTTCGAGAAGAGCGCGTAGAGATCTTAGAAGTGGGTACGATCGCACCCTGTTACATCATCGCGCAGGTCGACTTTGAATTCCCCGACGAAGAGGTGACAGCGCTGCTCAGACAAGAAGCAGTAAAAGATGTCGGGATGATTTTAGCGATTGAGAAAAATGAGATTGAAGAGCGCCATCACGCTTTTGCTCAAGCGCTTCAAAGAGATACGCGCTGGCGCGATAACTTTCCGAAAGTCAGCTTCGAGAAGATAGAAAAATTAGCCCAAGAGATAGAGGGGCTACTTGTCAAAAGCCGCTACTCCGATGCCCGCACGCTGCATCGTGTCCAGAGCTTAGACCTTCCTTTTTTGCAGCCCTACTTGATCCCCACGACCGAGACCCGTGGCATACCCGTCTCATTTTGGAAAAAAGTAAAAGAGCATCTCGCTACCCAATTTGACGACGATCGGGTCGTCGATTTTATCCTCCCATTTTTTGAAAAGCATACCTGGCAGCTGCTGCAGGACGTCTCCTTGCAAAGAACGCTACGAGAAGCCGTGCAAGAGAAGCTGCCTGTAAAGACAACGCGCGTTGCAGCGGGAAGCTCTCTTGTCGAACCGGGAGAGCGAGTGACAGCGCGCCATGTCGCGATGCTCCTGGCCATGAAACAGGCGCTGACAAAAAAGCAGTGGAGCTGGGAGCCTGCAAATCTTTTCGGCAGCATCTGTATCGCAGCAATAGTTACGCTTCTAGTTGCCTTTTATCTCTTTCGTTACCATCCCACACTTTATCGCTCTGTGCAGAAGCTCTCACTTTTTCTTGCGATTGTGCTTTTGACCTTTGCCCTGGATAAAGCGGTATCGCATGCGCTTCCGCATCTTGGCACTTTTTTTGTCGAGGTCAGCCGCTACCCGCTACTTGTCCCCCTCGCAACGCTGCTCACTTCCATTTTAGTCGGGTGGGAAGTCGCCCTCTTTGCGTCGATTCTTTTGACACTCGCACTTGGCATCACCACCTCTGCCGATCACGACCGGTTTTTTCTGCTCAACTTTTTGGGCAGCTTGGTTGCTCTTTTAGGCGCACGCTCTTTGTATAAGCGGCGCACGATCTTCACTATTTGTGGGATGATCTGGCTCAGTTCTCTCCCTCTACTTTTGGCCTTCCATCTTCTCGATCACACCGTTTGGAGTACAACATTTGTCCATGATCTTTTTGGAAGCTCTCTCTTTATGCTCTTCTCGTCGGTGATTGCGCTCGCCTTTTTGACGATTGTGGAGTCTCTCTTCCCCGTCGTGACAGAGATGACGCTCATGGAGTATCTCGATCCCAACCACCCTCTTCTCAGACGGCTTAGCGTTGAAGCGCCCGGTACCTATCAGCATTCACTTGTCGTCGGACACCTGGCCGAGTCTGCCGCACGCGCCATCCATGCCAACGGCCTCTTTTGTAGAGCCTCTACGCTCTATCACGATGTCGGCAAGCTCTTTAACCCTCACTACTTTAGCGAAAACCAGCAGGGTGGCTTGGACATTCACCAGCTTCTCACTCCATCGGAGTCGGCCCATGTGATTCTCGCACACATCGGAGAAGGAGAGGCGCTCGCGCGCAAACATAGGCTGCCCGAGAGCTTCATCGATATCATCCGCGAGCACCATGGCACGACGCTCACCTACTACTTCTACTGGAAGCAGATTGAGCTCATGCAAGGAGATGCCGAAAAGGTGGAGAAGAAAAAGTTCTCCTACATGGGACCAAAACCACGCACAAAAGAGTCTGCAATCATCATGATGGCAGATACCCTTGAAGCCGCCTCCCGCTCGCTTGATGAAGCAACTGAAGAGTGCATTAGCGAAATGGTCGAAAAGCTAATCCATGAAAAGATCGCAGAAGGACAGCTGCAAGAGTGCACCCTCACTTTCTCAGAGCTCGAAGCCGTGAAAAAATCCTTCATCCACACCCTCTCGCTTGCCCGCCACCTCCGCATCAAATACCCCTGCAAAGTTTAATGTTCGTTCTTCTTTATACGTGCCTGTGCCCGTGCCTCTGCCTGTGCCAATTATCCGGATCGCACACGGTTCTTCGTGACTTTGCGTTTTCTCTTCCTTTAATAAGAAGTAAGGAAGGAATATTCTAGTATGAGTTATATCACTGTGGGTAAGGAGAAGAAGCAAGAGATTCAGATCTATTACAAAGATTGGGGGACCGGGCAACCGATTGTGTTTAGTCATGGCTGGCCGCTCACTGCAGATGCATGGGAAGACCAGATGTTCTATTTGGCATCCAAAGGATATCGCTGTATTGCTCATGATCGCCGTGGCCATGGTCGCTCGAGTCAGACATGGGAAGGCAATGAGATGAACACCTATGCAGATGATCTTGCCAAGCTTGTAACTGCACTCGACTTGAAAGAGGCGATCCATATCGGCCACTCCACCGGAGGGGGCGAAGTGGTGCGCTACGTCGGCCGGCATGGGACAAAGCGTGTGGCAAAACTGGTGCTTATCTCAGCCGTGCCTCCTGTGATGCTGAAGAGCAAATCTAATCCGGACGGGCTTCCGATGGAGACATTTGATCAAATTCGTGCGGGTGTCTTACAAGACAGGTCCCAATATTTTAAAGAGCTCACTACACCTTTTTATGGAGCTAACCGCGATCCGAAAAGAGTGTCGCAAGGCCTAAGAGACTCCTTTTGGCTGCAAGCGATGCTGGGAGGATTTAAAGGAATCTACGATTGTATCGAAGCCTTTTCTGAGACCGATTTTACCTCGGACCTTAAGAAAATCGATGTGCCCACCTTGATTTTGCATGGAGATCAGGATCAGATCGTCCCGATTAAAGACTCTTCTTATCGCATGCAAAAGCTGATCAAAAATGCAGAGCTCAAAGTATTTAAGGGCGCCCCGCATGGTATGTGCTCGACACACAAAGAAGAGATCAATGAGGAGCTTTTGGCTTTCATTCGCCGCTCCGCTATGCGTGCAAAAGCGGCTTAAATCATGAGTGAGAAGGAGCGACTTGAGGAGGATAGAGAGAAGAAGCGCCATTGGAAGCGCTGGGGCCCCTATTTGAGTGAGCGCGAGTGGGCGACGGTCCGTGAGGATTACAGCGAAAATGGGGATGTGTGGAACTACTTCACGCATGATATGGCACGCTCGCGTGCCTATCGCTGGGGTGAAGATGGGATTGGCGGGATCTCAGACAACCATGGACGCCTCAATTTAGCTTTTGCTTTTTGGAATGGAGAGGATCCCATTTTAAAAGAGCGTCTTTTTGGGCTCACTGGCACAGAGGGCAACCATGGCGAGGATGTCAAAGAGTACTACTTTTACTTGGACAACACGCCAACGCATAGCTACATGCGTTATCTGTACAAGTATCCGCAGAACGCCTTCCCTTATGATAAGCTAGTAAAAGAGAATGCCGCGCGCTCTGTGCGTGATCCCGAGTATGAGCTTTTGGATACGGGCATTTTTGCAGAGAATCGCTACTTCGACATCTTTATCGAATATGCCAAGAGCTCTCCCGATGATATTTGCATCTCTATCACAGCAGTTAATCGCGGAAAAGAAAAGAGGCTCCTCCATTTTCTTCCCACGCTCTGGTTTCGTAATACGTGGCACTGGGAGAAGAAGGCTAAGCCCAATATTTACAAAAAGAGCGACAGAACTCTTGGTGCAGAGCATTTCGAGTTTGGCAAGCGCTATCTCTATTTCGAAGGCGCGCCCGAGCTTTTGTTTACAGAAAATGAGACCAATACCAAGCGACTATGGGGAAAAGAGAATAGCTCACCCTACGTAAAAGATGCCTTTCATAATTACGTGATTAAGGGGACAAAAGAAGCGGTAAATCCTGCGCTGCAGGGGACAAAATCGGCACTCCACTACAAAGTAGAGATCGCTCCCAATTCTTCCTACACCTGGAAGCTGCGTCTCTCTGATCAGGCGGATCTCGCCTCTCCTTTTCAGGGTTTTCTTGAGACGTTGAAAGTGCGCAAGGAGGAGGCGGATGCTTTTTACAAAGCTCTTATGCCTGAGAATTTATCGGATGAGCTTGCTCAAATTCAAAGACAAGCGTTTGCAGGTATGCTCTGGAATAAGCAGTACTACAACTATGTCGTTGAAGAGTGGATGAAAAAAGATCCGCTGCAGCATGCAAGGCAGCCGCGAAGAGATGTTGTCCGAAACGCAGAATGGGTCCACCTCTACAACGAGGATATTCTCTCTGTTCCCGACAAGTGGGAGTACCCTTGCTACTTCTCCTGGGATAGCGCTTTTCATACGCTGCCGCTTGCTATGATCGACCCTGAATATGCGAAAAAGCAGCTAACGCTGCTCACGCGCGAATGGTACATGCATCCTAATGGGCAGCTGCCTGCAGGCGAATGGTCGTTTGATGACGTGAGTCCTCCCGTGCAAGCATGGGCTGCCTGGCGGGTCTACAAGATCGAACAGAAGATGCACCAAAAGAAAGATCTTGTCTTTTTGGAGAGGATATTTCAAAAGCTATTGCTCAACTTTACCTGGTGGGTCAACCGTAAGGATGCAGATGGAAAGAACATCTTCAAAGGCGGCTTTTTGGGGATGGATAACATCAGTGTCTTCAATCGAAGCGAGCTGATTCCCAAAGGGGGTACTTTATTCCAATCCGACGCGACGAGCTGGATGGGGATGTACTGCTTGAACATGCTCACGATGGCGCTTGAGCTCGCAGAGGTCAATAAGAGCTATGAGGATATGGCGAGTAAGTTCTTCGAACATTTTCTCTATATTTCTGAAGCGATCAATTATCAGAGCGAGAAGCGGTTGCCTCTCTGGCATGAAGAGGACGGTTTTTACTACGATCTTTTGATGTTGCCCGAAGGCGCACACTATCCGCTTAAGGTGCGTTCGATGGTAGGAATCATTCCCTTATTTGCTGTCACAACGCTCTCCGCCACACACTTACAAAAATTTCCGGGCTTTAATAAGCGGCTGGAATGGTTTTTAAACTACCGAGGCGATCTATGCGAAAGGGTGGCCTCGATGCGCAAGCCCGGTAGAGAGGGGAGAAGGCTTTTATCAATTCTAACCGGTGAAAGGCTGAAGCGTGTGCTTGCCAAGATGCTCGACGAAGAGGAGTTTTTAAGCCCGTATGGGATTCGTTCGCTTTCGAAGTACCATGAAAAACACCCTTTTACACTTGGCTTAGATGGTCAGGAGTACACGGTGGACTATGAGGCGGCGGAGTCTACTATCAAACTCTTTGGAGGCAACTCCAACTGGCGCGGTCCTATCTGGTTTCCGCTTAATATGTTAATCATTGAATCTCTGCAAAAGTTTCACTATTATTTTGGAGATGAGTATAAGGTGGAGTGTCCGGCTCGTTCGGGAAAAATGCTCACCTTGTGGGAAGTGGCAAGTGAGATTTCTAACAGACTGATTCGGATGTTTGAAAAAGACACGGCAGGCAAAAGACCCATTTATGGTAATAACTCCACCATGCAAAATGATCCATTTTGGAAAGAGAATCTCATTTTTCCGGAGTATTTTAATGGAGACACCGGAGCAGGATTGGGAGCTTGGCACCAAACAGGGTGGACAGGGCTTATAGCCAAACTCATTCAGCAGATGAGCGAGCATCAAAAATAAAAGGAAAGTGATTTGTGAAAACACGGCGTAAGGTTCTTGTGTTCATGTGCGAAGGTGGAGGGGGGCATAAGACCGCCGCCGATTCTTTACAAGAGATCTTAGGACCCCACTATGAAGTGGAAGCGGTGAATGTCCTCACAGAGATCTTCTCGATAGTTGACTTCCCACGCTTCACATTCGGCCTTTTTACGGGAGAGGAGGTCTATAACCTCTTCTTGAGAAAAGGGCTGCATCGAACCGTTGCGCTGCTCACGCGGGCTGGCATTCGCTACATCCATTTTTTTCGCAAAGTGCTCGAACGCGAGTTTATAAAGAGATTTAACCAGAAAGGAAATGAGACTCTCGCTCTCGTCATTTCTACGGTGCCAAAATTTAACGCCATTCTTTGCTCGGCGACTTCTAAATGCGATCTTCCTTTTCTACTTATTCCGACAGATCTCGATACTGATACCTTTTTGGTGGGAATGAATGAGATCGATTTTAAAGAGGATGAGAAGTTCAAATTGGCGATTCCCTATGACGATCCCGACCTGTATTTGAAGATTGTCTTAGAGAGTAATCTCAAATCTAAACACTTTTCCGTTACCGGCTTCCCAATAAGACCCGCTTGCCAGAAGAAGTATTCACCCGAAGAGGTGCGCTCTCTTAAAGAGAAGCATGGGATGGATGCGGTCCGAAAAACGATCACGTTGATGATGGGCGCAGTAGGTGGCGATGTTCTTTTTCGCTATGTCAAAGAGTTCACCAAGATCACACTTCCGTTTCCTGTTCAAATCAACGTTTGTATTGGCAGGAATAAGAGGATCGGCAAGAAAATCTTAAAGCTCCTTCTCTCGCAAAACAGCGAGATCGTAAGGGAGAGCGAGGGGTGCCAGAGCCTTCTTACCGCTAAAGGCGTGCTTCTGCACATCCGCTCTTACACAAAAGAGGTCACAGAGATCATGGCTGCGTCCGATCTGGTTATTACAAAGACCGGCTCTTGCTCGGTAAATGAGGTGATCTACTTAGGCAGAAAGCTGCTTCTCGATAATACCAAGTACTCCTCTGCTAGACACATCTGGTGGGAGAGGTTCAATGTCGCTTTTGTTAAAAAGCATAATCTCGGAGATGCGCTCTTTGATTTTAAAGAGCTGGGAAGCAAAGTGACTACTCTTTTGGATAGTGACGCACCCCATCCCACTGCAACGGGCTCATTCCGTGTGCCTAACTTTCAAGAGAATATCGCAAGTTTAGCACACAATATGATCAATGGCTATTTGGCGGAGACGAAGGCTCCGAGATCTGCGATCTCCTCTTTGGAGATCTCTTCGTAGTGGAAATCATTCTCTATTGGGAGAATCCCTTCCATCAGCACGGCTAACCTGCGTACGTTTGCGCGCGACAAGAACTCGTGTGCAAGCTCGATAAGCTTTTCGTAGCTAATGGCTTTTACAGCCTCGATCCGTTTGTCAAACCAGCCAAAATCGCCGTCATAGTTGAAGGCAAGGGTATTGAGACGTAGTGCCATTGCTTCCAAATTCTCAGGCGGCATTTTTAATGTGACGATCAGCATCTGGCGTATATTTTCAAACCGCTCTTTGGAGAAGGATTCGGGCATGTATTTCAAGAAGTCTTCCAAGAAGAGCTCGAAGCGTGCGATCAGATCGGTGGGGTGGTGGGAGATCGATTGGACAGCAAAAAACTGCAGAAGCTGTCTCTCCACTTCTGCATCCCAAGCTTTAGCCATATAGCCGGTCTGCTGTTTGGTGCGAAGCGTTTCAAAGAACGCCTCTTGTAGCGCTTTAGAGAGGATCTGCTGGGCGGAGCGTCTTTCAAAGCTAAAGGGGCCCTCTTGCAGAACGAGAACCACACCGTTTCCTTGTCTTTCGGTAGTCTGTTGGATGAGATGCGGTCCCTTCTTCTGTGGAAGAAGCAAGATGCGGCGATGGAGCTGCTCTTGAGCGGGATAGGGAGAAGAAGCAAGAGAGGCTTTTAATGTCGACCAGAGGGCTTGAGCTTCCGTTTGAGAGATGTTGCCGTAGAGCACGCTCTCCACAAAGGAGCGTTTGAGCAGATTCTTAGAAAAGATGATGAAATCTTCGTAAGAGATGCTCTTTATTGTTTTTGCTTTTTCTTGCGATTGGGGAGCGTCGTTATAGAGGATGCTGCCTAAAAGCTCATTTGCTTGCCTTACAGGGAGCTCTTTTGAGCCATTCTCATAGTCGGAAATAAGCGAGGCCTTATAGATCTCAAACTGCTCTTTTGTCGGCGCGACACTCTTTAAAGAGGCGAAGATCGTCTCTATAAGAAGAGGGGCTTTGGAATTATAGCCGGACACCCGGATGGTCATGCTTAAATTTTGCAAACCAAATGAGGAGGAGAGGCCCGCATCTTTTGCGTAGCCCAATGTAGGTAGTAGCTTCTCGTAAAGCGCTTTAATGTAGAGATCAGAAAGGACTAAGCTTTTAGATGAACCATCGATCAGAGGTGTGCGCAGGCCAAAGAGTGCGGTGACTTCCGGCACCTGATAGCGCTTGTCTTGTGCAAAGTAGACCTTGGAAGAGGGGTCGCTTGCGAGCAAACAGGGGGCGAGCGGGGCATCTTTTGCTTCCGTGTCCATAGAGACGAGAGCCAAAGATTCGGGGATAAAGGGGTTGGCAGGAGGAAGTTCGAGCTGGGGGTGCAGGGCATGTTTTTCCCAAGCTGCGAGCTTTTCTTCTGAGATCTCTTTCATCGCATACTCAGCAGCCATCCAGCGCTCTTTTTTGTCAGGTTGAACATTGGACTTTTCCGGATCGGCGATTAAGAAATAGACGCAATTTTCAGGGGTAAGAGTCTCAAGAAAAGCAGTCGTAAATTCAGGGTCAAAACTTGTGGGGATAGCGCTCTTTTCCGGATAGGTCTCCAGTTTTTCGTCGATCATGTCGTGCGCATGACGGGAGATGAAACCGAAAGCCTCTTCGCGCGACTGGTACTGGTAGTTGATCATCGCCATCTTTTTCATCTCTGAAAAGAGGTAGGATGGAACTCCCTTTTCTTTGAGAAGAGAGAGGGCTTGGAAGCAGCGTGAGATAACTGTGTCGACCTGAGTCAGACCAAAAGGGGTGAGGTCGACATCTATGGAAAAAAGGAGCTTGTTTTTAGAAAAATGATCGGAGGTAACCTTGATCCCTTCGGCCAGTTTTTCTTTTTTTAGGAGTTGAGAGAGGCTAGTTGCACTCTCTTTACTGAGCACATAGGCGATAAGATCGACAACCTTTTTTTCATCGTCTTGCGAGAATAGGGGAGGCACCTCCCAAGTGATCGAGAGTGTTCTTAGATCTTTGATCGGCTTTAAGTAGATGATATGGCCCCACTGCTTGGGCGAAGAGATGTATGTGGGCAGTGCATTTTCTGTAACCTCATGAGAGGGGACAGAAGAGAAGTGGCAGACTGTAAGAGAGATCAGCTCCTCTATCGGCAAGGGAGAGAGAACGACCAGATGCATCTGGTTTGCACTGTAGTGCTCCTTATACCATTTCTTAAGAGCTTCTTGAGGGATTCCTGAGAGTGTTTTGGCGTTGCCGGTAGAGAACCCTGCAAACGGGTGGCGCTGGTTTCCCGTCTCTTTGAATACCATATACTGGCGCCAGCCATCATTTTCGATGTTTTTGGCGTGCTCTTGATCGACTGCATGCAGCTCTCTATTGATGCAAGAGGTTTTAAAGAGGGGATCGATAAAAAAATGGGAGAAGCGATCAAGTGCTCCGGTAAAAGCTTCATTGTTGATCGAGAACATGTAGAGAGTGCGATCGGGCCATGTGGACGCGTTTACATTCCCGCCATGGTCATGGATATACTGCATGTACTCCGACTCTTCCGGAAAGGCCTTATTTCCCATAAAGAGCATATGCTCGAGAAAGTGGGCCATGCCGGGGTACTCTTTTGGATCTTGCCAAGAGCCTGCTTCTACAGAGAGTCCTGCTGCCGACTGGTCTACCTCTGGATCTGAGATCAGATAGGCTTCAAGGCCGTTATCAAGAATGATCTTCGCGGTTTTTCGTTCCGCAAGAGAGGGATTTAAAAGTGGAAGCGTGGCCTTATCGGCAATTTGTTTATAGCCCGGCCCCTCTGCAAAAGCAGTGAGAGTAAGCGAGCAGAATAGGGCTTTACAGAGCAGAGATAGACGCATAATCCTCTTTTACCAGGTTCCAGATATAATTTGCGCGCGCTTTTCTGCGCACATGTTTGTCCTTATCTTCATTTCCGGGAAAATGCTCCATATCGACCTCGCGGCCAAAAGCTATATGGATCGCCCCCTTTTGTGTCGAGCGCGCCTCGCCCAGTTCTCTTCTTATCTCTTGCGGAGGAGGAAGAAGAGCGTATGTGTTCAAAGCAAGCGGATAGAAGAAGGTGGGACGTTTCGCTTTTTTTGCCATGAGATAGAGCATCTCGACGCTTTGCGGATCAAATGGCGCCACCTCGACTACGCCGGCGCTATTGGGGCGGTCGCGTCCACCACTGGGTGCGACATAGATGCACTTTCCGCCTTCACTTAGAAGAGTGCTCATCAGCTCCATAGTGCGCTTATTGTGCAGCTGTTTTTTGAGTTTTTCTTCGGGAGGATGGTCGATATATCTTTTGGAGTAGATGCACAAAAGATTTCTTCCCATGCTAAAAGGGATGGCAAGAGGATCCGTTACAACCCTTTCACCTGCCACAAAGATTATATCGGTCGCTAAAATAGGGTGGCTCTTTTCTAAGAGGATGCTCATCGCCTGCGGGTCTGCTTCGGTCTGATGGTTGGCAAGCAGGATCACATTGTGCTTGTTCTTAAGGTGCATGCAGATCTCATCCGCATGAGACCTGCCTTTGAAAGTCGAATGCTTCATATCGACAAGCGGCCTCAAGAAGTCGAGACCCAGTTTGTAATAATCGAAAGGCTCTCGGATCTTTTCATGGTAGGGCTGGAAGATAAAGGGGTGCTCTATCTGTTGTTGCACCTGATCGAGAACAGTCAGAAAGACCTCTTCGGAGGAGAAATCTTTGCCGACGGCTGCCTTGAAACTCAAATAGAACTCTTCTAGATACCCTTTAAATTTGGGCGGTATTTTTCCCTCTTCGGCATACAGATTAAGCTTAGAAAGGAAAGAAGAACTAGACTTCGAGTTGCTTGCCATTGATTGTTGAAAAGAATTGAAAGTCATTGAGATGCAGAGAGTCGTTTTTACCAAATTTTAGCTGTGCGTTCCATTTTTCTGCTAGCTCACGGAAGTACTCTTTGTCCGAATGGCTTAAATAGCGATCGAGATCGGGATGGGAGATGAGTTCAAGGCCATATTGCTCTTGTTGGCAGATCAATTTTTTGAGAGAGCGCTCGATTTCGATCGAACAGGTCTCATAGGATTTGATCTGACCGCTTCCTGAACAGTAGGGACAGTTAGTGAAGACAGTTTGCGTCAGCGACTCGCGGCTTCTTTGTCTTGTCATCTCCACTAAGCCGAATTCGCTCATCCCTAAAATGGTGCACTTGGCCGGATCATCCTTCATCGCGTCTTTGAGACGGTCAAGGACGCGTTTCTGGTTTTTGCGCGAACGCATGTCGATAAAGTCGCAGATGATCAGACCACCGATATTGCGCAGTCTCAGCTGACGTGCGATCTCTTCTGCTGCTTCCATATTGATGCGCGCAAGAGCCTCTTCCACATCGCTTTTAACGCTCTGAGAGGTGCTTCTACCCGAGTTGACGTCGATAGTGAACATCGCCTCAGTGCGATCGAAGTAGAGATAGCCGCCCGAGCCGAGCCAGATTTTTCTTTTCAGTGCTTTATCGATTTCTCGTTCGACATTAAAGCGCTCGAACATGGGAGCTTTGTCGCGATAAAGCTCGATCTTAAGAGGATGCTCTGCGCTATATTTTTCGTAGATCCGTTTGCAAGCTTGAAAGGTGGAGTAGTCATCCGTCATAAGCCGGTCAAACTTCTTGTCCACTGCAGTCATCACCGCGCGTTTAATCAGGTCCGACTCTTCGTAAAGACAGGTCGGTCTTGTCGCCTTGTCAAAGCCATCTACTATCATCTGCCAAGTTTTCAGAAGATCGGTCGCCTCTTCGACGAGCATCTCAGTTGTGGCATTCACGCTTGCAGTACGGCAGATCAGACCCATGTCTTTAGGCATCTCAAACGCCTGAATTAGCTTCTTTAATCTTTCTCTTGCTGCGCTATCTTCGATCTTGCGCGAAACACCGCGGTGGGCCGTGTTGGGAAGCAGAACCAGGTAGCGGCCGGGGATAGAGATGTTAGAGGTGAGGCGTGCGCCTTTAGAACCGATCGGTTCTTTCACCACTTGAACGAGGACCGGCTGATCGTTTTTGAGCAGTTTAGAGATGTCATTCTCTTTTTGCGCCTTTTTCTCTTGCGCCATATCCCAATCGAAATCCATCTCGAACATCTCTTGGAATTTTTGGGTGTTTTCGATGATATCATCGATATGTATAAACCCGTTTTCTCCCTCATCGATATCGATAAAAGCCGACTGGATGTTGTGCAGAATATTGGTGACGCGACCGCGATAGATATTTCCCGCGAGTTGGCGGCTCTTTTTGCGCTCGATGATCAGGTCGTATAAAAGCCCATTTCTAAGATGCGCATAGCGCCTCTCTTTGGACTCCACGTTTAAAAGAATTTCTTCCATTTAGCCCACGTAAAGTTATTAATAAATGATAGTAAGCGATAGAAGCTGTTTAATCAAGTGTTGAGTTCTTTTTTCAGTTTGTCGAGGAAATGGTGCTGGAGGAGGGGGAGGGCAGCTTTGATGCTGCTGGTGAGGGATTGGGGGCTGGCGCTGCCATGGCATTTGATCACAATGCCATCTACGCCGCAGAGGAGGGCCCCTGGGTATTCGGCATAGTCCAGAGGATAGCGAAGATTCGCGAGTAGCTCTTTTTTCTCTTTTAAAAGATCTAGGAGAAAGGCGCCGATCCCTTCGGTTGTCTTTAAAAAAATATTTCCGGTGAAACCATCTGTTACGAGGACATCGATCTCGCCGTTAAATACGTCCCTGGCTTCTACGTTTCCTAAAAAAACTTTGTGGTGGGTATTTAGGCTTTGCAGCTTTTGGTAGGCTTCTCGCAGCTCGGGTGTTCCTTTTTGTGCCTCAGTGCCAATGTTGAGCAGCCCTACTTTGGGGTGCTCATACCCGCGGCACTTCTGGTAGGCGATCCCCATAAGAGCAAATTGGACAAGGTGGTCTGCTTTGCAAGAGACGTTGGCTCCCACATCGAGAACGGCCATCTCTTTTTTCTTGGTGGGCAGCAAGGTGAGCAGTGCTGGGCGGTCGATAGAAGGAAGAAGCGGAAGCAGCATGTGCGCTGTAGCAAAGAGCGCTCCGGTATTGCCAGCCGAGATAAAGGCGTCGATCTCCTTGTTTTTCAGGGCCATCATGCCAAGTGCGATCGTCGAGTTTTTTTTGCGGCGCAGGGCAAGCAGAGGATCCTCGTCCATTGTCACAACCTCATCTGCAAAACAGGTGTGAAACGCAGGAGGATAAGAGAGTGTGGAGAGGGTCTCTTCCGTTGCAAAAAGAGTGAAGGAAGCTTCGTTTTTAAGAGTAGAAAAAAGAGTGCAGACGGCATCCAGAAGAAGCGCCGGATCGGTATCGCTTCCCATTAGATCGATGCCAATTTGAAGAGTCTGTTTACTCTTTTTTCTCATTTATTACAGCTCGCCCAGAGTAGAAACCACAGTGGACACACATTCTGTGAGAAAGGGTCTTACTTCCGCAGTTGGAACATGCAGAAAGATTTGCCGGTTTCTTCGCGTGGTGCGAACGTCTAGAATTTTTACGGGCGTTTGAGGTGCGATTACGAGGTACTGCCATAACTGTCTCCTTAATTAGCCCTGCATTTTACGTGGGGTTTTCATTTATTTAAAGTGTTCTTTTTAAAAAAACTCTTCTAAAGATTGGGCGGCGGTTTGGCTGGCATCCCCTTTATGGAGAAGAAGAGAGAGCTCCTCGCATCTCTTTTGAGAGGTAGCAAAGAGGGTAGGGGAGGTGAGCAGGTCTTGTAGGGCATTGAAAAGATTTTCTTCAGTGAAATTAGGGCCGAAGAGCTCTCGGAAGAGCTCTCCCTCTGCAATGATATTGACGATGCAGTAGTGGGCGAGGTTGATGCCTAGCAGCTTTTGCGCGATGAAGAGGTCTAAAGAGGTGATCGCATAGGTCACTACCGTCGGAACTTTGTGTAGGGCAAGCTCGAGCGTCACAGTTCCGGACTTAGCAATCGCACTATGCGAGGCGCGCATCAGTTCGTAGCTCATTTCTCCCGGGACAAGCACGCACTCTTTTAGTCCCTCCTCGTCGATCATCTTTTGCAAAAGAGGGGCGAAGGGAGGGTGAAACGAGGAGATGCCAAAAAAGAGATCGGGATGAAGAGCCAGAAGACGTTTTGCCACTTTTAATTGGAGCCCGAAGTTGCGCAGGATCTCCTTTTTACGGCTGCCGGGAAAGATGCTGATGATCCGCTTCCCCTTGGGAAGAGAGAGAGGTTGATACGCATGTTCATGGATGCGTTTTACTAGAGGATGTCCAACGTAGGCCACTTTAAGAGGCGTTTTTTCAAAGTAGCGCGCCTCAAATGGGAGGATCGTCATAAGAAGATCAAGAGTCTGGCCCATGAGTGGGATGCGTTTTTTTCCCCAAGCCCACACAGATGGGCAGATGTAGTGGCAGAGTTTTCCTGAGAACCCCTTTTTCTTGAGGCTTTTTGCCATCCGCAAGTTAAAGCCCGGGTAGTCGATAAAGAGAACCACTTTAGGATTCAGTTTTAAAATGGCGCGCCGTACGGCATAAAACTGGCGTATGAGTTTGGGTAGGGCTAAAAAGACATCGATAAATCCCATAACGAGAAACTCTTCTGTGCGCATCACACAGTCGATCTTATGCTGGCGCATTTTGGGGCCGGCAACAGCTGCGATGGAAAGATCGGGTTTCTTTTTTAAAAGAGCTTCTAGAAGTTTGTCTCCATGGAGGTCGCCGCTCGCTTCGCCGGCAAAGATAAAGAGATCGCACGCATGACAAGCTACTCTTGGGTGGGGGAGGGCGAGGAGCCACCCTTTTTGCGGCGTCTGCGTCTTTTGCGCCTATCAGCAGGAGCCGGTGCAGAAGATGCGGGAGAGGTGATGGCGGCTTGCCACTCCTCCCAGACGGTTTGCAAGGCGGGCTCTTGAGAGCAGCGCACTTCTAAGAAGGTGAGTGCTAGAGGAAAATCGGGATCGTGAGGGACGCGCAGATGGCGCAAGCGTCTCTTTTCTAAAGGAGTGAGGCGGTACTGCGAGGTGAGGATCGAGACGATGCTCATACGCAGCCTGCGCGGAATATGGAAAAAGGGTAGGAAGATCTCATCTACGAGCGCGTGCGTCTCTTGCTGGATCTCGCCCAAATGCGCGTGGTGGCCTCGCTCTTCGTAGCGGGTAAGCACACGGCGTTGCAAGATGGGCCAAAGGAGGCAGCTGACGAGAATCGGTCTTTCAAGAAGAGGCCTTGGAGGTTCATGAAAAGTGATGTCCACCTCTTCGAGGTAGGAGTAGACCTCTTCATCTTTATCCTTCTCTAAAAATTCAGCAAGCGCGGGGAGCATGAGCTGTAAGAACCCATTTTCGGCCATCAGTTTGATAAAGGGAAAGGCGGCACCCGATTCGAGCATTCGGAGCAGCTCTTCTAAGATGCGCGTAGGAGAGCTTTTTAAAATCTCGTGGCGGCACTCTAAAAGAGCGATGCGCGCCTCATTGTCGATCTCAAAGCCAAAGCGCGCCTGAAACTTTAAAAGGCGGAGCATACGCACAGGATCTTGCTTAAATCGCAAAAAGGGCTGTCCGATCGTGCGCAGGTATTTGCGTTGGATATCGGGATAGCCTCCTACATAGTCGATGATCGTCTGCGTAGAGGGATCGTAAAAGAGGCCGTTAATTGTAAAGTCGCGTCTTAAAACATCCTCTTCTTCCGAGCCCCACTGGTTGTCGCGCACGACAAGATCGGCGCTCTCGATGTCGCCCGAACGAAAGGTCGAGACCTCTAGAATTTTGCGGCCAAAACGGATGTGGGCAAGACGAAAGCGCCTACCGATCAAGATGCTATTTCTAAAGAGCTGTTTGATCTCTTCAGGCTTAGCAGAGGTGGAGATGTCATAATCCTTAGGCTTCTTGTTCAACAAAAGATCGCGGACGCTCCCGCCGACAAGGTAGGCGATGAAGCCGGCTTGGCGCAGCTTTTCCACCACATAGACGGCGTGCGTGTCCACCAGATCGAGAGGAAGGCGGTGCTCTTCAACAGGGTAAATTTTTTGTTCCACTAGATGCTTTTTAGACTATTTGAAAAATATTTTCGATCCACAGAATCTAAACAAAAAAACTGAAAAAGTCAATCTCGAAGATCGTCCATGCAAATAACTTACGGGCGCAAAAGACCCTCAGTGGACGAAGTGGACTGAAGAGTGGTGGACTTTAGTGGACGATGTGGACAGGGATCTCTTCCGGCTCTTCTTCTTGGCGCTGTCCACCAAGTCCACTAAAGTCCACCTCGTCCACTTTAGTCCACAAATCTGCGCCAGTCCACATCGTCCACTGAGGGTCTTTTGCGCCCGTCCACAGGGAGTTAATCTTCAAGAAAAAACGCAAAGACGCGGAGATGTATAAATTTTTTATTGTAACAAATGTGCCATTCCCATTTTCTCACATTAATGCTACAATTTCTGCCCTATGGCACAAGCAATAACATTAAATTCTACAATCAGCACTCCCGCACTTGTACAAGAAAAGCCCTGCTATGAAGAGCTTTTCGAGCGTATTGCTGGGATCTGGAACAGCGTGTGTGCGTGGATCTCTGCTTTAGCAAGCCAGCTTTTTTCTTGGGAAAACAAAGGTGCCACTCAGAATCTTGCTCTCAAAAGTCAAAACTGCTTCTGTCACATGGTGCGCTACCTGGAACCGGAAGACCTAGCAAGATGCGAAAGAGTAGCTAAATCTTGGAAAATCGAGAGGATCTGGCAAGCCCAGTGCGCCAATTATGGCATAATCGGTGTCACCGGAAGGGGGGCGATTTAAAGACCTGTTCATCGTTCCTGAAATGGCATTTGGCCCAAAAGAGTGGAGAAAGCATTTTGGCAAGATAAGCCCTACGCCGCCCCTTCCTGTTAATATCAAAAGTCAAATTGCAGAACTTGGAGAGACGCATACTTTGACGCTCATCCCTAAAACCGTCAATGAGCAGCCCCTGACTTTTAAGACATTTGCACCTCTTGCAAAAAAGTGCGGCGTGCGTTTGTCTATTAAAGAAGAGGTTTCCGAAAAATATGGCGATGAGGCTCAAGGCAAGTCGATCTGGCTTTGGCTGCAAAAGGGTCCAGAATGGGAAAGCCGAGGTGTAACGCAAGAAGGGGCAGAAAAGACTTACGGAAGAAAATTGGGAAAAGCGCTCTGGATCACTGTGAGCATTGTGGCTCATTATGCGCGCTATAAGATCGCCCTCTTTCCACACCAAAATACACGCACATCTGATAGAGGCAGGGATGAGTATGGTAACTGGTATGTTATTGTCGGAAATTTATGTAATGGCTCTCTTACAATCGCAGGTCATCGCGGCAATCCCAGCGAAGATGTTGGCGTGGCCCTCACGCAGTAAAGTTCAACTTGAGGAACTCCTCTTTCCAGTGGTACCCGTCCAGTAGGCCGTTCGTATCTCTTTCTAAAATTGTGTGAGCGATGAAGAGCGCTTCGATCGAAGCGAGGCCGCGCGCCTGATCTGGGCAATCCTCCTGTCTTCTTGGATAGGCTGTCTGAAAGTGTGAAGGGATCGAGCGCTCCACAAAAGTGTGCGGCTTAGGCAGTTGTCGGAAGATCGTTTCTGCGTGGCGCCAAGTAGCGTCGATCAAAAAAATCCCTAGCTCCTTGTCTTTTATGCTTAGGGGCGGTCCATCCAAAGAGAGCAGAAAATATCCGGACAGATCGGGCAATGCTACTGGCGGATAGGTAAAAAAGCGAAAGTCGGGACGTGTTTCTAGACCGCGCAGGCTGCACTTTTTTAAATTCTCTCTTTTGTGTCTCAAAATAAGTGTTGGAGGAAATGTAAGCATTTCTTATAGCTACAGTTAGTTGGTGGAGTATAATACATGTCCAAAAATCTCTCTATCGTGATTTTTTCTCTTTGCATAAGCGCGGCAGGTGGCGCTTTTGCTTCCGGTGGGTCTACAGAGGGTAAGACCGTTCTTCTTCCCGCTACACCTAAAGAGGATAGAGAGCGCTGTCTTGCGCAGATGAAGAGATTGCCTCATTGGAGCTCGAGCTTCCAAGAAGAGGCGCAAAAAGCAGCTGTTTCAGAAAAACCTCTTCTCATCGCTTTCATGGGGTCAGACTGGTGTCCCTGGTCGCAGAAGCTCGAAGAGGATGTGCTGACACAAGCTGACTTTTTAAAAGAGATAAAAGAGAAGTTCCATCTCGTCTGGCTCGACTTTCCAGAAAATTTACAAGGGGCTTCAATCAATGCAGAGGTAGCTGCTCTCAAAGAGAAGTTTAAGATCGAAGAGTTTCCCTCCCTCATTCTTTTGAACCCATCGCTAGAAGCGATTTCAAAAGTTGGCTACCTGCCTCTTTCTGCACAGGAGTTCGCCCGTCATCTCAAACAGATTTTGCAAAACGATCAAGAAGTGCGCGAGGTGATGCAAAAAAGAGATCTATGCACACTTACTTCAGATGAGCTCCAGGATTTATATAAGAAGGTGGAGATCATCAATAGTGCAACCTACCGAGACAAGATCCTCCAAGCAGGGCTGCAAGTCGACAAAGGCACCTTTTTCCTACTCCAGAACTATGCTCAATTTTTAAAGGAGGGAAAAAAGAAGGATGCACAAGCGCTCGATTTTCGCGAAAAGATAATCGAACGCGATCCTAAAAATTTAAACGGCTCTCTTTTTCAACTCGCCGTTTTAGATTTTGAAACAAGAGCAAAACGGCTAAAGAAAAAGGCCAATCCGCAATCTGCCATCCGCCCGCTTCTAGAATTCGTGCAGCAGTTTGGCTCGAAGGACAAGGAAAATGGCTGGAAGGCAGAGATGATGATGGCCCAATTCCTCTTCACAAAGAATAGAGCCAAAGAGGCGCTGGAACACGCCAAGGCCTCCTACATCTCCGCTCCTGACAATGTCAAAGGCGAGATTGCGCAGTCGATCGACTTTCTAAAGTCTCATGCCAGATAAAAGAGGTATACTCGTCGGGTGCGACCAGAATCAGGAGTGGCTACTCTCCTGGTGGTGGAATAACATCATGCGAGTGGGAAATTATTCTATCACTTTTGCAGACTTCGGTATGACAGACCAGGCGTGCGCCTGGTGTAAAGAGAGGGGAGAGCTCCTCTCTTTGAATAGCGCATCAAGCGTAGACCCATTATGTCCTAAGCTTTTTAAGGAGTCGCTCAAATGGCGCGATAAAGCTCATTTGACCTCGCGTCCCGGATGGTTTAAAAAACCGGAGGCGATGCAAAACACCCCCTATACGCGAACGCTATGGCTTGATTTAGACTGCGAAGTGCTCTCTCCTTTAGAGCCTCTTTTTGATACTGACTTGGAAGGATCTGCTATTGCGCTTGTTCCAGAAGCCGAAAGGCACCAGAAATCGCCCCCTCTTTTGCCTAATGAGGTGCTTTATAATTCAGGAGTTATTCTTTATGAAAGCCCTTCTGCACTCATCACTTTATGGGCAGAGCAGGCAAAGAGCGCTACTTCTCAATTCAGAGGGGATCAAGAACTTTTGTCTCGTCTCATCGTGGAGCATGGTTTTCGCATAAAAGAACTCTCTTCGATTTACAACTGGCACATGATAGAAGGGATTTTGCTTGATGTGCGCATCGTCCATTGGCTGGGAAGTTTGGGAAAAGCCTTCATTCGTAAGGAGGGAGGGCTCATATCTTTTCTTTCCAAGAGACAATTTTGATGAGCTCTTGCGGGATCTCAAAGAGAAAACGCGAGGGGTTCGTCTTAATCTCTTTACCCATTTTTTTGCGCGAGCGCGCCATGCTGAGTAGCAGCTGTTTTTTTGCACGAGTGAGTGCGACATAAAAGAGGCGTCTCTCCTCCTCTACGCCGCGCTCTCCCAAACTCTTTTCGTGGGGCAGAAGATGGTCCTCCAAGCCCACGAGGAAACAGGCGGTAAACTCTAGCCCTTTTGCGCTATGAAAGGTCATCAGATTCACCTTGTCTTCGCGCGATGCAGCCTCATCTCGCTGGATCACCTTTTCTTTGTCCAAAAGGGTGTTTGTGACGAAGTGAGAGAGCGAGATCTCCTCTTTTCTTCCCTCTTTTTCCATCTCCTCTTCGTAACGTTTAAGAACATCTACGCAATGCAGGACGTTCTCCCACTTAAAGTCGCGCATCTTGTCGCTCTGCACATCTTCCGAGATTGCTTTTTTGTAGTCTATCTCGGCAATCAGCCATTCGAGAGCGGATGCTAAAGAGCCTGTTTGGAATTTTGCTCTTGCCTCTTGATGTAATTTGACAAATGAGGCAATGCCGTTAGTTGCTTTTGAGGAGAGCTCGTCGCAAAGCTCAGGAGAAAGATTTGCCATAAGCTGCAATAGGGGCAGATTCTCCTGCCGGTTTTTCTGTGTGATCTTATCGAGAGCAAGATCTGAGATCCCGCGTCTTGGGACATTTACGATGCGTAGAAGCGACTCCTGATCCAAGGGATTGGCGATCACCTTCATGTACGCCAGAAGATCTTTAATCTCGCTTCTTTCGTAAAACTCGGTACCGCCAAAGATCTGGTAGGGGATGCCGCGTATCCACTTGCCCTCTTTTTCGTACACAGTCTGCATGAGAGCCAGCTCAAAGGGACGCGAAAGAAGGTTAGAGCGGTAGAGAATTGCCATCTCCTTCCACGGAATCTTTTTGTTTTTATGCAACGAGACGATCCGATCGATAACCGCTTGCGCCTCCTCCATCTCGCTTGGCGCATGGAAGAGAGAGATAGGATCACCTGTCTCGTGCGAACTCCAG
The DNA here is from genome assembly GCA_963804085.1 of Chlamydiia bacterium. Classification (GTDB taxonomy): domain Bacteria; phylum Chlamydiota; class Chlamydiia; order Chlamydiales; family Rhabdochlamydiaceae; genus CAWDOQ01. The sequence continues at coordinate 42,111 of CAWDOQ010000002.1, read as the reverse complement.
AGCTCTTTTGAGTGGCGCTCCTTATTGCGTGTGATGACGGCGTGAGCCGCCTTTAAAATCGTCGGAGTCGAGCGGTAGTTCTGCTCCAGTTTAATGATCGTCTGGGACTCAAACTGTAAGATATTCTTAATCTCAGCGCCGCGCCATCCGTAGATCGACTGGTCATCGTCGCCTACCACACAGAGATTTTGGTGGGAGGAGGCGAGCAGTTTGGCCAAGCGATATTGCATCGGGTTGGTGTCCTGATACTCGTCGATCATGATGTAGCGATAGCGTTCTTGGTACTTTTGAAGGACGGCCGGAAACTTTTCAAAGAGTTCGACCGTTAAGGAGAGCAGGCTGTCGAAATCGACCGCATTGTAGGCGCGCATGCACGTTTGAAAACGGGTGAAAAGATCGCGGATAAACGGCTCCTTCCACGTCTCATCCTCTTCGCTAATTTCTTCAAGATTGGTGCTGCGTCCTTTGGCTTTCGAAAACTTTGCGTAGATCCCTTCGATCGAAGGAATCTCACCCTCTTGCTCGAGAAGATGACGTGCCAGCTGCTTGAGGAGGCGCTTAACATCTTGTTCGTCGTAAAGCGTGAAGTGAGAGGTGTAACCCAGATGATGGATCTCCTTGCGCAGCACCTGGCACCCAAAGCTATGAAAAGTAGAGAGAGTTGTTTCTTTAGCGACGGATGCTCCCACCAAGCTGGCAACCCGCTCGCGCATCTCTTTTGCAGCTTTATTTGTGAAGGTGAGCCCCAAGATCGCTTTAGGCGAGACTCTCAACTCGCCGATCAGGTAGGCGATCCTGTAGGCCAGCACGCTTGTTTTACCGCTGCCGGCTCCCGCGAGAATAAGAACCCGTCCATCTGTCGTGGTGACAGCGCGTCTTTGCTCGGGATTTAGTTGAGAGAAGTCTTTATTGTTTGCCACACTTATTAGCTAGAAGAGTGAGATCCTCTAGGACCCCATTTTTGCTGATTTTAGAGATAGCGTAAGAGGTGCGCGGTAGAACATTGATCTCAAGATCGCGCGGTAGTTTTAGCGCATAGGTGCGAAAGGCTTCGCGGACCAGACGCTTAAAGCGGTTTCTTTCGTGAGCTTTTCCATATTTGCGAGACACTGTGATGCCGAGCTTGGGACGCGTGGCATGGCCTAAACGGTAATCGATCAGGATCGATCCGCCTGCAAGCCGCTTTCCAGCTCTAATTACGCCGGAATAGTGGCGCTTTGTGCGGATGCGCGCAGCTTTCGGAAATGTTAGACGGACTAGACTGAGAGGCGTTTGCGGCCTTGTCTGCGTCTGCGGTTTACGATCTTGCGTCCGTGAGAGGTCTTCATTCTTTTGCGAAATCCCCATGTCTTCTGGCGCTTTATTTTGCTTGGTTGGTAGGTTCTTTTCATGATCACTCGTCCTAAAAAAGAATAATTTAAGTAACAGCGAGAGTATCCCAAACGTCCTTAAACCCGCAAGGAGAATTAAAGCATTCTCTTCTCTGTGCTCTCTAGCGAGCTTGCGAAGCGGGTGGTAAAATAATTTCTTCATTTTGCACCGCATTGCCTCTGTACTGGACAAAAGTTGGAAGACAAAGAGTTACAACAGGATGGGCAGGATAAGCAGGATGAAGAAAAAATCCTGTTTTAATTTAAATTATGCTCTCTTTTATCCTGTCTATCCTGCCCATCCTGTTGAAACTCTTTTTCTTTCTTATTCTGTTATCCTGCCGCTTACCATTCTGTCATCGTTTAGAAATTCTTCTGTATTAATTTTTTGTCCAGTACGGAGCCGCATTGCAGAAGAGCGTAAAACAATCAATTGTTTGAGTTGTATCTATGAATTTAGTAAAATACTGACACTTTTTTAATTTAGCCATTGAGAACTTGAGATGAGTGTTGAGTTAAACAGCAATGTTTTAAAGATTATGGGGAGCTACTCCACAGCTGCGCCGCGGCTGGCTTGCGTGACTAGGTTGTGGGCGGATGCTGCAAAGGCATCCTTTAAAATGCTTTTTGAGACCTACAGGGGATTCCCGGTTTTAGCGCCCTATGTCGAGAAGGCGGTTTTAGACTTTCCGGAAAAGGATCAAGAAGCGCAGCGAGTCCGCTCTATTTATAAGAGCTTTAGAGAGCACCTGCATGGCAAAGATCGCATTATGGAGATGCGCGAATATCGGAGAGTGAAAGACCCGCTTCTCGTCAGGGGCACACTCGAACCAAAGACTCTGGTCGAGCAGGCCCAGTGGGTAGAAGCAAGAACTCTGCTCAAGTTTTTTAAAGAGACGCGTTGCCATGCAGAGGAGATAGACGGATGGGGACCTCCGCGCATCCCCCTTCGCAAAGATTTTTTTCATCCGTTAGATAATGCCCCTAAAAATGAGCAAGAGCGGCTGGAAATGATCAACCGAGCCGGGCATGTGCGCAAGCTTCTCGGCGATGATGTCAATCTGCCTATTTTTAATGCGGTTACTTGTATTACGTCCTGCTTCGGTTCAGCAGAATTCAATTTTCTGCCTCTGGAGATCCAGCATTTTAAAGGAGTGCAAAATTTGCATTTCGCACATGCCTCTATAAAGGTTCTCCCTTCTACTATTGGATATCTAATAAATTTAGAGCAGTTAAATTTGGAGGATAGCGAGCTGGAGCATCTCACCCCCGAAATCGGCAAACTCAAGGAGCTCCGCCAGCTTAATCTAGGCAAGAATCGGCTCAAAAAGATTCCGGATGAGATCTGCCAACTTCAAAACCTCCACAATTTGCATCTTTATGAAAACCTGCTCACGGAGCTTCCCCTCGATATCGGCAATTTGACCAGGCTCACTGATTTTTCCTTTTCTGCGAATCCTTTAAGAGCGCTGCCACCAAGCTTTGGCCGTTTAAAGTTATCCAGCCTATCCCTCTACAATACCAACGTACAAACCTTGCCGGAGACACTCAGCGATTGGAAACAAGTGAGCGCTTTACGGACGTTAAGCTGTCACATTAAGCAGATGCCCTCCTGGATAGGAAATTGGACGCAATTGACTGATTTCCGTATGACCTATGGCGGTTTAGAAGTCCTTCCTTCCAGCGTGGGCAACCTAAAAATGCTCACCTCCTTGAACCTGGACTCTAACCGTCTTACAGAGCTTCCTCTAGAGATAGGACAGCTCACTGCACTGAAGCTCTTTAGCTGCCGCAGCAATCCTGTAGCTTATCTTCCTGGAGAGGTGATCGGGCCTCTTGCCGCATTGGAGCGTCTGGATGTCGCTTTTACCAAGATCAGCTACCTGCCCGATGAAATAAATAATTTAACCCGTTTGACCGATTTGGATGTAAACGGGACCCAAGTACAAGAGGTGCCTGAGCGCTTTTTAAATCTGGCTCGGGCCCACAACCGGCCCGACATCGTGGTAACTCGCACCTTTTGGGAACGGGTATCTGGCTGGTGCTGCTTTTTCTGGGAGAGCCTCTGCAATTTGTTTAGCTGGCTCTATCAAAAATTTTAGGGCGAAAATTTTAGGGCTTTGCAAGAAATCAGCAAAAAAGTTATAAATGTCTTCATTATGAAAGTACGAGCATCCATCAAAGCAGATCCTTCAAAAGGCGACAAGATCGTCCGCAGACGTGGACGTATCTACGTTATCAACAAGACAGACCCGAACCGTAAGCAAAGGCAGAAGGGTCCTGCACGTAAAAAATAAAGAACACTATGGCAACAAAATCCTCTATTGCAAAGCAGAAGCGTCGTGAACGTCTTGTCCGTCTTAAGTGGGACAAGCGTCAACAACTCAAAAAGGTCATTCTCGATCAAAACAAGAGTGAAGAAGAGCGTCTAGAAGCGCAGATCGCGCTTAACAAGATGCCGAAAAACTCTTCGCCTGTACGCCTGCGCAACCGTTGCCAACTCACAGGACGAGCAAGAGGATACTTAAGAAAGTTCAAACTTTCGCGTCTCTGCTTCCGCGAGATGGCCAATGCCGGCCTCATTCCCGGAATCGTCAAGGCTAGCTGGTAACCAGTTCTCCAAAGCGTTTCCAATTTTCTAGATCTTCATTCCAGACGTAGGTAGTCGGCGTGACTTTGCCTTCTTGTGAAGCGGATACAAGCGCGTTGTAGCTCATCGGGCCCAGCTGCTTGTTTTCTCCATCCAAATAGTACCAGAATTTTGTAGAACCCAGCACTTTAGGTGGGGGCGCGGGGATCTCCTCCATTTCCGGATATACCGGCGGCGTCTGTAGTTTTTTTCTTGGCAGGACAAAGAGCAAGATAATGCCAAAGATACCAAGAAAAAGACCGATGCAAAACCAGCCCCACTGGTGACGGCCACGCTCTTTGGCATAATAAGCTGTGATGCTTCCGAGCAGGACCCAGAAGATTAGGGTGATGAATACTTGCATGGGCTGATTGTAGCGTAAAACGAAATTGTTGCATAAGTCTTTAACCTGCCTGTGCCTCTGCCTGTGCCCGTGCCCGTGCCCGTGCCCGTGCCCGTGCCTGATCCGGATTATTGAAGAGAAAAGAAAGATCGGGCACGGGCACGGGCACGCACACGGGCACGTAAAGAGTGTTGGAAAAAGCCGGCATTGATTAATATCGGCATAAAGTAGAGGTGTCTTATGCACAACAAACTTAAACAGATCGATACGAAAGAGCTGGAGCTGCCGGAGACCGTTTTTATTCGCGACATTGAAAGCCGTGTTTTTCAATCGATCGTTTTGCAGTGCCTTTCGCGGATTCAGGGTGTGGCACTCATAGAGGGCAATCTGTTCGATAACTTGCTCGGTAGAGATGTGGAAAATAGGCTTTCCGGCATCAATGTCGAACAGGATCAGAAGAGCCACTCGGTGAATATCAAGGTAGAGATCAATGTCGCTTATGGCGTCTCCCTTCCCGAAAAAGCAGAGGAGGTCCAGACCAAAATTGCGCAGGATATCAGCAAGCTGACAGCCTTACATGTGGGCTGCGTCCATGTAATTTTCAAGAATCTGATCTCGATGGAAACGCACAAAAGTACTCCTCAAGATAAAAACAGCACCTCCGCCCCTAAATATAACGCAGACTTTTAGAGACCGCAAATGCGCTCAGGCAATCTACTCTTTTCAGCTGTTCAACTTTTCGTGGTAGCTGCGATTGTAAGCGCCGGACTCTTTTTTCTCGGTATTGTCCATGTGCCCCACTTCCCGCTTCTTCTCATGAGCGTTTTATCCAAATCCTCCGCCTTTTTTTCGCTTGCGGGCTACGGGCTGATCTTTTTAGGGCTACTGCTTTTCGTCGGTTTTTTTGTGATGCACCGAGGTAGATACTACCAGGTGCGCATGAAAGGAGGGGATGCGCAGATGGATCTTGCCCTTTTACATACCTACATCGAAAAGTTCTGGAAAGAGAGCTTCTTTTCGCCCGAAAGCGAAGTAAAAGAGGTGATCGTCTACGGCAACCAGAAGATCGAAATCGTAGCAAAGCTGCCAGAGCTCTCAGTCTCTGAGCAGAAGCAGACGCTCACGCGCATAGAAAAAGAACTCGGCGCCTTTCTCTCCCATAAGCTCGGCTACCGTCACTCCTTCCTTCTCACCATCACGAAAGATTGCTAATAAATTATTTAGTATTATAGTATTGCAGTTTCGTTTTTCTCATTTATGTGATATTATCTTCGCATATGTCACAAGAAATAAGTATAAATCCTACAAAAGCCGTCTCAACAATAGTTGAGGAAAAGCCCTGTTACGCAGAGCTTGCGGAGCGCATTGCTGCTATCTGGAAAGTGGTTTGCGCCTGGATCAGCGAGCTTTTTGGATGGCAACAAAGTCTACCTTTACAAAATCAAGATGATATTTCGCAGCGCTGTCCCGACGCCTTCTACAATTGCATGAAATATCTGTCAGCTACAGAGGTGGGTAGATGCGAAACCGTCTGTAAAGCGTGGAAGATTCCCGACAAGGTCTGGAAAGTGCAATGCGAACAAGAACAGGTAGATTATCCGCTCGAAGATGGTAGCCACAAAAAGGCTTTTGCCAATCCTGCTCCTCCTTTTGCATTCGGAGTCCAAGAGTGGAAGGAGTATTTTAAAGTAGATCCAGGAGCAGCGCCACGACTACCTGCCAGCATCCATCGCACTATTGCCCAATTAAAAGAGACCTACACTCTCACTCTGATTCCTGCTACCGTAGACGGCCAGCCGCTTTGCTTTAACACCTTTGCACCGCTTGCCAAGAAGATCGGTCAAACTGTTAGCATGTGGCCAGATGTTGAAGGAAAATATGGAAACGAGGTTGTAGGTAAGTCCTTATGGGTCTGGATGCAAAAGGAGATAGAACCGGAAAGTCGCAGCATGACGCAAGCTCAAGTAGAGCGAGCATACCCAAAAAAGCTTGGGAAAGCGCTCTGGATCACTGTCAGCGTAGCAGCTCACTATGCTCGCTATAAGATCACTCTCTTTCGAACCGGCAGTGACTACACACGAACACGTGACAGTGGGGAAGATCCAGCTAGTGGGGACGATCCATCTTTTGTTTGGTCTGCGAGTGTTGGCGGTCGGTTTTCAGATAGCTTTGGTGTCATAGCCTCCTCTAGCGAATATGATCAAGATTCTACCGGCGTGGCAAACACATTTCCTGCAGAAGTGGAGGCTCTATGACACAAGCAATCGGCATACATTCTACAAAAGCCGCTGTAGCAATGCCTGAAGACAAGCCCTGCTATGCAGAACTTCTGGAGCGCGTTGCCGCTATCTGGAAAGTGGTTTGCGCTTGGATCAGCGAGCTTTTTGGTTGGAAGCAAAGTCTACCTTTACAAAATCAAGATGATATTTCGCAGCGCTGTCCCGACGCCTTCTACAATTGCATGAAATATCTGTTGCCTGAAGATCTCGGTAGATGTGAAACCGTCTGTAAAGCGTGGAAGATTCCCAACAAGGTCTGGAAAGTGCAGTGTCAGCAAGAGAAGGTAGATCCTCTTGAAGTATACAGAAACAAAGAAGCTTTTTCCAATCCTCAGCCTCCTTTTGCATTCGGAGTCAAAGAGTGGAAGGAGTATTTTAAAGTAGATCCAGGAGTAGCGCCACGACTACCTGCCAGCATCCATCGCACTATTGCCGAGCTTAAAGAGACCTACACTCTCACGCTGATTCCTGCTACCGTAGACGGCCAGCCGCTTTGTTTTAACAGCTTTCTTCCTCTTGTAGACAAGGGAGGCACGCATCCTTATGTTACCGATCCAGTTTTAAAAAAATATGGACAAGAGGCGCAGAAAAAATCGCTCTGGGTATGGATGCAAAAAGATGTAGAGCCAGGAAGTAAAGGTGCAACACAAGCCGAAGCAGGACAGAGGTACAAGCTAGGAAAGGCGCTCTGGATCACTGTGAGCGCTATTGCCCACTATGTGCGTTTTAAAACTCTTCTTTTGCGTGAGCCCACTTATACACGTACATCTGATTGTGGATACCATGAGAAGTATGGGGCTTGGCAAGTGGTGTGTGGAAGCTCTAACCGTGCGTCTTTCTACGTTCTTGACTCCTATGATAAAACACATCCCTCTTTTGGCGTCGCCAACACATTCCCCGCATAATCAGAAGAGCAGCGACAAGTCGCTGTCTATGAAAGCGCTGACAAGTCAGCGCACTCCACATTAAGAGCGCTTATCCTTCTTGTTTGGAGTGCGGCGACTCGTCGCCGCTTTTCTCCACCGAGACTAGTCTCGGTGCTCCTCACTTGAAGAATTTCTCCAAAGCAGCAATGTCTTTTTTTGTCAGACCAGAAACTTTAGCGAGGTCGGCGGGGGTCGCTTGCTTGATGCGCTCAAGGCTGCCAAAATGCTTTAGGAGGCGCATCTTTTTTGTCTTGCCGATGCCGGGGATCTCGTCGAGTGCGGAGGTGAGGTAGCGCTTGGTTCTGCGCGTCTTATGAAAGCCGATTGCTTTTCTGTGCGCCTCATCGCGGATCATCTGAAGAAGAAATAGCAGAGGAGACCTGATGCTCAAGATAAGCGGCTCTTTTCTTTCGGGAAGAAAGAGTCTTTCTTGCGTCATCCCTTTGTCATGACGCCCTGCTTCTTTTGCGATCGCGATCAGATCGACATTTGCGATATCCAGTTCTTTGAAGACATCTTGCGCAACGTGCAACTGGCCTTTCCCACCGTCAACAATGATTAGATCGGGAAGGTCATCTTCCTCTTTTGCGCGTATGAGTCTGCGCGAAAGAACCTGGTGCAAGGCGCCGTAGTCATCCCCCTTTTTGATATCGCGGATGCGGAAGAGGCGGGTTCGCGCAGAGTCTTTTTGTCCATCGGTAAAGGCGACTAGGCAAGCGACCTGGTCGCTGCCCGCTATGTTAGAGGTGTCAAAACATTCGATCCGTTTGGGATAGCGGTTGAGCTTGCATGTCTCCGCTAAATCAAGAAGCATCTTCTCGCGTAACTCTTGCGCGTTTTTCTCTTGCTGGAAGGTGGCTTTTGCATTTTTTTCAGCAAGAGAGACCAGCTTCTCTTTCTCTCCTTTCTGCGGTACGAGAAGGTGGATCTTCTTTTTTTGCGCCTCAAAGAGGATCTCTTCGATCTCTTTTTGCTGGGGAAGAGCCAGGGGGAGGAGGATCTCGGAAGGGGGATGGGAGTGCTCTTTGTAGTGCTGCAAAAGAAAAGAGGAGAAGAGCGCCTCATCCTCTTGAACGACATCGTAGAAGGTGTAGTGCTCGGAGCCGACCAGTTTGCCTTCGCGACAGAGAAGTTGCATCAAGATCACCTCCTCTCCGTGACGGTAGAGCGCGAGCACATCGCAATCTTTTCCGTAATTTTTGGCTACGATCTGTCCCTTTTCAAGCACATGTTCGATTTGCCGGATCGTCTGCAAAAAGGCGGCTGCCTTTTCAAATTCTTGAGCCTCCGACGCTTTTTCCATCTCTTTGTGAAGCTCTTTCAGGACAGTTTTATTTTCGCCCTTCAAAAAGTGTATGGCTCCTTGAACAAAATGGTCATACTCCTCTTTGGTGCATAGGCCGACGCAAGGTGCGATGCAACGCTTGATCCCATAGAGCAAGCAGGGGCGCTTGCGTCTTTTAAGCTCCTCATCGGAGCATTGACGCATAGGGAAGAGGCGGGTGAGCATCTCATAAGTCTCTCTTGCTGCAAGCGCGCTCGTGTAGGGGCCAAAGTAGAGCCCCTCCTCTTTGGGTTTTCCTTTGTTGCGCACGAGCGACAGCCTCGGCCACTTGTGTTTGTGGTTGATCATCAGACTGATGAATGTCTTGTCATCTTTTAAAACAGCGTTGAACTTGGGCTGATGCTTTTTAATCAGGGTGTTCTCTAAAAGAAGCGCCTCTTTTTCTGTGGAGACGAGGATCGTGTCGATGAGGGCGACCTGTGCGACTAGGTGAGGGACCATCGGCCTCTCATCGCGCCCGGGAGCAAAATAGCTCTTCAAACGTTTCTTGAGCTCTTTAGCTTTTCCGACATAAAGCACCTCGCCCTCCTCATTTTTCATGAGATAGACACCGGGCTCAAGTGGAAATTGCTCTAGCTTTTTAGGATCAAATCTCATTGGAATAGGGGGAGCTGCTCATCAAGCTTTAACTGCTTGCGAGAGGGGCTCTTCTCCAGTTTTACGAGGATCTCTTCTGCACGCCTGATCACATAGGGAGGGATGCCTGCCAGGCGTGCGACATGGATTCCATAACTTTTATCGGTGCTCCCCTTGACGATCTTGCGCAAGAAGGTGATTCTCTCTTTGCCCTCTTCAACCGCGACATGGTAGTTAACTGCTCCCGGGATCTCGCGCTCAAGGCCGGTCAGCTCCCAGTAGTGTGTGGCAAAAAGAGTTTTTGGGGATTTTCCCTGTCTTGTCAAAAGCGATTCTGCAACTGCCCACGCAATAGAGATTCCATCGTATGTGCTTGTGCCGCGTCCGATCTCATCTAAGATGACGAGCGAGCGGTTGGTCGCATTGTGCAAAATATTTGCAGTCTCGGTCATCTCGACCATGAAGGTGGATTGTCCGCGGGCTAAATCATCGCTTGCGCCGATGCGGCTAAAGACCTTGTCGATGATGCCGATATGCGCGCTTTTTGCGGGGACAAACGAGCCGATCTGCGCAAGGATTACAATGAGCGCGACTTGGCGCAAGTAGGTGGACTTGCCTGCCATGTTGGGGCCTGTCAGAATCACCAAGCGACTTCTTTCTTGATCGAGAATCAGATCGTTAGAGATAAACCTTTCGCCTAAAAGCTGCGCCTCTAGCATCGGGTGTCTTCCTTCGCGTACATCGAGCAGATCGCTCTCATCGACGTGAGGAGAGATGTAACCTCTATCTCTTGCCACTACAAATAAAGAGAGAAGGCAGTCGATGCGGGCGATCGCTTGCGCCATCTCGCGAACCTGCGCAGCATGCTGTGCGACCTCTTCGCGCAGCATTGCAAAAAGAGCAGTCTCTAAAGCGATCATCCGCTCTTCTGCTGTGAGCATCTTATGCTCATACTCTTTGAGCGCGCGAGTGATGAACCTTTCAGCGTTAACAAGCGTCTGCTTGCGCTCAAAATCCCCTTGCAGCTTCTCTGCATGGCCTCTTCCCACTTCGATGTAGTAGCCAAAGGCGCGTGTAAAGCCGACTTTAAGTGTTTTAACGCCTGTGCGCTCTCTTAACTCTGTCTGGTAGCGAGCGATCCAATCATGGTTATTGGTTTTAAGTTCGAGAAGCTCATCTAGCTCGGCATCATAGCCGCGTTTGAAGATGCCCCCTTCGGTTAGGCGCAGTGGCGGAGCCTCTACAAGAGCCCTTTTGATCTTTTCGGTAAGAGGGCTCATATCGACGAGCTTGGCACGATCTTCAACTACAAGCGTGCTAGAAAATTTTTGCAAATGCACAAGCAGGAGAGGCACCTTCTCTAAAGAGAAGCGCAAGCCGACTAGATCGCGCGGGGAGGCGAGGTTGGTCTCTATGCGCATAATCAACCTCTCTAAATCGCGCACTTCCGTTAAATTGCGACCAATTGCTTCTGCCGCAAGAGGCTCCTTAAAAAAGTCGTGAATCGCTTCTTGTCTTTTGTAGATCGCATCGACAGAGAGGAGTGGATGAGTGACCCACTGCTTGAGTAGTCTTGCTCCCATCGGCGTCTCGGTTCTATCGAGAAGATTTAAGAGTGTCGGCGCATCTTTTGCATCGGAGGAGGAGTGGGTGAGCTCTAAGTGGCGCTGCGTGGCTCTATCGATTGCCATGAAAGCGGAGAGCTCCTCAGTCCGTATCTCTTGCACGTGAGAAAGCGAGAGGTTGAGATCCTCTTTGATATAGAGAAATAGCGCGCCTGCAGCATTGATTGCAGCCACTTTTCCTTTCAGTCCAAAGCCATCTAAACTTGCAACGCGGAAGTGTTTCAACAGAACCGAAAGAGCCCCTTCATGTTCAAAGTACCAATCCTCTTTGAAAGTGAAAGAGCAGGAGAAGAGGGTTTGAAGCTCTTCTAAAATGGGCGATCTGTTTTTTTGCCACTTGCTGGAAAGGAGGAGCTCGACAGGTGTTAAGGAGGAGAGCTCATCGATAAGCTGCTTTTTGTTTTCGATCTCTAAAACGCGAAACTCTCCGGTCGAAAGATCTAGCAGGCTCAAGCCGAATAAGCTGTTCAGCTCTGAAAGAGCGATCAGGTAGTTGCTCTTTTTTTCTGAGAGCAGACTAGAGGTAGTGAGGGTTCCCGGTGTGACAATCCGGACGATCTCGCGCTTGACTAGCCCTTTTGCAAGTTTAGGATCTTCGACTTGTTCTGCGACTGCAACGTGGAACCCCTTGCCAACAAGCTTGTCGATGTAAGCTTCGGCCGTGTGAAAAGGGACGCCTGCCATCGGGATCTCTTGCCGCTTTGTCAAGGTGAGATCTAGCTCTTTTGCAAGGAGAGTGGCATCTTCATAAAACGCCTCATAAAAATCTCCAAGGCGAAAGAGGAGCAGCGCACCCTGCGCCTTCTCTTTGCAGGCTTGCCACTGGGCCATCATGGGAGATAATTTAGACGCAATCGTGTCCGTCATTTGGTAAACAGATTAAGCAATTTTTGAAAGAGAGAAGGCTTCAACTGGAGCATCTTATCGATCCGGCTTTGGCATGCTTGACTCCAATGGTCCAGTTGCTCTAAGTATTTTTGGTGACCCTTGAGCTGCTCTAAAGCTTCTTCGGGAGAGATCTCCGGTTTTAAGAGACGCGAAGTGGGCTGGTTTGCCTGCTCGATGATCCCTATCAGATAGACGATCTCGTCTAGAAGATCAGCCATGTCGGGCAAAGGCTTGTGGGACCGGAGGGTGTCAGGAGATGCACTCTGTTTGGAAGAGCTAACAGACTTTAAAGGAGAGGGCGAGTATATAGGAAGCGTAGGAGAGGAGAGGGTGTTCGAAGGTCGTTCTACCATAATTTTGAATTACTCTTTTTAACCCTTGTAATTAAGGCCTGCTTTTTTTTAAAGGCTTTTTTAAGATAGGATTAACGTATGTTATATAAAAAAGAGAGCCTCGAGCTACTACGCCAGAGGATAGATCTGGTAGAGGTTCTCTCACCGCATCTCAAGCTTGTGCGCAGCGGAAGCTCCTACAAAGCATGCTGTCCCTTTCATGAAGAGAAGACCCCTTCGTTTGTCGTCCAAAGAGGGGAGACCCACTACCACTGCTATGGCTGCGGAGCTCATGGAGATGCGATCGCCTTTTTAATGAGCCATCTCAAGATGCGCTTTGTCGATGCGATCGAGCATTTGGCAGAGAGGTTCCAGGTTGTTCTAGAGAGATCAGAAGAGGTCGAACAAAAGGGTCCCAAAAAAGCGGCACTCAAAGAGGCGCTTGAGAAGGCATGCCAGATCTACCAGTTCTGTCTTCTTCATACAGACGAGGGACAAAAGGCGCTCCACTATCTTTACGCACGCGGCATCACATTAGACTTTATCCAGAAGTTTCGGATCGGCTATGCACCCAAGCAGCCCCTCTTTTTGCATAAGATGCTCACACAGCAGGGAATCGATGAGGCCATTTTACAAGCAGCCGGACTCTTTGCGATTGGAGAAACCGGAAGAAGACGAGACTTCTTTTCCGAAAGAATCACCTTTCCCATCACCGATATCAGCCAGATGGTGATTGGTTTTTCTGCGCGTAAGTTTAAAGAGGAGACATTTGGCGGAAAGTATATCAACTCGCCCGAGACACCCTTGTTTAAGAAGTCGCAGTTCTTGTTTGGCTTAAGCTACAGCCGCGAGAGGATCGCCAAGGAGCGGCGCGCGCTGATCGTCGAAGGGCAGGTCGATGCCTTGCGGCTCATCTATTCAGGCTTTGATTTTACAGTTGCAGGGCAGGGGACAGCTTTTGGGGAAGACCATGTGAGCGAGCTGGTTCACCTCGGTGTCCACCGCGTATTTTTGGCGCTCGATGGCGATGAAGCGGGTCAGAAAGCCGCTGTCAAAATTGGAGATCTCTTTCAGAAAAAGGGGGTCGAAGTGACATGCCTTGCACTTCCGCCCAAAAGCGACCCCGACTCTTTTTTAAGAGAACGCGGAGCCGCAGCCTTTGCTATGCTGCTCGAAAAAGGCGAAGACTACCTCTCATTTTTAGTCCGCTATTTGGGTAAGAACTTAAACTTAAAATCTCCTGCACAGAAAAATGAACTCGTGCAAACAGTCTCGACGCAGATACGTAAGTGGGAGCAGCCCGTTCTTGTCGAAGAGAGCTTAAAAAAACTTGCAGAACTCACGCGCGTCTCCGAAGAGGCGCTCGGCATCGGCCATGCCCCCGTGCCCGCTCCCTACCATGTCAAAAAAAGCGGCGTGCTCGATTTTGGTGATGTCGATCCCGATAGAGTCCTAGAGACCGACCTGCTCCGCTGGCTCTTTAAAATGGGAGAGACGGAGCCCAAGATCGTCGAACTTGTCCGTGCAAATTTACAGAGCCACCATTTTCGTGTAGCGATATGCCGCGAAGTCTTCTCTCTTTACATGAGCGCAGAAAATCAAAAGCGCGATCTATTAACACTTGCCTCCTCTCTACAGAGCAGCGAACAAGAGACGCTCCTTGCCGAGATCATGCAAAAGAGGATCAACCTGCAAAAGGCGGAGGTAGAGACTGCTGCCACCATCCGCCAGATCCTGCTCCGCGAATGGATGCAAAAGCGCGAGGAGATAAAAAGAAAGATCCACAGCGGCGCCTGCTCTGACGAGGAGGTGCTCGCCCTCGCCAAAGAGTTCGACGAAATTAAAAAAAATCCCCCTCAGCTTCTGAACCTAAACGTAGGTGATTCTGGGGATTAAGCTTAGAAAAAACTCTTTGGACCAGAGATCCACTTGTCTCTTATCTCGGAGAAAAGGAAGAATATCGCTCTTAGCATTTTCGATCGAAAGAGCTTCGATTTTAGCTTCTAGCAGTTTTCGAAAGTGTTCTTGTGACAACTGCTCTTTACCTCTCCAATTATTAGATTGACGCATTCTAGCTTCTAAGTGTCCAAGGTGTAGGGGAACCGCTTTTGCAATGAACCAAACGAAATCATACCAATCTCGTCCCTTGATGCGCACTTTCCATTCACGGAATAACAAAGCATGCATTTTGCCAGCAAATAGGTTGGGCATGGTGAAGCTGCGTACAGAATGAGGAATCGGTAAAAGAAGTAGCTTCACTTCCGTGCTAAAATCTGGTGGAGGATCGATATCGATTTCGAACTTAATTTTAAGCTTCTCATTTGAAGCGACTTTTTTTCTTTCTTGCTCCGGAAGGTCTATGAGTAAAAAAGTCTCTAGAGTACTGGTCTTTAAAAACGCAGATAATATTTGCGAGGGTGGATGTTTAATTTTATGTTCGATTTTCACATCTATTCCAAACCCTTTTAATTCCTCTTCCACGCTGCGAAGGTAGAGCTGGAGATTGAAATGAGGATCAGGTTTAAGAAGAGAGAAGTCCAAATCTTCACTAAATCGATCTAATTGGTAAAGGATGCGCAAAGCAGTTCCTCCATAAAAAGCTGCATGCTCAAAAAACTTGGCACGTGCAAGCCCGACGAGGGTGATCTCTTGGATGATCTCATGTATAGCGTTCACATAGTCTGCTTTTGTCACACAGGAATATCTGCGGAGAAGATCTCTAAATGGAATGGTCATAATTTTAATAAAAGAGAGACGTTGTTGTTTTGATATTTTTGGGCTATTTCTTCTAAAAGTGCTTGGTCCAATGGAAATAAAGAGCTTTTTTCGATTCTTGATTCTTCATAAAGAAAAAACTGAAGGTCTTCTTTGTTAGCAATTCGAGGGAGGGAAGCAACCCAATCTGCGAGCGCTTTTTCCTTTGTAGCCATAAGATATCCTCCCTCGTTTTGAACTTCTCGCAGTCGGACGCCTACATGGAATCTGTTTTGACTGAGAGAATAATAATCAAATTGTCCCACAGGAGTATCAAAATGGCGTCTCTTGCGTGTCGTCATACTTGTCACTCTTTCGACGCGCTCTGTCATGAGCCCATATTGTTGCAGAGCATACTCTCTTGAGATGTAGGAAGGCTGTACCAACATCCCCGCTACTATTTCAAGAGAGAGCAGCCCTTTCCGTAGAGGGGGTGCAAAGACATATACTCCTCTTTTGATCTGAATTAAGATGCCGTTTTTCAGCAGCTGAGAAATTTTGTCTCTAGGTTTTTTATAATCGCGCAAGCAATGCGTAAGTATCTGATAATCAAATATATCAGACTGTATTTCTTGGCGCAAACGAGCTATGTCATCCATAAAAGTAATATTACCAAAGTCGCGGTCAGTATGTCCAGTATTTCTGGACATGCTGACCGCGTTAAGGGAATACTTAAACTGGTTAATTTCTTGATAATTTGCTAAAGTTTTGCGCAATTAATTGAGGTTTATATGGCAATTGCGTCAGCTTATAGCAGAGTTCCTGAACGGCTTTTAGCACATATATTGGATTACACGGAGAATTCTGTAATTCATGCTTCCGTAGATAATAAATTTTTAAGTAGCATTTCGCGGACAAAAAAATATTTAGGCCTCTTTGAAACGCACCTAGTAAAGTCCTATTTTCCTTTTGATCCTCCCCAAGGCGATAAGATCGAGGCTGTCTATAAAAGAGTCTGCAAAAGAATAGAGAAGTGTGGGCTTGCAGTTCCGGAAGGAGGTACCCCTGATGCTCGCACAGTCGCTCAGCTCTCGCATGCGGTCGATAGAGTCCTCTTTTTCATGCACTTTTCTGGGATGTTTAATACTCCCGCTTTTAAGCCTCCACTAGATAATCTAGGCAAACAGGTAGTGCCACGCTCTAGAGAGATCTACTCTTGGCTGAAAGAAAATCGCCCTTGTTTGGTGGCTGTAGGCGCGATCCGTCTTATGGGCTTTCATCTCTCATCACTCCCCACAGAGATAGAGTGGTTCACTAAATTAACATTGCTCGATCTGCGCAATAACAATCTAACCCGATTTCCCACAGAGATTCTAGATCTTCCCCTCGAGACACTTGAACTCTCTAGCAATTTTCTTACCGATATCCATCCAGGGATTGCAATGTTAAGGCCTACTTTACGCTCTCTTTGGCTTGATCGGAATCGATTGACTAACTTGCCCAATACGGTCACTCTGCTTGAACTCAATTCGTTCCGCATTTGGGGGAACTATAAGCTCGTCATAACTCCCGAAATTCGTGCTTTTTGCAATACCCCGGATAGGCAGCGTGAGCGACCCAGGGATTTTTCTGATATTTTGGACAATGGTTCAGGCACAAATGGCGCCATCTGCAAGCATTGCGCCCAGCGCAACTTTGATAAGATGCTGGATTCCCAACACAAGGCAGAACAAGTTAGGCTCGCACTGGAAGAATCAAGACAGCGACTAGAAAAGTCAAGGCGTTCCCTAGAAGAATCAGAACGCATTCTTGAAGCCTCACAACAAGCACTTGCAAAAGATCTACTCCGGCATGAGGAAAAAAAATCAAAGCAGGCACTAGAAGGATCGAAGCAAGCATTAGAACAGGCGGAGTGCGATCTGGAAGAAGCACAACTCTGTCTTAAAGCTGCACAAGAACCACTGGCAAACGACCTGTGCAAAAACGAAGAGAGAGCTAGAAGCCAGGCTCAGGTCGATTCGATGAGCTGCTGGGAGCAGCTGCAAGCCTACTTTTCGTCCCTTGCCACAAGCATCATGCAAGAGATCTCCGCCTTCTTCACCTGGCTCTTCGGCTAATCGCTGTTTATCAGACGAATTCTCTGGCAATAGTAAACGCGATATCTCCGGCCGTGCAGGCGAGTAGGTAGCCTGATGCGATGGGAGTCGCAAATATTATACCTACTAGAGTTAAGCTTGCAGAAGCTGCAAGAGTGATTCGTTTCCCAAGATCGAGGAGAGTACGAGGAATGCCTGCCATGGCACCAGCCATGATCGCAGCATATAATGCTGTAATATCTTCGACGATCTTTTTTACAGAGAGAATGAAGAGAGCTACTGCGCTAATCCGTAACAAAGAGTCCAAAGTGGATCTAGCAACGGGGGCTATTCTATGGCTCCACCATGTTGCAAGGTCGTATACAGGAGAGGCAATTTCTAATGAGGTGAAAAGACAGTTTGCTCCAGTTGCAACGGTAGGTGCAGCAACGAAGGCTGCAGCGCTATTTGCGATCCCGTTGATCTTGTCGGGGATTTGGGTGAAGCCCATCACATTTCTCACCTCTTTAAAGCCGCTATTAATAGTTGTCCAGCGGCCCGACACGTCGTAGCCCGCTTCTTTAGCGGAGTCGATGAACCATGAGGTGGGTTTCAAAATGCAATACTTTATCCCATCACCGGTTTGCAGAAATTGTTGAAGTCTGGGAAAACATCCTACTGGAGCAGCCATAAAACACCCCTTGTGATTTAGCTCGCATTGCACGAGCAGTTATTGATGCGCAATAAGCATACGCCTCTCTTGCCATTTCGAAATAGACAGCAAATAATTTACTTGATAGTTGTCTCTTGTCAGGAGCCACTTGCAAAATTCCCCGCCTTTTTCACCTGATGCTTCGGCTAATCATAATACATTTTCAGACCCCCGGAAAACACGACTTCTAAAAGATTATGTTGTAAAACATAATGTTATACAGCATAATGATAAAAAAGTGAGGGCGTGTGAAGTTTGTCAATCGTAAACAGGAAATGGCTCGTTTGAACCATTTACTCCGGCTAAATAAGGCTGGTGTTGCTGTTGTCTGGGGAAGACGACGCGTAGGAAAAACGCGTTTATTGCTCGAGTGGGCTCAGAAGCATAAAGGAATCTATTATACCGCAGACGAATCCGCAGCTTCGATCCAGAGAAAGTACTTTGCAACGGCAATCGAACAAGCTCTTCCCGGTTTTTCTGAAGTTGAGTACCCGGATTGGACAACTCTGCTTTTGCGTCTTGCACGCGATGCAGTCACTGCCAAATGGAAGGGGCCTATTGTAATCGACGAACTTCCTTATCTGATCGCGGTTTCCCCCGAACTCCCAAGCATCCTACAAAAATTTGTCGACCATGAGGCTAAAAAAGCAAAACTTATCCTGATTTTTTGCGGCTCTTCTCAACGGATGATGCAGGGTGCTATTCTGGATTCTTCTGCTCCTCTTTATGGAAGGGCTGATGAAATTATCAAACTTGGACCTATTTCTGTCGGGTATATGAAGGATGCTCTAAATTTAAAAAACTCTAGAGAAATCATCTCCTCTTTTTCCATTTGGGGAGGCATTCCTCGCTATTGGGAGCTTGTCGAAAAGAGCAGGGGTACTTTTTTTGAGAAGATTGATAGGCTTGTTTTAGATCCCATGGGACCTCTTTATGACGAGCCCAATCGATTGCTATTAGAAGAGATCCCATCCGCAATCCATTTACGACCCATCTTGGATGCTATTGGTTTAGGAGCCAATCGTCTATCTGAAGTAGCAAGCCGTATTGGACAACCTGTTACCTCTCTTATGCGGCCTATCCAACGATTGATTGAATTAGATCTCATTCGCCGTGAAACTCCCTATGGCACCGATGCAGCCAATTCCAAACGCACTCTTTATAAGATTAAGGATCCTTTTATGCGTTTTTGGTTTGATGCAGTTGGGCCTAAACGAAGCCTTTTTTCTCAGGCTACCGCTGCAACTCGCCATAAGTGGTTAAAGCAAGCCCTCCCTTCCCTATTTTCCATGACATGGGAAGAACTCTGCCGTCTTGCCATTCCACTTCTTTCTGAACATTTGGATGGTGTGGACTACCAGCAAGCCGGGCGTTTTTGGCATGGAGACGGCGCAGAATGGGATATTCTAGCCAAATCGCAAGAGGAAAAGTCCCTATTGATCGGAGAAGCTAAATGGACGTTAAAACCCCCTTCTGCCTCTTGGATCTACAGAATGATCGAGGAATTAAAAAAGAAGGGCATTCCCCCTATTCAACGAGATCCCCGGACACAATTTGTCTATGTGCTCTTTGTACCCGAAAAACCAAAGCAGCTCACTTTGCCCAAAGGAGTAAAAGTCTTAGATGCGCAGGCTGTCATTCGGGCTCTTCGCTAACTCGCCTATTGAACCTCTTGCATCTCAGATGCAGTTGAAAGGCAGATAAGGTTGAAAGTTATCAGGCAGTTGCGGGTTGGGCAGGTACGGGCGTAGATAATGGGGGGAGGGTAGCCCTTATTGCGTTAACACGCTCTATCCAAAATTTGGCGATAACTTCATTGCGTGACTCTTCGGGCTCATCTCTACCGGCATGAAAAGCAGCACGCTGAGCCTCATTGAGCTCTGCGCGTTTGGCAAGAAGTGCGTCAATAAATGCTACGGCAGCGGGAGCTGCCCTGTTATGTTCTTTCAAGAACGTTGGTATAGTGAGTATAATTTCGACAAAATCTGGGCGCCGTCTAGACCACTTTTTGGTGAGTTCTTGAAATGCTAAGATTTCTGCAGATGTGAGAGGTGCATCGGTAGCCATACCCATCCTCACCATAGGATCGTATAGGTAGTGCGCAAAGTATCTATCTTGCTGACTGAATGCAACCCCTGCTTCTTTTTCATCGGAAAGGAACATAAACAATGCTGTAGTCGGATACATGCTAAAGTAATAAGGGAGGAACAATTTTTCGATGTCGTTATTTTGAATAGCTTGTGCTACGGCATATACAACAGGGGCAATAAGCCCCGGTGCTGCTTCAGGGAACAGAAATGCAGCTACTACGCATGCAACCAGTGCAACATTCAAAAGAATATGCCCAAATGCGAGCAGATCATCGCCAGCAGCATAGAGGTGCTGCCACACGCGTGTCTTTGAAGATTCGACTTTTGCCGTGTCGGTTACCCAGCATTGTTCCAGTGTACGATAGGCGGCCTGAGATGTGTGGTAAAGAGCACCGACAGGGGAGACCACCAGCGTGCCCAGGGAATAGACACCTCGGCCTAAGGCAAGCAGAAATTCAGGGCATTCGATAGATTGGTTAAGCGGACTTGGATCGTTTCTAATATAGTTTGCGCCCTGGTACAAATATTCTGCTGTAAAAGAAACGGCCATTGGAATGTTCTCCTTTAAATTTGAAGGTATAATTATACCATATCACTCCCCCCTCAACAATATTTAAAAATCCGCTTGTATAACGAGAAAAATTTACTTGTCAGGACCAGAGGCGGGAGAGGAAGTGGGTGAAGTTGCCGAGCGCGATGTCGTGGAGTAGCTCGGGAGGGAGCGTGAGTCTGCTTTGGAAGAGCTGGAGCAGGGTGGGATACTTGGAGGAGTCGCTGTAATGGTCGAAGAAGAAGGTGCTCGTATTGTACTTGGTTTTGAGGCTGGGGAAGTCGCTGTCGCAGAAGAAGTCGGCGCCGAAGGAGAGGGCTTTGTGGCCGCCGAGTTTTAGCCCATGCTCGAGATGTTTTAAGAGTCTGTGCGGATCTTCTAGTCCGATAAAACATGAAAAAAAGTTGAAGCCGATGATTCCTTTTCTTTTGATGATCTCCATCGCGATCTCATCGGGGAGGTTGCGGGGAATGTCTGTGATGCTGCGGAAGTTGGAGTGGCTGGCGATCACGGGTATATCTAGTCCATATTGATCGATAAAGTTGAGGATGTCGTGTGCGAGCTTATCCGAGGTGTGGCTCAAGTCGACGGCGATCTTTTTCTGATGGAGGAATAGGAGGAGCTGCTTGCCATCGGGCTTTAGTCCGACTTGTGAGCCGTTGCCGCCTCCAAAACGGTTCTCTCCATCCCAAGTGAGGCTGATGTAGAGGATGTGTTTTAGCTTCTCGTGGATATGCTGCAGTCTTCCTAAGCCGGATTCTAAGGGCTCACTCTCTTCGCAAAAACCGGAAGCGTTCTCAAAAGCGGGGAGGATGAAGATCTTGTCTGAGGGGCTCTTTAGTTTTTGCACATCGCTTAAGATCTCAAAGCAGTCTTTGTATTTGCGAGGCAGCTCTTGAAAGATTTCGACCTGCTCTCTTCCCAGTTCGGTTGAACCTGCTTTGGGGTAGGTGAAGATAGCAAGCGTTTGGAGGCGCACGCCTCCCGCCTTAAGTTGCGGATAGGAAACGCGTGAGATTGGATCAAAAGGGGTTCTCTCTTTTTGCATCTGCAGGAAGAGGAGTAGATCGCAATGCAGATCAGCAATAGGATACACGGTTACCTCATCTCTTGAATCTTGCCAAAATCTAATAGCTCTTCAAAGTAGGAGAAGACCTTCTGCAAAAGTGCGATGCGGTTGGCCCTTATGTGCGCATCATCTGCCATGATTTTCACTGTGTCGAATAGTTTGGCGAGATAGGGCTGCAGTTTGGCGATATGAGAGAAAGCTTTCACATAGTCTCTATCTGCCAGCGTCTCTTTCCAGTGCTTGTGAAGAATGTCTAGCTGATGGACCAGCTCCTTCTCGGCACTCTCTTTGGCAAGAGAGGGATTAAAAATAGCCTCTGCGGGTTTTTCCAGCTGGCCTTTGGCGCGCTTGTACACTTCGAACAGCTTTGTAAACTCGTTTCCCTGCTTACGGAAGGCGTGCAGAGCTTTTACCTTGCAGAACTGATCGTAGGGGTCGAGACAGATTCCTTGGAGGGCAGCATCGATCTCATCTTTTTTAAAGCCGTAATCTTCGAAGAGGCTCTTGGCGCGGCTGGTGACAAAATGGAGGATCCCTTCGATTGCTGTTTGGCGTTTTTTGCTATCATTTTTTAGAAGAGGGAATGTGAGAGAGCACTCTTCCAAAAGTGTCTTTAGATTGAGTGTGTGTTCGCCATCGACCAAGATTTTGATCAGGCCAAATGTCTGACGGCGCAGCGCGTACGGGTCGGACGAGGATGTGGGGATAAGTCCAACGCTCCAGTAGCCTAAGAGGTTGTCTAACTTATCTGCTAAGCTGAGCACCTTTCCTGCGGGTGTTTGAGGGAGGGACGCCTCTTCTCTTATCGGCATCCAGTGCTCTTGGATCGCATCGGCAACTTCTCGCTCCTCATTTTGCGCAAGGGCGTAGTATCTGCCGATCGTCCCTTGCAGGTCGGGAAATTCACCTACGAGGTTAGAGGCTAGATCTGATTTGCAAAGAAGGGCTGCGCGCAAAAGGTTTTTCTCATCTGCAATAGAGAGCGCTTCGTTTAACACTTTAGCGTGCGAAGAGAGGCGCATTACTTTATCGAGCATGCTGCCCAGCTCTTTTTGGAAGGTCATGAGCGCGAGCTTTTCATTGAACTTTTCAAGCGGGATTTTTAAGTCTTGCTCATAGAGAAAGACGCCATCGTAGAGGCGAGCAGAGAGCACCTTCTGGTTGCCTTTGCGAATGAGCTCAGAGGGCGTGTTGTCTGCAGTGATTACAAACTGGTTTTTGAGTCTGCCTTTTAAATCTGCAACGGGGAAGTACTTCTGGTGTTCGACCATCTCGGAGATGAGAATTTCTTGAGGCGCTTTTAAAAAGCGGGTGTCGAAAGAGGCGTGTGTTAGCTGCGGCCACTCGCATAAGTAGAGCACCTCTTTGATGACGCTATCTTTTTCGAGCAGCTGGCACTTATTTTTTTTCTCAAATGCGGCGATCTGCTTTTCGATGGTTGATCGTCTCTCTTTTTGGCTTGCTAAAACATGGCCTTTCTTGAGCGCGCCTAGGTAATCTTTGCCGTTTTTGAGGGTGATCTTCTTTGGGCTTCTTTGCGCATGGCCAAAGGAGAAGCGATTGCTCGT
The DNA here is from genome assembly GCA_963804085.1 of Chlamydiia bacterium. Taxonomy (GTDB): domain Bacteria; phylum Chlamydiota; class Chlamydiia; order Chlamydiales; family Rhabdochlamydiaceae; genus CAWDOQ01. The sequence continues at coordinate 19,040 of CAWDOQ010000002.1, read as the reverse complement.
GACATCTCCAACTTGGAAGGGGAGGATCTTGTCTCCAAAGAGAGCCACGATCCAATGGAGCGGGCGTGCATAGCTGATGTCGAGGCTTCCCCAGCGCATCTTCTTAGGAAATTCAAGTTGGAGGATGAGTTCGGGAAGCTGCTGAGAGAGAATCTGTGCGGTCGACTGGCCTTTCTCTTTTAAATTAGCGAAGAGGTAGTCGCTCTCTTTTATGCGTACGATCTGGAGCCCTTTTGCTTTTCCTTGCTGGATCTCTGCAAGGGAGTAGGGCGGGCAGCCCAAAGATTTTAAGAAGCCGGCGCCTTGAGGAGTCGGCTTTCCGGCAGCATCAAATGCAAACGAAATTGGTGGTCCCTTTTTTTCGACGCTCTTGTCTTCGGTACCTTCTACAACACCCTGCACATAGATCGCAAGGCGCCGTGCTGAGCCATACACTTCCAGTTTTTCGTAACTAAGAGCATGCGCTTCTAGCAGCTCGACAAGTGCGTTTTCTAGATTTCTGCAGCCAACCGGTACAAATGTGGCGGGGAGCTCTTCAGAGCCAATCTCGAGAAGAAAATCACGCTTTTTCTTCGGATTGAATGCCAGAGAGAGCTTGGGCAGCGCGATTTGTTTCTTCTCTTTTTTCTTCTCTTTTGCAAGAAGAGGAAATCCCTCTTTTTCGCGTATAGCGACATACTCGATGCCGACAAGACGTGCCAAATCGCGAAGACGCGCAATATAACCTGTTCGCTCTGTCACAGAGATTACCCCTCTTGCGTCGAGGATGTTGAAGGCGTGCGAGGCTTTGACGACAAAGTCGTAAGCGGGAATGGGAAGATGGCGGCTGATCAGCTTTTTTGCTTCTTTTTCAAAGTCGTTGAAATGGTCGAGCCACATGGAGGTGCTAGCCTCCTCGAAATTATACATGCTCCACTCGACTTCGCTTCTCTTGGAGATGTCGCCGATGGTGAGCGTATCATTCCACTTTACGTCGAATAGCTTGTCCACATTTTGTACGTACATGGCCAGGCGCTCTAAACCGTAGGTGATCTCCGCGCTAATCGGATGAAGGGGCAGGCTTGCGATCGCTTGGAAGTAGGTGAATTGCGATACCTCCATTCCGTCGCACCAGACCTCCCAGCCAAGTCCCCAGGCGCCAAGGCTTGGTGACTCCCAGTCGCTGTGGACAAAACGGATGTCATGAGACTTGAGCTTAAGACCAATCGCTTCCAAAGATTCCAAGTAGAGCTTTTGCACATCTTTTGGTGAGGGCTTTAAGATAACCTGGTACTGATGAAAGAGCTGGACGCGATTGGGATTTTCGCCATATCTGCCATCTTGCGGGCGCCTGGATGGTTCGACGTATGCTGTGCGATAAGGCTCAGGACCCAAGCAGCGCAAAAAAGTAGCAGGGTTAAATGTGCCTGCACCCACCTCAAGGTCGTGGCCTTGGTGGATGATGCACCCCTTCTTCTCCCAAAACTCAGAAAGCCGATGGATCAGCTGTTGAAATGTCAGCATGAGCTCAAGTCTATCTAAGAAGCCATTTCCCTCAAAGACCAAATACGTGCCCGTGTGCGTGCCCGTGCCTGTGCCCGAATTAATCCGGATCGGTAATCAACTCCCGTAGCTACTCATCACTTCCAAAACATAAAATTAACCCATAGACGAGCCCCAAAACAGGAAATGCACCCAAACCCATAGTACCTGTAAGGACACAACTTGTAGCCAATATACATAGAAAAAACGGTCCCCAGTCAGCTGCGGTGTAGACGCCGTTTGGAGCTATGCTAAAGGACCATGAACAGCCTATAATCGTCAAATAAACAACAACAGCAAGTAAAGCAAGGGAAAGAAGCACAATCACAGCCCCTTTTACGCGTGCCCAGAACACTTGACTTGTAAGTCTCTTCGCCTCTTCAGCGGCAGCTTCCCGCGCTTCGATCGTCCGTACTTGTTTCGCGCATTCTTTAGGCGCTATTTGATGCCGTTGCGCGGCGGCTTTTTGTACGGCTGGGCAGTTTTGTAGCGGGGAGTCTTTTGAGGCAGCTAAGTCAATTATTTCTGTACTTTCAAAAAAACCAAGAATTATCTCCTCGGCTGCAGGAGTAAAATCTACGCATTTAGAAAATCCGCCAATAAGCGGCACATTAGCATGGTCGGGGCGCCCGTCGTGCAATACCTCCAATTCGCGTGAAGATCTTGAAGACTCATTGCAAGCTGTCGATATTATTGCTGTCATACACTCCAATAATTTACTATTAACGAATAAATATTTTATCATTATCTTTATTAACTTCATAATGGTTTTTAAGTGAGCAGGTAATTAAAGTAATTATTATGCTATAAAAATTATTTTTATTTAATTATATAAATTTAAATGGTATTATTTAATCTTATTTAACATAGGGATCTTAGTGGCGCAATCAACGCAATTACAAGCTGTTCAAAACTTAGTTCCAGCAGCTACTGCAGTTGTTCCAGCGCAATCCTGCTGCGACTGCCTTACTCAGCGCATACAGGCGATCTGGGACGCCTTTTTAGCCCTTTTTTCTGACTTTATCTTCCAATGCCAGGTGTACATCCAAGGCCCCGGCGCTCCCGCTCCTCTGCCTCAAGAGCCCCAGCCTCGACAGCCCATCTCCACGCGAGAGGAGATGGAAAAGCAAGAGATAAGAAAGCTTTTTCAAGAGATGGTCGATTTTGTCAAAAATGATTTGGGATATATTGGGGAAGAGCTCTCCCAGATGGAATTGATTCGTACGGAATGGGGTTTGAGGTACTTAGGAATACATCAAGTAATTAGAGAGCAGAGGTGGCTCACCAGGGCTGCCAACCCGGCATACACTACCGAGGCATGCAATCGCACAGCTCTAATGCTTAAATTAGGTGCAGATTATGATGGATGGAGAGTAATCGACAATCATTTTACTCCTCTACACGCTGCGGTGTTTTCGGGATCTTTTTTAGCGTATAAAACTTTACGAGAGGAAGGAGCCTACCCTTCGATAAGATATTATGCAGGCAGTGAAAGAAGCTCTTATTTGGACCGCACAGCACTCCAAGATACGCCCATAGAACTTGCCTATAATCTCCTTGCTTCGCAAAAGTCAGTTCCCGACTATTTTGATGCATTTTGCGCTACTGGATTTGGAGTGCGTGCGAAGAATCGTCTCTTTCCAGAGATATTGGCCAAAAAGGATGGCATACAAAATAGACCATTCGGCACCCGAGATGATGTAGAAAAAATGATCGATTACGAGGTCACACGTGTTGCGGATTCTGTTGGTGCCTCTCTTGGCCATCTTCTTCCTTTTGGTATTTCGAAAGTGATCGCGGGGTATTACCTCTCGGGCGATCCTATAGAAGATGGTTTCAGAGCAATAGAGCGTGTGAAAGGATTGTCACTTACAGGAGATGTATCGGAAGCGCAATCATTAAGAGCGGTCCCATACGGCACAATAGAAGAGAGGCTTACTTGGATTCACCAAAGATTACAAACAAGCAATGCTCTTTTTGGCACATGCACCATTGTCTTCCCAAAGGAATATAGAGGCAACGATACAGAGTTTTTATTGCAGCTTGGAGCTGACCCGAATAGAAGATTTTACAATGCGGCTGATGCGCCTACACCGCTTCTAACGGCTTTAGTGCGTCTAGATTTCATAGCTTACAGAACGCTTCGTGAGTGGGGTGCAGATCCAAATGTTACAAGACAAGGGAAGGATTGCATGGAACATGCGCGTACATTCCTAATCGATGCAATTTCAAAAAAAAGCGAAAAAGATGAGCTTGAACTAAACAAGATCATCTCGTACGAAGAGGATCTTCAGACCAAGCCCGTGACAGATGTCGTACAGCGCATTACGCAGGTATGGCAGATCACGCCCCCTCTTGCAAGACTCATAGCAGAATATGGGAAATACTACGTTTAACAAGATATAAGCTTTTACATGCGATGGATTTTTCGTGCCCGTGCCCGTGCCCGCGTGCGTGCCCGATCTTCTCTTTTCTTTCTTTCTTTCTTTCTTTCCCCCTCGCGTTTGCGCGTACATTCGGAATTAATCCGGATCGGGCACGCACGCGGGCACGGGCACGAAGAAGAAAATTGATGCTTCTGCTATACTCAGCATTATGCAAGAGACCCCATTGTTTACCATTGTGCTAGCCGCAACCGACGAGACTGCCCACTTGCTTCCCTTTACGCTCGAGAGCATTTTCACGCAGGATTTTCCTGCGTTTGAGGTGGTTGTTATCGACGGGCAGAAGAGGGAGCATAGTGTGGATATTTTTTATACACACACTTTTCCTCCTACACGGATTGCGGATGCAAAAGAGCAGAGCTTATTTGCGATGATGAACCAAGGTCTTTCTATGGCGGCAGGGGAGTATATCCACTTTCTTGAGCCCGGAGAGTTTTACATCTCGCGCCACGCGCTTTCATTTGTCTCTGAATTTGCCCAGGCGCACGCGCTTCCGGATCTTCTCTACACGGGATCGATCATCCATCATAGTCTTTCGCCACCGGAGATTTTGATGAAACAGATGAATGAAGGAGAGCTTAAAGAGGGTAGGGTTTCTCCGAGCGTCCAAAGCTACTGGTTCAGACGCAATGCGATCAATAGTCTAAAAGGGTTTAACCCCTTTTACAAGGTTCGAGGCGGCCTGGATCTGATCTGCCGTTTCTACCGCCACCCCTCTCTTAAACGGGCTTTTTTGAAGAGGGTTCTAACCGATTACACCTACCTAAAACCTCCTGCTAAAAAAATATTTAGTTACTTCTGGGAGACTCTTCTCATTCTCTTCACCCACTTTGGCTTTTGCGCAGCCCTCTTCTGGTGGTTAGCGCAGAGTCAGTTGCGTCTTCTTGTCTGGAGCGTCAAGTGCATCAAGGGCGCCTTCTGGAAGCGTGGAATAACGACCTAGTCGGTTAATACCGCAACTGTTACAATTCTTTGCTAAAAATGGAGAATTTGTGAGCGTAGTATTAAATGGTAATGGGCATGTGATAAGCAGCACTCCTGATTCAAACCCTGGCGAGCCCGTTGCCTATTCTAGAGCTGTAAAGGCGTGCATAGTGGCTTGTTCTGCTTCAGCTATTTTTGCGGTTTCTCTGGATAGGTACTTAGCGAATCGCATAGATCTCTTTAGCAATAATGGAGACCAACATGCATTAGTAAATTGGCAAGAGCGGCGTGATGTTCTTCTCGGTATGCTATCACGATTGTCGTTTTGTCAATATCCTGTGCTCGCTTGTGTTCTTTGGACTTCGAATAAAATAGATAATAGGCCTTTTAATATATACTGCGCTGTTTTAGGAGCTTGTGCGTTTGGGGAGGGTGTTATCTGCTTAGCTTTCGACATGCCGATTTCAGCACTTGTTCTTGGCTCTTCCGGCGCTCTTCTATTATTGCGAGGAGTTACTTCGTGCGAGGAGACAAGTGAGCTTTTGGTTAAAACTTCTGCCTGTGCACATAGAATTATGCGCACCTCGTTTTGTGAAAGGGTTTCAAGTAACATGAACCGTTTGAAAAATGCTCTTTTTAATATCTTTAATCGGGTAATACAACGATGAAAACTTTGCATAGCTTTACCGAAGAGACTCTCAAAAAGTGGCTCGTCGAGCAGAACGAAAAACCGTTTCGCGCTCTGCAGATCTTGCAATGGATCTACGAAAAGGGTGTGAGTGACTGGGAAGCGATGAGTGATCTCGGCAAGGGGCTGCGTCAGAAGCTATCTGAGAACTTTCAATTGAGCTCTCTTAAACTTGTACGCTCAGTCGACTCCTCTGATGGCGAGACCACCAAGTTTCTCTTTGAGCTAAAAGATGAGCGTCTAGTTGAAGCTGTGTTGATTCGAGCGCCTGAGAGGCGCACGGTGTGCGTCTCCTCGCAAGTGGGCTGTCCTGCACGCTGCGCATTTTGCGCATCGGGAAAAAAAGGGCTGATCCGCAATCTCGAAGCTGCTGAAATCTTTGAACAGGTCTATCAGATCGACCGTTTTCTAAAAACGAGCGGAGAGCGTGTCTCTCACGTGGTCTATATGGGGATGGGAGAGCCGTTTGAAAACTATGATGCAGTTTTAAGTTCCATTCATCTTTTAACCGATCCGCTCCGTTTGGGAATCTCGCAGAGAAGGATCACAGTGTCGACGGTAGGCGTTGTAGAAGCCATCATCCGCTTTGCCGAAGAGGGGCTAAAGGTGAATCTGGTCCTCTCTTTGCATGCACCCAATCAAAAGATCCGCCAAAAGATCATTCCGTATGCACGCAAATACCCGCTTGAAGAGATTTTAAGTGCGATGCTCTTTTTTGCCAAAAAGACGAAACGCGATATGACCTATGAGTACACTCTGCTTGCCGGGATAAATGACGATCTTAGCATGGCGCGCGAACTTGCAGCTCTTGTTAAAGGCCATCCCTGCACGGTCAACTTAATTCCCTACAATCCGGTCGACGGCCTTAGATTGCAACGTCCGGAAAAAGAGGCGATCGAGGCATTTCGTGATCTTCTAGTTGCTCAAGGTATTCCGACGACCTGGCGCTATACGAAAGGAAAAGATATTGCCGCAGCGTGTGGTCAATTGGCGTTGCAAGAAAGAGAGCCAGCATATATAAACCTTTCTAAGTGACTTTAAAAAGGCTTGTGATCAGGTGGGTATTGCTCTCTATTTCACACTTACGCGTCTTCTCGTAGGTCCGATCTTTCTGATCATCTACCTCTATTACGAGCAGTTTGGCATTAAGCTTCTCGTTCTGCCCTACTTGCTTCTCGGGCTCCTTGCGATCTCCGAACTCTCCGATCTTTTCGACGGCTTTTTTGCGCGCAAAAAAAATCAGGTGACCGAACTCGGTAAGCTACTCGACCCGATGGCAGATAGCATCTTTCGGCTCTCGGTTTTCTTGAGCTTTACGCAAGGGGTTGTCAAGCTCCCTCTGCTCTTGGTTCTTCTTTTTCTCTACAGAGATTCGATTATCAGCACACTGCGTACACTCTGCGCACTCCGCGGTGTGGCTTTAGGTGCGCGCTTAAGTGGCAAGATCAAAGCGGTCCTGCAAGCAGTTACCACTCTGTTTATCTTGGTGTTGATGATTCCTTATACTCTGGGGGCCTTGGACCTGCAGCTCTTTCGTCTGATCAGTTTTTTTAGTGTGCTGCTGACTTGCATCTACACTCTCTATTCTGGAGTGGAATATATTTACGCTAATCGGTCGTACATAAAACGCGCAATCAACAAAAGTTAAAAACGTGCCCGCTTCCGCGCCCGCATGCGCGCCCGAATTAATCCGGATCGGGCGCGCATGCGGGCGCGGAAGCGGGCACGTATATTAAACCGCTCGAGCAGTTGGGCTCTTGGCTTGGCAAACCGAAGCATAAAGCGCAGAGTACTCTTTCGCAGATCTACCCCAGCTGAAATCCATTTTTAAACCGTGCTGCATCAGCATTTGCCATTTTTTTTGATCGGTTTTAAAACAATTTACCGCGCGCTCAAGCGCCCAGTCGATGCCGCCGTGAGTGGCATGCTCAAATGTGAAGCCGTTTCTCTGCTCTATGGGTCTTTGAGAGGTGTCGATGTCGAAAACAGTATCTGCAAGGCCGCCTGTTGAGCGCACAAGGGGAACGGTGCCATAACGCAGTGCGATCAGCTGGGTCAGCCCGCAAGGCTCAAAAATCGAAGGGATGACAATCATGTCGGCGGCAGCAAAAATTAGGTGGGCGAGGGCTTCATCTTTGTCCAGACAGATCGCTGCATCTTTATTGTTTTTCAGCTCCTTTTGGAGCCTAATGAACATTTTTTCAAGTTCGGTATGGTGGTTGGAGCCGAGCATCACAAACTGAGCGCCCAGGTTCAAGGTCTTTTGCAGGGCGTAGTGGATCAGCTCAGGCCCTTTTTGCGGCACTATGCGAGTGATTGAGACGACTAGAGGTGCTTTTGATTTAGCTAAAGAGAGGTGCTTGGATAGGTGCGCGCGATTCGCTCTTTTGCCTTCGAGAAGCTTTTGCACATTATCTGTTGGGTATCTTGCGACTAAAAGAGGATCTGTTTCAGGATTCCAAAATTGTGTGTCGATCCCATTTAGAATGCCTTTAAATTTATGCCTGTTTCCAACCAAAAGAGGATCTGTTTCGATCTCCTTCTCATATGTGGGAGAGACGGTCGTAATGCAATCGGCATATTCGATCCCTGCTTTTAATAGATTCACAGTGGAAGGGGAGAGAGGGTCTTGCAGCTTTTGCCGTAAAAGAGGAGTGTCGCTGCGCAGACCGATGCGCGCAAGAGCTTGAGGCGTGCACTTGCCTTGGTAATCCAAGTTGTGGATGGTGAGCATCGTTCCACCGACATGAAAGCCCGATGGAGCATAGATCTCTTTGTAAAGAGGTGCGATTGCAGCGACTGGCCAGTCGTGCAAATGCAAGATGTCAGGTCGTTTATTCGCTTTGTGCAGATACTCCAACGCTGTTCGAGAAAAGTAGAGAAACCGTTCGATATCATCGGGACATCCGTAGATAACGCCACGGCCAAAGTAGTGTTTGGGATGGTGAGGTTCTAAGAGCAGGAGCTTTAAATTGTGCAGCTCTGCCGACCAGATCGTGTTGTTGTAGCAGTGGCCCCCTTCAAAAGACAAGAGCTCGCTCATCTCAACTTTCAGATGTTTTAATTGGGTGTAATCGATACAGTCATACTTGGGGAGAAGAATTTCCACAGTGTGATTCTGCTTAGCCAGCTCCTGCGATAGTCCATAGAGGACATCTCCCAGCCCGCCCACTTTGGCGACGGGGGCAAGCTCAGTGGCGATCTGCAGAATGTGCATGGAAATTCGGCTCCTGTTAAAACATTCTTTAACAAGGGGTTCTTTTAAATTGCCAGATTTTCCTGTCGTAATCTCATTTTATACTAAACAGACTCCTTATGAGGAGAAGGCGCGCTCGCTTGCTGCCTCTTGTCAGAAGTATGGCCTTGAGTATGTTATTGAAGGGATCGACTCTTTTGGGACCTGGGAGTTAAATGATGCCTTTAAACCTTTTTATATTTACCAGAAGCTGCACCAGTTACAGCGGCCTGTGCTCTGGGTTGATGCGGATGATCTTTTTTATCAAAAACCGGTCTATTTAGAACTTTTTTCTTGCGACATCGCCGTCCAGGTAAATGCTGATCTTCCCGATATCCATCCGGAAAAGGTGCTGACAAGTGCTATTTATGTCAACTACACCCCGCCCGCTATCGAAATCGTCCGGTTATGGGCTAAAGAGTGTATGCGCCATTTGACATCTGAGGAAAATGACAAGACATTTTGGGATGGCGCGGCTTTAAGAGATGTTCTTGCTAATCAAATTATTGCTAAGGTAGAGGTTTTGCCCTCTGCTTTTCTTCAGACCTTTCGTCGGGCTGCCTAAAGTTTAAATTTTCTTTTACGTGCCCGCTTCCGCGCCCGCATGCGCGCCCGAATTAATCCGGATCGGGCGCGCATACGGGCGCGGAAGCGGGCGCGATCAATAAAAAGTTTAGGTCTCAGTTGCCAGAAAATCTTCAGCTAGAGTAGCATGGTGCTCGCTTTTTTACTGATGGGGCGTCGCCAAGTGGTAAGGCAGCGGTTTTTGGTACCGCCATACGGAGGTTCGAATCCTTCCGCCCCAAGGAATGAGACCTCTATGCATACCGAAAGTGGCTTTATGCTTTTTGCCGGATCTTCGCACCGCGAACTTGCGCAGCAAATTGCAGAAAGCGTCGGTGTGCAGTTAGGAAAGTTGAAGATTGAGACTTTTCCAGATGGTGAGATAGGCGTTCATATTTTAGAGAACGTCCGCGGAAGGGATGTATTTGTTTTGCAGTCTATCGCACGACATCCCAACCTCTATCTCATGGAATTGCTCATTTTAGTCGATGCTTTGAAACGTGCCTCTGCTCGTTCGATCGTAGCTGTCATTCCCTACTTTGGGTATGCGCGGCAAGATCGAAAAGGAAAAGAGAGGGAGCCTATCACGGCAAAGCTCGTCGCTGATCTTCTCGAACGGGCAGGAGTGACTCGAGTCCTCACAATGGATCTGCATACAGAGCAGATTCAGGGGTTTTTCGATCACCCTGTCGACAATCTCTATGCGCGGCCGCTTCTAGTGGAAGCGATCAAAGAGCTGAGATTGAAAGAGTGCGTCGTGGTAACTCCCGACGTAGGCAGTGTTAAGATGGCCAGAGATTTTGCGGAGAGTTTGCATGTTGATTATGCCATTGTGGACAAGCGTCGAGTAAATGCAAAACATGTCGAGGCGCATGCTTTAATTGGCGACGTTAAGGACAGAGATGTTCTTCTCGTCGACGACATATGCTCGACAGGGGAAACGCTGAAAATAGCCGCCCGCGTGTGTAAAAGTGCTGGAGCCAAAGGGGTCTTTGCAGCAGTCACACACGGCCTTATGGTCGGTTCAGCGTTTGAGGAGAGTGCGATTGAGAAGATGCTGATTAGCAATACGGTACCATTACCTAGCGAAATCAGCCGAAAACGGTTACAAATCGTCTCCATAGCACCTCTTTTTGCTAAGGCGATAGAGTCTATCGTCTCAGCAAAATCGATCTCCTCCCTGTTCAATAGTTAAAGTTTGAAGGCTTAAGTTGCCTCTGAAATAAATATTTGGAGAAATATATGAAACTGACAGTGACAAAACGTGCAGCGATGAAGAAGAGCGATACAAAAGCGATGCGGCGCGAAGGCAATATCCCCGCGGTCCTCTATTCGCCCGGTAAAGAGAGCGAGTCGCTTCTTATCAACGGCACGGAGTTTGGAACATTTTTGCGCAACCTCAAAACGGGTGGCTTGCCGACAACGGTGTTTACCCTAATGATGGGCAACAAAGAGAAAAAAGCGGTTGTTAAAGACATTCAATACGAACTGACTAGCTACCGCGTCTCTCACCTCGATTTTGAAGAGCTGGTTGACAACGTCCCTGTGCGAGTGAAAGTTCCTGTGACAGTAACAGGAGTAGTCGATTGCATAGGTGTAAAGCTCGGAGGATTTTTAAGACAGGTGGTGCGCTACGTAGAAGTAGAGTGCTTGCCCAAGAAGATCCCCACAGAATTTCTAGTTGATGTGAAAGATTTAGGAATCGCTCAGACGCGCAGATTAAAAGATGTCGCGCTGCCTGAAGGGATCCGCCTGCTTGCAGGAATAGAGGAGGTCCTTGTCGTCGTTGCAAAACGGTAAGTGTCTGATCGTTGGACTGGGAAATCCAGGCAGCGTTTATGACGAGACCCGCCACAACATTGGTTTTCGAGTGGTCTCTGCCTTTGCGAAAAAGCAGGGATGGAAGCTGCGTAACGAGGCTCAGTTTTTTGGACAAATAGCACAGGGTGTTTGTGAGGATAAAAAAGTTATTCTCCTCCTGCCGCAGACCTACATGAACAGTAGCGGTGAGTCTGTGCGAAAGTGTGCCGATTACTTGGAAGTGGCAAACGAGAAGGTGCTCATCATCTGCGACGATATCGCCCTTCATTTTGGCCAGCTAAGGCTGAAAGCTAAAGGGAGCGCGGGAGGGCACAACGGATTGAAAAGCGTAGAGGTCCATCTAGGAACGCTGGACTATCCCCGCTTGAGAATAGGAGTGGGGGACCGCATGCACGGAGAGCTTGCGGATCATGTGTTAGGTAAGTTTACCGAGGAGGAGAGAGTCAAGCTTCCCTCTATAGAGGAAAAAGCGCTTGCTTCCCTCAACATTTGGATTAAGGAAGGAGTTGATAGCGCAATGCGCTTCGCCAACCAAATAGGAGATACAGGAGAATAAAATGGCAAAAGAGAAAAAAGAAATTTATGAGGGAATGTACATCTTAAGCACTACGCTTAGCGACGATGCACGTCAAAAAGCAGTCGAGAAGATCACCTCAGCAATCACAGATCAGAAAGGAGAGGTTCACAAGCTCCACGACTTTGGACGGCGCAAGCTCGCTTACGAGATCAATGGACGCCGTGAAGGCCACTACTTTGTGATCTATTTTAGTGCCCCTACCGCTGCTATCAAAGAGTTGTGGAAGGAGTACCATCTAAACGAAGATCTCATCCGCTTTCTCACGTTGCGTACGGAAAAAGTGATGGAAAAGATCGAATTTAAACAGCTCATTCAGGAGTAGAATATGGAGCAGACATTTCAAAGAAGACCACCTTCGCCACCGTCTATGCCGGAGAGCCCTTTTGGTAAGAAGCGTAAACAGTGCCCCTTCACTGCATCGGGCATGCAACATATCGACTACAAAGATATCGACACGCTTGCTCAATTTATCACAGAGAGGGGTAAGATTATTCCAAGACGTATCACTGGTGTCTCTTTTCACCACCAGAAACAGCTTGCGAATGCGATCAAAATGGCAAGACATATGGCACTACTCCCGTTTGTCGCAAAAGACTAATTTATTAAAGTATAGGCAAAAACTATGGCAAACCAGTTATTACTTGTTGAAGATGTAGAAGATTTAGGACGCAGCGGCGATCTGATTAAAGTAAGGCCGGGCTATGCGCGCAACTTTCTTCTTCCGCAACAAAAAGCGGTAATCGCAGATAAAAGAACGCTTCGCATGCAGACACGCTTAAAACAAGAGCGAGCAGAGCGCGCTGAAGTCGACAAGAAAGAGGCGGAGATCCTCGCCCAAAATGTCAATGGAATGGAGCTTACCATTTCCGTTAAAGTCGATCCCGAAGGTCACATGTATGGCTCGGTCGGTGCAGTCGACATCGCACGTCTCTTTGAGGAGAAAGGTCATGTGATTGAGAAGCGCAATGTGGTTCTGCCCCTACCGATCAAAGCACTCGGCACTCACAACCTCTCCTTGAAACTCAAAGAAGGTGTGCCGGCTACTTTCGTCCTTACTATCGTGGCGGAAGCGAAAGCGGAATAGGCGCTGAAGAGGGTGGACTAAGTGGACGATGTGGACAAAGTGGACTTGGTGGACAGCGCCAAGAAGACTAGTGCGAAGAGTGCCCCGTCCACTTAGTCCACATCGTCCACTTCAGTCCACTATCTTTTGTCCACTTGGGGTCTCCACTCTTCCTTGTCCTTTTTCTTTTTCTCTGCTAACCTAACGCCATGAACAGTTCGCAGATGATTGTCGTAACAGGCGCTGCCGGCTTTATCGGATCGTGCGTCGTCTCGCATCTCAATCAGAGAGGCTTTTCCAACCTGGTTCTCGTCGATGACATTAAAAAAACAGAAAAGTGGAAAAACCTTTTAGGTAAACAGTTCCTCCATTTCATTTCGAAAAATGAGATCTTCGAGTGGCTCAAGGATAAGGAGCATGAGATCCAGGCTTTTATCCACCTGGGCGCCTGTTCTGATACTCTCGAGACAGATGGCGATTACTTAATGGAGAACAACTACCGCTTTTCTGTGCGCCTGGCCGAGTATGCGCTGCGTGCAGGAATCCGCTTTATCTACGCCTCTTCTGCTGCTACCTATGGCGACGGCAAGCTCGGTTTTTCTGATCATCATGATGGATTGGAGGAGCTCAAACCTCTTAATCTCTATGGTTTTTCTAAGCATCTCTTTGATCTTTGGGCAAAGAAACAAGGCGTTCTTGACCAGATCGTGGGTCTCAAGTATTTCAATGTTTTCGGCCCGAATGAAAACCACAAAGGACGCATGGCATCGATGGTCTACAAAATGCTGCCGAATGTTTTGCAAGAGGGGGTGGTACGCCTCTTTAAATCAACAGAACCGCAAAAGTTTGGCGATGGCGAACAAGTCCGCGATTTTATCTATGTCAAAGATGCGGTAAAGATGACGTGTGACTTTTTAGATAACGATTTAGCCGGCATATACAATATCGGGATGGGCGAGGCGACCAGTTGGAATCGCATTTCCAGCGCTCTCTTTTCTGCTGCTAATCTTCCTCCACGCATCGAATATGTAGAGATGCCGCAAGAGCTGGCTAGACAGTACCAGAACTACACCTGTGCAGATATGCAAAAGTATTGGGATGCGCACGGATATACTGCAAAGAAAAAGCCATTGCAGTATAGCATAGAAACAGCAGTAGGCGATTACGTCAAAGGTTACTTGCTAAAGGATGCACGATGGTAAAACTAGTCGGGATGCTCAGCCACTTTAGCCCTGTGCGGGTGCTTGTTATTGGCGATTTCATGCTCGACACCTACACGACAGGTAAAGTGAAGCGCATCTCTCCGGAAGCGCCCGTCTCTGTGCTCCATGTGCAAAAGGAGGAGAGCCGCCCCGGCGGTGCAGGCAACGTCGTACTCAACTTAAATTCGCTAGGCGCCAAAGTCTCTGTTTTAGGAAGAATTGGCATGGATGTGGCAGGCGAGGAGATCTCCTCATCACTTGCAAAAGAGGGGGTCGACGTGCGCGGCCTCTTAAAAGAGCAAGGATATAAAACACCTGTTAAAAACCGACTAATTGCCGATTCGCAGCAGGTCTTGCGCGTCGATTTTGAAACACTCTCTCCTATACCCGAAACGCTTGAACAGGCAATTGTCGAAAAGATACCCACGCTCTTGGATAGCGTCCAGATCGTCGCCATTTCAGATTATGGCAAAGGATTTTTATCCCGCTCTCTTCTCATGAGCGTGCTGGAGATGGCAAAAGCTAAAAATATCCCCGTTATCGTCGATCCCAAAGGAGACGATTTTTCGAAGTATCAGTACGCCACAGTTCTCAAGCCCAACTTGAGTGAAGCCTATGCTGCTGCCAAACTGCCGCAAGAAGCGCCGCTCGATCAGGTCGCCACGAAAATTTTACAGAGCTGCCATATGGAGATGCTTCTTATCACACGCTCAGAATTTGGCATGTCCCTCTTTCATAAAAAGGGAGAGCGCTTTGATTTCCCTGTGCGCTCTAAAGAGGTAAAAGATGTGACAGGAGCAGGAGACACCGTTCTTGCGATGATCAGCGTAGCACTCGCAAACAAGCTAGACATCAAGTACGCCGCGCAACTGGCCAATATCGCAGCGGGCATGGCGATCGAGCGTCTTGGCTGTGCACGCATTAACCTCTCGGAAATGGCCGCAAGACTTCTCGAATATGATGTCGAGAACAAAGTTTTCGATGAGGAGCACCTCTTTGCACTGCAGCAAGCGCTAAAAGGTAAACGCTTTATCGTGCTTGGTTTAGAGAGCGGCTATGGGATGTCGACCGCTGTGTTTAGCGGCATTCGCAAACTCTCTTGTCTCGATGAAGAGAAGAAGCTCATCGTCTACGTACGCGACAATGATCCCGATGAGGAGTTTGTCTCGCTACTCTCATCGATTGCTGAGATCGACTTTATCGTGCTCAAGTGTGAGAGCTTGCGCAACCTCTGCGAAATCATGCAGCCCGAACATGTCTATAGCATGGAAGGCGGCCGTCTTGTGACCCTCGACCATCCTTTTGCTCTCCTCACCCCACAGAAGTTATAGAGCCTGTTGCAACAGGCTCTATAGAAAATTTCTTGAGTTTTTCGAGCCCACCTCCTAAAATTTTTTGTCAAACAAGGAGGAGACATGACAACACAAGCGCGTTTAATTACACATACTTCTTCTCATTTTAAAATACATGCTATTGCAATAGGTCCGAGAGTACGGCCCAATCCCGATGGGACTTTTATTCTATCTTCAGAGCAATTCGAAGCTTGGACTCAAAACACAATAACCGCTGGGAACAACTACGTAGCATTGGAGCGAAAGCATGAAGCATGCAATCGCAAATGGAAGATCGCTCTTTGTCTTGTTACTCTTTCTTGTGTGACGACAATCAGTGCGCTTGCTGCTGCTTGGATGAATTGCAGGGAGAAAGGATAAGGAGCATATTATCTTATGCAAGACCTGCATGAGTTAGTCGCAAAGTATACCATCAAGCATCAGCAGAAGATCAAGAAGATCTGCGCGCCGTTAAAAGAGCATTTAAACATTTCTGGATTTACCTATTACACCATTGAGGAGGATGGCTCTTACGTCCTTTTATCGACCGTTGTCGATCAGATCGATTTTTTTTATAAAAATAAGCTCTATCTCGACAATCCGTTTCTTGTCCACCCAGCGCTTCTCATGTCTGGCTCTCTGCTGGTTCCCACAGTTGCGGATCTTGAGCAGGCGCAGTGTATAGATGAGCTGTTCTCACTAAAAGAGCTCTTTTTGATACTAAAGTCGAACGGGAGAAAAATGGAAGGCGCTTTATTTGCAAATCCTGGATGTAAGGATATCGGGCATGAGATCTTCACGCAAAATATCAATCTACTTCACAAATTTATCCCCTACTTCAAAAAAGAGGCGGCATCTCTGATCCGTGAGATAAAACGAGAAGGGTACAACTTGCAAGAGGCCAAAGGAAAAAAGTTCTGGGAGAGCGATCCAACGCTCCCCCTTTCCATTAAGAATGTACGCTCTTGTAAGTTCTTAAAAGAGCTCTTTGGCCTTTCACCGAGAGAGTTAGAGTGCCTTGAGCTCTACAAACTAGGCGAGACAGCGCAGAGCACAGCTGCAATTCTCGGCCTCTCTCAGCGCACCGTCGAATCCTATTTCGACAACATCAAAAACAAGCTCGGCTGCAGCTCCAAAAGCGAGCTTCTTTTGTACTAACCCCGTAATTTTTACGGTGATTTTAAATGTTTGCCATCATGCAGAGTGTTTCTCATCCATTTAAAACAAAATGGATAAAGGAGAATATTATGAGTGCCGAAATAGGTAAGAAGGTTGCACAAGCTGGATTAGCCATAGCGGTAACGATTATTTCTGACCCTTTTGCTGTGATAAAAAAAGCACGTGCACTATGGGCAGGAGATCGGGAGGTAGTTCAATTGGCTCCCAACCGAGAAGAAAATAAGAGTGATGGAACAGTCACTCAAACGCAACAGCAATTCAACGATACGAATCAAGTGATAGTTGAGTTGAGCAAAGAGTTGCAGCAAGAACGAGCAGAAAAGCGCAATTGGAAGAAAGCTGCAATTATAGGCATTCCTGTTGCGATAGGGGTAACTGCGGCAATCACTATGATTGTTATGCGTACCTTTGAAAATTGCAATAAGAGAGGTACATGAATAACACCTCAAACATTGTAACAAACTGAACCTCTCTTGCTGCAGCAAGAGGGGTTCTTTTGTTTTGTGGACTGGCGCAGATTTGTGGACTAAAGTGGACGATGTGGACAAAGTGGACTTTGTGGACAGCGCCAAGAAGAAGAGTCAGAAGAGATCCCCGTCCACTTCGTCCACTAAAGTCCACCACTCTTCTGTCCACTTCGTCCACTTGGGGGTCCCGTCCATTAAATGGGTTTTTCTTCTCTTCCTAAAGTTTTTATAGAGTTTTAAAATATTATGTCTGTATATCAAAGGTATGCTCAGATTTCCTCTACAGACGTGTGTTTTAATAGTCTCGGTTTTAACCACGCGCGTTGTTTTTTCCACGATTTATACTTGGATAGGTCCTGGAGGAGGCGACTGGAGTACGGGGGGAATTGGAGCCCTAATGGTCCTCCTTACCGCTGGCGACACCGCGCAGTTTACTTCAACCGCTACACCCTCATTAAGCGAAGATGTTGGGATCAACACGATCAGTGCCACTGCAGGCCTTACGATTTCTGGAACAAATATGATCACCTTCGATAACGGGGGATCACTCCAAGTCAACACTGCAAGTGCTGTTAACATCAACGTAAACGTTGGCTTGGACCTCTCTGGTTCATCGACTGCTCTTACAATCACGCAAGCGGGTGGTAGCACGATTTCGATCCCGGCTTCTGGCAATAGCACGGTCATCAGTAGTATTAATACCGGAGCACCGAACGCTATTACAATTAACGGAGTGGCAGCAGTCAACGCGGACATTGTGTTTGCTGGGACAGGATCTAATACCTACGCAGGAGCCACGATAGTGAATTCTGGCCATTTAGGTGCGAACAAGACAGTTGCGAATGCGACTGCTATTCCGGAGATCTGCAACTTTTAGGATCTGGGAATTTTACCGCCTCCGAAACTGGCAATCCATTTTCTCCTACACTTCTCTTCCAGCATACTTGTGAATACAACGTCCCTCACTCGACTTCAGTAGCGTTAATGTTTCACCGTCATTTAAGACCTTAAACTTTCAAGCCGGATCTTACCCTACCGATGCCGCAATAATGACGCTAAACGGGCCCGGGGCAAGGCTCACGATGAGAAACGTCTCAATCGCATCTAGATCAACTTAGTAGGAAGCTCGGATGGGATTGGTGACATTGTCTATGATGCGTCCACTAATGTGGGAGGTGCGGATCTTTCAGGCGACGGTGACTTTCTTGATTTTGGAGAAGTAGCTCGAACCTTTAATATTGGGAAGAACAGCTCTTCGATCAATGCCGTTGACATGAGTGTTGCCAACACTATCCAAAATGATAACGGCATGGGACTATTCAAAACCGGCTTGGGAGTTCTCCAACTACAGGATCAAATATCTACACGGGTGGCACGACGGTAAGCGGCGGCACGCTCGCCATTTCAAGCGATGATAACATCGGAGCTGGCACGAGCGCCCTAACTCTAAACGATGGGAGACTCTCAGGCTAGCGACTCGGGCACCATCTCTCGCACCTGGGCCCAGATCCGCCTACTATGACTACCGGTGGCAATTCCTTATCCATCTCCTTGGGGATTTCTGGAAATTTTGACAAAAATCGGCGCTGGCACGTTAATCCTTGGAGGAACAAACACCTACGCCGGCAGCATGACGATCAGCGCCGGCACGCTTCAAACTGCTATACCCAACACTTTGTCTCCGACTCCTTCTCACCTCATTAACGGCGGTACGCTCGACTTAAACGGGCAAGCTCAAACCATCCTAAATCTTATATTCGATTCAGGCACCTTGACACAGCGAGGTGCTCTCTTAACTCTCAGCTCCGATTCAACTACTCTCTCACATCCTCTTACCATCCAAGGAAGTAATACCTATTCCTGGGCCCATCGCCTTCACAGGGACTCCTTTTACAGGGGGAACTGATATCGTTTATGATACAACAACCAACACGGGTCCTGTGGTCATTTCGGGTACTTTGGACTTTGGCGGTCAGAGCCGCACCTTCAACATTCCGAGCGGCTCGAACGCAGTTGACATGCAA
>CAWDOQ010000001.1:0-28275 GCA_963804085.1 Chlamydiia bacterium | reverse complement strand
GAGAAATAGCTCAGCAGAATGTCCTGCATTAAATCCAATTTCCAGGATCTTTTTGATTTTGGAAATTCTTTGCATATCTTGTATAAATTCGGCCTTTTGCGTGGCTGTTACATATCCCTCTGTAACGAGAATACGTTGTTCTGAGAGATAGTCGTCCAAACTAATATCAGTAAAGTCTTCCAGAGCCTGGATATTTCTTCCGTTTGTCAGCACAAGCATCAAAAACAGCGTATATTTCAGTTTCATAAGGGTCTCCTATGCCTCTAAAAAATTTTAGAAAGCTCTTTTATCTTAGAGTCCGGTCATAAAAATAGCAAACGGCGCAAGAACGCGGCAAGCGACGAACTAATCTTAAGCGTGTTTAGAATGCAATTTTCTTCATTCTCACTCGTGGTTGTCGCTGAGAAAAAGCTCTTGTGACAGGTAGCAGTTCAGGAATCGGTGAGTCGATCGCCAAATTTTTAGTATAAAACACATTTTGCGCCTCTGCATCTTTGCGATGAATTCTTATCTAATGGCGTCGATGTAGAATTGGAGCGGGCGCTTTTGGACGATGGGCATCTCCAGCTCGTGTGCACCGCATACGCAGTTGCCAAACCAGGTAAAGGGTTTGAGCTCAAGGCGCCAGGCGATGATGGAGAAGCTTAGTTCTTCTGGCCAACAGGTCATAAAGGGATAGACATTTTCTGCAGCCATTAGCCACTCGTCGATCAATTGAAGAGAGAGGGGGTTTTCCATGTTAAAACCCATCAGACTCGAAGAGACGTGAGGAATCTGATCATAGAGTGCGGGTGTGATCTGAAGAGTAGCGGCAGCATCTGGAAGGTGAGTAGTTCTATTATCAGACAAGGATCCCACGTATGTGAAAAAATGGCCTTTCTCTTTGATGATCGCGAAAATCTTTTCTAAATTTGTTAGAGGGTGCATGGCTGTATCGATCCATAGCACTTCTTTGTAGCCGAGGAGCTGGGCCTCTTTTAAAAAGGCGACCTTAAAAGCGTATGGTACGTGGCAAATTTTAAGTCCGCCATTCGGCAAATTGGGAAATCCTCCGATGCGCAAAAGCACATGGCCCTTGTAGCCACAATTACGTAGATCTGCAAGAGCTCTCCGTGCCTTATCCGGATAAATGCCATTGGATGAGGCGAATAATAGGACGCAACGGTTTTTGGACTTTTCATCACAGTTCAAGTAGTGCGTTTCGAAAATAGGCATCTCGCCCGCTGCACCAATCAGTTGAAAATTGCGTATGCGTACTAATCTGTCGAGACTTGCTAAGGGTTCAAGATATGGTCTTTCGCTCTTCTGAAGATAGTTTTCGATATTTTTGTAATCTTCTAGTGTGGGATGAGTGACGTCTGCAATCGATGCCCATAACTTCGAAAGCTCGGCATCTTCATAGGCATAGAGAGAAGAGGAGATAAATAACAAAAAACAGAGGATTAGGTTCATGGTCCCTTTTTTAGGTAATGGGGTTCGCTATTATCGGTAGGGGCTCCTGCGCGATGTGAAACGATATCTTTCCTCACACAGTACATTTTTAACTCCGGATTCAGCCAAAGATCCATGTCGTATGGAATGAAAATGCCATATGTCTTGAAATGTTGCAAAATCTTCTTCATCCCGGAACGTCTAACAATCATGGAGTAAGCGCCATAGCGCATACCGATGCGAGAAAGGTCGCTACTCACAGGATAAAAATGCTGTAGATAAGCAGATAGAGGCGGAATAGGAAAATTGGGTCTTGCAGCAACGGCTCTACAGGCAACATGATGCCCGGCTCGGTCTTTGGTGTCGGTATCGGTAAATAAAATGTCCCAGTCGGGGACAAGCGCGTCCAATTTTTGAATGGATTCGGGAATTTGCCCCGGGTTATCTACAACCTCTACATCATCTTCCATGACCCAGATTGTTTGGAACCCAGAGTCGTAAGCATCTTGTAAAATAGAGAGATGGCTTAAGACAATTCCGATGGCACCATGAGACATTCCGAGCGTAAAGAATGTCTCGCCATTCGCTCTGAGGATTTCATGCCCAAGGTGCTCTTGGCCGTTAATTTCTCTGTAAATCGATCCGAGGAATTTTTCTTGTCCGAAATCAGATGAGAATTTTACGCCCACTTCATTGATAGCAGCCGTTGATAATTTCCATCCATTGACTGCAGAAAACCGATAGGGATAAATGCCGTAAAAGGCAAGCTCAGTAGTTGCAAGAGCAAATTTTTCGGGTCTCTCATCTAAGTTGATCATGTAGATAAAATCGATGCCATCGATCTTATGCTCTAAAGATTTATTTGTGGCTTTACGCAGGTGCTGTTCAATTTTGTTTCCGAAGGGTTGGAATGCTACAGAGAAGTTCGAACGGGGGTAATTGAGAGTTCTCATGGCGGCATTTAGAAGATCGGTTTTGACAAACATCGCCTCTCCACGCTCATCTTCCCAATACCAATGGCCCAAAAGGGTAAAACCGGACATCGCCAGGAGGGACTTTAAATTTTGGAAATGAATGCCCCGATTCGTTAAGTCCGTGGTTATAAAAATGGCGCTCGCTTGTCTTACCATCTCTTCATTTTTATAAAGAAGATCGAGTTCGTCTCCGTCGCTTGCGATCCATAAAAGATCGCAAGGATTGTCAGGGTGCTCGTCATTTGAATAAAAGCAGCATTTTGGCCACCAAAAATGGCATGCTGCCTTTACTTTGGGGTCGGGGGTAAAGGAGACAATAGTTGGGTTATAAGGCAAAAAAAGAGTCAGAAGGTAGATCTTCTTTTCCCCATCATAACCCGGAAAAATGCTCTCAATTTTGTAGGTTCCAGCGCATAAGGAAGAGATGAAAGAGAGAAAAAGGATAAAGCTTCTTAAAAAATGCATTGTCGTACTCATTTTTTGATAGGAATAAGCGAGCGCATAAGTGCCTCTTTATCGAGAGAGGCGATCCAGATCTCAGAATCATCTTTTCCATAAGCTACGTAGATGATGGAGTCTGAGATGACAAATCCGCCTGGAAAAACGACTCTTTTTTCGTAGCCCGATGGGGTGTAAAACCCTTCTGCAACAATAGGCTTGGGAGAAATTTTGGTGATTTGAAAAGGAGGGGTCGCCGAGAAGGTGTAGGCGCCCATGAAGTAGTGCCATAAATTCATATCCCAGGAAGCGGGGGAGGCTACGACGGCACTTGAGTGGAAGAAGGCCAAGTACTCTCCCTCGATCAGAAGAGGCGGCGTGCTGCCGCGGAGCGCGCCAAAGTTCCACTCCAATGGTGCCCATGTGTCATAGCAGTGGTAACAAGAGCCGGTCATTAAATTAGGAAAGAGAATCTCGTGAGGATTGATCGAATAGATCATGAAGAGCTTACCCTTCCACTCAAAAGGCACCCAATTTTTCTGCCACGCCTGCATCTGGTATTTTTCTTCATAGACCAGTTTTAGAGCAGGGGATAGAGAGAAGTGGCTGCCATCATAAAAAAGCTCTGCCATAAACATATCGCGCCTCTCCCATATAGGAGGAGCGATTATATCGATGTTGTCGTTGTAGATGAGAAATAGTCTGCTTTTGTAGGAAAAAATGCGCGCATCTTCTGCTTGAGAGGGTGTTTTGCTGAATTTCAGCCGTGTATTGAGTAGCTCCGGGAGAGAAATCTGTTGCAGGGCATCATTGAGTAGAACAACTCCAATCTCTGAGTTCCAAGGCTGGTTACGCCTCTCTGGGCAATATCTAAAGGTGAGAAGAAAGCCATCTTTGAATTTAATGAGCGAGGGGTTGTGAGCATCTGGAAAATTTTCCAAAACGATCTTCTGGGTGGAAATGACCATCTCCTCTGTACCATAAAGGGAGGTGAAGGAGAGAAGAAGGATCAGATAAGTTAGAAAGAGACGTTGCATGGGTTTTAGTTTTGAAAGATGGGTTCGATAGGCAAGGGGCGAAGAAGAGACTGGACCGTGCCCAGACCCACAAAACAGAGCCACGCTTCGCGATCCTCTATTCCAACAGTCAAGATGAGCTCCTTTCCCGCATGATCGAGGGTCATACCCAAGCAAAACTCGATGCCGATATGGCGAAACGTAAAGGGCTTTGAAACTTGGCTGATAATAAAGTTTTTGTCGAGGTATAGGAATCTGTGGAGATAGCGTCTTTCGTAATTGGCCATTTGCACAACCTCGTGCACGAGCATCAGGTATCCCTCATTAAAAGCGATAGGCGCAGCAGAGCCGCGAAAGCGGGAAAAATCGTGACTAGCTGAGTAGCGAAGAGTCTCTTTGCACTCTCCTGTTTCAATGTCAGGTTTGTAGATAACGATGGGATCGTAGGAGTAGATGATCTGTAGCTCTCCCTCATTTAAAAAGGGAAGCCAATTTTTTTCGCATCGATAGGGATCAGGACCTTGTAGAGGAGTGAGGCTCTTTATAAAGAGTGTCCCTTTTAATTTTTTTTCCGCGAGTTTACAAAGAGAGATCTGGAAATTGCCTGTGGGATTGGTGTCGCTGGTTGTGCAAGTAAACCAACAGGAGTTTTGGAAGGTGAAGATGCGGCAATCATCCAGCCCTTGTATATTGGCTGCTATCCAGCAATCCACGTGTTCACGAGGTAAATTTTCGATAATCTCTTGTTGAGATAGCTTCTTAAAGTCTCGGTCATAGTCTATGAAAAAATTTCGGGTCTTAAAAATGCCGCTCTTATCGATTGTGTTGAATATCTTTGCTCCTGTTTGTGTGTAGTTCACAGCTCTACAAATCACCTGATACCCAGCCTCTGTTTTTTGAATGGAGGGGTTCATAGGATGGTATCTCTCTTCACTATCCTCTTCGATCAGGGGAAGGTCGACGTCGATTGGAATAAAACGGGCGCCCGGCAAATTTTGCACGTAGAAGAGAATGTTTTTCCAAGCCTGATCTTTAGTGTGCCAAGGCACATTTTTTTTAAGAAGCAGATCGTCTGCGGCTAAAAATCCCTCCTCTTTAAAACGGGTGTAGTAGGCTGCGATTGAGAGCTCTTCGTTAAACTGGTAGTGGTAAAAAGGAGAGGAGCTAAATAGAATCTGATCATCAGAAAAGGGGATGCGCGAGCCATGTTTGGCAAAGATGTAGGCTAAATCATTTTGCCCTTGCACTCGGTAGTGAGTAGCAATTTTTCTGAGCGATGCGGTGCGGTTAGGATTTTGTTGGTAAGCTTCCAGGTACCAGTAAAGCGCTTCGTTCCACTCCTCCTTCTCTTCAAAACACTCTCCTAGCATGCATTTAGAAAACCAGGTCTCCTCTTGATCTCCTCCTTGGGCTATACGAGATTTGTACCAAAAGATCGCGTCATCGAGCCGTTTTAGCCACTTATAAGATTGGGCCAAAAAAAACATGTGGCGTGCATTGCCCGGCTGTTCTCGGAGGCCATCGCTCAGTAGCTGGACGTTTCGCAGTAATTTCTCTCTCTGCCTTCTGCTATCTTCTTGTTCTTCTAAAGTTAACGTATGTAGTTTCGCGGACTCACCTGCGCCTTTTGCAGACCAGAGTGCGTGGGTAAGGCCGATACTTTCCCAAGGAAGAGAGGCGCGAAGAAGATGCAGGCTGTAATGAAAGTAGGAGAAACTGGGAGCTTTTTCTAATAGCAAGTAGGCATCTTTATTCAAACTCTCTTTGCGGAATTCCGATCCCATGTGGACGCACATATCTGCATCCAGAACGAAAAGATAACTGTTATTCAAAGAAAAGCCTAGCTCTTGAAGAGTTTTTTGCGCTGCCTGCACCGACAAGGTCTGGTTGTAACCAAAGTTGCGCCAAGGGTGCTTGTAAATCTTGCCCGGAATGCCCGTGTCTTCGAAAAACTGCTCGATGATTTTTATCGTAGCATCAGTAGATCCCACATCACATATAGAGATGCAATCGACCAGATCCTTTACGTTGTTTAAACACATTTGGATCACTTGCGCATCGTTTTGCACTACCATCGTCAGGCAGAGTTTGGGGCCCGCTTGATTGCTTTGTAAAAAAGCAGGAAGCAGTAGAACGCAAAACAGAAAATAGCTGCAAACAATTCTAGTGATTTTCTTCATCTGCTAACTTTTTAAGTGCTTCTAAAACTTTTTGGTATTTTTCATTTTTGACGACCCAAATAACCGCCGACTGCCGTGGGAGAAAGAGCTCTTCATAATTTTCGGGAGGCACGATCCTCGAATATCCATAAACATCAACTTGACTATCCCTTGTTTTACGGCTGCCAATGTCTCCTGCCACAATGATGGGCACATTATTAAAGAGCAGTTGGACCATATCTCCTCGTAGATACATCCCAGGCGGGCCTATGAATGCCACATCGATCTTATGGCATTTGACCAGCGTTGTGAAAAAGGAGTTCAATTCGGTTAAGTAAAAATTATTGATAAGCGCATAGTTTTGATGGGTCGCGCATTGATGTGCGCATGCTTTAAAAACGTGTTCGGATCCGATATATTTGTAAGGTGCCCAGCTCCGGTCCCCTGCATAGTCGCTAAAGAAAACAATGGGTACCCAGTTGGAATATTCGTTGAAACGCGAAAGCTCTTTTTTGATCGCATCCGGACCATAGCCAGGAGTCACAAATTCGACCGTGACGACCTTGTTACACGAGTCGAGGAGAAAGCGTGTGCTGTCATGCGCTCCAATTGCTAAAAAGGTCCTTACGGTCAAGTTCTGGAAAATTTTAGAAAAGTGGGGGGTGCGGTCCACATCGGGTGTTCTAAAAAACCAGAACCCCTCCCTCTCGTTAACTTTGATCTTGTTTTCTTTTGAAAACATCTCCAGCACTTCGCGCACATACTCGTCTGCATAGCAATTGCCACAGATTAAAGAGTTGGGGTTAACTTTTTTGTAAAGATCGACAAGATCCCGTTTTAGGCTATGACGAAAATTGCCATCCTCGATCACACTGTTTCGAAAATTGATTGCAAGAGAGGTCCTGTAATAGGTTAAATCCAGGAAGACAGGATAGGGCTTTTTTCCCTGCAAAAGAAGACTGCTATTGAACTGATCTTCGGATCGAAGAAGAGAGATTTTTCCTCTGCTTGCCATCAACGATTTATCAGCAAGATATTGATCTATCCCATAGAAGATCTCGCGATCCATCCAAGGATCAAAGAGATATAGGTTGGAAAGAGAAAAGAAAGAGTTCGCTACTTGAAAAGGACGCAAGGTAGCGAGAAATCCCTTGTAGATCAAAGAGGAGCTGTCTACCCCTTCTTGATTTAAAATCGCATACAGATTGTCCAGTTCTTGCGGTTTAAAGAGAGTGGCTTCCAATTGCGATAAGGCAAAGGCATCTCTTTTTACTTTGGCTTGCGTCTCTTTAATCAATCGATTCCAGTAGTCAAAGTAGATCTTCTCCGATTTCACATCCTTTAGTTCGGCATATTTTTTCTCTAAAAAAGCGAGTGCAACTTCTTCCCATGTGTGGACCTTGACGACGGGCATCCCTTCGTAAATCGGATCTAAAAAGGTGTGTTCTACAATCGGAATGCAGTCTAATACAAGCGCTTCCCAGGTACGCACGCAGTCGGTCTCAAGTCCTAAAGGGGAGAGGACAAACTTGGATGCGGCAAGGTCACTGTAAAATTGGGGCCGATCGGAACCTTGCCAGGTGCTCGAAGAGCTATTTCTGCTAAAGCAGAAGGGTGCATGTTCCAACAAATTGACTACTTTCTGGCGATCTCCATGAGGCCGAGGGTAGTGGTTCATGTACAGGAGATGCTCTTTGAAAAAGGGCTTTTTTGCCACAGCGTTTAAAAGATCGTTTACAGTAGCAGGGTCAAGGAGAAAAAGAGCTAGATCTTGGCCCATCGGAAGTTGGAAGAGTTTAGGATGATGGCTAAAGACAATGTTCCTACAAAACCACGCCGCAAGTTTTGGGTCATACAAGAGCTTTTTGATGTTAGGGTGTGGCAGCCATCCACCCACATCGCATGTGACCAAAATGTAAGGGTGTTTGATCTGATCGTGGATATTTTTTACAAACCATTCCAAACACCAGATATTTATGTAGATGGTATCACCTTGCAGCACAACGTCCGGATCAAAATAATCTGTCGATTGATCGATGATATGATCACAGATGTTGCGAAAAGTGAGATGGCTGATGAAGGGATAATGTCCGGGATGAGAGCGTACATTGGGCCAGTTTTTGAAAAAGGTTTCGGTGGGAACTTTGATAGGTTCTGCAAAACAGGCAGCGCAAGCTAGAGAGCAAAGAAGAGCCAGAATCGATGGTTTGATCATATGTAGCATTTACTGTGATTGTTTGTTGAGATAGTTGGGACCACCATTGTCAGAAGGAGCTTTAGGTGAATTGGAAACAACATCGTTTCTTACGGCATAAAGCTTGATGCCAGGCGGAAAGATGTAATCCATGTCGTAAGGGAAAAAAATATCGTGTGCTTTAAAAAACTGCAAAAGTTTTTGGATGCCGCTTCTTCGCAGGATCATCGAATGAGAGCCCCAACGCGCACCAATTTTACAAAAATCCGGGCTGACATCTGCTCTTGCAGCATAATTGTTCTTGTACGAAAAAGCGACAAAATCGGGGCGCTTGGCTGCCCAATAGCAGGCTTTAGGATTTCCGTTTGCATCTCTGATGTCGCGGTCTGTGAACAATACATCCCAATTATTTTTGCCGACCAAAGTATCGAGTTTGTCTATGAGATCAGATAAAATTCTAGGATCGCTTATCACATCGATATCATCCTCCATGATCCAGACCGTTTCATACCCCGAGTCATAAGCATCTTGTAGAACAGAGAGATGGCTTAAAGTACAACCGATCGCGCCACGCGCAAGACAGTGGCAAAAATAGGTTTGGCCATAAATGCAGATCGTTTCATGGCTTGGTTCGCCCTCGCCGCCTACGTGGTAACAGGTCCCCATGAATCCCCCCTCCATTTCCTGAGAGAACTTAAGCCCTATATCGTTTACCGCTTCTAAACTGAGCTCCCACCCATTGACAGCAGAAAATCGACAAGGATAGATCCCGAAAGGCGCTAGTTGATCTAGGGAACTTTTAAGTTTTTCAGGTCTTTGATCGAGGTTGATGATGTAGATAAAGTCGATATTCCGCATCGTGTGCATACCCGATTTATCCCCGACTTTTTTCAAATGCTCTTCAAGATCTGCGGACACAAAAGAGGCCGCAAGAACCATCACCATAAAAGAGAAAAATTGTCCAATACGCATATCTTTAATTTAGTAGATCCATAGATGTTATATATTCGCGGTTGTGTCTATCTTGACGCGCTCCTCCATTGGGTCCATTCCCATATGCGGGGTAGCGGTAGATTTTCTCCACGTCATTCATATCTTTAAACACGAGGTTGTACTCTTTAATAAGATCATCGCGAAGAAAAAAGAGGGTGGAGCCCGTCTTCTCAACGTAGATGAGAGAGTAACCCTTCGCTCTCCCCAAGTGGTAGAGAGAAAGAATGCTCGCGCCATAATAGTTGCTGCCATCTCCGCAAAAATAGGGGCGGTATTTTACGACCTTATCAACAGATGGGAGGTGGGTAGCGTTATATTCGATAACCACAACCTGAGGACGATAGTGCGAATCAATCGCCTTCCAGAAATGAAAGTTGTTATAATCGACGTTGATGCACAAGATGTCTAAATCTGATGGCGTTGCGTATTTGGCAAGCAGAGTGTTGATGTTCTCGCTTGTGATGAATTCTTTATAGATATTGCAATCCGGAACCCCTTGTATCCTGTCCAGCAAGATGCAATCCCATTTTTGTTTTGCGAGGAGGGGAGAGATGTTTCCGCGCATTCCTGGATTTACCCCGAGTTCCACACAGCAGCAAGAAATAGGTTTGATCAGAGTAAAAATTTTCTGAAGAATACCATCTTCTCCATGTAAACTATAGAGCCCTCTATCGTTTTGGCTTAAATCGATCGGATCAGTAAAAGAGCACAAAAAGACTGCTAGGATAAGAAAAGGGATTTTTTTCAACATGGCTTCACTCGGCTATCTTTTTCTAAATAAAATGCAATTTCCACTATCTATTAACTTGACGACATCGCAAGAGACTAAAAGTAGATCGACCGCCTGCTGTGTGCCCGTCCATAACGCATCGTCCAACCAGATGTAGCCACCCTTTTTGACTTTGGGTAGATAGAGCGTCACGTCTTTGGTAGAGACAGCTTCGTTGTGATTGCCATCGATATACAAAATATCGATGCTGTCGATTTCAGAAGCTGCTTCTTCAGAGGTAGATCGCATCGTCAAACAGTAGTCGATCAATCCATGCCTTTTTATCATGTTTAAGTAGGAGATGTAGATGTGATCCATGTTGACCTTTCCCCACCACTCTAAGTGGGCTTTGTCTTCTTCAGGATCGAAATACTTAATGCATTCTAGTTTATCCCAAGGATCGATGCCGATGATGACCCCTTGCCCTAAAAACTTCAGCGTCGAGGCGACCGGAAAAACTGAGGAGCCTCCGAACACCCCGATTTCTACGCAAACGCGCGGCTTGGTTTCCAGGACTAGATCGATAAAGTTGATCGCTTTTTCTTTGGAGCACCAGCCTTGCAGAGTAGGAAGTACGAGTAAGACGCGCTGCTTTAACTTTTCCACTTCAGAATTGGCATGAAGAGAGGAAGCTAAAAAACATAAACAGAGGAGAAGCGTTCTCATGGTTTTATCCAGACTCCCCAAGTACAAGAATCGGTGAACTCAGCAAACTTAATGCAATTTGCATTGAGCCATTCAACTGCACGCGCAGTTGTATAGACACCATTTTCATGCCAGGTTAGATCGTCAAATACGATCCATCCGCCACTTGCGACCAAAGGCACCCATTTTGTCACGTCGAGATAAGAGGTGGCATCCGAGTGGTTTCCATCGATATGAAGCAGGTCGATCTCAGAGATAGGCACTGCATCAGCGGAGCTGCTTTTGATCAATTCTATCTCTTTTTCCAAGGCGAAGAGTTTAATCTTATTTACAAGACCTTGCCTAATCGCTTCGTGATTTAGAGCACTCCACCACTCTTTGTTGGCTTGATTTGCGGCACCTTCGATCGAGGCGCTACTTTCCCAAGGATCGATTCCGTAAATTTTCCCTTGCTCATTTGCTTTTAAAGCGTAGGCCATTGGGATAAGTGACTTACCTCCGAATACGCCTATTTCGACAAGTGTTTTTGGTTTGCTTGCGAAAATAAGATCCATGAGAAGAGAGGCTTTTTCTTGCGAACACCACCCTTCCAATTGACTCATAGCAACGAAGGCTTGTTGTTTGGCTTGTTCGGGAGAAATAACCAAAGATTCTTTGCGGTTTATAACGTATTCATAGTGCGATTCAGTCTGGGGATTGTGATTGTAATAATCCATTTGTCTTAAGGTCTTGGGTTTTTGTAATTAGGTGCGCCATTATCTGAAGGTGATCCCGGCTTTGTCGAGACGACATCGCTCGTAACAGTAAACAAGTGCATATCATTAGGAAAAGCAAACTCCATATCGAAGGGGAGGAAAGACATCATACTTTTTAAAGAAGTGCAAAAGCTTTTTCATCCCCGATCTTCGCACGATCATAGAGTAGGCGCCGTAACGTGCTCCGATCTGCCTTAAGTCTGCACTGACCTCACGCGTTTTTCCAAAGCGATAGGGATCCGTTGGTGCAAAATTGGGTCTCCATGCGTAAGAGGTACAAGGCACGTATTGCCCATTATTGTTTTTTGTATCACGATCAGTAAACAAGATGTCCCATCCTTCTTTTCCAACGAGAGAATCGAGCTGTTCGATCAGGTTCGAAAGAATATGGGGATTGCGAATGATCTCAATATCATCTTCCATCACCCAAATAGTCTCATAACCAGAGTCATAGGCATCTTGCAAAACAGAAAGATGGCTTAAGACAATACCGATCGGACCGCGTGCCATGCAGTGGCAAAAATAGGTTCTTCCAATTTCGTGCACGATCTCATGCTGGGGTTTACCATCTCCCTCGATCGGGTACCAGGTGCTCCATTGTCCGTTCGTCATCCAAGGTGCATATTTAACCCCTAAGTCGTTGATCGTTTCTAAAGAGAGCTCCCAGCCATTTACTGCAGAAAAACGACATGGGTAGATACCATAAACGTTCAGCTGCTTTGTACAAGTTGCAAATTTTTCAGGTCTTTGATCGAGATTGATTGTGTAGATGAAATCGATGTTTTTCATCTGATGAAAGCCCGATTTGTCCGGGACCTTCTTAAAGTAGTCTTGGACATCTGCTTGAAGAGCATGTAGAGAGAGCGCGAATAGGAGAAAGAAATGTCGTAGTGTCATAAGCGAAAGTCGATGCTAAGAAAAAACAGAAAAAAAGAGAAGCAAATTGAGTGTAACTTTTCTTATGTTTTCAGCATAAGTTTTAAGCTCAGCTGCCACTTCTCTGTACTGATCACTTCTTTTGATCCAGACAGTAGTCCCCTGCCCTGAAGAGATGAAAATCTCTTCATAATCTTCAGGTGTGACAATTCGAGAGTAGCCGTATACGTCATCTTGCATTCCCATGTCTCGGCATCGCGTATCATGAGCTAGAATTACAGGAACTTTGCCAAATAAGAGCTGGACAAGATCACCTCGCAGATACAATCCCGAATCCACGAACGCCACATCGATCTTATTTGTTTTGACGCAATTAGTGATAAATGCATCGAGTTCGGTTAGATAAAACTTATCGATAAGAGCATAGTTTTTATGAGTAGCGCACTGGTAAGATCCGGCCTTGTAAACATGCTCCGATCCCAAATACTTGTAAGGAGCCCAATTCGTATCTTTCGGAAAGCCTGAAAAGTAAGCGATGGGAATCCAATTTGGGTAGTCCCGATAAAGATCAATACAGCTTTTCATCCACTCTGGGCCATATCCGTTGGTGATAAATTCCACCGAGATAACCTTCTTGCTCGAGTCTAAAAAGTATTTTGTGGAAAAGCCCAATCCAAATTCAAGAAACGTACGCACTTTCATAACTTGGAATAGTTTTTGAAAATGGATGATGTGATCGGTGTAACCTGTGGCGGCACCAACAGTTGTCAGCCATTCATAGGTAATATCATCGGCAGTACGAATTTCGCTCGTTTGTGCTATTTGCGGCGTTGTGTTCAACAGCAAGATCAAGAGGAAGTAAGAACTTTTTCATTTTTGCAGTCCTATTTCAAAATGATTTAAATCAAGTTTTCGGAAATTGTTTTTGAATTTTGCCAGATCGGCGTTTAATTCAACAGGAAATGCTATGAAATCATTGCAGTAGATTTGTCAGGCGATCGATTATGATTCCAATATTGCCTTCGTAGGGTAGCCCCTTTTTAAGACATGTTTTAAGTGAGTCTCCATCGTCTAAATCATCTAAATCGTAGTACACTTTAAAGAAAGGCTCGTAATATCTTCTATATGCACCGTCGATCTTGTTGTGTTTTAAGAATTTCTCTTTTTCTCTATTAAAAAAATAGTCGTTTTTTACGAAAATTGCATCTCCATCCAACCCTTCTCTGTACCAATGCGCTAGAAGTTGGAAGCCGGAATGCTCGAGAAAGCTTTTCAATGCCGGGTATTGTGTGGTTCCAACGCGAAATGGGAAAAAATGGGTGTGAACAGCGATGCATGTTGTGTTTTTTAATATTTCAGGAGAACTTTTCAAAGCTTGAAGTTCTGCTCCTTGTAAATTCAAACACATGAAATCAATATGATCGATTTTGTTTTGGCTACACCATTCATCAAGCACGGTGCACTCAACATTAATGCATGGCCCCTGATAATGGACCTTCATACACGAAGAAGGCAAAAGTAAAGAGCTTGCATGCTCAAAAACAACGTCGCTACCTGAGGAGCCATAACAAACATAAAAAGGACTCATTCGAGAAGAATCGCTCAAGGCAAGGTTGTAAACCGCAATGTTATCGAAATTTGCTGTTTTGGACGAAAGGATCTCAAAAGCATGCGGATTGGGTTCAAATGAGATGATTTTGCCTTGCGGCCAGCGATCTGCAAAATCAAGGGTCTCAGCTCCATAATATCCTCCGGCTTGAAGAACAACAGAGTTTGCAGGAAGAAAGAGGGAGAGGAATTCTAGTCGCTTTTGTTTCCATGCTGCAAAACGGCCTTCAAACCGGGAAGGATAATTTTCTCCGTTTAAGAAGGAGTAACACATTGTTACAGATAGAATAAGAAGAATGAAATATCGGGATAGGTTCATTGGGGGGATTTTAGGCCCCTTTCCATAAGCAATTGAGAGTAAAAATCCTTATAAGAATCGATCATCATACACCCTATTTTTACCATTAAAAGATGATCGGAAGACTTCTCCACTTCAAAACCCGTCCCGTCTCGCAAATTGATAATCACCAAGTCAAAATCCAAGTCAGGGAAGTAATTCTTGAGCGTCTTGTAAAGCCTTTCTGCATATTCATGGCTGATCCAAACGTTCTCTTCATTTTTCCAGATGCGGTGAGGATCCGTAAGAGAATAGCGATATGCCGTTCTTACAAAAAAAACTTTTCCCCCGTAATTGCCTAGTTGTCTAAATCGATCGATTCTTCTATTACACTTCTTCGTAAATTCTTCTATTTTATAAGCAGCATCTTCCCAGTCTCCTTCATTGAGGAATTCCAGGTGATAGTAATCATTTAGAAGGGATGCTCCTGCAACTCTTAGGAAGTGAGGATTCAAGAAATGGAGAAAATCCTCCTCCAAAAGCTCAATCAGTTTTTCTCCATCAAAAGAAACAATCCAATCAAAAGGGAAAGCTGCTTTTCTAATGCCGCATTCTCTATGCATATGAGCCGTTTCACAAACCGAACCCAGACTGACAAATAAAGGCTCTTGGGACATCCCCAGCTCTAATTTTCCTCCCAAATCTGAATCTCTGGTCGAGACAGCATTCAATGGAGATACAGCAAGTAATCCGCCCAGAACGATAGTGAATAATCTCCCCCTTCTCTTTTGCAGTGAAATCGGTCTCCGTACTGGATAAAAAATTAATACAGAAGAATTTCTACAGGATGCCAAGCGACAGAATAAGAAAGAAAAAGAGTTAAAACAGGATGGGCAGGATAGACAGGATAAGAAAGAGAATGATCTAAAACAGGATTCTTTCTTCATCTTGCTTATCCTGCCCATCCTGTTTTAACTCTTTGTCTTCCAAACTTTTGTCCAGTACAGAGGAAATGGGCATAGAATATAGCCGAAACAAATTTTCATCAATATTTTCTTGAAAAACTCACTAATAATTATTTGGAAATAAAAATTTAATCAACATTGAAGTTAATTATGAAAATAGTTAAAATAGTTGCAAAAATGAGGAGTAATTATGACAGCAAGAGTATCAGATTATAAAAATGTTCTTTATACGCGAGAATATTCTAATGATGCGCCCCAGCAAACCGAACTCTACAAGCGCGTTGCTTTGGCAACTGTTCCTTTTTTAAGCTTAAGCTCTACTCTCAGGCTTCCCGTCTCTATAGCCATGGGCTCCTTGCGCGTTTGGAATGCGGATCACAATGATATTTTTCAAACAGCCGTTTCCGTGGCCTCTTTAGTGGGTACTCTCTTGCAACACCGAGCCGGTATGGTTATCACAACGGGCCATGATCTTCTCCTCGAGATACAAAAACTTGTGAAGCAGGACAATTGGGAAGATGCCGCTACATCTTTAGTTAAAATCCTAAATGATATGGTCTATCTTTCACTCCTCACGTTAGGGGGCTTGGAGCTTTCGATTGTCGCATTTGCATTGCAGATGGTGATCAATCTCCTGCAGTCGAAGGATGAATTTAAGCAAGGCCGTTGGATCGAAGGGTGTTCAAATCTTCTGATGGCGGGTGTTCGCCTCCAACAAGTGCATACGCAGTACCAGCAGCTCAAGAGAAATTGGGAGATCGAAGCTGCGATAAAGAAGATCTGCGTAGGCGAACTGCATGAAAAATGGAGATTTCCATCGGATCACTTGCCTGTTGGCATCGAGGTAAATGGGGTGCGCATCATCAGCTGGAATGTGCTCAATAACGCTTACATGGAATGGGTGACTGATAAGGATTCACAAGGGCTAAACGGCTCTATGATCTCTCAATTGGATGTCGTTGTACAAGAAGATGGCCTGACTTTGCGAGATATTGTGGTGGCAGACTTAGTGCAAAACATGATGTCCAAGGGTCAGATTGTAGCGCTCCAAGAGTGTGGTGCTCCTTTTCTAAAGCATCTAGAAGCGCGCGTTCCGGCGCATTGGGACCTTGTCAAAAGCTTTCCTGATGGAAGAGAAGACCAGGATGTGATTCTTTACGATAAAACGCAGTTGGCCTACTGTGCGGAGCGATCGGAAACCACAAGCAGTGCCTATCCAAGTGTTCCGAATCGCCCTCTGCAAAATGCCTTTTTTTCTCATCAATCTGGCCGCGACCTGCGCATCATCAATGCGCACATCCCCGGAGACCCAACAAAACCTGGCCGGGAAGAGTTTGCCAAATACACCTATGAGCATCATCAAGAAGATGCTATCACAGTAGCTCTCGGCGATAACAATTTCGAAAGAGACGAGATGATAGACGCGTATCGAAAAGCGGGATTTACCGACTTTAGCATACACTCTCCTTGGCAGACAAATATCGATCCCTATTCCAAAAAGTCTAAGGGTATCGACCATCTCTTTGTTATCGGAGACGAAAACTCAAGAGATTTGAAAGCGGATGAGGTGCTCAGCAATGGCAATCTACAAGAGACGATAGATCTTCTCAATAGGCCTGTTGTCTAAAAGTTTCGTTCCCAGCAAGAGCGTCTGCCAAGAGGCATGATTTCGAAGCGTTCAACCGGTTGATAGACTTGCCTTTCGAACATGCCGCAAGGAGTCTTTCTGTTTTTCTGCGTGAAGATCTGATAGAGCGGAAGACGGAAGAGCACGATCAGTTGATACACCGTTTTAAAGACGGGGTCGTAGCTTACGCGACCTTCCAAAGCTAGATAATCGCGATATTGAGCGCGTGCGCGGGCAAGGCCGCCTAGCGTGTCGTGCTCGCATCTACGGAGAAGGTAGTAGGGGCCAATCGCTGTGTACAGAGAGAAGGTGTGTCCGTTGATCGGATAGTAGCCTACCTCTGCGTTGTAGCCATAAGCGGTGAATTCGCATCTGCGGTTAACTGCAAAAAAGCCTCCTGAAAAATCTCTGAATTCGCATTTTGTCTTATGTCTCTTTATGCCGATCGGGAAGTAGGCATTGGCACGAAATTCCCATCTTTTCCCGAGAACTTCAATTCCAAGTCCGACCTGGTTGTAATGGCCTTGCACTCCTTGTCGATAATCGTAATAAGCGTTGAATCCCAAAAGTTCGCAAAATGTGTCTGTGTGGGGGATGTACCTACCGCCTACACCAACATTTGCAGCATATCTGTTGTTGTCAAAGTGGTGCGCTCGTAGGTCGATCATCGGCATCACGCTTCCTTGGACATAATCAGATGCAAGGAGCATGGCGACTGTTGTATAGTCGGTTCCAAAGTTGCTTCTCTGATTAAACCCTTGGTTGTGGCGCACATCTATCCGTTTAGGAATCGGGTAGAGATTGGGCTTTGAATCGCTAGAGTAGGCAATTGGGGCGTTGCTTTTTTGAGCAGGCGGGCTCTCTTCGGCCGCAATAACTGCAACTGGAGCTTGTACTTCTTCGGCAAGAGGCGGGGCATGCTCCTCTTCAGCTGCGAATGCATCAGTCCAGGGTTCCTCTTCTATTTCGACTGGGTAGGACTCGATCTGGCTTAGGGCGCGCAGCTTTTCTTCCTGCCATTCAAGTAGTTCATCCTCTAATGCGAAAAGTTCTTCCGATTCTTCTTTTTCGGGATCCTTTTCTTCGGCAAGAAGTTCGGTAGGGGGTGGTTTCGTTTCAACGATTACAACTTGCTGTTCGGGCTCTTTTTCAAGACCTTCCAATAACTGTTCAAGAGCCTCAGACCTTTCTTTAAACTCCTTCTGAACAGACTTCTCTCGTACGATTTTTATCGCGGTCGAAAAATCTGCCTGGTTTGCAAGGATTGCAGAAGGAAGAGAGATGTTTAAGAAAAACAGAGGTAAGATACGCAACCTTTTTGCCCTCAATGAGTGCCCGGCTTCGTTCTACAGTTAAAATAATTTTTAGTAAACGATGGAAGAGCTAGAAGTTTCTTTCCCAGCAAGAGCGCCTGCCGAGAGGCATGATCTCGAACCGTTCGATCGGTTGATAGACTTGGCGCGATTGCATGCCGCAGGGTCTGCATCCTCTATTCCTGATCTGATAGAGAGGAAGGCGGATCGTGATACCGACTTGGTAGACAGCTTTGAAGACAGGGTCGTAACTCGCTTTGAATTCAAGCGCGAGATAATCTTTATACTGAGGGCGTATTCTCACTTCGCCGCCTAGCGTGTTGTCTTCACACCTTCGCAGAAGATAGTAGGGGCCACCTGCTGCATAAAGAGAGAAATCGTTTCTGTTGATTATGTAATAACCTGCTTCTGCGTTGTAGCCATAGGCAGTAAATTCGCACCTGCGATGAATGGCAAAAAATCCCCCTTCGTAATGATCGAATGTGCATTTTGTCTTATGACTTTTAATGCCGATAGGAAAGTAGCCGTTGGCGCGGAACTCCCATCTCTTTCCCAAAATTTCGATGCCCGCTCCCAGTTGATGGTAATTTCCCATCCTGCCTTGACGGAAGTCATAAAAGACGTTGGCTCCTAAAATTTCACAAAAAGTATTTGGAGAGGGGATGTATCTAAAGCCGACGCCTGCATTTGCAGCGTAAGTATTGTTGTCAAAATGGTGCACTCTTAGATCTATTAGCGGCATTGCTCTTCCCAGCGCGCAGTCGGGTGCCAGGAGCAATGCAACGGTAGAGTAGTCGGTGCCAAAGCCAATCCCTTCGCCCGACCCCTGGACATGGCGGAAGTCGAGTAGCTGGGGTAGTGGATAAAGAATGGGATTGGAAGGTGGGTCTTTTCTTGCGAAGAAATTTTGGTTCGATGAGTTTTGCGTGTTTTTGAAAGAACTTGTCTTTTTCTTTTTCGTTTTGTGTTGATTGTTGAATAAGCGACTTATGTCATTTTTTAATGAATTTGGAATTAACAGAAAAATTACGCCTACAACAGCTGTAGAATAAATGCAGAGTTTTAATAACTTTAAATTTTTCCGTTTCAAAATGTAATTCCAGCAAATTGATAATTTTCTTTATTTTAGATTTAAAACATTTATTAGTAAACAGTTGCGTTAATTTGTAATTACGTAATTAACTCATAAGATGGTTAAAGGTAAATCGTTGGGTTTTTCGAATTTTACCTATAAGATTAATAATGAATTGGTGCTTATGGTTTATATCTTTACTGAAGGAGCATTTTATGAAAAAGAGTCATGATAGTATACCACTCCTTCATGGGCAAATTTGCTTGTGGGGGTTAACAGCCTGCAGCGCTTTCATGGCTTCGCAGATCTATTGGATGGAAAAGTCTATGATGCTGCGACGGTGGCTGAGATGAATCACGGTGTTATCACGACGACCAATCCAGTTCAGCATCCTTCCTCGATCCAAGCATCTCTATCCTGCCCGTAATTGTTTGTTTCTCGTTCCCGCTTTTACTTTTTGTAAAAAGATCACTTGTGTTTGATGGGATCCAACCGGGTCTTGAAGATCGTGTAGAAGATTAAACGGTGCTATATGCATCCAAGAAAATATCGGAGCACTGCACTAAAATCAGACCCCGCTCTATTTTGTGTCCAATACTGAGCTCATCTTTTGTGAAAAATGGGTCCATTTGGCAGGAGTTGTCAAAGAGGCGATGATTTGCGAGTGACTACGCCTTATGTTTTCTTGCATCAGCACGATTTTGTCCTCCAAAATCCCTTCGATCTTAAATGCTCTTTTTTCCAGCATGGACCGAAACCCCAATATCAAACATTTCAAGCTCGCGAACGCCAGAACAAATAGACACTGGCTCCCAGCGAGATTGATGAGCATGTTCGAGCGAGTCCCACCTTTGTCCCGTCCTTTGTCAGCTTACCCTACAATACTGGTCGGACAGACGATCACGTTTCTTTCGCAAAACACTTAGGCTGCTACTTGACCGATTTTGTGCTTCCAGCTTGTGCGCATGGCCCGATGGAGCTTTTTTTAAACAGCATGTTGAGCTCTTTGATAGTTCTATCCGGATCGAGGTTTTCATTAAAAATATGGCGATATCTGGGTTTCCATCAAAGCCGAATATTTGGTCACGCTATGTCTTTGGCAACATGCAAAATGGTGGCTATCTCTACCACTCACACGAGCGCCGGCGTTAAAAATGGTTAGTTTTCACTAGCTACCATGATCGAAAGCTTTGAGGAAATGCTCTTCCATAGTCGCATCTTCTCTTTTTATGCGATGACAAACGATATGTTAGGAAAACGTGATTTTTTCACAAAAATACGTTCATTTTTTGTCATTTATCACAAAAAATGAACGAATGTACGCGAAAATCGCGCAATAAACTGATATTCAGCTGGTTGCGTTTTTATGTTTTGCAATCTATTCGCAACTCATTGATCTTAAGCGAGGTGCGATTTAAAGTTGATTTATCGGCGATTTATCGGCATAATTCTATGCAGATAACATGCTGATATTATGCTGATAAATTTCACGCCCAAGTTTACGATCTCGCCAAAGATTGCTAGCTGCCTCTTGCGCATCGAGGCGGCAAAGCAACAGATTTTGCATCTGCCGCTCACGCCGATGGTGATCGCCTCCTTGCGAGAGACGGCGCGCCTTTACACCACTCACTATTCCACCATGATCGAAGGGAATCGCTTGGGTGCAGAGGAAATTGCAGAGGTCATCAAACAGGATAAGCACTTTGCAGGGCGCGAACGAGATGAAAAAGAGGTTAAAGGATACTTCGCAGCTCTCAAACAGATGGAATTATGGATTGCAGAAAAGGTGGGTGTAACCGAAACGCAGATTCGCACTCTGCATGCGTTAGTTATGGGAGATGGCAGGTCAAAAGTGACACCGACACCTTACCGAGACGGCCAAAATGTGATCCGAGACAGTATGACGAAAGCGATCGTGTACATGCCTCCCGAAGCAAAAGATGTTCCAGGTCTCATACACGGCCTTGTGCAGTGGATCTCTCAAAGCGCTGAACTTCCTTGTCCGATCATAGCCGCAATTGCACATTACCAATTTGCAACTATTCATCCTTACTACGACGGGAACGGGAGATGTGCGCGACTCCTCGCAACCTTTGTTTTGCATCTCGGTGGCTTCGATCTAAAAGGCCTCTACTCTTTGGAAGAGTATTACGCGCGAGATCTTCATGCCTACTATGCGGCACTAACAATCGGACCCTCGCATAATTACTATCTTGGAAGAGCAGAAAGTGATATCACTCGATGGATCGAGTATTTCATAGAAGGGATGGCCTTCTCTTTTGAGAGTGTGTTGAAGGGGATGCTCATTGCAGATCAAAGAGGGGAGCATGATCAAGCCGAGCTTTTTCGCAAACTCGACCCGAAACAGAGACAAGTCTTAGAACTCTTTTATCAGTTCGAGCTTGTCACTGCACATCAGATTGGAGCGCTGTTTAAATTTAAACCGCGCACAGCAGCGCAACTTTGTAAAAAATGGGTTGATCAGGGCTTTTTGGAGATTGTCAATTTTTCTAACAAAGCCCGCTCCTACTGCTTGGGCAAAAAGCATGCCCTTTTGCTACGCTAGCCAATGTTTTACGACAATTTTATTCGAATTGTGTCATAAAAAATGTCGTAAAATGTCGCATAATTTCTTTTTTAACGTGCCTGTGCCTTGCCATCCGATCCGGGGGATTGGAAGAATAGAAAGATCGGGCAAAGGCACAGGCAGGGGCACAGGCACGTTAAGAAAAAAAGTCTTCGGGTCTTGTGGCTTGTGATTAAAGAAAAAGTCGGCTAATCTTTCCCAGTCTATTAATTTTTGGAGGAGTGTCCGAGTGGCCGATGGAGCACGCTTGGAAAGCGTGTAAACGTGAAAACGTTTCGTGGGTTCGAATCCCACCTCCTCCGTTTTGCTTAAATAAATTCTTTTAAAAAATGCTGGAGATAGATAAAGCATCAAAATATGCGTTGTCCATTTTGCAATCATGATGAGTCAAAAGTGACCGATTCGCGTAATGCTACGGAGACCAATGCTGTCCGGAGAAGGCGCGAGTGTTTGAGCTGCTTGAAGCGTTTCACCACATTTGAAATGGTGGATGTGACGATTCAGGTGCACAAACGCGACGGGCGTTTTGAGGACTTTCAGCAAGATAAGCTGATCAGAGGTCTCGATGCGGCTTGTCGTCATACACGCATTAGCCACGAGCAGGCGCGTGCATTGGCGTACAAGATCACAGCCGATCTGATGGAGAGGCAAGTGCGTGAGATCAGCACGACGGAGCTGGGCGAGACTGTGATGCAGCATTTGGAACAGTTAGATACGATCGCATACATTCGGTTTGCGTGTGTCTACAAGCGTTTTAAAGATGTTAATGATTTGATGGATGCCCTGCAGACTATCACACCTAAAGATGGCGTGCAGCATCCTGAAAAAACCAATGAAACCAGAGGGAATGAGCATGTCACTCAAGAAGACCGAAATTGCCAAGTTTAAAAAGCGTTTAGAAGAGCTGCAGAACCAGATGATGGCAGTGGTTCGCGGTGTCAGCCAAGATGTTAAAAGCGATGAGAAAGCCAAAGGTTATTCGCAGCACCAAGCAGACGAAGGAACCGATGATTTCGATCGCACAATCACCTTGGAAGTGACCAACAAGGAGTTCAACGTTTTGCGCCAGATCGAGCGCGCCCTTGAGAAGATCGAGGATGGCACTTACGGCGTTTGCGACATCACAGGCGAGGAGATCCCTCTCAAGCGCCTAGAAGCTGTCCCCTATGCGACGATGACAGTGCAAGCTCAAGAGAAGTTTGAAAAGGGTCTGCTTTAGAATGAGACGTGTTTTAGAGTTTGTTCTATTTGGTCTTTGCCTTTTTGGCGTCGACTTTATCTCTAAATTGTATGTGCATGAGATGCTGCCTATCATGGGGCGGGCTTCGCCCTTCTACCCCTATGGCGGCATCGCTGTTTTCCACCAGCTTTTAGGAGGGATCGATTTTTCGATCAACTATGTGACCAACAAGGGTGCTGCGTGGGGGATGCTTTCTTCGTTTCAAGACTATCTCCTCTATTTTCGTTTTGCGATCATCGGTGGTGTGCTCGTCTACCTGCTGTTTTTTGCAGAATATGCGCAAAAGTTTCCGCTGCTCCTGGTGTTAGTAGGTGCAGCAGGCAATGTGGTCGACTACTTTGTCTATGGACATGTGGTCGATATGTTCTACTTCCGTCTTTGGGGCCACTCTTTTCCCGTCTTTAACATCGCAGATAGCGCGATCTTCTGTGGCATTGTCTGGATGCTGCTTCAGTCTCTTGTCAAGAAGAAGCCATGCTCCGAGTAAGCTCCCCAGCAGTTGAGGGAGTGATGCGCGTCTCTAAAGCCCTCAAGTATCAGGTGCTTTTGGATGGTGCCGAAATGCGCGAGCTCTTTGTTGCTTTAGCACCCTTTGAGATCTATGTCACATGCGAGCCTTGCACAGTTGATTCGATGCGCATAGAGCCCGCCGACTTTTTAGAAAAATATGCAGCCTACGTAAAGAGTTTACAAGAGGGGGCTCTTCCGGATGAGCTCTCTTTACGCAGATACTTTTCGGCGATTTTTACAAAGAGCTCCGATATTTTGTATGCGATGGATGTGGGAAAAGGTAGATATCTTGTTAAAGCGCTAAAACCTGTGATTCAGCTGCAAGCGCATCAGATGTTCGCCTCTACCCTCGACGGCAAGATCCATCCGATGGTTTTGGGACAAGAGAGCATCTTGTGGGGGATCCAGTTCTCCTATCCACAGATCTACCAGAGTCCGGAGAGCTCCGCCTTTTCAAAGGTGGACGAGAGTCCCGATTTTCCAAACACGCTGCTTTTTACGCAGCTGACGCGCTACTTAAGGCAAAAGAGCGTGCCCACACCCTTTCTCTTTCAAGGTAAAAAGAGGTATGAGCCGATTAGGCTCGGCAAGAGCTGTTTTTCTTGGATTAATTCTCACCCTCAATTACTTTTAAGGAAAGTAGCGGTCGAGAGTAAACCTTGAACATCGAACTTGTTACCATCGGCGATGAGATCTTATCGGGAGCCATTCTTAACTCCAACGCAGCCTTTTTAAGTAAACAGCTGATGCAAGCGGGTTACCAAGTCACAAAGATGACGACGCTTGCTGACGAGCCAAAGCATTTGCGCGAAGGGTTAGAACAAGCAATCAAAAGAGCGGAGCTTGTCATTGCAACAGGCGGGCTTGGACCCACCTTGGATGACCATACGCGAGATGTCGCCGTAGCAATTTTTAACGATGATTATCACTTCGATGAGAAGCTCGCAGCCGATCTTAAAAAGAGGTATGGAAAAAATCTGCTCTCTTTAGAGAATCAGGCAAAAGTTCCTCGAAAAGCAGAGATTCTTTCCAACTCTGTCGGCACAGCAGTAGGGCTTGTCTTTCGGACTGAAAAGGGGTTTCTCATCCTGCTTCCGGGTGTTCCCTACGAGATGGAAGAGATGTGCACAAAAGAGCTTCTGCCTTACCTTGCCAAGCATCTTCCGGCAAAAGAGAAGCGTCATGTAGAAAATGTCCATCTCTGTTTAATTACCGAAAGCGAGGTCGACCTCGTTTTGCGCGAGCTCAAGAAAAAATCGCCTGCGGTTAAGATTGGCATCTATCCGAATAAGGGACTCGTAAGTGTTAGTTTTTCAGGAGAAGAAAAGCAAGAGGTCATGCTGCTAGCTGATGCGCTTAAAACGGAATTTAAAACGCATGTTTTTCCCTCCACTTCCGGAAAGATCGAAGAGGCGCTGCACAACTTTTTGATCGAAAAGAAAAGGACACTTGCCCTTGCAGAGTCGTGCACAGGCGGCAAAATTGCAGCTCATCTAACTGCTCTTGCAGGTGCCTCTCAATATTTTCTAGGCTCTATCGTTTCTTATTCGAATGCACTCAAGCACTCCCTCCTTTCTGTTCCAGAAAAGAGTTTAAAAGAAAAAGGAGCTGTCAGCTCAGAGGTGGTCGAAGAGATGTTAAAAGGACTTTTTAAAGCCACTCATGCGGATTATGGGATAGCGGTATCGGGAGTTGCGGGCCCAAGCG
This sequence comes from Chlamydiia bacterium, assembly GCA_963804085.1. Taxonomy (GTDB): domain Bacteria; phylum Chlamydiota; class Chlamydiia; order Chlamydiales; family Rhabdochlamydiaceae; genus CAWDOQ01. Next base: position 3,119 of record CAWDOQ010000001.1, on the reverse strand, counting down.
GAGGCAGCCCCGAGCATCCCGTAGGAACGATCTGGGCAGCCGTCGGCGAGAGGGGCAAGACCCCCTATCTCTTTACCTTTGAGATAAAAGGCAATCGAGCAGCGGTTCTCCTGGGAACGACCCACCGCGTTCTATCTACTCTTTGGCGCCGGATCTCTTACGGCATTTAAATAGTGAACCTGCTATGATTCTTTGGACAAATTAATTATTTACTGGTCGACCACCATGTATAAACTTTTAGACAGCGGCGATGGGCAGCAGCTCGAGCAGTTTGCGATTTCTCCTAGTCCGGCCGTGCGGCCAGGCGCTCTGGCGTCCGGCGCTTGGGCCAGAGGTGTGGAACGGAGCGCACGCTCTTTTTACACGTGACGAGGGAAATAATAAGTGGCGGGGAAAACGCGCGCTTCCAGACTCTTGGATCGCCGAATTAAAAGGACTCAAGTTTAAAATCTCTGCAACCGACTTTGGCCATTTGGGGCTCTTTCCCGAACATAGCGCCTTGTGGGAGTGGATGGAAGGTCTGATAAAGAAAGAGAAGGAGCCCCCAAAAATCTTGAATCTCTTTGCCTATTCGGGAGGAGCGACGCTTGCCGCTGCAAAGGCGGGCGCCTCTGTCTGCCATCTCGATGCCTCTCAAGGGATGGTCAAGTGGGCAAGAGAGAATGCCGCACTAAACGGCTTAGAAGGGGCGCCTATTCGCTGGATCGTAGATGATGTGATCAAGTTCCTTATGCGCGAAGAGAAGCGCGGCGTGCGCTATGATGGGATCATTCTGGATCCTCCCAGCTTTGGTAGAGGCAAGCAGGGCGAAGTGTTTAAAATCGAACGCGACTTAAATCTGATACTCGATAAGTGCTGCAAGATACTTTCAGATAAGCCCCTCTTTTTAATTCTCTCTTCTCACACGCAAGGCATCACGCCACTTGTGATGCGTCATCTCTTAGAAGAGCGCTTAAAAAAAGGGAAGATCGAGATCGGCGAGATGTCCCTGAAAATCCTGGCGCAAGAGAGCTGCCGTCAGGCAGCTTTGCAAGGTGGACAAAAGATGGAAATTAGTAGCGGACAAAACCCCAAATTAAAAGCCGCGATCAAACTTAAAGATAGGAGCGAAAGAGATGAGACCTCTCTTTTTCTTATCGAAGGGTACCGCGAAGTTTTGCGCGCCTTTGATGCTGGAGTTCATTTTCACTCGCTTTTCGTTTGCCCTACTTTTTTTCTGGGTATCAATGAACCTGATCTCATCGAAAAAAATTCAAGAGACCCAATGCCCGATCTATACCTGCACAGAGTCTGTATTTAGTAAGCTCTCCTACCGCGACCGGCCCGATGGTCTTGTCGCCATCGCCCATCAGATGCGTCATACCTTGCAAGATCTCGTCGCACGTATTACAAATAAATCCCACCCCTTTTTACTCATCGCAGAGGCGATCGAAAAACCGGGGAATTTAGGGAGCATTCTTCGCTCCTCCGATGCGGCAGGAGTCGATGGTGTAGTCGTTTGCGATCGCTGTACTGATGTCTACAATCCCAACGTGGTGCGTGCAAGCGTCGGAACCCTTTTTACATGCCCTGTTGTTGAGGCCAAGGGATCCGATACACTTCTTTGGCTGCGCGAAGAGAAGATCAAAATTGTTTCTTGCCACACCCTCCGCTAAACAGGAGTACACAGATATCGATCTTACCGGACCCATTGCACTTGTCGTCGGTACCGAGCAACTCGGCTTGTCCGACCCCTGGCTGAAAAGCATTCGATGCTATGCAGGTGCGCATTCCAATGCTAGGCGTTGCCGATTCATTAAATGTCTCAACTGCTGCCACCCTGCTGTTGTACGAGGTGGTGCGCCAAAGAAGAGGAGGAGCGTATGTTCCCGCCAACAGTCCTCTTTTCCGATAACCATCTACTAATAGTTGACAAGCCAGCCGGCATGCCGACGCAACCCTTCTCAGCCAGGAGAGATGAGTTTGGAGGATTGGGCAAAAAACTGGGTCAAGAAACAGTTCTCTAAAACGGGCAATGTCTTTTTGGTCCCTATCCACAGACTGGACAAACCTGTTGGCGGACTCGTTCTTTTTGCAAGAACTAGCAAAGCACTTTCTCGCTTAAACGAGATGATGCGCAATCGAGAGATTAAGAAAACCTTCCATGCACGCATAGAGGGCAAACCTCCTGCTGATACCGGAAGTTTAGAGCATGCGCTTGTACACGACGAGTTCCATGCGCGCGTGGTAGGAAAGATCATCCCGGCGCAAAACTTGCGCTCCTGCACTACAAGCTACTCGAAGAGGGACTCATAGAAGTCAACCTAGTTACAGGCAGATACCATCAGATCCGTGTGCAACTTGCAGCCATCGGCTGTCCTATTCGCGGTGATAGCAAATATGGCGCAAAGACACACTCCAATCAGCCTGCGATTCCTCTTTCGCATGTGAAACTTGAATTTATCCATCCCGTTACAAAACAGCCTTTGAATTTTCAACAACCGAAACAACGACAAAAGATTTAAGGAGGATGTATGACTTTATATTCCATGTCTCTCGGAGTAGGGGACTATTCCAGCTCCATGAAAATATATTTAGAGGGTAGCGAGAGAGGAAAACCCGGAGTCTATTTACCGGAATCGGACGAACTTAACTCATTCACGGCTTGTCTTAAAGGTGCAGCAGTAGGAGGCGGCTTTTCACTGCTCTCCAAAGGTGTAACTCTTGCGATAGGCATTTATTCTGCGGGTGTAGGAGCGGTGGCTTACTGCGTTCATCAATTGTTTAGAGAAAGGCAGCTAAGCGCCCAATACGCCTCCGTTCCACCCAGAGCGCTTACCCCGCATCAAGAAAATATTCAGTTAGCGCAGCTTGCAAACGCTTTTCAAATAGATATTCCAGAAAAAGAACAATATAGGATCCTCTTGCAGCTCGGCGAAATCGACACAGAATCGCAAGAGCTAGAAAATGATATGAGACGCTACTGTCTCTCAACATATCGCAGCTCTGTAGCAAGCTTTATATGCGGAAGCTCACCGGAAAAAGCACAAGAAGAGATCGACGCACGCCTCGCGATCATTCAGCGGAAGATTGGCTCCCTCGACGCCACACTATGCCGCATTAAAGCAGGCGACAAACCC